>NZ_CP117229.1:0-695643 GCF_028596125.1 Listeria innocua
GTGCAATCAATTGAAGACATCTGGCAGGAAACACTGCAAATCGTCAAAAAAAATATGAGTAAACCTAGTTACGATACATGGATGAAATCAACAACCGCTCATTCACTTGAAGGTAACACGTTTATTATTTCAGCGCCCAATAATTTTGTACGCGATTGGTTAGAGAAGAGCTACACACAATTTATCGCTAACATTTTGCAAGAAATAACTGGTCGCTTATTTGATGTCCGCTTTATTGATGGCGAGCAGGAAGAAAACTTTGAATACACTGTGATTAAACCAAATCCAGCATTAGATGAAGATGGTATTGAAATTGGAAAACATATGCTTAATCCGCGTTATGTTTTTGATACATTTGTCATTGGTTCAGGGAACAGATTTGCCCACGCAGCATCACTTGCAGTAGCCGAAGCACCAGCGAAAGCGTATAATCCGCTTTTCATTTATGGCGGAGTTGGCCTTGGTAAAACACATTTAATGCACGCAGTTGGCCATTACGTTCAACAACATAAAGATAATGCCAAAGTAATGTACCTTTCCAGCGAAAAATTCACTAATGAGTTTATTAGCTCCATCCGAGATAATAAAACCGAAGAATTCCGTACAAAATACCGGAATGTTGACGTCTTACTTATTGATGATATTCAATTTTTAGCCGGTAAAGAAGGAACGCAAGAGGAATTTTTCCATACATTTAATACGCTTTATGATGAACAAAAACAAATTATTATTTCCAGTGACCGACCACCAAAAGAAATTCCTACACTGGAAGATCGGCTTAGATCCCGCTTTGAATGGGGCTTAATTACTGATATTACGCCACCAGACTTAGAAACACGGATCGCCATTTTACGTAAAAAAGCAAAAGCAGACGGACTTGATATTCCAAATGAAGTCATGCTTTATATTGCAAACCAAATTGATTCGAATATTCGCGAGCTAGAAGGTGCACTCATTCGAGTAGTTGCTTATTCTTCCCTCGTTAATAAAGATATAACAGCTGGTCTTGCGGCTGAGGCTTTAAAAGATATTATCCCCTCTTCTAAATCACAAGTTATTACGATTAGTGGGATTCAAGAAACAGTGGGCGAATATTTCCACGTTCGTTTGGAAGATTTTAAAGCAAAAAAACGGACGAAAAGTATTGCATTCCCGCGCCAAATCGCAATGTATCTTTCAAGAGAACTTACAGATGCCTCATTACCAAAAATCGGTGATGAATTTGGTGGACGAGATCATACAACCGTCATCCATGCACATGAAAAAATATCGCAACTACTAAAAACCGATCAAGTGTTGAAAAATGACCTTGCTGAAATTGAAAAAAATTTAAGAAAGTCACAAAATATGTTTTAATAGACCTGTGTACAATGTGGATAACTGGAACATACTTACCCACAAGTTATCAACATGTGGAAAACTTTATGTCGCATAGCTTAAAACATACTTATCCACAAATCCACAGTGCCTATTACTATTACTACGATTTTTTATTAATTAATTAAAGGTTTTTGAGGTTTTACAAAATATAAAAAAATGGGGGATACTCATGAAATTTGTTATTGAGCGTGATCGTCTTGTCCAAGCAGTCAATGAAGTTACTCGTGCCATCTCTGCAAGAACAACGATTCCAATTTTAACGGGGATAAAAATAGTCGTAAATGATGAAGGTGTTACTTTAACCGGTAGCGATTCTGATATTTCCATCGAAGCATTTATTCCATTAATCGAAAATGATGAAGTAATTGTAGAAGTTGAAAGTTTTGGTGGTATCGTTCTTCAATCCAAGTACTTCGGTGATATTGTTCGTCGTTTACCTGAAGAAAATGTCGAAATTGAAGTTACTACAAATTATCAAACTAACATTAGTTCTGGCCAAGCTTCCTTTACACTAAACGGCTTAGATCCAATGGAATACCCTAAATTACCAGAAGTTACTGATGGTAAAAATATTAAAATTCCTATTAATGTCCTTAAAAACATTATTAGACAAACTGTTTTTGCTGTTTCTGCTATCGAAGTTCGCCCAGTGCTTACAGGTGTTAACTGGATTATTAAAGATAACAAACTTAGCGCAGTTGCAACCGATAGTCATCGTCTAGCATTACGTGAAATTCCACTTGAAACAAATATTGACGAAGAATACAACATTGTTATTCCAGGAAAAAGCTTAGCTGAACTAAATAAAATTTTAGACGATGCAAGTGAATCCATTGAAATGACACTCGCAAATAATCAAATCCTATTTAAATTAAAAGATTTATTATTTTATTCTCGTTTACTGGAAGGTAGTTACCCAGATACATCACGCTTAATTCCAACTGATACTAAATCAGAACTTGTCATTAATTCCAGAGCATTTTTACAAGCGATTGACCGTGCTTCCCTACTTGCTCGCGAAAACCGTAATAACGTTATTAAATTAATGACCCTTGAAAATGGACAAGTTGAAGTATCCTCTAACTCTCCTGAAGTTGGGAATGTTTCGGAAAATGTCTTTAGTCAAAGCTTTACTGGTGAAGAAATTAAAATATCCTTTAACGGTAAATACATGATGGATGCATTGCGCGCATTTGAAGGCGATGATATTCAAATCTCCTTCTCTGGCACAATGAGACCTTTCGTACTTCGACCAAAAGATGCTACTAATCCAAATGAAATTTTACAATTAATCACGCCGGTTAGAACTTACTAATCTCGCAAAAAAGCACATCCGTCTTGGTTTCAAGGCGGATTCTTTTTTTGTTATAGTACAGATTTTGAATAAAAATGTATATTTATGCAAATGGAGGTAATTCTTAGCATGATGAAAGACATGACAACAGGTAACCCGACAAAATTAATCTTTTTATTCGCGATGCCGATGTTGATTGGAAACTTATTTCAGCAATTTTATACGATGATTGATGCCGTTATTGTCGGGAAATTTGTAAGTGTAGATGCCCTTGCTGCTGTTGGGGCGACAAACTCAGTCAATTTTTTTATGATTTCTTTGATTATTGGACTTATGAGCGGTATTTCTGTCGTAGTAGCGCAGTATTTTGGTTTTAAAGATTATGATCGTTTAAAAGATGTAATTGCTACTGCAACGTATGCGGTGGTTTTTTCGGCGATTATTTTAACTATTGCTGGCGTTTTACTTGCGAAGCCACTTCTTATTTTACTTAGAACACCTGCTAATATTTTGGATGATTCTACTATCTTTTTAACCACTCTTTTTATTGGGATTTTACCGATGAGTCTGTATAACGGGATGGCCGCGATACTTCGAGCTCTTGGAAATTCGATTACACCGCTGATTTTTTTGATTTTATCGTCTTTAATGAATATTGCATTAGATTTTTTATTTGTTGTTTATATGGGTATGGGCGTTCGCGGTGCTGCGATTGCAACGGTTTTATCCCAAACAGCTGCAGCAATTGCCGTTATTTACTATGCTTATCGCCACGTGCCTTTTATGCGAATAGAGCGTGCCAAATTCAAGCTTTCCACCCCACTACTTAAAGAAATGGTGCGAATTGGGCTTCCTTCTGGTTTACAAGGATCATTTATTTCTATCGGGAATATGGCACTTCAAAGTTTAATTAATGGTTTTGGTTCGTCCGTTGTTGCGGCATATACTGCAGCGAGTCGAATTGATTCACTTACATATCAACCAGGAATTGCCTTTGGAGCTGCCTCCTCGATGTTTGCTGGTCAAAATATCGGTGCTGGAAAAATTGATCGTGTTCGCGAAGGTTTTTGGTCAGGAATAAAAGTAGTTACAGCCATCAGCATTGGAATAACGATTTTAGTTCAACTTTTCGCTCGGCAATTTTTATTACTATTTGTAGATTCTAGCGAGACAGAAGTTATTAATATTGGTGTGAGTTACTTACTTATAGTGTCGCTATTTTACGTCGTTGTAGGGATTTTATTTGTTGTGCGGGAAACTTTGCGTGGTACTGGAGATGCGATGGTACCTTTAGCAATGGGGATTTTCGAGTTAGTTTCAAGGCTTGCTATCGGATTTATTTTATCCCTTTATATTGGTTATGTTGGGCTTTGGTGGGCGACCCCAGTTGCTTGGATCACCGCGACGATGCTCGGAGTATGGCGATATAAATCAGGAGCTTGGCAAAAAAAGGCAGTTATCCGACGAAAATAACCATTTTAATAAAAAAACGCCACAGAAGCTCATATTTTCTTTTTTTTAATAAATAATATCCCCCCATTAGTTTTGCTAAAAAAAGCTGAAAAACGAATATATGAAAATATTCTTTGTATTATTAGCAAAACTTTAGTAAAATAGAAGGTAGTGATAAAAAAAGATTGGGCGTGAAATTTTTGGCTGAAACAGTAAAGATAAATAGTGAGTTCGTAACGCTTGGTCAACTTTTACAAATGATTGATGTAGTTTCAACTGGAGGAATGGCAAAAGCGTACCTTAGTGAAAATACGATTTACATCAACGGAGAGCAAGATAATCGCCGGGGGAAAAAGCTTCGTAATGGCGATGTTATCTTAGTTCCTGGTGTTGGAAAAGTGAAAATTGAGCAAGGATAATAGCAGATGCATTTAGAAAGCATTGTTTTAAGAAATTTCCGTAATTATGAAAACTTAGAACTAGAATTTTCCCCGTCTGTGAATGTTTTCCTTGGAGAGAATGCACAAGGTAAAACCAACCTTTTGGAAGCTGTGTTGATGCTTGCTCTTGCAAAATCACATCGGACAACCAATGATAAAGATTTTATTATGTGGGAAAAAGAAGAAGCCAAAATGGAAGGGCGAGTAGTGAAGCGCGGGCAAACAGTGCCTTTAGAGCTTGCTATCACCCAAAAAGGCAAGCGAGCTAAGGTCAACCATTTGGAACAAAAGAAATTGAGCCAATATGTTGGTAATTTAAACGTGGTTATTTTTGCCCCAGAAGATTTATCGCTTGTGAAAGGTGCTCCAGGAGTTAGGCGCCGATTTTTAAATATGGAAATCGGACAGATGCAGCCGATTTATTTGCATAATTTAAGTGAATATCAGCGGATTTTGCAGCAACGAAACCAATATTTGAAGATGTTGCAAATGAAACGTAAAGTTGATCCAATGTTGCTTGATATTTTAACAGAGCAATTTGCAGATGTCGCCATTAATTTGACGAAAAGACGAGCTGATTTTATTCAAAAACTAGAGGCATATGCAGCGCCAATTCATCACCAAATTTCACGAGGATTAGAGACACTTAAAATCGAGTATAAAGCTTCTGTCACCCTTAATGGGGACGATCCCGAAGTGTGGAAAGCTGATTTACTTCAAAAAATGGAATCAATCAAACAAAGAGAAATCGACCGTGGTGTCACACTTATTGGGCCACATCGGGATGATTCTCTGTTTTATATTAATGGGCAAAATGTGCAAGATTTTGGTTCACAAGGCCAACAGCGGACAACGGCACTTTCTGTGAAATTAGCGGAAATCGACCTTATCCATGAAGAAACTGGTGAATATCCGGTTCTCTTACTCGATGATGTGCTCAGTGAACTAGATGATTATCGTCAATCGCATTTGCTCGGAGCTATTGAAGGAAAAGTACAAACCTTTGTAACAACCACAAGTACGAGCGGAATCGACCACAATACGCTTAGACAAGCAACGACATTTTATGTAGAAAAAGGTACAGTAAAAAAATCCTAATTTAGGTTAATATAATTTGATGAAAAAGAAAGTGCGGTGGAATAATTAATGTCAGAAGAAAATATTACAAATGTACATGAAAGTGCTTCAGATTATAACGAAGATCAAATACAAGTACTAGAAGGCTTAGAAGCAGTAAGAAAAAGACCTGGTATGTACATTGGTTCAACTAGCCAACGTGGACTCCATCACCTTGTATGGGAAATTGTTGATAATGCAATAGATGAGGCCCTTGCTGGTTTCTGTACTGAAATTGAAATTACAATTGAAGCTGATAACAGCATTACTGTTCGCGATAACGGACGTGGAATTCCAACTGGGATTAACGAAAAAATCGGCCGTCCAACAGTAGAAGTAATCTTTACAGTTCTTCATGCCGGCGGTAAATTCGGCGGCGGCGGATATAAAGTATCAGGCGGACTTCACGGAGTTGGTGCATCGGTAGTTAATGCCCTTTCCACATCCCTTGAAGTATACGTTCACCGTGAAGGACAAAAATATTACCAACGTTTTGAACGCGGTGATGTAGTCATGGATATGGAAGTACAAGGTGAAACAGATTACCGTGGAACTATTGTTCACTTTACGCCAGATCCACAAATTTTCACTGAAACAACAGAATTTGATTTTGATACGCTTCGTACTCGTACGCGCGAACTTGCTTTCTTGAATCGTGGCTTAACTATTTCGATTGAAGACAAGCGTGAAGAGCACAAAGTTCGTAAAGATTTCCACTATGAAGGCGGAATTCGTTCTTACGTGGAGCATTTAAATAAAGCAAAAGACGTTATCCATGAGCCACCAATTTATTTGGAAGGCGAACGCGATGACATTATGGTTGAGATTTCCATGCAATATAATACTGGATTCTCAAGTAATATCATTTCATTTGCGAATAATATTCATACGTATGAAGGCGGAACTCACGAATCTGGATTTAAAACGGCTTTAACGCGGGTTATTAACGACTATGCGCGCCGAAATAAATTATTTAAAGATAGTGATGATAATCTTTCCGGTGAAGATGTTCGTGAAGGTTTAACTGCTATTATTTCCATCAAACACCCAGATCCACAGTTTGAAGGACAAACAAAAACAAAACTTGGAAATTCAGAAGCTCGTTCTATCACGGATAAGCTGTTTTCTGAGGCTTTAAATAAATTTATGATGGAAAACCCAGATGTAGCTAAAAAAATCGTTGAGAAGGGCGTTGTGGCTTCTCGTGCACGTTTGGCTGCTAAGCGCGCCCGTGAAGTTGCTCGTAAAAGCAGTGGTCTAGAAATTTCTAGCTTACCTGGTAAATTAGCTGACTGTTCTTCCCGTAACCCTGAAATTAGCGAACTTTACATCGTTGAGGGTGACTCAGCTGGTGGTTCAGCTAAACAAGGTCGTGACCGTTTATTCCAAGCGATTTTGCCGATTCGTGGTAAAATTTTGAACGTGGAAAAAGCTCGTTTAGACCGTATTTTAGCTAACGAAGAAATTCGAACTATTTTTACAGCGATGGGTACTGGTTTTGGTGGAGATTTTGATGTTTCTAAATCTCGTTACCACAAATTAATTATTATGACTGATGCCGACGTTGATGGTGCACATATTCGTACACTACTTCTTACGCTATTTTATCGTTATATGCGTCCTCTGCTTGATGCAGGTTATATTTATATTGCACAACCACCGCTTTATCAAATTAAGCATGGTAAACAAATCGAGTACGTATATAGTGACGGACAATTAGAAGATTATCTAGCAAGCCTTGATGGAGACACTAAATACAGCATTCAACGATATAAAGGTCTTGGAGAAATGAACCCAGAGCAACTTTGGGATACAACCATGAATCCAGAACACCGTACACTACTTCAAGTGAATATCAAAGACGCTATTGATGCCGATGAAACTTTTGAAATGTTGATGGGTGACCGCGTGGAACCTCGTCGTAAATTCATTGAAGACAACGCGCAATACGTTAAAAACTTGGATGTTTAATAAATATTTCCCGGGTAATAATTGGGTTATTAATTGTTTTTAAAAGGTATGAACTAGATTCAGCCTTACTTTTGAAAGGGAGGTTTCTCTAACAATGGCAGAAACACCAAATCAACGAATAACAGAGATAAACTTGAATAAAGAAATGCGGACATCATTCTTAGACTATGCGATGAGTGTAATTGTTGCCCGCGCCCTACCAGATGTTCGTGACGGATTAAAACCAGTTCACCGTCGAATTTTATATGCGATGAATGACCTAGGTATGACTTCTGATAAAGCGTATAAGAAATCAGCACGTATTGTTGGGGAAGTTATTGGTAAGTATCACCCCCACGGCGATACAGCGGTTTATTTTACAATGGTTCGGATGGCGCAAGATTTTAGTTATCGTAATATGCTAGTTGATGGACATGGTAACTTTGGTTCTGTCGATGGTGATATGGCGGCAGCGATGCGTTATACGGAAGCACGTATGTCAAAAATTTCGATGGAACTACTGCGCGATATCAACAAAGACACAATTGATTATGCTGATAACTATGATGGTTCAGAACGTGAGCCAGTTATTTTGCCAGCACGTTTCCCTAACTTACTTGTCAATGGTTCGTCAGGTATTGCGGTTGGTATGGCTACGAATATTCCTACCCATCATCTGGGTGAAGTAATTGACGGCGTTTTAGCCCTTAGTCATGATCCAGAAATTAGTATTCGTGATCTAATGGAACATATTCCAGGACCCGACTTCCCTACTGCTGGGATGATTATGGGTCGTAGCGGAATTCGCCGTGCTTATGAAAGCGGTCGTGGTTCTATTACCGTTCGCGGTCGTGTTGATATTGAAGAAAAGAAAAATGGTAAAGAAACAATCGTTATTACCGAAATTCCTTACCAAGTAAATAAAGCGCGCCTAGTTGAGCGTATTGCCGAACTAGCTCGTGAGAAAAAAATTGACGGAATTACTTCTCTAAACGATGAATCTGACCGTTCCGGAATGCGCATTGTCATTGAAGTTCGTCGTGATATTAGCGCAAGTGTTATCGTGAATAACTTATTCAAAATGACAGCACTTCAAACCACTTTTGGTATTAATATGCTGGCACTTGTCGACAATCATCCAAAAGTACTTAATTTAAAAGAAATCCTTTATCATTATTTAGAACATCAAAAAGTAGTTATTCGTCGCCGTACGGAATTTGAGCTTCGTAAAGCAGAAGCGCGTGCTCATATTTTAGAAGGTTTACGAATTGCGCTTGATAATATTGATGCGATTATTAAATTAATTCGTGGATCAAAAACTTCTGATGTAGCCAAAGAAGGCTTAATGACTCAATTCAACCTTTCTGATAAACAAGCGCAAGCCATTTTAGATATGCGTTTGCAACGTTTAACAGGTTTGGAACGCGAAAAAATTGAAGAAGAATATCAAAACTTAGTGGCATTAATTAACGATTTAAAAGCCATTTTAGCTGATGATGAGCGTATTCTTGAAATTATTCGTGAAGAATTAGAAGAAATCAAAGTTAAATATGCGGATAAACGTCGTACTGAAATCTTGGCTGGTGATTTAGTGAGCCTTGAAGATGAAGACTTAATCCCTGAAGAAGAAGTGGCGATTACGCTAACTAAACGTGGCTATATTAAACGTTTACCATTATCAACTTATCGTAGCCAACGTCGTGGTGGTCGTGGTATTCAAGGTATGTCTACTCATGAAGATGATTTCGTAGAGCACCTTGTTGCAACGAGCACGCATGATACGTTACTATTCTTCACTAACACGGGTAAAGTTTACCGTTCAAAAGGTTATGAAGTACCTGAATACGGTCGTACCGCGAAAGGTATTCCAATCATCAACTTACTTGGAATCGAAAGCCAAGAACAAGTGAATGCCGTGATAAATCTATCCGAATTCACTGATGACAGCTACCTATTCTTCACTACTAAACACGGTGTCGTGAAGCGTACCACCCTTTCTCAATTTGCGAAAATCCGTCAAAGTGGTCTTCGTGCTGTAGAACTTCGCGAAAACGATGAACTAATCTCTGTTCAAATGACAGATGGTAGCAAAAACATGATTATCGCAACGAAACATGGCCAATCTATCTACTTCCCAGAAGAAAATATCCGCGTAATGGGCCGTACAGCTGCCGGTGTCCGTGGTATTAGACTTCGTGAAGACGATGAAGTTATTGGTATGGAAGTACTAGAAGACGATGAAAAAGTACTCGTTGTAACAGAAAAAGGATATGGTAAACAAACGCCAGCCTCCCAGTATCCGCTACGTAATCGTGGTGGTATGGGTGTTAAAACCGTTACAATTACTGAGAAAAACGGTAATTTAGTAGCAATGAAAACTGTTACTGGTGAAGAGGACTTAATGTTAATGACCGTGAGTGGCGTATTAATTCGTTTTGAAATCGATACTGTTTCTCAAACTGGTCGTAGCGCAATGGGCGTCAAACTAATTCGCCTTGATGAAGATGAAAAAGTAGCCACTGTTGCAAAAGTGCCAAAAGAAGAAGATGAAGTTGAGCTTGAGGAAGAAATCGACGAAACTCTAATCACACAAGTTCCTGATGAAAGTTTTGAAGATGCTCCTGGAAGCGACATAGAAGAATAAAACGAAGCTGGAAATGACTCTAATTTATGAATTAGAATGATTTTCCAGCTTTTTTTCAGCATTAAAAAGCGCTTTTTGGCTGTATTTTATGTATAATATCTTTAATACGTCTAAAAAAGAGAAGAGTTGAAAAAATGCGCAAACTGGTCCAATTTCTGTTTATAGCAGTAGTTTTATTTTTAGTGGAATATGTTTTAATCAACCAAGCAGCTATCTTATTCTTAATAACAAGTGGAATCATCCAACTATGCGGGGTTATTATCGCAATTCGGCTACTTCTGTTCGATCAGCGGAATACTAGCTCAAAAGTCGCTTGGATTGCCGTTATTTTCATTTTGCCAGTGCTTGGAACAATTAGTTACCTTGTGTTTGGTAGAAATCCAGCAACTAGAAAATTCAGTACAGCTCAAGTGATGGAAAAAGCTAAATTAATTAATGCGATTCATGCAATTCCAAACAACACCAATGAAAAATTACCAAGGCTTTCTAAAAGAATTGCGCATTTAACGTCCATAGAGCCGATTAAGGGAAATAAAATTGAAATATTAACAAATGGTGAGGAAACTTTTCCAGTGCTCCTAGACGCGCTTAGAAAGGCTGAAAACCATATTCACATTCAATATTACATTTTTAAAACGGATGCGATTTCTACAGAGATTCGTGATATTTTGGTGGAAAAAGCGAAATCCGGTGTTGAGGTTAGGTTTATGTTTGACGGTCTTGGATCAAGCAAACTGAGTAAAGCCTTTTTAGCTCCTTTGAAAGAAGCTGGAGTTAGTATTCACGCATTTGACCCAATTGCCTCCCCTTGGATTGTAAGAACAGCCAACTTAAGAAATCACCGTAAAATTGTTGTGATTGACGGACAAATTGGCTTTACAGGTGGACTTAACATTGGGGAAGAATATCGCTCTAATACACCAGATTTTCGTGTCTGGCGTGATACACACATGAAAATCACAGGACAGGCTGTTATCGAACTTCAAGAATCTTTTCTAAATGATTGGATTTATATGGAAAATCAGGCTGGGGCTGCTGATCAATTTATTAGTGAAGCTGGATTACAACAATATTTTTCACCAGTTGATGTAGGTGATGAATGGGCGCAAGTGATATACGGCGGACCATATGATAAAGAAAAATGGGTTCGTGATTCGATGCTTGATTTGATTGATTCCGCTAAAGAATCAGTTTGGATTGTATCGCCCTATTTTGTTCCAGATGAGGAGGCTCTTGCGGTTATTCGCCGGGTTGCAATGAGTGGTGTCGACGTACGGGTTATTATTCCTGGAAAAGGCGATCGCGGGATTTCATTCCACGGAAGTAATGCTTATGTAAAAACGATGATTGAAGCAGGCGCGAAAATGTATGCTTATGCCGATGACTCTTTTGTTCATGCAAAAGCAATGCTTGTGGACGGAACACGTGCGGCTATTGGAACTGCCAATTTTGACGTGCGAAGTTTTAGATTGAATCATGAATTAATGGTATTCTTATATGATGAAAGTGAGGCTATGCTTCATTTAAAACGTGATTTTAAGAAAGATTTTGAAGATAGCCGACTATTTACGATGAAAGATATGGAAAATAAACCATTATTGACTCGTATAAAAGAAGTTCTATCCAGTTTACTATCACCAATTTTATAATTTAGGAGTGGAAAAATGAGTGGAGATTTAAAACTTAGACCGCTTGAACGAGAAGATTTAAAATTTGTTCACCGGTTAAATAATGATGCGAAAATTATGTCTTACTGGTTTGAAGAGCCATATGAGGCATTTGTCGAGCTTCAGGAGCTATATGATAAGCACATTCACGACCAATCAGAGCGCCGTTTTATTTTAGAATTAGATGGTCAAATGGTTGGACTAGTTGAGTTAATGGAAATTGATTATATTCACCGGAGAGCGGAATTTCAAATTATTATTGATCCTAAGTTTCAGGGGCATGGTTACGCTGTTTCTGCCACAAAACTCGCGATGAAATATGCTTTTCATGTACTAAACCTGCATAAACTATATTTAGTAGTTGATAAAGTAAATGAAAAAGCAATTCATGTCTATGAAAAAGTTGGTTTTATTCGTGAAGGCGAGCTAATTGATGAATTTTTTGTTGATGGAACATACCACGATGCAATTCGGATGTGTATTTTTCAACATCAATATCAAGAAATGGATATTTAAAAGGTGATTGGCGTGGGAAAAGTTGCGCCAGTCATTGTTTTGGGTCAAAAAAAGTTCTATAATAAGGTTTTAGTGAAAAAATTATGGTATCATGAAGTATTAAAGTTTGTATTATTTTGATGGAGAAAGGATTGGCGTGCATTGGCTACAGGCATTGGGACAGCTAAAATGATATTATGCGGAGAACATGCAGTTGTATACGGAGAACCGGCGATTTCAGTCCCATTTACACAAGCAATAGTAACGACAAATGTAGAAACTTCTACAAAAACCAAATTTTCTTCGGCATTTTTTACAGGTGATTTAGAAAATATGCCTGATTTCTTAGCAGGAATCAAAGCATTAGTAGTAGATGTTTTAAATGAAATTGGTAATGGTGAAAATGTATCTATTCATGTAACTTCAGGCGTTCCGATTGGCCGAGGATTAGGTTCAAGTGCTGCAGTAGCAACAAGTATTGCGCGTGGCTTATATAAATACTTCAATCAAGAATTAGACTCTAAAAAACTATTAGCAATTGTAAATGCAGCAGAAAAAATTGCCCACGGAAATGCTAGTGGAGTTGATGCGATTACAGTCGTGAGTGAAAAGCCCGTATGGTATGAGCGAGATCGAAAACTAGAAATTATGCATTTTCCTAAAAAAATTACTTTTGTAGTAGCAGATACTGGCGTTCCAAGTGAAACCAGAGATGCAGTAAAAGATGTGCAAATTTTATACAAAGAAAATCAAGCTGAAATAGGAAAAATAATCCACCAACTCGGTGATATTTCCCGGGAAATAAAGTTGCATTTAGAAGGCGATGCTGACACTGTGAAGATAGGTGCTGCAATGAATAAAGCTCAATCTTATTTGGAAACTTTGACAGTTAGTGATAGCAGTTTAGAAAAATTAATTAAAGTAGCTAGAAGTAATGGCGCGGACGGGGCAAAACTTACAGGTGGCGGTAGAGGCGGATGTATTATCGCTGTAGCAAAAAATCAAGAAATCGCTAAACAAATAACGAAGGCGCTTCATAATGCTGGAGCTGCACAAGAATGGATTTTTACGATTGGAGAAGGTAGTTATGAGAGCGACAGCCATCGCACACACGAATGTGGCGCTAATTAAATACTGGGGAAAACGCGATGAACACTTGATTCTACCTGCAAACAGTAGTTTATCCTTCACGGTAGATAAATTTTATACAAAAACAACGGTAGAATGGGACGAAAACTTAGCCCAGGATACATTTATTTTAAATAATGAACAAAAAACGGATGCAAAAGTAGCTCGTTTTATAGATAAAATGCGTGAAGAATTCGGTATTTCAGCAAAAGCAAAAATCACTTCCGAAAATCACGTTCCAACTGCGGCCGGGCTTGCTTCATCGGCTTCTGCATTTGCAGCTCTTGCGCTTGCTGGATCTAGCGCTGCTGGCAGAAAAGACACAAAAGAATACATTTCCAGACTGGCTCGTTTCGGGTCTGGTTCTGCTTCTCGTTCCGTTTTCGGAGATTTTGTCATTTGGGAAAAAGGCGAACTCGCGGACGGTAGTGATTCATTTGCAGTACCTTTCACCAATAAATTATGTGACAAAATGTCTCTTGTAGTCGCAGTCGTTTCTGATAAAGAAAAGAAAGTTTCTAGTCGGGATGGAATGCGCCTAACTGTGGAAACATCTCCGTTTTTCGAAAAATGGGTTTCTGCTGCTGAAACAGACTTGGAAGAAATGAAACAAGCTATTTTGGAGGAAGATTTCATCAAAGTTGGCGAAATCACAGAACGAAACGGAATGAAAATGCATGCGACAACGCTTGGTGCAGAGCCTCCTTTCACTTATTTTCAACCTTTGTCGCTAGAAATAATGGATGCAGTTAGAGAATTGCGTGAAAACGGCATACCAGCCTATTTCACAATGGATGCTGGTCCAAATGTTAAAGTTATTTGTGAGCGTGAAAATGAAAATATTGTAGCAGAGAAGTTGTCAGGTTTGGCTAAAAACGTTCTAATTTGCCACGCTGGTAAGGAAGCGAGTGTTATATCAGATGAAAAATAAACTACAGGTTAAAATACCCGGAAAATTATATGTTGCTGGTGAGTATGCGGTGGTAGAATCCGGTCACACAGCCATTCTAACTGCAGTTAATCGTTATATAACGCTAACTCTTGAAGATAGTGAACGCAATGAATTATGGATTCCACATTATGAAAATCCAGTTTCATGGCCAATTGGCGGAGAACTTAAACCAGACGGGGAACATTGGACATTTACAGCTGAAGCAATTAATATCGCGACAACTTTCCTAAAATCAGAAGGTATAGAACTAACTCCTGTGAAGATGGTCATTGAAACAGAATTAATCGATCAGTCTGGCGCAAAATATGGACTCGGTTCAAGCGCAGCGGCTACGGTTGCTGTAATCAACGCGTTAATGACGAAATTTTATCCAGAAATATCAATGCTTAAAAAATTCAAACTAGCTGCCCTTTCACATTTAGTTGTGCAAGGTAATGGTTCTTGTGGTGATATTGCTTCTTGTATGTATGGCGGCTGGATTGCTTATACGACGTTTGATCAAGAATGGGTGAAGCATCGTTTGGCTTATAAATCACTCGAATGGTTTATGAAAGAGCCTTGGCCAATGCTTCAAATTGAAACATTAGAAGAACCAGTACCGACTTTTTCTGTAGGTTGGACGGGCACACCTGTAAGTACTGGAAAACTAGTTTCGCAAATTCATGCATTTAAGCAAGAAGATAGCAAGAATTATCAACATTTTTTAACTAGAAATAATGAGATTATGAAGCAAATAATTCAAGCTTTCCATACGAAAGACGAGGAATTGCTCTATTCATCTATTAAAGAAAATCGGCGCATTCTTCAAGAACTCGGAACAAAAGCTGGCGTAAATATTGAAACAAGCTTGCTAAAAGAACTCGCGGACTCAGCCGAAAACATGGGCGGCGCAGGAAAATCATCTGGCTCTGGTGGTGGCGACTGCGGAATAGCTTTCTCGAAAACGAAAGAACTAGCCGAAAAACTTGTCAATGAGTGGGAAAAGCTTGGTATTAAACATTTACCTTTCCATACAGGGAGAGTTCAAATTACTGAATAAATTTTAAGCAGCAAACTAAAATAAATAGTTTGTTGCTTTTTTGTTTCGAATTTCACAATCTAGGGAATAGTGAACAGAATGAAAGTTTGTGAAATATTTAATATATCAGGTTTTTGAACTAAGGTATTAAATCAGATATAATGAGTTAGAGTATGAACATAGTGATTCTAAAAATGCTAATCAGTTCAGAAAAAAGTTTGTGAGCTTTTTTAAAAGAATCAAATAGTAAAGCATTTTTTCAGTTACATAGGAGTTCTAAAAAGCTTCTTTCAGCACTCCGGTAATGGTATTTTTGCGCAAAAATACACATTAGAAAACATCAAAAGGAAAAGAGGGGATTCGGGTGTCAAAGGTACTTAAATCTTTGCTACTTACGGCACTACTTGGGGTTACCGGCCTTATAAGTGGTTGTGGTGACTTGACGGTACTTAATCCAAAAGGACCAGTTGCAAAAGGTCAGTCGGACTTAATTATTTATTCGATTATATTTATGCTGGTTATTGTTTTGACGATTTTTGTATTGTTTACGATTATGTTGGTTAAATACCGCGAACGGAAAGACATTTCAAACTATGAGCCAGATATGCATGGTAGTAGAAAACTGGAAATTTTTTGGACATTAATTCCAGTTGCTATCGTTATTGCTCTGGCTATTCCGACTGTAAAAACAATTTATGCAGGGGAAGAAGCACCAAAAGTGACTTCGCATAAAGATCCAATTGTTATTTACGCAACAAGTGCAGACTGGAAATGGATTTTTAGTTATCCAGATGAGTCAATTGAAACAGTCAACTATGTAAATATTCCAACCGACCGTCCTGTTCTGTTTAAATTAACTTCGGCAGATACAATGACAAGTTTTTGGGTACCACAATTAGGTGGACAAAAATATGCGATGTCTGGAATGACGATGAATTTATATTTACAAGCAGATGAGGTTGGTACGTATAAAGGCCGTAACGCAAACTTCAATGGTGAAGGATTTGCGGATCAACGCTTTGACGTAGTAGCTCAATCTGAAAAAGATTTCAAGAAATGGGCAAAAGAAACAAAAGCGAACTCGCCAGTTATTACGCAAGACACATATGACCGTCTTTTAATTCCTGGAAGCTCCAAGAAAAAAACTTATTCTGGTACGCATTTAGCATTTGTTGATGTAGCAGCTGATCCAGAGTATGTTTTCTATGCCTACAAACGTTTTGGTTATGAAATGACAAATCCACATAATCCGAACACAAAATCAACCATTTCTGATAAACCAATGCTTCCGGTTCGTCCTGTGACAGTAACTAATCCGCAATTTGAGCGTCATGATATGAAGCCACAAATTATTAAAAACGGCGAAGGTTACCATGAGGATAAACACCGCGAAGATGAAATGAAGAAAATGGAAGAAGACATCCAAACAAATGAATTCAATAAAAAAGAATCGGATGACGCAGGGAACTAAAAGGGGGGACATAAGGCATGAAATGGAATGAGTTTATCGTAACTGGTGACCCGATGATTTTAGGTGCGCAGATTTCTATCGTACTTGTAAGTATTGGTGTTGTCGCGTTACTAACTTATACAAAAAAATGGAAGTGGCTCATGAAAGAGTGGATTTCTTCCGTTGATCATAAAAAAATAGGTATTATGTACTTGCTTGCTGCTGTCTTAATGTTTTTCCGTGGTGGCGTGGATGCGCTAATGATGCGTACCCAGCTCGCTTTACCGGACATGAAATTTTTAGACGCACAGCATTACAATGAAGTATTTTCTACGCACGGAACAATTATGATTTTATTCATGGCGATGCCGTTTATCATTGGGTTGATGAACATTGCCGTACCACTTCAAATTGGTGCGCGTGATGTAGCATTTCCATTTTTAAACAACTTAAGTTTTTGGACGTTCTTTATGGGAGCGATGCTATTTAACTTATCATTCGTAATTGGTGGTTCACCAGATGCTGGTTGGACAAACTATGCGCCACTTGCGACAGATTTTAGCGCTGGATATGGAATTAATTTCTATCTTCTAGGTGTTCAAATCGCTGGTATTGGTACGCTGATGACGGGGATTAACTTTTTCGTTACGATTTTAAGAATGCGTACAAAAGGTATGACTTTAATGAAAATGCCAATGTTTACTTGGTCTTCATTAATTACAAGTTTGATCATTATTTTCGCTTTCCCAGTTTTAACAGTGGCACTTGCTTTGATGTCATTTGATCGACTGTTTGGGACAGCATTCTTCACACTCACGAATGGCGGGCTCCCAATGATGTGGGCCAACTTGTTCTGGGTTTGGGGGCATCCGGAAGTATATATTGTTATTTTGCCAGCTTTCGGTATTTTCTCAGAGATTATTTCTACTTTCTCCAGGAAAAAATTATTCGGTTATCCGGCGATGGTTGCCGCGATGGCAGTTATTTCTTTACTAAGTTTCCTAGTTTGGGTCCATCACTTCTTTACAATGGGATCAGGGGCGCTTGTTAACTCCTTCTTCTCCATTACAACGATGATGATTGCGATACCGACCGGGATTAAGATATTCAACTGGCTCTTTACAATGTACAAAGGGCGAATAACCTTTACAACGCCAATGCTTTGGTCGCTTGCCTTTATCCCTAACTTTGTTGTCGGTGGGGTAACTGGGGTTATGCTTGCGATGGCTGCGGCCGATTATCAATATCACAATACGTACTTCTTAGTATCCCATTTCCACTACGTATTAATTGCTGGGACAGTATTCTCCTGCTTTGCTGGGCTTACATACTGGTATCCAAAAATGGTCGGTTACAGACTAAATGAAAAAATTGGTAAATGGTTCTTCTGGATTTTCGTTGTTGGATTTAACGTTTGTTTCTTCCCGCAATATTTCCTAGGACTAGATGGTATGCCGCGTCGTATTTACACTTACGTACAAGGTGATGGCTGGACAACGCTTAACTTTATTTCCACAGTGGGCGGATTCTTGATGGGTGTAGCATTCTTAGTTCTTTGCTACAACATCTACTACAGCTATAAAAACTCTAAACGTGAAGTTACTGGTGACCCGTGGGATGCTCGTACGCTTGAATGGGCTACAAGTTCTGCAGTTCCTCCAAAATATAACTTTGCTGTTTTACCAGAATGGAATGACTTGGATGATTTCTGGAATAGAAAACAAAAAGGCGATCCATATGTAAATGATAAAAATTATAAACCAATCCATATGCCAAGTAATACCATGGTTGGGTTTGTAATGTCTGTCTTCTTCTTCATTGCAGGTTTCGGACTAGTCTTCTACTGGTACTGGATGGGAATTATTGGCCTAGTTGGTATTTTAGGATGTATGATTTATCGTTCATTCCAAAATAACGATGGTTACCACGTTGAAGTGGACGAAATTAAAGCAACAGAAGAACATAATGCGCGCGAACTTGCGACTGGTGTGAAGGAGGGTAACCCATGGAATCTGTAGAAACAAATAAAAATCTGCCAATTGAATATAGATCAGAACAAGGTCGATTAAATATTCTTGGATTCTGGATTTTCCTTGGCGCCGAAATTGCATTGTTTGCGACGCTTTTTGCGACTTACTTTGTTATGAGAAAGGCTGGCTCGAATGCGGGTCATCCGCCAGCAGAAATGTTCGAACTTTGGCTAGTACTAATAATGACATTTTTACTATTAGCAAGTAGTTTTACGTGTGGTCTAGCAATTGGTGAGATGCGTAAAGGCAATGTGAAAATGTTGACGATTTACTCGATTATCACATTAATTCTTGGTGCGGGATTTGTTGGCTTTGAGCTTTATGAATTTGCACACTATGTGACAGAGGGCGTTACAATGCAAATCGGTTCTTACTGGTCAGCATTCTTCGTTCTACTAGGGACACATGGACTTCACGTAACAGTCGGGATTTTCTGGATTAGTTTTATTCTAATTCAAATTAAAATGCATGGTTTGACGCCAAAAACAGCATCAAAAGTATTTATTTCCAGTTTATACTGGCATTTCCTTGATGTTGTGTGGATTTTCATTTTCACCGGTGTCTATTTGCTAGGGATGGTGAACTAATATGGCACAAAATAATAAATCAAATGCAGCTCATGCTGAAGGTGGCATTCCTTGGAAACATATTGTTGGTTTCGCGCTATCAATTATTTTGACGCTTCTAGCAGTCTGGGTAGCCATTTATTCGACGCTTACAACAAATGTTAAGGTAGTTATTATTTTCATCTTTGCGTTCATTCAAGCAGCCCTACAGCTTCTGATGTTCATGCATATGACTGAAGGCCGCGATGGCAAAATTCAAATTGGTAATATTTTATTCGCAGCATTTATTGCGATTGTCGTAGTTATTGGTTCATATTGGGTAATGGAAATTGGCCATATGAATCACTTGTTATAATTTAAAAAAGGCTGGTATGGAATTCATTTTCTGTACCAGTTTTTTTGCATTTTTAAAGGGATTAACAGCTCTTCTAAAAAAATTTTAAAATTATTGCTTGCTATGTAATGCATTACATATTCTATAGTGGAGAAGTAAAATTATATCCGTGAGAGGAGATACACAAAAATGACAGAATCAAAATTTCCTAAAGGCTTCTTATGGGGCGGAGCAGTTGCTGCCAACCAATGTGAGGGAGCTTATCTTGAAGACGGTAAAGGACTTTCACTTGTTGACATCCTTCCAACAGTAGAGGATGGGCGCTGGGAAGCTTTATTCAATCCATCGAAAGCGCTTGCTACAGATTATGGTTTTTATCCAAGTCACGAATCAATTGATTTTTATCATCGTTATAAAGAAGACATTAAATTAATGGCAGAAATGGGATTCAAATGTTTCCGTATGTCCATCAGCTGGCCACGTATTTTCCCGAATGGTGACGAAACGACACCAAATGAAAAAGGTTTAGCGTTTTATGATGCAGTTTTTGATGAATGTCATAAATATGGCATCGAACCAGTTGTTACAATCAACCATTTTGATACTCCGCTTGAAGTTTTCAAAAAATATGGTGGTTGGAAAAATCGTAAATGTATCGACTTTTACTTAAATTTCTGTGAAGCAATTTTCACGCGTTATAAAGATAAAGTAAAATATTGGATGACATTTAATGAAATCAACATGATTCTTCATCTTCCATACATTGGTGGAGGTTTAGACGTTACTAAAGAAGCTAATCCAGAGGAAGTTAAATATCAAGCTGCGCATCATCAATTAGTTGCATCTGCTTTAGCGACAAAACTTGGTCATGAAATCAACCCTGAAAATCAAATCGGTTGTATGCTTGCAGCGGGTAACACGTATCCAATGACTTGTAATCCAAAAGATGTCTGGAAATCTATCGAGGCGGACCGTGAAGGCTACTTCTTCATTGACGTTCAAGCGCGCGGATACTACCCAAGCTACACTAAACGTTTCTTCAAAGAACACAACATCAATATCAAAATGGAAGATGGCGACTTAGACGCATTACGCGATCACACAGTTGATTACGTGGCATTCAGCTACTATTCTTCTCGTCTAACAAGCGCAGATCCAGAGAAAAACAAAGAAACAGAAGGCAACGTTTTCGCAACACTAAAAAACCCATACCTAAAAGCAAGCGAATGGGGTTGGCAAATTGATCCACTAGGTCTACGTATTACAATGAATACAATTTATGACCGCTATCAAAAACCTCTTTTCATCGTTGAAAATGGCTTAGGCGCAGTGGATACAGTGGAAGAAGACGGCTCTATCAATGATGATTACAGAATTGACTATATGCGTGAACACGTTCGCGAAATGGGCGAAGCAATCGAGGACGGCGTGGAACTTCTTGGTTATACACCATGGGGCTGCATCGACCTTGTCAGCGCTGGCTCTGGCGAAATGAAAAAACGTTATGGCTTCATCTACGTTGACCGCGATAACAAAGGCAACGGAACCCTAAACCGCTCGAAGAAAAAATCATTCGACTGGTACAAAAAAGTAATTGAAACAAATGGTAAAGATATCGACTAGGATATAGTAAACCCCCACTTTCGGTGATGAAGGTGGGGATTTTATTTTAATATGAAATCGCGCGTTTTGCTTGTTTACTCCAACAAGTATTAAAATAACTTTGCGAAATTCGCGCATTTTTTTGACCAGACCAGCTGTCGTTATAGTAAAAATTGTTTTTATCATAACCGGTAATGGTGATCGCGTGAACGGAAAAACCATGGAAATTACTAACCCAAGCTACGACCGGACGTTTTTTATTCAACTGATTTTTAATACCAGCTAAATTTGTCCCAGTCATATTCTTCGCGCTGCCAGTATATTTTTTCACTTGATTTACTAAAGCCGGTGGATAAATCGTCCAGCCACTTTTAGAGAACGGATTCCCAACAAAACCATAATTTGGATTGGATTTATGTCGCTTCATTTCTTTTGCAAGCTTGACTTTATCAACATTTTTCCCAGCATAGCGCAGCATCATCGCAATATTAGTAATCTCACAGCCCGTTGGTAATTGTGGACGCTGAACAATTAATGGCACGTTCATTTGTACAATTTTTGGCGTTGATGGCGCTGGTGTAGGTGCAGCGGTTGCGGCTTTTACATATTTCCCAGATACATAGCCATTTTTCCCTTTAAAACTAAAGCGATACCAGTTGTTGGATGTTTTTGCGATTGCTTTAAATTTAGTATTATTTTTAAGCCAACCAATAACTTTCCCAGATGTCGCATTAGTTGAACGGACATTAAGGCTTGCGGTTGTTACCATTTGTTTATTAATCACAGTTTCTTTCGCCGCTGCCTGACCGGTCGTTGCTACACTAAATACACTTAAAACTAACCCAAGAACAAGTATCCATTTCCCCCATTTACCAAAAAAAGTCCCCATTATATCCCCCTCTGATTCAGATTACTTATTTATACCCTATTTTTTTAAAATGAAAAGAAAACGCTTGCATAAATAGAATGGCCGTGGTACTATGAAAATGAACTTAACGTGTTAACCGGTTATTAGTATAAAGTTCAGTGATAGCAGGCGAATTCAAGTTTGCAATCAAAAATGTATCATGGTACCATTAACCTAAAACTTAACGTGTTAACGCGCGGGATGCTTTAGGGGGAAATTGTTATGGCAGAACCAAAATACGCTATTATAATCAATGATATTAAGCGATTAATTAGTGACGGAACTTTTAAGCCAGGAGAAAAAATTTATTCAGAAGATGAACTGAAAAAGAAATACAATGTTAGTAATACTACAGTTGTTCGCGCTTTACATGAATTAGTAAGAGCTGGAATTTTAGCGCGTTATCAAGGGAAAGGAACCTATGTTAGTAAATCTATTATTAACGAAGAAGTTATTTTTAATGAATATACGACCGTTCCTAATGGTAAATTCAACCGAAAAACAAAAATTGCTAACGAGCACACAAAAGTTGTAGCTATTAATGAAATTCAGGATGCGAGAATTGCCAAAAACTTGCAAATTCCACCTGAAAACATGATTGTTCATTTTCAACGAATTCGTCTGATTGATGATGTGCCTTGGACAGTACAAAACAACTATATGGCAAAAGCCAATTTGATCAACGTAGATTTAACCAATTTTGAAAGATTTAATTCTTTATCAGAAGTAATTAAAGAGCTTTATGGTATTAATATTCTGCACGAAGCGATGAAAGAGCGAATTCAAGTCGAATTTCCAGTAAAAGACAAAAATAATTTTAAATTACTCGAAATTGACTCCGAACTACCGCTTTACCACATTGAAAGAATAACTTATGTGCCAGAGGGGCAACCCTATGAATATATTGAAAGTTATTTACGGCATAATTTTTACTCTATTGAAATCGAAAAGAAAAAACAATAGAAGGGAGTTAATTACTTGGATTATATTATCGCAGCACATGGCCGGTACGCGCAGGAAGTGAAGAATAGTTGCCAAATGATTACTGGCCAAACAACGAATATCAAAGCAGTTACTTTTACTGAAGAAATGGGGGTGAAAGATGTATTAGAAGCATACGCGGCAGTTTATTCACCTGGAAATGAAACCGCTATCATTGTGGATATTGTCGGTGGAACTCCGTGTAATGCCGCGCAAATGTTTCATGCAAAACACCCAGAAGTGAAGGTTGTGTCTGGGTTGTCACTCGGATTAATCATTCCGCTTAGTCTAGGGGAAACTTTAGAAGGAGCAATGCTTGGCGCGCAAGAAAATATTCAATTTGTGGAATTAAAAGTAAATAATACGATAATAAGCGATGATGGGGAGGAAGAGGACTGATGGGAAGTAACGGAATCAAACACGTTCGCGTAGATGAAAGACTAATTCACGGCCAAGTAGCGACAATGTGGACTAATACAATAAAAGCAACTCGAATCATGATTGTTGACGATGCCGTTGTAAAAAATGACATGGAAAAAATTGCGCTAAAAACAGCAGTGCCAGCTGGGGTAAAACTAAGTATTTTGACAGTAAAAGGTGCTGCAAATAATATTAATAACGATAAGTACGTAGGTCAGCAAGTTTTCTTAATCGTAAAATCGCCACATGCACTTCGCGGTTTAGTGGATGCGGGTGTAGAACTTCCCCAAATCAACGTAGGAAATATGTCAACCAAAGCAGGAAGCCGCCAAGTCAAAAAATCAGTAAGCGTGACAGATGAAAATTTGGAAGATTTTGATTATTTGGCTGAAAAAGGGATTAAAATCACCGCTCAAATGGTGCCTAGTGAGGATGCAGTTGATTTTGCAAGTTTATTAAAAAAATAAGTAATAAGAAGGGAGAACTACAATGGATTTAGCGGTTTGGCAGATTATATTGTTAGTTATACTTGCGGCTTGTACCATTCTTGATGCTTTAACTTTAGTAATAGGACTTAATTTCCCTGTAATAACAGGGACACTTGCTGGAATCATTATGGGTGACATGGTGCTCGGACTTGCAATTGGGGCAACGTTACAGCTGATGGTGCTTGGTGTCGGTACATACGGCGGCGCGTCGATTCCTGACTTTACAACGGGAGCAATTGTAGGAACAGTATTTGCTGTTTTATCTGGTCAAGATGCGGAATTTGCGATTGGACTTGCAATTCCAGTGGGGCTTTTAATGGTTCAATTAGACATTTTAGCAAGATTTACAAATACATTTTTCTTACATCGGATTGATTCTAATATCGCTTCGGGCAACATTTCGGCGGTAAAAAGGAACATTTGGTATGGGGCGCTACCATGGGCTTTATCACGCGCGGTTCCCGTATTTATCATGTTGACTTTCGGACAAAGCGTGGTTGATTTTATTCTAAATGAAATTCCAGAATGGCTAATGGGCGGTCTTCGTGTAGCTGGGGGAATTCTTCCAGTAGTTGGTATCGCGATTCTTCTTCGTTATTTGCCAACAAACAAATTCGTCGCCTATTTAATTATCGGTTTTGTAGCAGCGGCTTATTTAAAAGTACCAATGCTAGGTGTGGCGCTAATTGGCGTGGCTTTGGCAATCATTTACTTCAAACAAAATTTCAAAAATCCAGTGGCTGCCGGAGCAAATGGTGCAGCGCTAGTTGGGGAGGAGAATGAAGATGGCGAATACGAAGACTGAACATGATTTTGAGAAAGTCCTCAAAAGACGCGATTTAATAGCAGCAAACTTTCGTTGGTTGTTTGCCAGCCAAATCTGTTGGAACTATGAGCGAATGATGTCGACTGGTTATCTTTATAGTATTTTGCCAACGCTTCGGAAGCTTTATAAAACAGATGATGATTTAAAAGATATGATGAATATGCACAACCAATTTTTCAATACGAATCCGATGGTCGGTGGTTTGATCTTAGGGATGGATATGGCGATTGAAGAACGTGAAAAGAAAGCATCCAAAGAAGTCGTAACCGGCTTGAAAACTGGATTAATGGGACCGTTTGCTGGTGTTGGTGATACGATTTTCGGAGTTATTTTACCAACCATTTTTGGATCAATTGCAGCGTATATGGGGCTTCAAGGTAATGTGACGGGTGTAGTTATCTGGGTTTTAGTTAATATTTTGGTTGTAGGAGCTAGATTTACCTTACTACCACTTGGATATAAGCAAGGTGCGAAATTGGTAACTGAATTTGCAGACCGACTTAACGCGTTAACCGATGCAGCAATATTACTCGGTGTCACAGTCGTGGGAGCCCTCATACCAACCGTAATCAAAGCAACGGTCCCATTCGTTTATAAATCAGGAAAAGTAGAACTGAAAATGCAAGACATGCTCGATCAAATTATGCCTTCACTGGTACCAGTTTTACTTGTAGCGCTAATCTATGCACTTTTAGGCCATAAAAAAATGACATCTACGAAGGCGATTTTATTAGTAATGGTTATTGCGATTATTTTATTCAACCTAAAAATTCTAGGTTAAAATATAAAAATTGGAGGAATAGACAAAATGGGCTTAACATTTTTTGACAAAGCGCGTGAATTAACGGAAGAACTAGAAAAAACGCAGGCAGAAAACATTCATCAAGCAGCGAAATTGGTGGCGGAGAGCATTATGAATGAGGGTATTATCCAAGCTTTCGGTAGTGGACATTCTTATGCAGCGGCGATTGAAGTTTGTGGGAGAGCGGGTGGACTTATTCCGTCGAAGGTTATTATGGATCCCGCGGGTGGATACTATGAATCTATTGAGGGCGTTGGATCATTATTGACTCATAGGTTACAAGCGAAACCAAACGATATATTCTTTCTTATATCTAACTCAGGTCGCAATCCAATGGGAATAGAACTTGCCGAATGGATTAAGGCACAGGGTTGTAAATTGATTGTTGTGACAGCGCTCGATGCCTCGCAAACAGCAGCCTCAAGGCATTCTTCAGGAAAACTGTTGTATGAATTTGCGGATGTAATTTTAGATAATCGCTCGGTTCAAGGCGACGCGGCACTTGAATTAGATGGCTTAGAAGGAAAAGTTTGTGGAACATCGTCTTTCTCCGCCGTATTACTTCTTCAGCAAACGATCTATGAAGCGGTAGAGCTGATGCTTGAAAAAGGCTATACTCCACCAGTTTATCGTAGTGCTAATATTGATGGTGGTTACGAATACAATTTTGCGATTGAAGATAAGTTCGCTGATCGGATTTTCCATTTATAATAAAAACACGCGCGAAAATGAACGTTGTTTTCGCGCTTTTTTGGAGGCTATATGATGGTTTTAAAAGAGGCTTGTATTGAAAACACTACTAATTTAGAAGGATTTATTGCAGCTGGGGCGAATCGAATTGAACTTTGCGATAATTTGGCAGAGGGCGGAACTTCGGTTAGTTACGGGGTTGCGAAACATGTGGTGGAAATTTGCCACGAACAAAATGTAAGTGTAATGGCAATGGTTCGTCCCCGAAAAGGCAATTTTGTTTATACAAAAGAAGAAATTTCGATTATGATTGATGATATTTTGATGTATAAGAAATTGTTAGCTGATGGCGTGGTTTTCGGCTGTATTACGGACGCGGGATTACTAGATAAACCAGCCATAAATGAATTATTGAAAGCTGCAACAGGTCTGGAAGTAACTTTTCACATGGCGTTTGATGAGTTAGTAGAAACAGAAAAATTACCGGCAATAGACTGGTTAGCTGAACAAGGTGTTACGCGAATTCTCACGCACGGTGGTGACGGAGCTAAACTTCCCGAAGAAACTTTTGTTCATTGGCGAAAATATATTGATTATGCAGCGGGACGAATCATTATTTTACCAGGTGGAGGAATTAAATCGCACAATCTGGAATGGATTACAAAAGAAACGGGAGCGGCTGAAATACATGGTACAGACTTGTTTGGGGAGCGCTAAAACTCCCCAAATAAAAAAAATTTAAAAAAAGGCTTGCAACCGTTTTCTTTATATGATATATTTATCTCATCACAAAGGATTGTTACCAATTCATTGGGCAAAACCTAAGCTGATTTGTAGGACACGTGTATACGTGAAGTCCTCGAATGAGCTTAGGTTTTTCTTTTTGCCCAAAAAACCAAAAAGAGGAAGGAAGTCGTCAAAATGAAATATGAACAGTTAGCAAAAGACATCTTGAAAAATGTTGGCGGAAAAGAAAATATTAATAGTGTTTTCCATTGTATTACCAGACTTCGGTTTAAACTGAAAGATGAGAATATTGCGAACACAAAAGAAATTGAAAAGCTTGATGGAGTAATCTCCGTAATTAAAAGTGGTGGTCAATATCAAGTTGTTATTGGTAACCACGTACCAGACGTATTCAAAGCAGTATTAGAAGTTGGTGGTATTTCAGCTGAAGGAGACGATAGTAATGTTCCGGCAAGTGGTAATATCTTCAACCGTTTTATCGATATGATTTCCGGCGTATTTACACCAGTTCTAGGTGTATTAGCCGCAACAGGTATGATTAAAGGTTTCACAGCAATGTTTGCAGCATTTGGTTGGATTACAGTTACTTCAGGTACTTACCAACTACTTTATGCAATTGGGGATTGTTTATTCTACTTCTTCCCAATCTTCCTAGGTTTCACAGCGATGAAAAAATTCGGCGGAAACATATTTATCGGGATGGCAATTGGTGGTGCCCTAGTTTATCCAACGCTTGCAGGTATTTCAGCAGGTGACCCAATTTACACACTTTTTGCAGGAACAATTTTTGAATCTCCAATTCACGTAACTTTCTTAGGAATTCCAGTTATCTTGATGTCTTATGCATCTTCTGTTATTCCAATTATTTTAGCAACATATTTTGGTTCAAAAGTAGAAAAAGGCTTCAAGAAAATCATTCCAGATGTAATTAAAACTTTCGTAGTTCCATTCTGTACACTATTAGTAGTAGTTCCAATTACTTTCCTTGTAATCGGACCAATCGCAACTTGGGCTGGTCAATTACTTGGAGCAGGTACAATTTGGGTTTATAACTTAAGCCCAGTTGTTGCTGGTTTAATCTTAGGTGGTTTCTGGCAAGTATTCGTTATCTTTGGACTTCACTGGGGTCTTATTCCAGTGGCAATCAACAACTTAACAACGCTTGGATCAGATCCAGTACTTGCAATGATGTTCGGTGCTTCTTTTGCCCAAATCGGTGCAGTATTAGCAGTATTCTTCAAAACTAGAAACAAAAAAATCAAATCTCTTAGTATTCCAGCATTTATTTCCGGTATCTTTGGTGTAACTGAGCCAGCGATTTACGGGGTTACTTTACCACTGAAAAAACCATTCATCATGAGCTGTATCGCAGGTGCTGTTGGTGGAGGAATCATTGGTTTTGTAAGTGCAAAAGTTTATATCATGGGTGGACTTGGAATCTTCGGTCTTCCTAACTTCTTCCAACCAGGTGCTGGTATTACAAGTGCATTCTGGTGGGTAGTTATCGCAATCGTTATCAGCTTCATCCTTGGTTTCATCTTAACTTATGTAGCAGGATTCAAAGATCCAGCTGAAGCAGTTGTAGAAGAAACTAACGTAACAGAGGGCGAAACTTTAATCGAACGTGAGACAATTCCAGCTCCAGTAGTTGGCGAAATCGTAACTTTAGCAGACGTAAAAGACGAAGCATTTTCATCCGGTGCACTTGGAAAAGGTGTAGCAATTATCCCTACTGTCGGACGCGTTGTAGCTCCAGCAGCAGGAACAGTAACAACTATCTTCCCAACTGGTCATGCAATCGGTATTACAACGAATGACGGTGCAGAAGTATTAATCCACATCGGTATGGATACAGTTCAACTAGAAGGTAAGTTCTTCACAGCACATGTTAAACAAGGCGATGTAATCGAAAAAGGTCAATTACTAACTGAATTTGATATTGAAGGCATTAAAGCAGCTGGATATGATGTTACAACTCCAGTAGTAGTAACAAACTCCAATCAATATTTAGACGTAATGATTACAGATGCAAAAGAAGCTAAACTAGAAGAACGTTTAATCACATTAGTCATCTAAAATTCATTAATAAACAGCTTGGGCGTAAATCTGCTCAAGCTGTTTTTATGTTATACTGAGGGAAAAATAGGCGGTGAGCGGATGTTAGCAAAGGGCGATTTAATAGGGATCATTTGTTGTTCTGATGGTCGGAAGAAAGAAGAAGAGAAGAATTTGAAGCGCCTTAAACAAGTCTTAGAAAAGGAATTTGGACTTCAGGTGGTTTTTGCGAAAACTATTTTTCAAACAGATGATTCGCCTTTTAGTGGTACTCCTGAGGAACGAGCAGCCGAATTAATGAAACTATATCAAAATGTGGATGTAAAAATGATTTTTGACATTTCAGGAGGGGATGCGGCTAATCAAGTATTACCATATCTTAATTATGACATTATAAAAAAAGCAGCCAAACCTTTTATTGGCTATAGCGACTTAACCGTAATATTAAATGCAATTTTTGCGAAGGCGAAACAACCTGGCTTTAATTATTTACTGCGAAATTTAGTAAGTGAAGCTAGCGAGATACAACGAGTGCAATTCCAAAAAGCGTTTTTCGAGAATCAAATTGCGATAAATGGGAAATCCCTTACTGATTTTGAATGGAGCGTGGGTGAGGTCGTTGGTGGAAATATCCGCTGCTTTTTGAAACTAGCAGGAACGGAATTTATGCCTGATGTCTCGAATAAAATAATTTTTTTAGAAAGTTTAGGTGGAAAAGAGGCGAAAATTGCTTCTTACGTAGCGCAATTAGAACAGTTAGATGTGTTTTCGAAATGCTTAGGAATAGTTGTGGGAGAACACACTGAGGCTGAGAAAAACGGAGAATACGACAGAATAGGCATCTTATATCAACAGATTGGATTAAAATATAAGTTACCTGTTTTTCGAACTAAGGAAATCGGTCATAGTGTCGAAGCAAAACCATGCCTAATTGGAGCAAAAATTAATGTTTCACGTGAAACATTAACAAATTTTTAATATTTTTATTGCGAAATGTTCATAATTAACCTTTAATATAGAACTTGTAAGCAAGGAATACAATTAGTTTTACTCCCTTTTTGCTAATTGTAGAATTCCTTAAAATCCTAAACTCCCTTTTTGGACCGACTTGATTGTCGGTCTTTTTTTAATTCTCCAAGCTGAAAACTATTCAATTTTTTGTTAAAATGATAACATAAAAGAAAATGCGTATGAAAAAGGAGTTTTTATCATGAAAGTTGAAGGATTACTTGGCTTTTTAGGGGCGGCAATGGGTATTGGATTTAGTTTGATGGTTCTTATTATTCCTGATATTTCACAGGCTTTAGAAGAGGAATCGTTTTTCTTCTATATGTTAACAATTGGTTCGCTTGTGCTTTCAGGGGTGGGACTTGCAGGATCGTTTGTTGTTTCGCATAAACCCCGTCTTGGTGGAGCAATGATGGTTGCAGCTGCAATTGGTTGTACAATGTCGATTTCCATCATGTTCTTACTACCAATCGTATTACTTGCTGTTGGTGGATTAATTGCACTAATTAACTATGAAGAAGCTGCTTCAGTAGAAGAATAAATGAAAAAAAGCTGTCCACGTGGGCAGCTTTTTTTATTAACGATTAAGATATTTTTTTAAAAAGTAATAAATTCCGTCAGCATCATTTGCAGTAGTAACAAAATCAGCGCTTTTTTTCACTAATTCACTCGCATTTTCCATTGCGACTCCAGCACCAGCTACTTCAAGCATTCCAATATCGTTTTCACCATCACCAAAACTAATAACATTTTCTGGTTTGATGTCTAAATGTGCAGCGAGGTTTTTCACGGCATATTTTTTATCCATATCTTTGGGCAAAATTTCGATATTATTTGCATGAGAAGAAAGAATAGAAACATCAGATAGTTTTTCTAATTCGTTTCGTAGGATTGCAAGTTTATCGAAATCCTCTTCTTCAATGACAATGCCGTTAATGAACTGATTAGCATGCTCCAAGAAGGTTTCTTTTGTTTTAATTGCAACGAGTTTTGTTGCATTTACGCGACCTTTATCTTCTTCATCGGTAAAATAATAAGGTGGATTTTTAGTGTAGTAAACCGTGTCAGTCGAGAAGAAAAACACTGGTAGATCATGGTCTTGGCATAATAAAAATGTTTCTAGTAATGCGGATTGTTTCATTTTTTCTTGTTGGATGATTTCGCCGGAAACTGCCACTACGCCACCATTTGAGGCAATAACATCTGCTTTTGGATGAACCAGTTTGGCGAAGTCGGTTGCGGAATTATACATTCGGCCAGTAGAAACGGCGAAATGATGACCTTCTTCTATTAATTGTTGCAGTAACCCTAGTGTTTTTGGTGAGATTGTTTGATTTTTTAGTAGTAATGTTCCGTCTAAATCAGAACAAATTAAGTATTTTTCCAAGTAAACCTTCCTTTCATTATAGCTTGGAACCGCATGATTCGCGGATGATTAATTCTGGATTATGATTAATTATCATCGGCTCAACTTGACCGTTAATTGCGCTAATCAATTGCAAAAGTGCCATTTTTCCAAGATATTCATTGTGTTGATCCATTGAAGTTAAGCGCGGGGTTTGATAATCGCCATTCATAAACTGATCGCAGCTGACGATGGCAATGTCTTCCGGGCAAGAAAGTTTCGCGTCATTAATCGCTCTAATCGCCCCAATTGCAACATTATCATTGATTGCTACAAGTGCAGTGGGTAAAGTAGTGTTATTTTCCAGAAGTTTAGTCATCGCCGCGTAACCATCAGCTGTATAGTAGTCAGAAAGAACAATCCAATCTTCATTAACCGAATGATTGTAACTAGCCATAGCAGCCTTAAAAGATTCCAATCGGTAGGAGGTGATTTTTACACCAGCTTCCCCGCCAATAAAGCCAATATTTTTGTGATCTAGCGCTGTCAGATGGCTAACTAAAGTTGTTATGCCTTTTTTTAAATTACGTTCAATAAATAAACAGTTAAGTTCGGGAATTTTTGAACCAATAACGACAACTGGAATTTCTCTATTTAGCTGATTTAAAGCATTGATGTAGTCTTTTGAAACAACTTCTTTATCAATTTCGCCACCTAAAATAAGTAATCCATCCACTTGTTTTTCTAAAATAATTTTTAAGTAATCTTCTTCCGTCAAAGGATGTTTGCTATTCTTATTATTTGGCTCGGCAAGCATCGTATTGAATAAAATTGTCGAAAACATGTAATCTAGCGCGAATTTTTGGATTTGCGTTATGAGTGAAATGAAATAAGGATTGGAAATATCCGGTAAAATTACGCCAATATTTTTTGTTTGTTTATTGACCATTCCACGCGCAAATACGCTAGGTGTGTAATTGTGTTCGTCTATGATTGCTTGGATTTTCTTGCGTTTCGCTGCTGAAACCGAGGGGCTGTTATTAATCACTCGTGAGACAGTTGAAACGGAAACGCCACTAAGTTTCGCAATTTCTTGTATAGTTATTTTTTTCATTAGGAATATTCACCTCGTAAGCGTTTTTAGCTATTTTAAGTGTAGCTTATTTGGATCTAAATAACAAGTGAAATTTGGTAACGTTATCAAAAATAAACAAAAAAGTGTTGACATATTAAATTTATCCGGTTATTCTATGTTAGAAAGCGCTATCAACAAACGTTTTGATTTGGTAACGTTACCAAAAATGAGGTGGAATAGTTGAACATACAAGAATCTGTCATCGGCATTGATCTAGGTGGCACTAAAATTTTAATCGGTGAAGTAACAAAAGATGGGGAGGTGCTGCGGTCCAAAAGCTACCCGAGCAATACTGAAAATCAAGCCAAAGCGGTAGAAGTTCTGCTAAATGCGCTAGATGATTACTCGGAAAATATTGGTTTTATAGCAACGAAACAAATTGGGATCGGTGTTGGCCTAGTAGGGCGCGTAGATTATAAGGCGGGCATTTGGCTGGAAATCGAACCAGGAAAAACAAATCCGACACCACTAGCAGAAATGTTAGAAGCGAAAACAGGATTGCCAGTGAGGCTTGGTAATGATGTAGTTTGCGCAACAATGGCTGAAAAACAATTCGGTTGGGGGCGAGAAACAAACGATTTTATTTATTTAAATGTTGGCACTGGTCTTGCTGCTGGATTTGTTGTAGACGGGCGCATTACGCAAGGCGGGCACTTTAACGCTGGTGAAATTGGTCACGCCGTAGTAGATATTCAGAGCGATGTACTGTGTGGTTGTGGCAGATACGGCTGTGTGGAGCGTCTTGCTTCTGGTCTTGGAATAAAAGAAGAAGCGCTTAGACATTTAAATGAATACCCTACATCCTTACTTGCTGATAGTAAAACGGAATTAACTGGAAAAATGGTTCTTCATGCAGCAGAACAAAAAGATGAATTGGCTGAAAAAATCATTGATAACGCCACGCTTCAGCTAGCTAATTTGATTATGAATATGGTTCGGACGACAGATCCAGAATGTGTCATTCTAGGCGGCGGCGTGACAAGAAACGAGCATTTTTTCCAAAAGATAAAAGCTAATCTTCAAAGTAATACAATCCGTTTTGTTACGAAAGGCGTTGTTCGTTCACAACTTGAGAAGGATAAAGTTGGCTTAATTGGGGCGGCAGTTATTGGAATGAGACTAGGAAATGAAGGAGGACAAGAATGAAGCCGAAAATGAAGCAACAAATTGTGCAAACAGGTATTATTCATCGACCACTTCCAATTGAAACGGAACATGCGCTAGAAACGATAGCGAAAAAGAAACAAGTTTTATCAAGTAGAACGTTACTTAGCTCTGAAAAACAGGTTTCCTTAGATTTTACACATCAAGGCGCTGGCGATTTTGTTATATCTGATCAAGGTGAGATTAAGTTGACTTCTCCAGTTGTTATGCCACATTGGCCAGCAGGTGCGCCAGATGACGGTGACTACACCAATTTTGGTAACGTTCTCATATCTGCGCCACTCCAAAATGAGGATTGGAACAGCTTTAACCGCGTGAGAATTCAAGTTTTCCCAGATTTTCCTGGTGTAACGAATCCATATTTAATGATTAGCTTTAAAAATGATGGAACCGTGAAAGTACCTGATATATATGGACGTGAAGGCGTTCATGGCGTGAATTTAATCAACCATGAATGGAACGATGTCATTTTTGAAATTGAAGGATTGCCACGGGATAAAATGACAGAAATTAGTTTTAGCTATTATTTGAATGGCCCAGAGCGACTGACTGCTGGAACAATGGAGTTATTCATTAGTGAGATTAAACTAGAGCAAATCAGTGAGCCGGAAATCTCCAAGGGCTGGATTCCGCAAGATAATTCGCTAATTTATTCCCACAACGGCTACACAAAAGACATGCCCAAAATAGCGTTTTGTGCCAATAAACTTGAAGCGAATTCCTTTACAATCCACGAAAAAGAAACAAATAAAGTCGTTTTCACCGGAAAAGGGTACCAAAATACAACCGAAACTGGCAATTTCATTATTCTTGATTTTTCAGATTTACAAACTGTGGGTGAGTATTATTTGAAATTTGCTGAGATGCAATCGGAACTATTCCAAATCGGGACTTCCGAAGTGATTTGGGAATCTTCTATCTGGAAATCACTTAATTTTATTTTCTGTGAACGTTGTGGTTGCCCGATTTTTGGAAAACATACGACTTGTCATGCGGATATTATCGCTGAACATAATGGAAAACAGCTGTCATTCAATGGTGGTTGGCATGACGCGGGTGATGTTTCGCAACAACTTATTCAAACGGCCGAAGTAACGATGGCTTTATATGAAATGGCTGCGAGTTTATCTGAAAAAGATGAAATGTTACGGATGCGCCTTTTAGAAGAAGGTGAGTGGGGATTAGATTTCATATTGAAAACCCGCTTTGGAGATGGTTTTAGAGCGACAAGTGCTGGGATGACACGGTGGACGGATGGCCTTGTTGGTGGCATGGATGACGCAATCGCGCGGGTTCATAATCAAGCTTATGAGAATTTTTACTGTGCGGGGATTGAAGCGTATATCGGCAGCCAAATCCAGGATAACGCCACTATGCAGAATCATCTACTACGAATTGCGGAAGAAGATTTACTTTTTGCGATAGCGGAACTTGAAAAACATGGAACTGGGCAAAAACCGATTTTCTGGGAGCATACGTATCAAACCTCAGAAAGTTTGTATTACGCAACGGCTTCATGGGCGGCTTCGATGGTTTATCAATTAACAAACAAAGAAATATACGCAGAAAAAGCAGCTGAGTGGTTGGATTTGATGTTAGAAGCACAAGAAAAAACTGGGATTAAAGACAGCGAAACTAGCGAACTTTACAAAGGATTTTTCTACCGAGATAAAACGCACAATGTTATTCAACATTTCAATCATCAAGCGCGTGAACATCTTTATTTGATGGCACTTGAGGTGGCTCTTGAAACGCAACCAGGTCACGCTGAAAAACAAACTTGGCTACAAGCGGTCGAAATGTACGGTGACTATTTGAAAAAAGTAACGCGTTTCACTAAACCGTATCCGCTCATTCCAGCCGGACTTTACAAAAAAGACGAGTATTTAGACGAAGCAAGTTTTCACTTACAACATTTACTCATTGATGAACGAGCGATAGAAGAATACCAATTACAATTCGAACAAGGTATCAAAATAAATGACGAGATTGCGTTGCGGAAATTCCCGATCTGGTTCTCGTTTAGAGGCAATAACGCCATTTTACTTTCGGCAGGAAAAGCGGCATCAATTGCTGGGAAAATTTTGCAAGATAAGGCGCTGTTAAATATTGCAGAAGGTCAATTGCAGTGGGTAATAGGAATGAACCCATTTGGACAATCAATGATGCACGGCGAAGGTTACCGTTATGCGCAGCAGTATAGTGTGCTTAACGGCGAAATCACAGGGGAGATACCAGTCGGAATGGAAACCTTTAGAAATGAAGATGAACCATACTGGCCGGAGTTTAATAATGCAACTTATAAGGAAGTTTGGGTCGGTAATGCCGGCAAATGGATGTCAATTGTAGCGGATTTAAACAAAATAACAGGAAAGTCATAGGAGGACAAAAAAATGAGTTCAGAGAGAAGTTTATCTAGTCGGTTTATTGAAGGATTATCAATTTTTGCCCAAAAAATTTCATCGCAAAAACACATTATGGCAATTCGTGATGGCTTTGCAGCAATGATTCCGATTACGATTATTGCAGCATTTTTCTTACTTGTAAATAATGTTTTGCTTCAACCAGAGAATGGTCTGCTTAAATTCATTCCAAATGTAGAAAATTATTTGGGTGTAGGTGTGCAAGTTTATAATGCGACACTTGGTATTATGGCGATTTTAGCGGCGTTTCTAATCGGGAACTTTTTAGCTAAATCATATGGGATGGAAGATCGTACGGAAGGAATGGTTGCAGTTGCAGCTTATGTAGTCTTAATTCCCGCATCTTCGCACTTAATGTCTGTTGACGGAAAAGCGTTTGAGGCTGGCGGCGTTTTAACACAAGAAATGACAAGTTCAACTGGGATGTTCCTAGCGATTATTGCTTCTTTAGTTAGTATTACAATGCTTGCAAAATTCTCAAAAAGTAAAAAATTAAAGATTTCCATGCCAGAAAGTGTTCCACCGGCAATTGCAAAATCATTTAACATTTTAATTCCATCTTTCTTAGTTCTAAGTATTTTAGCAATTATTGAAGTGCTTGTAGTTAGTTTTGTATCAATGAGTATTCCAGAAATTATCGTAAAAGTTCTACAAATCCCACTAGTAGGCGGTTTCCAAACGTTACCAGGTATTCTACTTTATGTATTTTTAGCGGGATTCTTATGGGTATTTGGTATTCACGGCGCGTTCGTACTAGGCGCAATTTCAGGGCCAGTACTATTAACTTCCTTGCAACAAAATATTGATGCTGTCAATGCAGGTACAGCTTTACCAAATATTGTTACACAGCCGTTTTTAGATGCGTTTGTTTATATGGGTGGTGGCGGAACAATTATCTGTTTAGTTATCGCGATTTTCATTGCCTCAAAACGACCAGATCATCGCATGGTAACAAAATTTGGCTTAATCCCTAGTATTTTCAATGTCAGTGAACCACTTATGTTCGGTTTGCCAGTTGTATTCAACCCGATTTACGGTATTCCGCTAGTTATCGCACCACTTGCTTCAACAGCAATGGCGTATTTTGCAACTTCATGGGGCTGGATTAGCCAAACGTACATCTTGATTCCTTGGGTAACACCGCCTGTCCTTTCAGGGTATCTTGCAACAGGTGGGGACATTCGCGCTTCCATCTTACAAATCGCAATTATCGTCGTTGGAACGCTCATTTACCTACCATTTGTACTTGTAGCTAACCGCGCGTACGTTTTAGAACAAAAAGCTGCTGGAAACGTTGAAGCAGAAACAGTAACGAATGGAGAAGTTTAAATGAAACCAACAATGATGACTTATATTAACGAAGAAGAGGAAATGTGCAAATCAATTTTAGCTAATTTCCAAAAAAATGCAGAACAATTAGAAGCTTTAGTAAAAAATGGCGCAAAAGAATGGCTGATTTTAGCTACTGGATCAAGTTTGAATGCAGCCCAAAGTGCCAAATATTACATTGAAAATCTAGCTGATGTACGCATTACTATTGAAGAACCATTCAATCATCTCTATTACGAAAAATTATCAAGTCACCTAGATTTAGTTATCGGTATTTCACAAAGTGGTCAGAGCACATCGACTATTTCCGCGCTAGAACGTGTGAAAAAAGAAGCTTCCGTGCCAGTAGTTGCGCTAACCAGTGATGTAACAAGTGAAATTGCCGAGTTTGCGGATATAACACTTGATATAGGTTGTGGAAAAGAACGAGTTGGTTACGTAACAAAAGGCTTCACTGCAACAGTCTTGACATTAATGCTAACAGGCCTTCATTTCGCTTATAAAACGGCGCAAATTGATGGGACTCGTTTTAATAACGAAATTAGTGCATTCAACCGTGCAACCGACGCCATCCCAGAAACAATTGCCCAAACCGAAGCATTTTATGAAAAATGGAAAAATGAATTTGCTTCAGCACCAAAGTTTACTGCGATTGGTTATGGTCCAACAGTTGGAACGTGCAAAGAATTTGAAACAAAATTCTCAGAAACAGTTCGTGTACCATCGCAAGGTCTTGATTTAGAAGCGTTTATGCATGGCCCATATTTAGAAGTAAACTCGCAGCATAGAATTTTCTTCATAGAAACAGAAAGCGCAGTTACAGAACGATTAGTGCTGTTACGCGATTATGAATCCAAATACACGCCATTTACGTATACTATTAAGTTTGGTACAGCTGAGAATGACCGTACGCTAGCGATTCCCGCTGAGTTGGATGAATTTCAAGCACCATTTCTAATGATTCTTCCTTTCCAAATCTTAGCTCATCACATTGCAGAGTTGAAAGGGAACAAATTAACAGAACGTATCTACACAGACTTTGGCGTAGCAATGAAAAGTAAAACAAAACCTGGAGACTACGCTTAAAAATTACTAAAAGACTGGAAAACCCGAAGTAAGTAGGGGTTTTCCAGTCTTTTTTACACACTGCTTCCTGAATTTCGTAAGTAAGAGAAAAGGCATTTAATTATTAAAAATTGATAAATAAGTCACAAGTCTGATACACGGAGAGTTAACTTGTGGTAAAATGGACTTTGACTTTTAAAAAAGAAAAGGAAGTGAGTGCCTGGTGGATTTTATTACGTACATCATTGATTTTATTTTGCATATTGACCAACATTTAGTGGAGATTATAAACAATTTTGGAATTTGGACTTACATCATTTTGTTCTTGATTGTTTTCATAGAAACTGGCCTAGTAGTATTTCCGTTCTTACCAGGGGATTCATTGCTTTTTGCGGCCGGAGCATTATCCGTATTAGATGGTTCAATCTTACATATTGTTCCCCTAATCATTACTTTATGGTTAGCTGCGGTTCTAGGTGACACAGTGAACTACCATATCGGTAAAAAAATTGGCACATCGATACCAGAAGATAGCTGGTTTGGAAAACTAATCAACAAAGAAAAGATGGAAAAAGCAGAGGCGTTCTTCAATAAACATGGTGGAAAAACGATTTTCATTGCTAGATTTATGCCTTTCATTCGTACTTTTGCGCCGTTCGTAGCTGGAGCAAGCCGTATGAATTATCGTTATTTCTTAAATTATAATATTTTAGGAGCGACTGTCTGGGTTCTACTTTGTACACTTGCAGGCTACTTCTTTGGTAATTTCCCAATCGTTAAAGACAACTTCTCATTAGTTGTGATCGGAATCATTGTAGTTTCAGTAATTCCGATGGTAGTTTCCTTTATTAGAAGTAAAATGACTCAAAAAAACGCGGATTAATTTCCGTGTTTTTTTTATTTCCCGGGAAATGTATAAATGATAAGTTTTGGGGTAATTGTTTAGGAAGAGGTGATAGAAATGGAAAATGGTTTAAATATTACATCCGAAATTGGTAAACTGCAAACCGTCCTTGTAAAAAGGCCCGGTTCTGAGTTGGAAAATATCACGCCAGAATATCTAGAGTCGTTATTATTCGACGACATACCTTACTTAAAAATGATGCAAAAAGAACATGATTTTTTTGTCAAAACGATGCAAGACTCGAATATTGAAGTACTCTACTTAGAAAAATTAGCAGCAGAAGCTTTAAAAGAAGCTAGTAATAAAGAAAATTTTTTAACAAAAATGATTAAAGAATCCAATCAAATGGATGAAAGTGCTCTCTATGTACGTGATTATTTGATGTCTTTTGATGAAGAAGAAATGATTAAAAAACTGATGTCCGGATTGAAAAAATCAGAAATTCCAGAACGAAAAAAGAAACATTTAAATGAAATGATGGACGAACAATATCCGTTTTTCTTGGATCCGTTACCTAATTTATATTTTACACGTGATCCGGCTGCAGTCATTGGTAGTGGTGTAACAATTAACAAAATGTTCCAACCTGCAAGAAGACGGGAGTCCCTATTTATTGAGCTCATTTTAAAACATCATCCTCGTTTTAGTAGTCAAGAAATCCCGATATGGTCTGGTCGAGAAGAGCCTTTCCCATTAGAGGGAGGAGATGAGCTTATTTTGAATGAGGAAACGGTTCTCGTTGGTGTTTCCGAGCGAACTGATGCGCGTGCGGTTGAGCGCCTAGCAGAAAGTTTGTTTAGTCGCGCTCCAAAAATCAAGCGAGTACTGGCAGCTGAAATACCAGAAACAAGATCATTTATGCATTTAGATACAGTTTTTACAATGGTCAATTTTGCGCAGTTTACAATTCATCCTGCTATTCAAAACCAGCAAGGCGAACTAAATGTCTATATTTTAGAAAAAAGTGAGAACGGGCTAGAAATTACTCCGCGTAGAGATTTTAAGCGAGTGATTGCCGAAGTTCTAGGTGTGCCAGAAGTTGATTTTATTCCTTGTGGCGGAGAAGATGTGATTGTTTCAGCGAGAGAGCAGTGGAATGACGGCGCTAATACGCTTGCGATTGCGCCGGGAGAAGTAATTACATATGATCGAAATCACGTATCAAATGACCTTTTAAGAAAGGCTGGTATTAAGGTTCATGAGGTAATTAGCTCGGAGCTTTCTAGGGGGCGCGGAGGTCCTAGATGTATGACAATGCCGATAACTAGGGGAAATCTAAAATAAGCTTTGAAAAACTGGTATTTCCCCTCAAAATACGACTTTCACAAAAAGTATAGTCGCTGTTTTTAAGATGTGCTATAGTGTTTTCAAACCAGAAATTTTCGAGAAATATCTTGCTGGTTAGTTTGCGCTATGATATAATATTTTATTGTGAGTAATTATAAATTATTCCTTGCTCGCTCTTGATTTTAAGGCTTGCTAAAGGCAGTCTGAATTTCAGGGATATGGTGTGATTACATACCTTATCAGAGCCGCTTAAGACCACAAGGAGGTGTAGAGTAGATGGCTAGAAAGTACGAAATTATGTACATTATTCGCCCAAACATTGAAGAAGATGAGAAAAAAGCTGTTGTTGAACGCTTTGACGGAATCTTAACTGAAAATGGCGCGGAGATCATCGAATCAAAAGAATGGGGTAAACGTCGCTTAGCATACGAAATCAATGACTATCGTGATGGTTTTTACCACATCGTGAAATTGAATGCTGACAAAGCAGATTCTATCAACGAATTTGACCGTTTAGCAAAAATTTCTGATGATATCGTTCGTCACATGGTAATTAAAGAAGAAGCATAAGAATTTATTCAAGGCTAGGACCTTGATTTACTAAACGAGAGGAGGTTGGTTTTGCATGATGAATCGTGTAGTACTTGTAGGACGCTTAACAAAGGATCCTGAATTACGTTACACTCCAGCTGGTGTGGCCGTTGCGACTTTTACCTTAGCTGTAAATCGTACGTTCACTAACCAACAGGGAGAACGAGAAGCTGACTTTATTAATTGTGTTGTTTGGCGTAAACCAGCAGAAAACGTTGCTAATTTCCTGAAGAAGGGAAGCATGGCAGGCGTTGATGGCCGGGTTCAAACTCGTAATTACGAGGGAAACGATGGCAAACGTGTTTATGTGACAGAAATTGTAGCTGAGAGTGTTCAATTCCTTGAACCGCGCAATTCTAATGGCGGTGGCGGAAATAATAACTATCAAGGCGGAAATAACAACAATAATTATAATAACGGTGGAAATAACTTCGGACAAGCACCTACTAATAACGGTGGATTCGGACAGGACCAGCAACAATCTCAAAATCAAAATTATCAATCCACTAACAATGATCCTTTTGCAAGTGATGGTAAGCCAATCGACATTTCTGATGACGATTTACCATTCTAAATTCATTTTAGCGGTTTGAACTTTAAGATAGGAGGAACTTTCAATGGCTGGAGGACGCAGAGGCGGACGCCGTCGGAAAAAAGTATGTTACTTTACTTCCAATGGTATTACGCATATCGATTATAAAGATGTAGAACTTCTTAAAAAATTCGTTTCCGAACGTGGTAAAATTTTACCTCGTCGTGTAACTGGAACAAGCGCTAAATATCAACGTAAACTTACTGTTGCTATCAAACGCTCTCGCCAAATGGCATTACTACCATTTGTTGCTGAAGAAAAATAAGTTAACTATTAACAGTCTAGAATTTATTTCTAGGCTGTTTTTTGTTAAATGGAGACTTTATGCGGAGGAAACTTAGGGCTTAAGTTGGACGTTTAGCATCTTACATTCATGTTATTCTTAAATAGAAGTAAAAAAATACACAGGGGGCAACAAAAATGTATAAAAAATTAGCAACAGTAGGGGTGGCAGTATTATTAGTAGGAGCACTATCTGCGTGTAGTTTTAATGATGATAAGGATACTTCTTCAAGTAATAGCAGTAAAGAAACTACTAGTAGCAAAAGTAACAACGATAAAAGCTCATCCGATAGCTTGCAAAATAAAAGCTTCGATATGAGTTATGAAGACGCGGTGAAAGCATTTAAAGATAAACATAGTGATGCAGAAATTTCTAGCGTTGAATTAGAGAAAAACTTGGGAAAATATATTTATAAAGTAGAAGGTATCTCAAACGATAATGAGTACGAAATGAAATTTAATGCAGAAACAAAAGAAGAATTAGCTGACGAAACCGATAAATTAGATAAAGAAGATACAGGTGGAGTAGAAAAAGAAAACGAAAAAATCAGCTTAGATGGAATTAAATCACCAAAAGAAGCAATGGACAAAGCCGTTAGCGAGCAAGCAGGCGATGTAACAAGTTGGAAAATAGAAAGAGAATTAGATACAACTTATTATGAAGTAACTGTAAAACAAGGTAACAATAAATACGAAATTAAGTTAAATTCAAAAACATTAGATGTCTTACAAACAGAACAAGATGACTAAAAACACGAAAAGTTACCTGTGATTATTCTTTCGCAGGTAGCTTTTTTTATGAATAATATTACTAAAGTTAAAGGTTAATATAGTCTTTTGTTACTATTCAGAGGTACTTTTTACACGTTTGAAAATTCTGAAATGTATCCAAAAAATCGGCATTTTTGCTGTTTTTGAGTCGTTCATGACAAGAATCGGACATTTCATTACATTTTTGGTTATAATGGCTAAATTCGTTGTAAAATGTTAGTGGAGGTGAATTAGTTGAGTAATTTTACTGCAAAAGTACCTTTGTCAGAAAGAATGGCGGATGTTTTGATTTCAAAAGATCGCTGGAAAGATGACGAAGAAGGTTATTTAAAAGTAAAATATGGGCTGGAGATAATTTTAATTAACGTCATGAAGTTTGCAATCGTATACGGTATTGCCTTAGTAACAGGGTTATTACTGCAAACAGTGACAGTGCATCTGTCATATTTATGGCTCAGACGGTATTCTTTTGGATTACATGCGACCAAAACATTGAACTGTACACTAATTAGCTTAACAATGTTTGTGCTTGCACCTTTTATTTTCCAAAATATACCTTCTAATAATTGGATTGTTTTAGGCACATTTGCATTTATACTACTCAACATGTTTTTATTCGCTCCGGCAGACACAGAAAGTTTGCCTTTAATCGGTGAAGAACACCGGAAAAAACTAAAAAGAAAAGCGATGATAGGAACGCTAATTTTAACGGGAATTGCGTTACTAATACCATTCGCAGAGATGAAAACATTAATCATGGTAGGATCTTTGTTTCAGGTGATAAGTATTAATCCACTTACTTACAAACTATTGAAAAGGAGGTATCGGAACTATGAAAAATATGAATAAATCAGTTGGTAAATTCCTTTCTAGAAAGCTAGAAGAACAATCCATGAAAGTTGCGGATTCTTCTATGAGTAAAGCTTGTTTCATGTTTGTATACGAACCAAAAAGTCCATTTGTGAAAATGCAAGAAAAAAACGAAAATAAATAAATTTAAAACTGTATAACATCAAAATTCATGCTAAAATAAAAAGAAGGCAAACTTACATATTTAAACATAGATATTTTAGACAGTGGAGGATTAATATGTTTAGTATTTTGATGGCAATTATACAGATAACGGGTATTTTTATAGCAATCCAGATTTTGACAAACAAAGTTTTTTCAATTAAAGAGGGATTGGTTACTATAGCAATTGCTATGCTAGCCTTCCCTTTATTTACATTAGTTCAATACTGGTCGATGATTTTTGTGTTGATTGTTTTTGTAAGTGCCTTATATTGGAAAAATAAAAATGTGATAGTTTCAGGTTCTATTACGCTTGTGGTCATTATTTTGCTTACTATCAGTGATTCTATAGTAGGTTTTATTTTAGTACCGGGCTTGAACTTTAAATATGATGAAATATTTAATGAATTGTTACCAACACTAATTTACTGTGCGGGAATGCTGGCGAACTTGTTGGTATTTTCGTTTATTCTTAGAAAATTGATTGAAAAAGTTAATATTTCTAGATTTGTTGAACATAGAAAATATGCGTACATTATTTTTTCTATCGTGGCTCTTACTGTCTTAGCGTTCTATATGAACATATATGCGGGGTCAATCGCAGGTTTCGATGGATCAGTTTTGAAAATTAATACGCTTATTTTTACAGGATATACCATTTTGTTAATAGTTATTGTGACGGTTGTGATTAACACTGCAACCAATGAACTTAAAGTACAGAATCAGAAGGAACAGCTAGAACAGTTACAGGATTATGTTACTACATTAGAGTCCCTGCATAGAGAAATGCGCGTTTTTCGTCATGATTATGTGAATATCCTGTCAACGCTTGTAGGATATATTGATAACGATGATATGCCGGGTTTGAAGTATTACTTTGAAAATAATATCGTACCTATAAATAAAACAATTGAATCTAACAACTATAAAATTTCTTTGCTTCAAAATATTCATGTGATTGAACTGAAAGGCTTATTGGCGGTTAAGTTAATACGAGCCCAAGAGTTGAAAATTGATGCAATTTTAGAAGTAGTTGAACCGATTGATAAGATTTCGATGGATAGCATAGATTTATGCAAAGTTGTCGGGATTTTACTGGACAATGCTGTCGAAGCGGCACTAACTTGTGAAAATCCAGTTATTCGAATCGCGTTTGTGAAGAAGGGTGATAGCATTATTATTGTGTTTGCGAATAGCTTGCCAGTAAATATGCCACCGATTTATAAAATATTTGAAGAAGGTTTTTCCACAAAAGGAGAGGGTCGTGGTTTAGGACTTGCTAGTTTGCGGGAGATTATGAAGAAATATTCGCACGTTGCCTTAGATACAAAAGTGACTAATAGAGAAGTTATTCAAGAATTAGAAATTATGTAGAAGAATGGGGATGATTTTATGCTACCGGTTTTTATATGTGAAGATAATAGGATGCAGCGAGAAAGGTTAACAAAATATATTGAAGACTATATAATGGTTGAACATTTTGATATGAAGTTGGAACTTTCAACAGGTGATCCGTTTGAGTTAGTATCACGAATGCCTAGACATCAAGGTATGGGACTGTATTTTCTTGATATTGATTTAGGACAACCGGACATGAATGGCTTTGAATTAGCTCAAGAAATCAGGAAATTCGATCCACGCGGTTTCATCATTTTCATTACGACACATGCGGAACTGAGTTATATGACTTTCACGTACAAGGTGGAAGCGCTTGATTACATTATTAAAGATGATATTGATATGTTGCATGACCGTGTTTTAGCTTGTATGAAGCAGGCAGAAGAACGAATCTCTAACGACCAAGATATGCAGAAGTATTTTACCTTTAAAGTTTCCGATAAAAAGATTATTCACGAACTTTTAGACGATATTTTGTTTTTCGAAACAGCGCCTACGATTCATAAAGTAATTTTACATGGCAAAAATCGCCAAGTGGAATTTTATGGTAAGTTGAAAAGCATTGAGAAAATGTTGGATGAATCTTTTTATAGGTGCCATCGCTCGTATATTGTGAATAAGAAAAATATCCACGAACTTGATACGACAAAAGGCGTGGTGAAGATGTCTAACGGAGAAAATTGTTATGCATCATCAAAACTAATTAAAAGTTTGAGTTTATAAAAGTGGCCTTCAGGGTCGCTTTTTTTGTACGAACGTCAGCTTGAATTTGATGAAATGGGGAAATATAGGTAAAATAATAGTGATGAATTGTTAGTTAATTTTATGTTATGATATAGATACTCAAATTCAGACAAAAGGTATGTAAAAAAATGGGGAGCTGGATGAAATGTCAGGCTATTTTCAAAAACGAATGCTTAAATATCCATTATACGGTCTGATTGCAGCGACAATTATTTTGAGCGTAATCACGTTCTTTTTTTCGTGGTGGTTATCGGCGTTAGTAGTTGTTGGCGGAATTATTCTTACAGTTGCGATGTTTTACTTTGAATATCGCCTAAATGAAGACGTTCAATTGTATGTTTCTAATTTAACGTATCGGATTAAGCGTAGTGAAGAAGAAGCGCTAGTTGAAATGCCGATGGGGATACTTCTGTATGATGAACATTATAAAATCGAATGGGTTAACCCTTTCATGTCCAAATACTTTGATAAAACTGAGCTAATTGGTGAATCTTTGGAAGAAGTGGGACCGGAATTTCTGGATGTAATAACTGGAAATGATGAAAAAGGAATTATGTCAATTGCTTGGCGTGAGCATCGTTTTGATACGATTGTAAAGCGAAAAGAGCGGATTTTGTACTTATATGACCGAACGGAGTATTATGATTTAAATAAGAAATTTCAAGCGAATAAATCAGTATTTGCGGTTATTTTCTTAGATAATTATGATGAATGGGCGCAGGGTATGGATGATAGACGCCGTAGTGCCCTAAATAACTTAGTGACATCGATGTTGACTAACTGGGCCAGGGAGCACCGTATTTATTTGAAGCGAATTTCGACAGACCGATTTATGGCTTTTTTGACCGAAGAAATGTTGAAGCAATTGGAGGAAGAGAAGTTTCAAATCTTGGACCGAATTCGTGAGCGGACGTCAAAACAAAATATTCCGCTGACTTTAAGTATTGGGATTGGTTATAAGGAAGATGATTTGATTAAGTTGGCAGATTTGGCTCAGTCAAGCTTGGACCTTGCTCTAGGGCGAGGCGGAGATCAGGTCGTAATCAAACAACCTGAAGGAAAAGTTAGATTTTATGGTGGGAAAACGAATCCGATGGAAAAACGGACTCGAGTTCGGGCACGCGTTATCTCGCAAGCTTTGCAAGAACTAATTACGCAAAGTGACCAAGTTTTTGTTATGGGGCATCGCTATCCGGATATGGACGTAATTGGGTCAAGTCTAGGTGTAATGCGAATTGCTGAAATGAACAATCGGAATGCTTATGTGGTCGTTGAACCTGGCAAAATGAGTCCTGATGTGAAGCGACTAATGAATGAAATTGAAGAATATCCAAATGTGATTAAAAACATTGTGACTCCACAAGTTGCGCTGGAAAATATCACAGAGAAGAGTTTGCTTGTCGTAGTTGATACGCACAAACCTTCGATGGTTATTAATAAGGAACTGCTTGATTCTGCTACGAATGTGGTCGTTGTTGATCATCACCGTCGTTCAGAGGAATTTGTTGGTAATCCGGTTCTGGTTTATATTGAGCCATATGCGTCATCTACAGCGGAACTGATTACGGAGCTATTTGAGTACCAGCCTGATTTAGAACAGGTTGGGAAAATTGAAGCGACAGCATTACTTTCGGGAATTGTTGTTGATACGAAAAACTTTACGCTTCGAACTGGTTCAAGAACATTTGATGCGGCGAGCTATTTACGATCGCTTGGAGCAGATACAATTTTAGTGCAACAATTTTTAAAAGAGGATATAACTACTTTTACACAGCGGAGTCGTTTAGTAGAGTCGCTTGAAATTTATCATGATGGTATGGCAATTGCGACTGGACATGAAGACGAGGAATTCGGCACGGTTATAGCTGCGCAGGCGGCGGATACGATGCTTTCGATGGAAGGTGTACAGGCATCCTTCGTTATCACGCTACGTCCAGATAAATTAATCGGGATTAGCGCGAGGTCGCTTGGACAAATCAATGTGCAAGTCATTATGGAAAAACTAGGCGGTGGTGGACATTTATCGAATGCAGCCACACAGCTTAAAGATGTTACAATTGCAGAAGCAGAAAAACAATTAATTAGCGCCATTGATGCGTATTGGAAGGGAGAAACATAATTATGAAAGTTATTTTCTTAAAAGACGTAAAAGGTAAAGGTAAAAAAGGTGAAACAAAAAATGTTGCAGATGGTTATGCAAACAATTTTTTAATTAAAAACGGTTACGCGGTTGAAGCTAGCAATGCGGCTTTAAGCACACTTTCCGCGCAAAAGAAAAAAGAAGATAAATTAGCTGCTGAAGAACTAGCTGAAGCAAAAGCTTTGAAAGAAAAAATGGAAAATTTAACAGTGGAATTAAAAGCGAAGTCTGGTGAAGGCGGCAGATTGTTTGGTTCTATTACATCTAAACAAATTGCTCAAGCGCTTGAAAAAACACATGGTATTAAAATAGATAAACGTAAAATGGACTTACCAGAAGCGATTCGGGCTTTAGGACATACGAAGGTGCCGGTGAAATTGCACCATGAAGTAACGGCAACACTTGATGTACATGTGAGTGAAGAATAATTTTTCTTAAGGGAGCGTAAGACAGTGGATAATAATTTCCAGGACAGAACACCACCACAAAATATTGAAGCCGAACAAGCTGTACTGGGCGCGATATTTCTTGAGCCAAATGCGCTGATTACTGCTTCTGAAATTTTAATGCCGGATGATTTTTATCGAACTGGTCACCAAATCATTTTTGAAACGATGCTTGATTTGAATGACCACGGGAAGGCTGTCGATGTTTTAACAGTATATGAGGCGCTTGCTGCCAAGGGTAATTTAGAAGATGCGGGTGGTTTGCCTTATTTGACGGAATTATCCGGTGCTGTACCAACTGCGGCTAACTTGGAATACTATGCCCATATTATCGAGGACAAGGCGCTTCTCAGACGTTTAATTAGAACTGCTACCCAAATTGCAACAGATGGTTATTCGCGCGAAGACGAGCTCGATATGCTTATGGACGAAGCGGAAAAGAGTATCTTGGAAGTTTCGCAACGTAAAAATGTTGGTGCATTTAAGAATATTAAAGATGTCCTAGTTAAAACTTATGATGATATTGAAATTTTGCATAATCGTAAAGGTGATATTACTGGTATTCCGACTGGATTTAACGAGCTGGACAAAATGACAGCTGGATTTCAGCGGAATGATTTAATTATTGTTGCCGCGCGTCCTTCTGTTGGTAAAACGGCATTCGCCTTAAATATCGCGCAAAATGTTGCAACGAAAACAGACGAGAATGTGGCCATTTTTAGTTTGGAAATGGGTGCGGAACAACTTGTTATGCGTATGCTTTGTGCGGAAGGAAATATTAATGCGCAGAATTTACGGACGGGTGCTTTAACGAGCGATGATTGGCAAAAGCTGACAATCGCGATGGGTACACTTTCTAATTCTGGGATTTATATTGATGATACGCCGGGTGTTCGTGTGAATGAGATTCGTTCCAAATGTCGTCGTTTAAAACAAGAAACAGGTCTTGGTATGATCGTAATCGACTACTTGCAACTTATTGCGGGGAGCGGTCGTGGCGGTGAAAATAGGCAACAAGAGGTTTCTGAGATTTCTCGGTCGTTAAAAGCTTTGGCGCGGGAACTTGAAGTACCGGTAATTGCCCTTTCACAGTTGTCTCGTAGTGTAGAGCAACGTCAAGATAAACGTCCAATGATGTCAGATATTCGTGAATCGGGTTCGATTGAGCAAGATGCGGATATTGTAGCCTTTTTATACCGGGAAGATTACTATGATCGGGAAGGTGAAAATGACGGTACGATTGAGATTATTATTGCAAAACAACGTAATGGTCCGGTCGGTGACGTGAAATTAGCCTTTGTAAAAGAATACAATAAGTTTGTGAATTTAGAAGTGCGTTATGATGACGCAATGGCTTAATAAGGAAACCTTGTGAAATTCTAATTAGATTTGGAGTTTGCAAGGTTTTTATTTTATGCAAAAAGGTATCGTATTACTAAAAATGTACTTTGGTTTTCTATTAAAATGATTAAAAAAGCGAACGATAAAATTACCTTACAAATCAATGTTCGTAAATCCATTGACTATTTTGGTGGCAAACGGTACAATGTATAGTGGAAAATGAAGAGGCTATGAAAAAATCATAGCTATCAAAGACCAATTAAATGAGGTGTTTAAATGTCTTCAGTTGTTGTTGTAGGAACACAGTGGGGCGATGAAGGAAAAGGGAAGATTACGGATTTTCTTTCCGAGAATGCAGAAGCGATTGCTAGATATCAAGGTGGGAACAATGCGGGTCATACAATTAAGTTTGATGGCGTAACGTACAAATTGCACTTAATTCCATCAGGTATCTTTTACAAAGAAAAAATTAGTGTTATTGGTAACGGTATGGTTGTTGATCCAAAAGCTTTAGTGGAGGAATTAAAATATCTTCATGACAAAGGCGTGGATACTTCTAATTTGCGTATTTCTAACCGCGCGCACATTATTTTACCGTATCACATTCGGATTGATGAAGCTGACGAAGAACGTAAAGGCGCAAACAAAATCGGTACAACGAAAAAAGGTATCGGGCCGGCATACATGGATAAAGCAGCTCGTGTTGGTATTCGTATTATCGATTTACTAGATAAAGAAACTTTTAAAGAAAAATTAGAGCATAATCTTGGTGAGAAAAACCGTTTACTAGAGCGTTTTTATGAGCTAGAGGGCTTTAAATTAGAAGATATTTTAGATGAGTACTACGAATATGGTCAACAATTTAAAGACTATGTTTGTGATACGTCAGTTGTTTTAAATGATGCATTAGATGATGGCAAACGTGTGTTATTTGAAGGAGCGCAAGGGGTTATGCTTGATATTGATCAAGGAACATATCCATTTGTAACTTCAAGTAATCCGATTGCTGGTGGCGTAACAATTGGTAGCGGTGTTGGCCCATCGAAAATCAATCATGTTGTTGGTGTTGCAAAAGCATATACAACTCGTGTTGGAGATGGTCCTTTCCCAACTGAATTATTTGATTCTATTGGTGACACTATCCGTGAAGTTGGCCATGAATATGGTACAACTACTGGTCGTCCGCGTCGTGTAGGTTGGTTTGATAGCGTGGTTGTTCGTCATGCTCGTCGTGTGAGCGGACTAACAGATTTATCCTTAACGCTACTGGACGTTTTGACAGGGATTGAAACACTTAAAATCTGTGTAGCGTACAAGTTAGACGGAAAAACAATTACAGAATTCCCGGCAAGCTTGAAAGACTTAGCTCGTTGTGAACCTGTTTATGAAGAACTGCCTGGTTGGACAGAAGATATTACTGAAGTGCAATCATTAGATGACCTACCAGTAAATTGTCGTCATTACATGGAACGCATTGCTCAACTTACAGGTGTGCAAGTTTCTATGTTCTCTGTAGGTCCTGACCGCGCGCAAACTCACGTTGTTAAAAGCGTGTGGCGTTTAGCTTAATATTACTACAACCTAAACTCTCTGAGGATTTTCCTTGGAGAGTTTTTTTGATGTTATTAATAGGAAATATTGCTCATGGCAAGGACTTTTTCTTTAAAATCACTGTGTATCATTTGTGTATTTAAAAGTTGTAAAATTTAACAAAAATAAGTTTTGTTTGTGAAAAACACATCTTTTTATAGAAATGGGATTCCACAAAAATACCTAATAACGTTGAAATGAAGTGGTTTTGTTCGTTTTTATGTCACAATTTCTTTTGTGAATTCATGATATAATTTGATTGTGATAGCTTATTCACAATAGATAATAAGAGGAGATGAAGTGAATGTCAGGTCAAATTCGTATGAGTCCAAGCGAACTACGTGATCGCGCGAAAACTTACGGTCAAAGTGGTCGAGATATTGAGGATATTCTAAGTCGTTTAAGTCAACTACAAGATCAACTACGTAGCGAATGGGAAGGTCAAGCTTTTATGCGTTTTGATGATCAATTTGAGCAATTAAAACCAAAAGTAACTGAATTCGCAAACTTAATGGATCAAATTAACGATCAACTTGAGAAGACAGCAAACGCAGTAGAAGAGCACGATCAACAACTTTCTCAAAACTTCGGATTCTAAAAATCATTAAACAGTAAAGCATACATACAAATATCGTTGGATGCTTTACGAAAAGCCATGCAGTTTTTTGCATGGCTTTTTCTAAAATAGAAAGCTTATGTCTAAAAAGGCATTTATATAAAAAAAGACACAGCGGGAGTGGACATGAATGAAAAAAGTAAAATGGAGTATTTTACTCTTTTTAGTCTTGGCGATTTTTTTATCGGCAGGAATTACTTATTTAGCCTTGAATCAAGGGGCTAGTAAGGGTGATAAAAATAATACGGAAAAAGCGCATAAAATGACTATCGCGCTTGTTAATGAGGACCAAGGAGACACATTCCAAGGAAAACGGGCAGAGTTTGGAAATCAATTTGTTAAAAGTGTTGAAAAAGACGAAGAACATGAATGGTACGTTGTAAGTCGCGGTGTTGCGGAGAGCGGCTTAAAACGAGATGTATACAATATGATGATTGTTATTCCGAGTGATTTTTCTAAAAAAGCATTATCTATGACATCAGAGGCGCCAGAAAAAGTAACCATTAGTTACAAAGTAAATGACGTTGGAAATAGCGACCTAAAAGCAGAAGCAGAAAAAACAGCTGCGTCTGTATTGGAAGATTTCAACACGCGTATTATTGATGTTTATTTTGCGAGCATTTTAACCACGTTACAAGAAGCGCAAGACAATATTGGCACATTAGTAAAAGAAGAGAAAAAATATGACGCAATTTACAACAAAGATATAAATAATCCACTATCAAATTATACAAAACAATTTAAAACAGTAGAAGATTATACCGGAGCCTCTAAAGAGAGTTTTCAGGGTTTTCAAGAGATTATGAAGGCTTTTGAAGAAAGCTTAAATCTCGCTAAAAAAGAAAATGCGGAACATATGAAGAATATGGATGCTTTTACAAAAACGCAAGAGGAAAATGGTCCACTTCGAGCCGGATTCGCGGAAAATTTACAGACATTTGATGGAACTTTGACTGCGGAAGATATTAGAACGCAAACAGTCGCTTTAGAAAGAGCCAATGATCAGATGACTTCAGAATTCCAGATTATAGAAGGAAACAATTCGTTACTCACCCAGACTCAAGCGTTACAAAGCTACATTGCAGAAACGAATGCTCGTATTGAAGCGTTAGATGCTGAGATCATCGGAACGCTCGAAAATGATTTCCGTACAGCAGTATATAACGACTTGTTACGTATTCTACAAGAAAACGAGTACTCTGATAGATTGAATGAAATTGGTCTTAAAGATTTGGCTGGCGAGGATATTAATGCTGGTTTTAACAATATGATTGTGAAAACTATCAAGGCTTTACCGACATACAATACGGACCAATTAGCTTCAATCGGACTTGACGAGGAGTTATATAAAAATATTGTAACCATTTCAAAAAAATATTATAGCAGTCATCGCAGTGCTTTTGGTGATAATTTCAGCATCACAAATGAAATGAAAACTCTACCAACAGATACGCTAAAAAGTGACGCTATAAACAAGCTGAAATCAGAAGGCGTGGCGCTAGAAAGTAGTTCAATTACCCTAGAAGGAAGTGAATATGCTTCTGAAATTCTCCTAACATTAGATGAAAACTTTTCATTTGAAAATGTTGTTGGGGTTGTAAATGGAGATGCTCAAACGGGATTAGTTCAAGTAGCTCCTTATGGTGAAAACGGCTTAAGACTTACCATTCCAGCTCTAGGGACGCCAGTTGAAATTAAGGTTACGGGGACAGCGAAACTAAAAGAGGGAGCAAGTGTGCCTTTAGTTGGGGCAGTTAATTGGACTGCTTCCTTGCAACAATATGAAAAACAAGAATATCCTCAAATGCCTACGATTCCAATTGGTTTAGATCCCTCTACTCCAGAAAGTTCGCTCGTAGTTAGAAAAGAAGTTGTACCTATTAAAGTCACAGAGCCTACGTATCTTAACGAAACAAAAACTTCTGTAAAAGCTATTACTAATACAGTGAAAGATTATTATAAGTTGCAGGCGTTGTTTGATTTGTATTACGGAATTGACGCAAGTGACTCAGCACAGCTACCGGATTTTAGTAATTATAGTATTACCTTAGAAAACTCTGCGAAAACGTCTTCGTATTACTACATTTTTAATAAGGAAGATGTTATTAGTAATTTTGTAAATCTTACAACAGACCGATTTGTAGCGGATTATAAGAAAAAAATTAATGCATTCAAACAACGGATTGATGATTATAAATATACAATGGCCGAAGCGAATTCGCGCTCAGAAGATGTCACTAACAGGCTCACTGAGACAACCGAACAAGCAATAAATTTAAATACCAATTTAGCACTAACTTTAGAAAATCTAGAATCTTGGCGAAATGCAAGTAAGGATTTAATAAAAGAAAATGATGTAGTTTTAGATAAAACGGGTGAGGAAGCTACAATGGCGCTTCAACTGAATTCTGAATTTGCCGGACTTTTAGCGGAAAGTGAATCACTTGCTGGGACGTCTGAAGGCAACTTAAAGTCGGCGGAAGTTGTCTATGAAACTTTTGATGCGATTGATAAGGAAGCGAAGAATATTCAGCAAAGCGGTGAAACCCTAGTTAAAGAAGCTTCTACTTTATCGGAGGACTTAGGAGAAAAACTGAAAGATGATGAAACTTTCCAGAAAAATTTCGCTAAAGTTATGGAAAATAGCCGTATTGGCGATCGGCAAAATGAAAATCTCTACAGTTTCTTAAGTAATCCAGTAGATAAAATGAATGCGGGAACTATTGTCGCTGGAGATAAATCAATGCCGTACTTCATGGTTCTAATTTGTACAATTTTGGCGATTTTCACAAGTTATGTTATTTCTCACCAAGAGAAGAAACGCCAGCAACTAAATGAATTTGAAAAAGAAATGTCCATTGTCTTTAAAAATATTCCAATCACGTTTTTGATGATATGTGTTGGAATAATTGAAGGCTTAGTAATCGGCGCTATTTCTGGCTTTATTTTTGATTTAGGCGAAATTGGGATTTTCCTATGGATTGGGGTTTGTTTACTGATTATGATGGCGCTTGTTACTGCATTTTCGTACGTACTACGCCAATTAAACATGATTGGAATGTCGATTGTTTTACTCGTTTTGAGTTTGTACCTATTTTTAACAGATGCGGTTGGACTTAATATCGATAATGAATCAATTTTTGCGACCTTTAGGAAATTTTCACCACTACAATATATGGAACAGTTGCTGAATGGAATTTTAAGTATGCAACAAGATTACATTATTATTGTATACAGTTTGATTGGCGCGACATTAGTGTTTACAGGGCTTAACCTGTTCGTTTGGCACCGTTCTAACAAAGAAGATGCAGAGGAGGATTCAGATGAAATTTAATATTGCAGTATTTATTGTATTGATTTGTTTCGCTTTTTCTCCTAGTGTCCTCGCTGCGGATTCGGATAGTTATCTTGAAAATAGTGGGAAAATGGACATTAAAACAGATCGTCTTCAAAAGACAAATGAAGAAAAGACCAAAGAACTGGAAGACATGGAAGAAACAGAGCTTGATAAACAAGGTATTCCACTTTTTACAGATGAAATGGATGAAAAGATAGCGAAACAAAAAGCGACAGAAAAAGCTGAATATGACCGGATTAAAGAGTCGTTGTTTGAAGAAGAGCCAACTGCTGGTGAAACGGTTAAAAAGACAAAAGAAAAATTATTTGCTGAAGAATATGAAACGAAGGCTGCAACAAATGAAACGACGGTTACGGAAACAATCACAGAAGATGAAACTAAAAAGACAAAGCAAAAAACAGTTGGTGGAGCAATTGCTGGAACACTTTTGGCTTTAGCTGGCGGAATTTATGTGGCGGCGCGTAATGTATTTGAATAGAAAGCGGGGAAAACGAAATGGCTAAAAATACACATATGAATGTGACGGTTGATTTCACTAATTGGGGTGCGGATAAGTATGATTTACGCATCCCAGTCCATCAACCAATTAAAGCATTAATTATTAATTTGGCAGAAACACTCAAAATAGAATATAAAGATTTATCCAAATGTACAATAAAAACGACGAATAAAGCTATTTTACTAAGCGATGATGATAAATTAACTAATTTTCAAATTGCTGATGGCGACATTTTAGAAATTTTATAGAAAAAAAGGAGAATGAAAACGATGAATAAGACAACAGAAATGGACGGAACAGCTTACGATTTTACTTATGAGGATTTAGCGTGGAGTGTAACGTTTCCTAAATCAAAAACACATGCAAAAGAACTAGCGCAACTAGAATTATTAGAAAAACCAGCTGCTCATTTTGTTCCGGCAAAAATTACGAGCGATAGCGATTCCTATACGATTTCTTATGAGATTGCTCAACATACATATGGCTTTGAGCAAGTTCGCAAAATGGAACGCGAAGATAAGCTACGAGCGTTGCGGAATATTGCGGATTTAAGTGAATTACTGAATACACGCTATACTTTTTTCTTACATCCCGATAATTTGATTTTTGATATAAATTTAGTTCCGAGTATTGTTCACCGCGGGATTAAGAATATTTTACCACCATATGAATTGACCGAAGAAATATTCTTTAAGCAATATCAGTGTTTTGCGATTGCGCTGTTTTCCAAGAAGTTTTCTTTTGAAAATTTATATAATGGCTCGCTTTCGGGTGCTAGAGGAACTCAGTTTGAAAAAAGTATTTTAGATGCAAAAACGATTCAAGATATTGCTGATATTTTAGAAGAAGCTTATGTGAAAGAAAATAAAACTGTGAAAAAGAATATGGCAATTGTTCCAAAGAAAAAATACGGAACCTTTCGCGGACTTGCGGTTGGTTTTATTATTGTAGCGATTTTACTTGCCATTCCAGTGAGCTATTTTGCATTCATCAAAGTACCACTTCAAAACGATTTACTTACAGCGAACGAAAATTTTCTTAAAACAGACTACGACAAAGTAATTACAGGGCTTGAGAATGTGGATCCTGAAAAAATGCCGCAATCAGTGCAGTACGAGCTTGCTTATTCCTATGTTAACGGCGAAAAAATGAGTGATAAAAAGAAAGAAAACATTATGAATACCATCAGTTTGAAATCAGATCAGAAAAATTTACTTTACTGGATTTATAATGGTCGCGGTGAATTTGGTAAGTCACTAGATATTGCGAAACTTTTAGATGATCCAACACTTGCAATGTACAGCTTAACGAAACAAATCGAACAAGTCCAAAGTGATACAAAACTTAGCGGCGATGAAAAAGTAGAAAGACTAAAAACGCTAGAAGAAAATTTAAAAGAATATGATGAAAAAGTAAATGCACAAACGAAAGAAACAGACGCATCAACAAATACAGAAGCAAAATAAGGGAGAATGAACCATGAATAGAGAGGCTTTATTAATTGTTAGTAACGGGCAGCAATGTCATAAACACCATTTGTCCCCTGAAAAAGTCGTGACAATTGGTAATACAATCGAACACGAAATTACTTATCCAGAACTAGTTGAATCAATGGAAGTTAAATATGATGAAAACTCGTGGAATGTCGGTACAACAGCGCTTCAAGTGAACCAATCCGTGAAAGTGGACAATCTAGCATTTTATCTTTGCCAAGATTTGGATACGCAAGTGTATGATGTCGTCATGAACATTTCTGTAGCATTTGGCGCGGGAACGGAGAATGATGTTACGATTGATGGCACAAAATCAGACTTTTTACTTTTGCGTGATGCGAAGGAGAAACTGTTTAAATTACAAGTTTTAAATGGCGAAATTTATCATAATTTTTCTTTAGTAACAGAAGACTGCGTTCTAGAACCGGGTGATCAGCTCTATACGGACGGTGTGACGATTACAATCGGAAAAGAAGATATTAGTGTACTTGCTGTGAAAAATCGCGTGACGAGCAAATTAGCGCCTTTATTCGCAGCGGACAATTCGTTCGGTGAAGACTATCCAGATTATCACCGTTCTCCGCGGATTATTTACCGTGCTCCAGAAGAAAAAATCAGCATGGCGAAACCTTCTAGTAAGCCCTCCAAACCAACAGATGGCTTAATTAAGATAATTTTACCGCCGCTTATCATGGTTGCGATTACTGTGATGATTTCTATTTTCCAACCTCGCGGGCTGTATATTATTATGACCATCGCGATGTCGGCAGTAACGATAACGATGGCGATTATTAATTACGTAAAATCACGCAAAAAATACAAAATTGATTCAAAACAAAGAATCGAGAGCTATGATCTATATTTAAAACGAAAAACAAAAGAATTACATGAAACAAGCGAGAAGCAACGCCACGCCTTAACTTACCATTATCCGGATGTAACTGAACTGGAAAAAATGGCGTTACGCGTGGATTCGCGTATTTATGAAAAAACAATGTTCCACCATGATTTCTTGACTTTCCGAGTTGGACGCGGCGCCGAAGCAAGTAGTTTTTCCGTCGAATTTCAACAAGAAGAATTTAGTCAGGACAAAGATGAACTTATTGATGAAGCTGTGAAAATCAAAGGACAATTTTTATCTATTAATGAAGTGCCAGTTGCGACAGATTTAATGCACGGACCAGTGGGTTACATTGGACCGCGCCGTTTAGTATTAGAGCAACTTCAAATGTTGGTAATGCAAACATCCCTTTTCCATAGTTATTATGATTTGCAATTTATTACCATTTTCCCAGAAGAAGAGAAGGCGGATTGGGACTGGATGCGCTGGTTACCGCATGCGAATATGCGTGATGTGAATGTGCGTGGTTTTGTTTACCATGAACGTTCGCGCGACCAAGTGCTGAACTCGCTTTATCAAATTTTAAAAGAACGTAAACAAGCGCTCACTGAACAAGCGAGCAAGCAGGAAAAATTATATTTCACGCCACATTATGTAGTTTTGATTACCGATGAAAAATTAGTACTCGACCACACAGTGATGGAATTCTTCAATGAAGATCCAAGCGAACTAGGTGTTTCTTTAGTATTCGTACAGGATGTGATGGAGAGCTTGCCAGAACACGTGAAGACGGTCGTGGATATTCGTGATGCGAAGAGCGGGAACATTATTTTGGAACAAGGCGATCTGGTAAACCGAGCATTCGTGCCTGACCATTTGCCAGCAGATTTTGACAAAGAAGTAATCAGCCGTGCTCTTGCGCCGCTAAACCATCTACAAAACTTGAAAAACTCTATTCCAGAATCCGTCACTTTCCTTGAAATGTACGGTGTGGAGCGTGTCGAGGAGCTAAACATTGCTGGACGCTGGGCGAAAAATGAAACGTATAAGAGCCTTGCTGTACCACTAGGCTTGCGCGGGAAAGACGATATTGTTCAATTGAATCTACATGAAAAAGCGCACGGGCCGCATGGTTTGGTAGCTGGGACGACTGGTTCTGGTAAATCAGAAATCATTCAGTCTTACATTATCTCACTGGGCGTCAATTTCCACCCATATGAAGTCGCATTCTTGCTAATTGACTATAAAGGCGGCGGAATGGCGAACTTATTTAAAAACATGCCCCATTTACTTGGAACAATTACAAACTTGGACGGCGCGCAATCCATGCGTGCACTAGCTTCCATCAAAGCCGAATTGCAAAAAAGGCAACGGTTATTTGGCGAGCACGATGTTAACCACATCAACCAATACCAAAAACTATACAAACAAGGAAAAGCGACCGAACCAATGCCGCATTTATTCCTGATTTCGGATGAGTTTGCCGAGCTGAAATCAGAACAACCAGAATTCATGAAAGAACTCGTTTCGACAGCACGTATCGGGCGTTCACTCGGAATCCATTTAATCCTAGCAACCCAAAAACCAAGCGGCGTCGTGGATGACCAAATCTGGTCCAACTCCAAATTCAAACTGGCCCTAAAAGTACAAAACGCCAGCGATTCAAACGAAATTTTGAAAACACCAGACGCAGCAGAAATTACACTACCAGGTCGTTCATACTTGCAAGTTGGTAATAACGAAATTTACGAATTGTTCCAGAGTGCTTGGAGTGGCGCGGATTATGTGCCAGATAAGGAAAGCACGGATTATATTGATACGACGATTTATGCAATTAATGACTTGGGTCAGTATGATATTTTGACAGAGGATTTGAGCGGATTAGATAAGAAGGATGATTTGACGAAACTGCCGAGTGAACTTGATGCGGTGATTGATCATATTCATGCGTATACGGAGGCTTCTGGGATTGAGGCGTTGCTGAGACCTTGGCTGCCGCCGCTAGAGGAACAAATTTTCTTACCAGAATTGCACCAAGTAAATACTGAAGAGCTATGGAGCGGTGAGAAACAACCTCTTCAAGCTACCATTGGCTTTTTAGACATACCACAAATGCAAGCGCAAGAGCCATTAACAATTAATTTGGCAAAAGATGGGCATTTAGCTGTGTTTTCTAGCCCAGGTTACGGTAAATCGACTTTCTTACAAACAATAACAATGGACTTAGCAAGACAGCATAACCCTGAAAGATTGCATGTTTATTTACTAGATTTAGGAACAAATGGGCTACTACCTTTGAAAAAATTACCGCATGTTGCTGACACGATTATGGTAGATGAAGAAATTAAAATTGGAAAACTTATTCGTCGCTTAACACTAGAATTAAAAGAACGTAAGCAAAAATTGAGTAAATATGGTGTTGCGAATATTTCAATGTATGAAAAAGCAAGTAAGGAAGAAGTTCCAGCAATTTTACTCGTTATAGATGCATTTGATTCTGTTGGAGAAGCCCCTTATAAAGATGTATTTGAAAAACTAATTGCTCAAATTGCTCGTGAAGGAGCGAGTGTAGGGATTCATTTAGTTATGAGTGCAGTTAGACAAAATGCTATTCGAGTACAAATGTTAGCAAGTATAAAACATCAAATACCGTTATTTATGATTGAACCAGGTGAAGCAAGAAGTATTGTAGGAAAAACCGATTTAGCCATTGAAGAACTTCCGGGCCGTGGATTAGTTAAATTAGAAGAGCCAACTGTTTTCCAAACGGCACTGCCAGTTTGCGCGGATGGAACACTTGAAATTATTGAAAAAATCCAAGCGGAAAGTGAAGCGATGTCTAGCGAGTGGAACGGATCACGACCTGCGCCAATTCCAATGGTACCTGAAGTTATCAATATGCTTGAATATCTAGAAAATAAACAAGTCCAAAAATCATTTTCAGAAGGAAAAACGCCAATAGCAGTAGATTTTGAAGATGTATTACCAGTCAATTTAGATGTGCAAACAGATGGCAACACACTTGTTTTAACAGATAATGCAGATGTTTTGGAAAGAACCATGGTTTCGCTAACTGAACTAATTGGTCAGAATATGGAAGTGGATATTGCTCTATATGACAATTCGTCTAACAGATTCCAACAGTACAGAAACAACGTAAATATATACGCAGGTGAGGAAACTGCCATGAATAGTGCTTCAGAGCAAATTGTTAGCGTACTCGAAGCTCGAGAAGATGGTTGGAAGGAGATTCAACGGGCATCGAATGGAGAAATCACACTCAAAATGTATGTTGAAGAATTACGACCAATGTATGTACTACTAACGGATAGTATCTATGCTGCGGAACAGATGTCTCTGGAAGCTAGGAAAAATATGGTCCGACTAATTGAAAATGGACCTAAATTAGGTATCTACTTTGTTACCGGAAGCCAAACAGGAATTCTATATAGAGCTCGAGATGAAATTTCTGGTGAATTACGAAAACAAAAAACCGGTATCTTACTTGGACGGATTTCAGATCAAAATATTCTCAGTCTCATAAACAACATCTATAAAGAAGCTCTGCTAGCGCCGTATGAAGCGTATTACATTAAACAAGGTCAATATGAAAAAATTAAACTTATTGCACCAAATCAATAATTGAAAGGAGCTGTTAATGATGGGTCTAACAGATTTCTGGAAAACACCTACTGAGAAAAAACGAGATGAATACGATAAGCTGCATGACTATCTAAAAGATGCTCTCAAAAAACATGATGAAAAAATGGCAGAAGTAAAAAGTGATTTGAGTGCGTATAAAAAAGGAATGCCTGATATGCCGAGCAAAGGTATTCCTGCAAATCCGTTTGTAGAAAAAAATGAGAAAGTCTTAGAGCAGCTTGAAAAATATATAGATAAAGAAAAAGATAAACGTGCCAGTTTGAAAAGTGCTATTGATACAGCTTATAGAAAATATTTAGAGTATAAAGCATTGGCCATAAAAGAAGAAAAAGCAGAGCAAGCAAAGAAAGAGAAGGAGAAAAAAGAACGAGAGGAGAGGCTAAAGAATGGGTAATGTGAAAATTGATGCCGCAAAAGTTGCTGAAGCTAAAAAATCGGCTGCCATAGTGGAAAAAAGCTTAGAATCAACACATAAAAAATGCAAATCAGTTATTTCTTATGTAGAAGGCGCATCTTGGAGTGGTAAATCGCGGGACGCTTTCCTTACCTTCATGGAATTAATTGAAAAGTATCATGCTGATGTGAAGAAAAACTATAAAAAGCAAAAGAAAGCATTAACTTCCTTAGAAGATTATGTAGAGGATTTTGAGAATACTTCATACTTCAAGGATGTGAAAAGACTATGACAGTGGAAACGATAGACGTATTTTCCCCTGTTGAGTTATACCTTTTACTTTCTCCAATCGATGCGCAACACTTATTTGGTGTTCCTGACAAGCTTACTTTTTTATTAAAGGGAGAAGATGTTTTTGCTGAAGGGTTTGACCGGCTCAAGAGTAAAGGGATATTAAATAATGCAGGCGAGCTAACGGATGGCGGCGGCTTTTTGATTGATTCCTTAATTGAATATTATCAAAGTAAAAAGTATGTGCGTATGAACCAGTTGATGTTTGCTTTTCCAGAAAAAACACCCAATGAACTACTTGTAATGATTGAGATAACTCCTCAAAGAGAATATCGATTTGAACGAATGAATAAAATTTATGCGCTAGAAATGATAAAAGATTTCTTTCCGCTCATTCGTAGAGAACCTGGTGAAAGAGAGACTGAGTTTCTAAAAGAAGAATTGACTAATGAAGAGCGTAAACGAGCAACTGCTTTTGATCCGGAGAAAAATTTTATTAGTATGGAATTCTTTCATGTGGATGAGGAACCAAAAGAAAAAAACAATGCTAAATATTACAAACAGTACTTGGCATTTGAGATGGAAGACAAATTAATGATGATAGATGTTGTAAACGATACCTATTACCATGGAAGTCAGTATGCTTTATTAAAATTATTGTTTGATGAACTTGAATTTCCTTATGAGGAGGCTAAATAGATGGCACAACAAACGATGGGCGGTGCAGGAGCCGCTTCTACAATAGATATTAATCCAGATGAAATGACTCATATTGCCAAAGAGCTACTAGCTATTGCCAATGAATTTGAGGGTGTGATAAAACCAGCAATAAATCAGTTAAAAGCAAATAAGTATTTAACCAAAGGCAAAGCAAAAAAAGCAATGGATAAAGTACCTAAAGCGAATGAACGTGTAATGGAACTTCAAGACCAATACAATATGGCGTCCTCTGTTGTGTTTGATATACTCCAAACCATGGTTGATGCAGACAGAGATATTGCCGAAAAAATTATCGCAGCTTTAGAGGTATAAGGAGGCCAGATGAATGAAAGAAGTCAACTACCGAGAAGACGACTGGCGTGAAGCCAAAAGTGCCCTCGCCCCATTTGCCGCAGCGAATTGGGTAGGCGGTTTATTCAATAATTTAGAAAAAGTATCGAAAAATATGGAAGAAGCAGAAGAAGATATCCAAGAGTTGGACTCAGATCGCGCGATTTCGTTTCAACATACTAACTATCGCGGGAAGTACAGCGCCATCGAAGACGATTTGATGGTGTTATATAAGTTTAGTTGTCATGCAGGGGAAAAGATGGAAACCCTGGTAGACCAACCGTTTTATGAGAAGTTGGACGCGTTTGTGGATGGCATGCAAGATTTGAGTATTTCGACGTATTCTACCACCAACCGGATTGGTGCGAAGTCGAAACAAACGTACATGTCTTCTTACGGCAATCAGCCACAAGTAATTGAATCCGTGAAAGACAATGCGACGATCGAAGACTTACTAAACGGAGACAACTTCTACGCAAACCAAATGCAACTACAATATAGGGACTGGCAACGAGCGAATCCAAATCAAGATGTGAGTAAGAAAGACTTTCAAATGGGGATGTTACATAGCCGGGCATTTGAATATAAATCGATTAAAGATGAACAACAAGAGAAAGAGTTTTGGGTCAACATTGTGGCAACCGTGGTGATTGTGGGTGTCAGTATTTTCTGCCCACCTGCCGGCCTTGCCTTAGCCGTAGGATACGGGAGTTTAGAAGCTGGTTCGGCGATAAGTGGGAAGGACTGGGTATCTGGCCGAGAACTAAGTACGGAAGAACGGGCGCTCCGTGGCGGTTTAGCGCTGCTAGATATCGTTCCAGGTGTGAAAGCATTGAGCACAGGAGCGAAAGCTGCCAGTGCCGGCTCGAAACTTGTCCGCGTAGGCGATAATATTTTAGTAGGTAGCAAGAACGTCGGCAAAGGAACCATCGACAATGGCATTCAAGCAGGGAAACAAGCGATGGATCTCCGGTTGGCCAATGCGAAAAAAGTCAGCGAAGCCGTCCAAAAGAAACTCACCAAAGACCTCGACGATATTAGCACGATGGCCAAGACCATCCAAAACAAAACCAAAGAAACCTTCACGCTTCCACCGCGTGAGCAAATCGCCTTTGCGGGAGGAGGCAGTATCCCGGAACAAAGTGCCGCTGGAGCCGCCTCCATAGCTGCGAAGAAAAAGCTGAAAGATATTATGCAAAACATGGATAATTTGAATGTGAAGGGCGGCGGTAAAGCTGGTATAATTGAGGGTGCAGAAAATAGTGGAAAATATCTAGATGATATTGAAATTCCTGATAATATGAAAAAGTGGGATTATCCTCCAAGTAAAGAGTTGTTTAAAAAATATGAAGAAGTATATAAGAATCCGAAGTATTATAATCAGGAAACTGGAGCGATTAATTGGCCTCCAAATAACGGTTTTATAGGAGAAACGCATGAAAGACTTGCGAATGTGGGAGAATTTTTTGATAGATATGGAGAGCCTAGTGGGGAATTTTTAGCAAAGTCAGGCTTTTCGTTTGAGGAACGCGCTCTAGCTCCACATAGTGAAACCTCTATTTACTATAAATATAGAGTAGAAAAACCATTCAAAATTATAGAAGGAGAAACAGCTCCTTGGTTTGATCAAAAAGGAGGAGCAACACAACTTTATGGGATAACTGAGGATGGTACTGTATTATCTGTAGAGCAATTAATAGATGAAGAATATTTAGAATTAGTTAATTAGGAGGTATTTTAAATATGATAAAAAAACTAGTAGATTTTTTAGGTGAAGATAGATACATCGTTGATTCTGATAAAGATAGAAAAAAAATAGAAGTAAGAGAACGAGCAAATGGTATTGTAAATCAAGATATTATCTTTGTTTTAGCCTGCAATGAATTAAAATACGAGCTATTCAAATTGTCTAGAGGTACTAAAACAAAAATTATGACATTACATGATAAAGAAGTAGCCATCTTTTATTTTGGAATAATGATTAAAATGAGCCGATTTAAAACGATTTGTCCTAGACCGGAACTTAAGAACACTATTTCCAACGAGATAGAGGCAAAGAACTGTCTGTCAAGATTTCTGGATTCTAACTTGTTCGAAATAGAAAATTATAAGAAAGATGCCATTTGCCTTATTAACGAAAAAAATACTTATGTAGTGGGTTATTGTGATATAGATATGATTTTTCATACAATAAGTAATGATAACTCTAGTTTGACAATGGGAGCTAAAGTTCTAGCTAATTTCACCTGGAAATATATGTATTTTAAACAAATGATTAAAGAATATGCCATAGAGTTAGATCAGAATCAAGTGGATTATAAGGCTATTTTACGTAATTTGTTGAATCTTAAAAATTAGACCTTAAGTAAAGGTGAGTCTAATGAGCAGTATACAGATAAAGCTATATCTGTTGCTGACGGAAATCCTAGAATTTTGGAAGAATTATTAGGACTTGAACCTATGAGTTTAGGAGAAAATCCTGTGTTACTAGATATAAAAAAACCACCAATATGAGAGTGCCTAGTGGTAATGAATCAGGTGCTTGGCAAAGTTTTTGGGAACCAGGAGGATCCACAAGTGGTGGAATACCTGAAGCTGTTGTAGATACAATTAAGAGGATGAATATATTGCTAAAAATGTATTAAAATGATGGAAGGATAAATTTTAATGGAAAAAATTTATAGAGGAAATGGATTCGCAGTAATAGAAAGAAATGGAGAGTTTCAAATAACTTTCCCTAAAGGAGTAACTTGTGAACCAGTATTCTTTCCCATTACAAAAGCGCTGATGGGAAAAGCGTTCAAGTCATGAGACGGTGCCTATGAAGTAATGAAATATGCTGAAACAGGTTTATGGCCAGAGAAAAATACAGAAGAAGAGTAATTTTATAAAATAAAAAGATACTTTATCTTCGGTTTGGTATTGGAACGTAAAGTCGTGAATAGTAAGAGCAAGCTCGCTAATCAAGTTACCAATAAATAACAAGGAGACAAAATTGATGGATTATAATTTAAAAGAATATAAAAAAATTTTAGAAGAAGATATTTATTTACGGGGTTATCAAGAATTAAGATACGCTATATTCGAAGGTGAGAAAAATAATCGACAAGAATATCAAGTTAGAATTGAGAAGAATGAAGCTAAATTTGAAGTTTATATGACAGCTGATAGAGCTAGTGTAATGGGGAAACATGAGTTTAATAATGTTTTTGATGCTATGGATAAATTTTTAAATATTATGCAAAGTAGGATTTTATCGAATCGTCGAAGAGTGAAAGACGGGGAACCACCAGAATACTCCTGTCCGTTATGGGATAATTAAGAGTGGAAAAAAGAATATCTTAAGAGAATGTAGAGAACTGTATTGATAGAAATGACCTAAGCACAGGTGAATGTCCTTAGGTTATATTCTCTTTTCCGCTTGTGTTTTTTTGAATATAAACCTTGTGATATGGGGAGTTTCTTCTAAATCCATAAAGGAGTAAAGATGATGAACATTTCCAGCATATACAATAAAATTGAAACAGAGTTTTCTATTATAAATGATGCAAATAGCCTAATTTCTATTGCTGTTCGAGGAATAAATCACTATCCAGAGAATTTTGTTAAAGTAATATTGAACAAGCGGAGTGGTTACTTTGACTTAATGAATATGGTAAGAGGAAAAGAATATACGGTGGCTTCGTTTTCAGAAGAGGATAGGGCGATAATAGCAGTATACATTTATGGAAAGAATAAACTGGAGTTTAAAGACTATAATTCGAATATTAAAGATGAGATTGATAAGGCGCAGTCACTTGAAGAAATTAAAACAATTTTTATGCTTGTTTTTGGAGAGCGATACTACTCTTTTTTTGATAGGAGAAAAGGTAGAATCGTGTTAGAAAAAGAAAATAATGACAGGTACAATGTTTTGTATTACGGGAAAGATAAATCCGTAATATATATTACTAAATCAAGAAAATTAAACATCGCGGCTAAAGTTTTATGTAACTATAGTTTAGATTTAAAACATTTTTATGAAATAATTGAAAAACTTGAGCTAGAGGAAGATTTTAAGTTTGTAGAAGAATTAAAAAAGCTGTATTTATTTGGTCGCAGTGACTGTAATTCAATAGATTAGGTATATAGAAAATCGATTCAAAAAGTTAAATGGGATGTTAACCATATTGATTAATGTGAGATCCAGAAGAACTCAGACAAAAACCGCTATTCCAACCTAGGAAATCGGATACCAGATGAATGAAAGAAGTCAACTACCGATAAGCCAAAAGTGCCCTCGCCCCATTTGCCGCAGCGAACTGGCTGGGCGGCTTATTTAATAATTTAGAAAAAGTATCGAAAAATATGGAAGAAGGTATCCAAGAACTGGACTCTGACCGCGCGATTTCCTTTCAACACACCAACTATCGTGGGAAGTACAGCGCCATCGAAGACGATTTGATGGTATTGTATAAGTTTAGTTGTCATGCAGGGGAAAAGATGGAAACCCTGGTAAACCAACCGTTTTATGAGAAGTTGGATGCGTTTGTGGACAGCATGCAAGATTTGAGTATTTCGACGTATTCTACCACCAACCGGATTGGTGCGAAGTCGAAACAAACCTATACAACTACATCTGGCGGTTCGCAAGTCATCGAGTCCATCAAAGAAGGTGCGACGATCGAAGATTTGATGAACGACGATAACTTCTACGCAAACCAAATGCAACTACAATATAGGGACTGGCAACGAGCGAATCCAAATCAAGAAGTGAGCGAAAAAGACTTTCAAATGGGGATGTTACATAGTCGGGCATTTGAATATAAATCGATTAAAGATGAACAACAAGAGAAAGAGTTTTGGGTCAGCATTGTGGCGACCGTGGTGATTGTGGGTGTCAGTATTTTCTGCCCACCCGCCGGCCTTGCCTTAGCGGTAGGATACGGGAGTTTAGAAGCTGGTTCGGCAATCAGCGGGAAGGACTGGGTATCTGGCCGAGAACTAAGTGCGGAAGAACGAGCGCTCCGTGGCGGTTTAGCACTGCTAGATATCGTTCCAGGTGTGAAAGCATTGAGCACAGGAGCGAAAGCTGCCAGTGCCGGCTCGAAACTTGTCCGCGTAGGCGATAATGTTTTAGCAGGTAGCAAGAACGTCGGCAAAGGAACCATCGACAATGGGATTCAAGCAGGGAAACAAGCGATGGATCTCCGGTTGGCCAATGCGAAAAAAGTCAGCGAAGCCGTCCAAAAGAAACTCACCAAAGACCTCGACGATATCGGCACGATGGGCAAAACTATCCAAAACAAAACCAAAGAAACCTTCACACTTCCATCGAGAGAGCAACTCGCCTTTGCGGGAGGAGGCAGTATCCCGGAACAAAGCGCCACCGGAGCCGCCGCGATAGCCGCGAAGAAAAAGCTGAAAGATATTATGCAAAACATGGATAATTTGAATGTGAAGGGCGGCGGAGAGGGTGGTACAATAGAAAAAATCGGTAAAACTAATGAACTGAAAAGCCCATCGTCAATTGCAAGGAGTTGGCAAGGGGGCGGTAAATATCCAGGAGTGGATGACTATGAGGACATTGTATTGAAAGTGGGGGATGTCATTTACAGAGGAGAGCCAAATGGATCAGAATACTTTACCACTAAGGAAGTCATAGAAAATGCTGATATTAGTGCGACTAAAATTTTTGAAGGATTACAAGTCGAAAAACATCCTATTTATGGCTATCGGAAAAGTATGACAGGGTATAAAGTGAATAGTGAAGTTGATGCAGCATCTGGATTTACGAAAGCTAATCCACAATTTGGTGAGGGTGGAGCACTTCAAGTTTTTGTTCCAAATGTAAATGAATTAATAGAAAAAGGCATTTTAATACCTATTGATGAGATAAAATTAATTGATTGAGGAGCTAAATAAATGTTAAATACTGTAAATGGAGAATTGAAGATAAATGATGAATTGATTGTTCATCCTGAATATCAATTTGATGAATTTAAGAACACAAAGTATTATGATGGACAAGACGGGATTAAAATAATTTATCTGGAGAAAATACAAAAAATTGATACGTATCATTACTTTGTAAATTTATTTTTTAAAGAAAAGCAATTATATAGTGTTTCTCTTATTAATTGTGATCAAAACATTTCTGAATCTAATGAAATAGATAGGAAAACAATACACGATAAAATATTAAGTGAGAACGGTATTCAAAATAATGTAAGTTATAATTGGGGAAAAATAATTTCTGAATATGATCCAAGAAGTAATATAAGTAGTATAGATATTTTTTATAATATAAGGTAATGCATGCAAGGAGTTCGTTATATGCTACTACCTATTTATCAACAGTTTGACAATTTTGTATAAATAGTAGGGAAAAGTCAACTACTCTGTGTTCTTTAGGAACTACTTGAGCAGCTTTAGAAAGGGGATTGCTAACTATGAGTACAAAATTTGCTAAATACAAAGAAGTTATTTATAAAGTTAGTAAAATTGGTGATAATACAGTAAGACTTGTTAGTAGTAATGAACAAGATATACAAAAGGGATTTGTAAAGAAAGAATACCCAGATAACTATTTAAATAAAGAAAAATTGCCAGACTTATATATATGTGAAGTTGACTTTTCTTGTATAAAAGAGCTGTATGAAATATCAGATATAGTCGTGTATAAAGAAAAGGAATTTGAATCTATTACTGAAACCAAAGATTTTTTTAGAATTGGTACTATAAATACAGAAATAGCTAAAGAATTAAATTTTGAAAGAACTGATAAATATTATTATGAAAAATGGGTACCGAAAAATGAAGTAAAGATTGAGAAGGAACGAAAAAATATACCTTTAAATTAACTTAATGAGCACTTATATTAAATGGATGATTGCTTCTATTGATTAATGGAAACTTAGAATAAGGCTTGGACGATAACCATGAAGAAAATGCGAGGACTCATGCGAATATGAGAAATAGAATTTTATTTCAAAGACTTAGCTAGCGTTCAACAAGGAGAAGTAGTACAAGTATTTGGAGCTGGTGGAGGAACTCAAATTCAACTAGGAACAGTAGTTGATTGGTATGAAAAATTGAATCTTTTAAAGGAGATAAAATAATGAGTTATGATTTAATGGAATATAAAAAAATTTTAGAAGAAGATATTTATTTACTGGGTTATCAAGAATTAAGATACGCTATATTCGAAGGTGAGAAAAATAATCGACAAGAATATCAAGTTAGAATTGAAAAGAATGAAGCTAAATTTGAAGTTTACATGACAGCTGATAGAGCTAGTGTAATGGGGAAATATGAATTTGAGGATATTTTCCAAGCATTTAACCAATTTTTAAATATTATGCAACTTACAGTCTTGTCAAATCGTCGAAGAGTAAAAGACGGGGAACCGCCAGAATACCCCTGTCCATTATGGGAGAAGTGAAAATTTAGAGTACAAAAGAGTAAACAGGATTGTAATTGCTAAACTCACAAGTGATATTGAAAATAGATTTATTAAATTGTTGTCATCCAAATAAACTTTTACGGAAAACTGGGATTGGTAAGAATGGTTGTAGATAGTGCTGCTTTTTATTAATAATCATAGAGAAAAAGAAACTAAAGTAGCATTAAAAACCAACAAAAAAGCAAGTGACAAATTTCTATAACAAATTTCAAATAGAGAATAAAAACCAACTACATACGGGAACAAGTAGTCTAAGATGGGGGAGAGAATCTTAGGCTACTTAGCATATGCAAGAGTTTACATTTCTACATGCATCTACCAAAAAACATCCATGTTAATTTTCCTCGCACCCCCAACCCCCACACCTGCTATACTAACTCCATCCTAACAAATGGAGTTGAAACCAATGACAAAAAACTTTAAAAAACTAAAATCCCTACACGAACTCCCCGCCCCACTAACCCTCTACAACTGCTGGGACGTCGCTTCCGCCAGAGCAATTCAACAAGGAGGAGCATCAGTAATAGCGACAAGCAGTTATGCAATTGCAGAGTCACTCGGCGTAGTGGACGGGGAGCATTTAACTTTTGACGAGATGTTTTCAGTTATTTCGCGCATTGCCGAGAATGTGAGTTTGCCGCTGACGGTGGATATAGAGACTGGATATGCAAGAAATTTGGAGGAACTGGCTCAGAATGTGGAGCGGTTGCTGGCGATTGATGTTTGTGGCGTGAACGTGGAAGATCAGCTTATTGGTGCTGCAAATCCGGGGTTATGCAGTACTGAGGCGCAATGTGATAAAATCAAGACAATCAAAGAAACGGCGGCGAAAATGAGCAGGGAAATTTTCATCAATGCGCGTACAGATGTCTTTTTCCAAGGGCGAGATGAGACGGTAGACTTGGTGGGAGAAGCGATTAACAGGGCAAAGGCATACAAGGAGGCTGGGGCGGATGCTATTTTTATCCCGGGTCTGTTATCACCAAAATTAATTCGCGCATTTGTTGAGAAATCACCACTTCCAGTCAATATTATGATGATGGATGGGATGCTCTCAGTCGAGGAATTACAAAAAATCGGTGTGAAAAGAATCAGTTATGGACCGTTTAGTTTTTTTCAGGCTAATTTAGCGATTCAGCAGGAAGTTGAGCGTATTTTCGAAGGAGGGAAAGTCTTGTGATAACGAATCAGCGGGATATTGATAAATATTACGATATGTTAGTGGAGAAAAATTCGAATTATGAAGGCGTATTTTTTGTCGGAGTGAAAACGACGGGAATACTTTGTCGTCCAACGTGTCCGGCGAAGAAACCTTTAAAAGAAAATTGTGAGTTTTTCAGTACAGCCAAGGAGGCGTTACTTGCATCTTACCGGCCTTGCAAGCGTTGTGAACCGCTCTCCAATCCGACGAAATTGTCTCCAGCTGTGAAGTTACTTGTCGATGCAATTGAGAAAAATCCGGAGAAAAAATGGACTGATAAAGATTTTGATGAATTATCCATTAGTGCAAATACGGCGCGGCGCCAGTTTAAGAAGCAGTTTGGAATGACTTTTATTGAGTACGCGCGTTCGCGGCGGCTTGGACTTGCTTTTAAGCATATTCGGAGCGGGGATTCGATTATTAATGCGCAACTTGATAGTGGTTATGAGTCTGGTAATGGGTTCCGAGATGCTTTTTCAAAAACGATGGGAGATGTTCCTCATAAATCAAAAGATATAACGATTCTGTACTCTGCTTGGATTGAAACTAAGCTAGGATCAATGTTGGCAATTTCCGATGATGATAAATTACTTCTGCTAGAATTTGTTGATCGGAAAGGATTAGAAACTGAAATAAAAAAGCTGCGAATGCGATTGAAAGCAGCAATTTCCCCTGAAAAAACAGCGGTAATTAAGCAAATGGAAGAAGAATTAGGGAGATATTTCGATGGCGAGCTAGTTGATTTTGAGACACCAATTCGTTATATTGGCTCTGAATTTCAACAAAGTGTTTGGAATGAACTGCGACGAATTCCGGTAGGTGAAACGATTTCGTACAAAAGGTTGGCAGAAAAACTAGGGCGACCAACAGCGAGTCGAGCTGTGGCAAGAGCAAATGGGGCTAACCAATTATCCATCATCGTCCCGTGCCATCGTGTAATCAATACTAACGGAGCATTAGGAGGTTACGGCGGCGGTCTTGCCCGAAAAGAATGGCTAATTAAACATGAAAAGATGGTTCCAAAGTAACGCGGAACCATCTTTTTTCAATTATTTAACCCGTATTCCAAACAACGGCATCAAGGCAGGAGCATGAGAAAAATCAATGCTCACACCCTTCAAATCTTGCGGCATCGCAGTAATCGACTCAAAAATGCAAGAACTAAGATCAATCCCATTTAGCGCACAATTCAAAAACTGTGCTTTATTCAAGTCAAGTCGTTCCAAATAGGTGTCGACCAGTTGAGCCCCGCTAAAATCGCTATTCGTATACGCGCCCGCCTCAAATGCCACCCATTTCAAGTTAGCATAGCGAAAGGCAACATAATCCGCATAACAATCAACAAAAACGCAATTTCTAAGTGTAGCATCACTGAAATTCACACCAATTAATTTACAATTTTCAAAACGTACCCGATGAATAACGGCGCCCATTAAATCTAAATTCGACAAATCGCAATTTTTAAATACGACATCAGTCAAATTCGCACTTACAAGAGAAACCGAATCAAAAACACAACCATCAAAAATAATCGTTTCTAAATGAAAATGCTCGAAAATTTCCCCAGTTAGCGTCGTTTTTCTAAAGATTTGCTCACTAACTTCTCCAATATCTTCAATAAAATATGTATCATTCGGATAAACCGTCAAATCCCCATCAGGAATCCGCGGCGCAGTAATTTTTTTCATGATTTCAAACCTCGCTTCCGTTTCCATTATATCGTATTTTGCCAGGAAAAGGTGCGTAAAATCGTTTACCTTTCATAAAAAACGGATTACAATGAAATAAGGGTAAAAATGGCACTGGAGGAGTGAAAGAGATGACAGCAAGCGTATTTGTAGCAGGAAAATTACTACCAGAAACGATGGAAGCTCTAGATAAATGGGATGTAAAAACGTACAAAGGCAAAGAAAATATTACGGAGTCTGAGCTAATAAAAAACGTTACGGATGTGGAAGCAATCATTTGCCCACTTTCTTCACCAATTACAGCAAAAGTACTGGAATCTGCTAAAAATCTTAAAATCGTAGCGAATATTGGCGCTGGTTTTGACAATATTGATGTAAAAAAAGCGCAAGAGCTGGGCATCGCGGTAACTAACACACCGGATGTATCCACGGAAGCGACAGCGGAATTAACTCTCGGATTGATTTTAGATGTGGCGCGAAGAATTTCAGCAGGTGACCGTTTATGTCGTGAAACACCTGAGCAATTTAAAGGGTGGGCGCCGACATTCTTTTTAGGTACGGAATTAAGCGGTAAGACTCTAGGAATTATAGGTTTAGGGAGAATCGGTCAGGCTGTTGCAAAACGCGCGGCTGCTTTTGGAATGAAAATCATTTATTCTGGGCACCACCCGAAAGAAGCAGCGAAACAGTGGGATGCGGAGTTTGTAAGTCAGGATGAACTATTAAAGCGCAGCGATGTTGTGACGATTCACGCAGCATATAGTCCGAGCTTGAAACATTTACTCAATGAAACTACACTAAATACAATGAAGTCGAGTGCTTTTTTAATCAATGCGGCTCGCGGTCCTGTTGTAGAAGAATCTGCATTAATTAATGCGCTCGAAAAAGGTGTTATTGCTGGTGCTGCGCTTGATGTATTTGAATTTGAACCTAAAATTGGAGCTGAACTAGGCAAACTAGAAAATGTCGTTTTAACACCACATATCGGTAATGCGACCGTAGAAACACGCACAGAAATGGGTCGAATGGCCATTTCGAACGTTGAAGCAGTTTTAGCAGGAAAACAACCATTACATTCCGTTTACTAAGTTAAGAAATACAGTCATGGCAAGGTGCTGTGGCTGTGTTTTTACACCAAATTATGATATAATGTTTTTTGTCGGAATACGACGAGGGTTGTTAGCTCAGTTGGTAGAGCAGCTGACTCTTAATCAGCGGGTCGGGGGTTCGAAACCCTCACAACCCATATATGAAAACCGCCTAAACAAAGCGTTTAGGCGGTTTTTTGTTTGTAAACTTTTAAAGTAGCTGGTATATGTCGAAAAACATTCCGTTCATCATATTTTAGTTGTACAGTCCGTCTTCCTGTTATATCCTTATATAAGTACATAAATACATCATAGAAAGAGAGCTAATCCATGAAGATGAAGAAATGGTTCACCGTAATTTTGGTAGTAGTAATTTGCTGTGCAGTAGTATTCGGAATAAAGTGGTTGTTATATAGAGACAACCTTGTAGAAATGATGAAAGTTGACGGCGTTCTATATATAGTGACGTACGAGCCGGCACAAAAAAAGGATGCTTTGGAGAAAATTGGTGAGATAGAGCATAGAATTCGCCATTACCGAATACCAAATAAAAATTTCACCTCTAATTATTTAAGTGAAGGAACAGAACTTTATAAAGCGAAAAATGGGGATGAGATTCCAAGGACAATTCTGTTTAAAGAGAACGGAGAATATTACATTGCATCGGAAACTATGGAGCAAAAATAGCAGTTTTTTAGCAAATTTTGATTGAAGTCAAGCTTAAAAATGGTGCTTCTAGTTGTAAAAAATGAAAATTATTAATAAAAATATGACAATATAAACTATTGGAATAGTACAATAGTGATGGTTTTAATAAAAAAAGAAGCGTTATTTGATGAAATTTTATCGAATATCGCTTCTTTTTTAGCTATTTTGATATTGTTTGAGGAAATCGTTTTTTTTTGGTTCTTTTTGTTAATTAAGTTCTATCAATGATTTTGAAGTTTTCTGAGATTTTGTTCAAACGGTAAATGTTACGAAATAGTGTCTAAGAGAGTGTCTTTTCTCGTAAATTAGGTGTAATTGCCTGTACGAAAATATTTTGTTTTCTAAGATAATAAGTTTGTGGTGGAATTTCAGAAAGGATGATTACACAAATGAAGTATATTGAATACCATGATTACATTAAAAGAGATGCGATTATTTACGCTTATTTACTTGATAACTTTTCTTATGTTTGCAAGCAAATTAAAGCATGGGAAAGCATTACGATAGATAGAGAACACGTATTGTTAGTAAAAAGCGGAACATTAATTGAAGAAAGTGATGGAAAGAAAAAAGGAATCGTTCGCTGCTTCTTTCAAAAAAATCTCATTTTCCCAACTAGAAATCCAGTGGTATTAAAAGCTCTAGAAACTTCTGAAATTTGTTTAATAAGTGCAGAAGGTGTATTTGGAAAGTTGGAAGAAGATCAAATTTTATCAAACTTCTTCTTACAAATAGCAGAAAAAAATGAACAAGATTTAAAGAGGCAAGCGTTACTTGGTATTGAAAACTCGAAAAATAAAGTTGTCTCTACTCTCAATTTTTTATTAGAAAATAACTTATCTAATACCACATTACCAGTTTTCCCAGAATGGCTTCAAATAAATATTCTGGCCAAATTAGCAAACTGCTCCATTTCCACGATATCTTCTACTGTAAATGAATTACACAACAAAGGAATGCTGGATATTAAATCTTCTCCATGGAAACTTAAAGGACGCGAAATGAGACTTGAATACTTTGAACGAGATGTTCAAAAAGTAGCGGATTAATTTAAAAAGAAAACAAGAAATGAATGTTTTCTAATGGTACAAGACTTGAAGCAACATCTCAAGTTCTTTTCCAAGCATAAAAAATATACACACAAACGAGGTGGAAGTAGGACTTGAAGAAAAATATTTTAGTCGTAATTATTGTTTCAGTACTTGCTATAAGCGCAATTGTTTCAGCATTTTTCCTAACGCGAAATGATGCTTATGCTATTGAAACGGAAGGGTTTACCTACAGCCCTAAAGGAAAACTAGTTACTTTTTCACCGGATGCAAAGTACAACGATGCTTGGCTTAATAACGAAAAAACTATTTCGGATGGAAAAGAAGTAAAGCCGATCAATTTGGCGAGAACATTATTTTTAAAAGATGGACGAATTCAATTTTTAGGTAAAAGTGTAGCTATTAAAAGTGCATCAGACCTAATTGAGATGCCGTCAAAAACATCTGTCACTGAAAGCAAAGGAACGTATAAAGCAACAGACACAAAAGACAAAGCGATTGCACAACTTCCAAAAGGCACAGTAGTTAAGCTTGCTGAAGGACGTTACATTATTTTAGATAATGCCTATTTGAAGAACAAAAAAGGACTTAACAAAAAATTACCCAAAAACACAATAGTTTCCATTGACGAGAATAAGAAAGTTTTATTAATGGGAGAAAAAACTTTAGAAGAGTTAGCTGGCGATGATGCCTATATTGAGATGGAAAATAATCGTTATCAATTTGATTTAAGTAAAGAAATATTAGTTAGTCAAACGGATAATGAAGAAGATATTGATATTCGGTCGATTAAAGTCGAAATAGATGACAAAGCTGAAAACCGTAATCTAAAAGCGACAAAAGAAACAACAGATAAAACAACAAAAGATGAAACGAAAAAACAAGAAGAAAAAAACAACGAACAAACAAAAACAAATACAAATACAAATCAAGCTACAAATGATAATACAAATAAGGCAGAGGGAGCAAACGGATCTGCTAATGGCGGGGACACTGGAACAACTACTAAGGGTAACGCAAATGAAGGTGGAACCACAAAAGACAACCAAAATACTACAGATGTCGATAAAGCGAATGAAATTATCAAAAAGCTAAACGAGGCTGAAGGACTAAAGACATTCCAAGTACCAATTGTCGATGTTGAATTAGCAGTTGAAGGACAAAAAGCTTCAGCAAAATTAAAGCTAACAGACTCTTCCGAACGACTGCAATCCTTGGAAGCAATTCTTTACGACAGTGAAAATAAAGTTGTGAAGAAAGTAGCATTAAGCTCTTCAAAAGCAAATCAAACTTTTGATTTTAATAGTTTGAAATACGGCGAAAGCTACCAAGTCGTTGTGCAAGGGAAATATAAATCCGCCAGCGACAAAATACAAGAGACGATTTTCTTCCGCCAAACAGTAGAAGCTAAACCAGTTGTATTAACGCCAAAAATTATCGAACGCGGCGAAAATTATTTAACAGCTGAGCTAACTGCAACAGAGCTATACGGCAAAATAGATGAATTAGTCTTAAGAGTTAAAGAAAACAACAGTAATGTAGCTACTTCGAAAACGGTGAAAGTTGATGCTAATAAGCTAACGCAAAACGGCAAAGTAGACGTTAAATTTGATTCGTTAAATAGTAGTAAAGAATACATTATTGAGATGGAGAAATTAGTAGTTGATGGTAAAGAAGTAACTGATGATAATTGGTATTTCATTGCATCTACACTAAAAGCAAAACCATCAATGGCAGGAATAGACCTTTCATATAGTACTGAAAAAGGTGAATTCACTGCCGTACCAATCAATCTAATCGATACAGATAATTCTATTACTAATATACGCTATGTAGCTTATTTAGAAGAGGATTACAAAGCAAACGGCCAGAATGCAAAAGAATATGCTTATTCTGTTGTCAATGCAAGTCAAAAGAAAACGGCGGTAAAAGTTGGACGTACGGTTGATATGAGCGATGGAAATTACGTTTTTGTAGCGTACATTTCTGGTAATAATAATCAATCTGACTTTACGCTTGCTACACCAGTTTCTAATGCCGTAGTGGTCGGATTGAAAAGTAAACCAACTGTAGAATTTTCTTTGAAAGAAGCAGAGCAGGACAAACTAACAATCAATTATGAAGTTTTTGATGCAGATAATACATTACTTTACGATAATTTGACGCATCCAACCTTAAAACTTTATAAATCTGATGCACAAGGAATGTACGATGGAAGTCCAGTTGCTACTGTAGATCTTAGAAATAAAAACGAGATTACAAACTTACTTGAATTCGGCGGTTTAGAAAGTGAAACTTATTACGTTGTTGTTATGACAGCTTCTTATAACTTAGATGATGGCGCAGGAATTATGGTAGATCAGCTTATTGGTCAATCCGGAGTGTTCCAAACGAAAGAAATCGCGAAAGTTAATGCTACTTTCACGTTGGAATCCGTAACGACTAACCAAGCTGAAGTTAATATCAAATTATCTGAAGCCGCGAAGAAACTAAACTCCGCGAACTTAAAAATCTATGATAAGAAAAATAACACATTAGTAAAAACAGTTCCTCTAAATGATGATTTTAACAAGTTAATGACTGAAGATGGTGTAACCTATCTTTTTGAAGAACTAGCTATTAATAAAGAATATCTAGTAAAAGTAGAAGATGGTTTAGACAGCGGAATGAACCAAGTCCCAGTTGAAGGTCAACTTGTTTTCAAAACGAAAAAGGCATCACCAATAACTGATAAAGTGCTACTTGATTATCAACCGAATAAATTGAAAGTAGGCGGACTAGCAGGTATTGAAGCTACAGAAAAACCACTGATTGATGATTATAATGCAGTTAGTTCCATCACTTATCGTATCTATAAAGTAGATGACTTAAATACGCCACTTGTTGAACAAGAAGTTTCAACAGCGGCTGAGTTTGAAAGACACTCTTACTTTGATCTAACAAATAATGCTTTAGGTCGTGGTTTTGATTACGTAATTAAAGCAGAAGTAATTTGGAACGATAATTATGAAGATCATCGTATTGAAATCAGTTCCGAAACAATTCAAATCAAAAAAGAAAAACCAACTGTTGAATACGAAATTTTAAGAAGAACAGCGACAGAAGTAAAACTAAATGTTTATGTAAGAGACATTGAGGGCGCTATTGTACCTGGAAAACTTGAAATTACTAGCTCAACTGGTGGTTCTGAACAACTTAAAAATGGTAAAAATACAGTAACATTGCCGCTTTCAAGTGAAGGAGCGACAACTATTAAAACAACTGGAGACTATGTTATTACAGCGGGCGAACCAGCAGTAACAACTGACTTTATGACAAAAACTTTGGTAGCGATGAATACTACTGCACCAAAAGCTAGTGCGCAAATCGCATTAGATGAAACTGGTCGGTCTCTAAAAATAACACCTGAACCTGATGATGTGGCAAAAAGTAATGTAATGAAAACAACCTACAGTCTTCAAGAAGCAAAAAGTACAAGCCCAGATTATACAGAGGCTAAAATTGGTGACGAGCAATTTGATCCACAAAACCTTAGCTTGCCATTCGGGAATGTGTGGTTTAACAAATCGCATGAGTTAACACTCGATATGAAAATGAACTACTCAGAAAACCGAATGAACAATGAGAAGTTATTTGAAAACTATTATGTTTCTATTGATAATAGCTCGGCATTTGTAACCTCGTCTAACGGTGGCTTATCTACAACGAGAAACCTAAATCGTGCAGATGTCTACCGAGTAACGAAAGGTCCAACTGACTCAGAAGGTAATATCGCTGGTGTTAAATTCAAAAACATCTGGACAAACAAGTACATCGCATATCGCGGTGGGGTTATGATAAGCAACAGTGAAACAGCCGATCCATTTAGCTTTAGACGTCAAGAAGACGGAAGCTATGTAGCAGAACTAAATGGTCGTTATGTTGACTTCTCGTCAGGGCTTGTTTCTACGGAAGCAGCGGGCTCAAAAATTGATCTTTATTCAGCACAAGAAGGCGTTTCACAAGTCTCGCAAGCAATTACTACTAAAGCTTTAGTAGAACCAAATATTACTGCTGAAGAGGTTAGTATTTATGACAGACGCGTTAAGTTAGATGTTGTTGGTGAAGATAAAGATAATACAACAGTTAAAAAAGATAACGAAAATGAGTTATTTGTTAATGCGTACAAAGAAGATGGAGAAACACTTGTCAAATCTGTTCGAATTGACGGCTTACCAACTCGAGACATTTTCGTTACAGACCTCTCTCCTGACAAAAAATATGTCATCAAAGTAGAAGGTAAATATGATTTGTTAGATGGTGAAGGTCCACAGAATAAAGTTTACTATTCTGAAACAATAACCACAGAGAAAAGTCTACCAAGCATGGAATCAACAAGCTACTCATGGAGTCCAGCTTATGGAGCCAGAACAATCAAAGGAAATAACAATTTTATCGATGAAAGTAGCGTTTTAACTAATATTGAGTATCGTTTATATGATGCTTCAACAATAAATGCTGAGTTATCTGATTTAGTAGCGCTGGAACAAGAATTAGGTACTAAGACGCCAGCTGCAACTTTTGAAAGTTTATCGAAAACACCAGAATTTGATCTGTATAACAGCCTTGGTGCTCAGAACTATTCTGCCGGAAAAACTTATGTAATTGCAGCCTTTATGAAAACAAGCCTAGCTAAGGCACCAATTTTCTTAAGTAATGCACAAGCAATTTATATTAATCCGCCAAGAGCAGTTTCGGCACCAATCAAGTTAGAAAACGTTTCTACGAGAGAAGCAACATTGAAATTCTCTTATAACGATCCTGACAGTTACTTTATTGGTGGAACAAATAAACAGTTCCAATATGTATTAAAAGAAACAACGACTGGTAAAACAGTTAAAAAAGGTGCCTTCACAGGTGGAAATACAGCAAGTTGGCTAAACACCTTCGAGAACTTAGAACCCGCAACAGGTTATACATTAACAATCAGTACAAAATACGATAACTTGGGTGGAGATGGAAGTCAGTCATGGAGTAATAGTTTAAACTTTACGACTGATGCTGAATATGTAACCTCGAACTCACTTACTATTCAACTTGATGCAGCAACTAAACAAATCAAGTTACAAGCAAAAGAAGTGAGTCCGGGATCAACAACCATTGAAAAAATCCAAATGGAGTTCTACGAGTTACTTGATTATGGTGGTAATAACGAGCGAACAAGTTTAGTTGAAAGAAAAACAGTTACTTTACCAAGTTCTTACCCTGGAACAGTTTCTGCAAACTTCAGTGTCGCAGGTAAAAAGCAAAATCAAAGTTTCTTAGGTAAGATGGTCATCACTTACCGCACACAATTAAATGAAGTTAAAACTTATGAAAAAATGTCCAACTTTATTACCTTGCAAGAAGATGTTGCGGCGAACTTAAAATCGTTTAGAAAAGTACAAACTACTGACGAAAAAGTAAGCGTGGCATTAGATGCGAAGGAAATGGACAAAGATGACAAACAAACTTACACGTTTGAACTAAAAGATGAAGCTGGCAAAGTACTAGATACAGAAAAAGTTGCAGCGAAAGATATTGCAAAAACAGTTGATTTATCGATTAAACCAACTAGCAATTATGCAATAACTGTTACTGATGAGAAAGATAAGCCAGTTGCTCTTTACCAAGGAAATAACGATGAAAATAACCTTAAAGCTAATATTACTAAAGATAGCTTTACATTGATGACCGAAGATACCGGTGATGCAAAAACAGAACTTACTGTCACTATTGAACCAAAAGAACTTACTACTATGGAAAAAGTGCAGTCGTGGTTCGGAAAAGACTTTAAAGAAACAAAAACGATTAAAAAAGAAGATCTAGATGCCGGGGTCGAAATCGATGCAAATTATCATGATTCGAAAGTTACTGTTAAAGAAAAAGAATCAGGAAAAACTTTTGGGATTATCGAACTGGAGGCAAGTAAATGAAACCTACATGGAAAATAGGTCTAATCGTTGCAGCTGTTCCGTTAATCATTATTTCTGTAATCTTATGGGGGTCCTTTAAGGAGGCAAGATACGATCTTGTCTCCCTCCCTAGTAATGGTGTGGTTCTAAATAATGAACAAGAAACATTGCAATTTCAAAAAGGCCACACGCTTTACCGAAGCTGGAATGATGACCAGCTAATCGCTAAAAATGATGAAGACGATACGCGTAACCAAATTATGCAAAGCACGATTCTTTATTTAGACAAGGATGCATTAATGTTTACTAAAAGTGTCCCAGTCATTGATATAAACGGCGTGAGTACCAAGTTAAAAGGAAGACAAGTGTATGAACAAAAAGCCGCTTCCTATCTATATAAAAACTCCGAAATCGCTGAAAAAAGTGTTGTTAAACTAGCTAATCGTCAATATTTCTTGAATGCAGATGCAACACTGTACCTTGGTGGAAAAGAAATTAAGAAAGTTTCTAAACCGCTTCTACTAATAGATAAAACTGGTAGTGTCACTATTTATGAAAATAAAAAGAAAAGCCGTTATTTAGGCCATATGACATTAAAAGTTAACGATGAAACGGTTTTAGATGCTAGTAATGAAACTTATACAATTGGCGAACGCAAGATTGACCTTGCTAGTTTTGGTGGAACAGACAATAAGAAAATCGTTGTTAAAAAAGACGAAAAAGAAGCCGAAAATAAAAAAGCTGCTGAAGATAAAACCGAAGCAAGCGATAAAACAGCGGCTAATGACAAAGAGTCAGGAAGTAAAGCAAGTAACCAAAATGGATCATCAAATGGTGGTCTAAATGCAACGAAGAAATACGGAAATGATTTAAAGGCTGGCAGTGGTTCATCAGAAACAGCCTCTAAAGGTAATACGGGTGGTTCACCTGGAAAAGCTCAAAAAGATTTAGAGGAAATTGATAATTACGAAGCAGTCCTTAAAAAAATCGAGGAATTGAACAAGAAATTGGAGCGAAATATTCCAGTACTCAGAATTGGATATATTGCGCCTGGCGTAACTAGTGCGAAAGTTAGCTATAGTTACTCGGATCCAAATAATACCTTGATTGGAGTAACTAAAATCAGTGTTGTAGACGAAAAAACTGGTAAAACAGTTAACACTCGCTATGTATCAGCTGTTGATACAGAAGCAACACTAACAGGTCTTTCTCCAAATGGGAAGTATCATCTTGAATTCACTTATCAGTACGATTTAGGAACAGATAAAGGCATTCAAGAAGTTAAAATGAAGAGCGAATCTTTTACAACCCAATCAGTTTCAGCAGTTTACCAAATGCAAAGTGTTACGAGTACGTCAATGAAAGTAAACATTTCTCTAGATGCACAAATAGAAGATGTAAAACGCGCTCGTATCAAAGTTAAACAAGCAAATGGTGATTCTTTCTATATGAATGTTGGTACAAACTTCATTAACGGTAACGGAGAACTTCTAAATGTAACAGACTTATCTCCAAGTACCGCATACCAATTCCAAGCCATCATTGAAATGAAAAATGGCGAAACAATTGAATTAAATAGCTCAGAAAAATACTACACAATGCAGGCAACTGTATTAAGAAGTTTACGAGCTAATTTATCAGTAAATAAAGTTGTTCAAGTTGAGTATGACTGGAATTCCACAGATTACACGATAAATCAAGCTACTGTTGAATTAAAGGATGAAAAAGATCAATCCAAAGTAGATTACAAAATCGTTAATCAAGAAAAAGGAAATATTCGCTTAGTACCAATTACTGATGAAGAAACAGTTGATTTAGAGGCTAAATTAGTCCTTAAAACAACCAAAAACAACACAAATGAAACAAAAACTTTCGAATATCCAATTAAACAAGACATTGAATATGACAAAGATGCGAAATTCACTATTTCTCTAACACCGTTCCAAACAGAAGATAATAGTGTAAAACAAACAGAAGAAACGGAACAAGAAAAGGCACAAAATGGCGGCTTAACAACTCCAATAGAAGAAGTTCTGGCCCCGCAAAATGCCACTTATGACATGAAATTTACCATGCAGCGCAAAGCAGGCGAGACTTATCGGATTGCCATAGAAAGACGTGCAGCTGGAACAGAGAATAGTTGGACTGCATTCAGTAGCAAAGAACTGCAAGCTGACGAATCTGGTCTAGTCAATCACATGGAGACAATCTCGAAAATTGCGAAAGAAAATTTTGATTACCGTGTTGCAGTTTATGACACTAATGGCGCACTGCAACTGTACGTATATCAAGAATAGTAGAGGGGCACATCTTCTTCGTGCCCCAATCTCAAACAGAAAGTAGGAAAATAATAATGGATTTAGTAGTTGCATGTAGCGTAATTGGCGCCGCACTGGCAATTGGGCTTGCGACTTTAGGAGCTGCAATTGGACAGGGAATCGCGGTTAGTAGAGCAACAGAAATTATCGGAAAAAACCCGAATGCAAAAAAAGAAGTTATGGGAGGTCTCTTTTTGGGACTCCTGATGATAGTTGCATTAATGCTTTTTGCACTGGCAATTGCAGTCATCTTGCTTTGGGTTAACCCGTTCATATGATAGGTGAGAGCATGGAAAAATTGATTCAAACAATAGTCCTTTACAGTATTTTTGGAGTGGGTTTCTTATATTTACTATATTTTACCTTGCAAAAACTGGAAAATATTTTAACTAGCTTTTTTTACGAAGTTAGCCAAGATAAGTCACTTGAAAAAGAAAGTTTATTACGTCGACTAAAAAGACAAAAGGTCGCTACAAACAAAGAAGAGCAGAAAAATAGGCAATTAGCTATTGAAGCTGAACAAAAAGAGACTATTTTTCTTGAAGAAATCGATCAGTTAGTTGCTCGAAATAGACAATACGAACAAGAATTACAAATGTGGCAAAACGAAAAACCTAAACAAATTGTTGAAGTTCCTAGTATTGAGACAACTCCACATGCACCATATAAATCACTAAGTAGCTGTGTTACTGAAATCATGCAAAAAGTATTTGTTGAATCAGAAGAAGAGGAAGCGCAATTATTTACAGAAGCAATTCGTGAATTTGATGCACTAGTACGGACCGAAAAAATCCGTCTGGCACTTCCATATAAAGTACTTTTACGTTTGTTCGAATTGCATACTTCAGAAGAGCTACATGCATTTACAAAGTCGTTCGAAATGTTCCATGAGCGTGCAAGTAAGCTTTCTGTTAAACAAATTTATCAAAGTAGTTACTTGTCGCCGGAACAAAAGCTTAAAGTTATGCGTGAAGACGGCACATTAGATGAATTAAATCATGAATTTGTTGAGTTCCTATTCTATATGTTGACACATTTCTCTTATCGTCAAACTCGTGGACTTTACAGAAATTATTTAGAGGTTTATAACATTCACTTTTATACAGGGCTTATTCGTGTAGATGTGGCTAGTGAAGATGCAGCAAATCATTTTGATAAGCTGTGGCAGCCAACCCATACAAACTATAAAATCGAATATCAAGTACAAAAAGAATTAATTGGTGGAGTTATTATCAATTATGGAACAAAGTCGATTGATATGAGCTATCAGGAACTAATCAAACGCACAACAGAAAAAATGGAAGCGGAAGTGAGACTTTGAAAAATATTCATTTTGATATAAACAAATACGAAGCCCATGTGGACTTGGAATATTTAAAAGAAAATGGCAGGGTTGAGAAAATCTCTGATGGTGTAATTTTTTCTTCAGGATTAGAAAATGCGGCACTCCACCAAGCCGTTACAATCGATGGCAGACATCGCGGCGTAATCCTAGAACTAAATGAAGAATTTGTTGGTATCGGCTTAATTGATAAAACAAATGACATTTTAGAAGGAATGAGTGTTTCTGTTACAGATCATTTTATAGAAGTAAATCTTTTTGAAGATATGGCTGGCCGTATTATTGATACTACAGGGAAAATGCTATACGACGTAAGCGATGAACAGCCAACTGCTAGCAGCCCGCTATTCTGTGTAACGCCAGCGATTATGACTATTGATAGTGTAACGCGTCCGCTCAATACAGGACTTGCGGTTATTGATTCGATAACACCGATTGGTCGAGGTCAGCGTCAGTTAATCCTTGGAAATCGCCAATCAGGAAAAACGCAGATTGCTGTAGATACAATAATTAATCAACACAATCAAAATGTGCACTGTATTTACGTAGCAATTGGGTTAAAAGCAGCCTATATTGCAGAGGTTATTGAAACCCTTCGTAAGCATGGCGCAATGGATTATTCCACAGTAGTAGCGACAGCAGCAAGTGATTCTCTTACTGCACAGTATTTAACTCCTTATGCTGGAATGGCCGTTGCAGAAGCGCTACGTGATCAAGGAAAAGACGTTTTAATTATTTTTGATGATTTAACTAAACATGCGGATGCTTATCGAGCGATTACGTTGCTCTTTAATCGTCCACCAGGAAGAGAAGCATATCCTGGAGATAGTTTTTATATTCACTCGAGTCTCTTAGAACGAGCGGTACAAATGAATCAGGATCATGGCGGCGGCTCAATCACAGCTATTCCAATGATTGAAACACTATCGGATGACGTAACAGCGTATATTCCAACAAACGTTATTTCTATCACAGATGGTCAGTTATTCTTAAAATCCGATTTGTTCAACCGTGGTCAAAAACCTGCAGTGGATGTCGGGGTATCAGTTTCCAGAATCGGTGGAGACGCGCAACATCCAATTATTCGTAAACTTAGTAAGAATTTAACGCTTATCCTTTCTCAGTACGAGGAATTAAAAGAATTACTTGATTTTGGTAATGCACTTGATGATGGAAGTATGAAAATGGTAACAGATGGCCGTATGCTAACAGAGTTATTTAAACAAAACATTTTGAGCCCACTATCTGTGACTGAATTAATCACCATTTTATATGCTTTCCAAAATGGCTTTTTAACAAAAATGGCGCCTGCTAATGTTCAATCGTTCAAAGGCTTGTTATTAGAAAAAGCTCATGCGCATCAGAAGTTTGAAGAATTCTCGAACCAAATAGAGGAAATTAGTGAACTGAATGAATCACACGTCAAAATGTTAGAAGAGATTATTCAGGAAGCGGGGAGGCCTTTCAGTTGAGTAGCATAGATCAAGCGCGAAAAAAGATTAAAGCATTGAACTCAACTTATAAAATTGTCCACGTAACGGAATTAGCAACCCTTGGTAAACTTTCTGGACTACGGACAAAAGCCGAAGCAGCAGTTAGTTATTACGAAACTATCTTGAAAAGTTTGCGTTGGGTTAGAAAAACAATGTACAACGGTAATAATTTACAAACAACCGAAGAGAAGAACGTCACTGCCCTTGCAATTACATCTGAACGAGGACTATGCGGAGCCTACAACAGTGAAGTATTTGCTGAAATAGACCGGCTGATTGAAACACTTGGAAATCAAGTTACAATCAATTGGATCGTAGTGGGCGAACAAGGTCATCGCTATTTAACGAAACTAGGTCAGAATATTAGTGAATACTTGCAGTTCTCACTTGAAAATATTGATTTGGAAACAACTACAGAAGTAACAGCAGATTTTATTGACCAAATCAATAAACAAGAAATGGATGCTTTATACGTTATCTTCACGAAATACTTCAATGCAGTTCATTCAGAAGCAATGTGCGAAAAAATATATCCAGACATTCCTGAAGGACCAGAAGCAGAAACCATTGAAGTTGATTATGTGCTAGATATTGAGACAGATGATGAACAAGTAGAGCAATTGTTACTAGAAAATTATCTATGTGGTCTGCTTTATAGTATGTTTCGTTATTCGGTTGCAAGTGAGTACTGTATGCGCCGGATTGCGATGAAACAAGCAAAAGATAATATTCATAAACAGCATGAAGAAGCCGTTTTTGATGCTAGAAAAAAAGCATTGCAACAAAAAACAGGCGAGCTATTAGATATTATTAGTGGCGCACAGACGATCAGGAAGGAAGAAGAATAAATGAAAAAAAACATAGGAACCATTATTAGTATTAGTGGTTTTGTTTTAAAAATCGAATTTAATGAGAGCGAACTACCTGAAATCAGCCATGCGCTTGAATATAAAACACATCAAGGCACCTATTTAGCAGAAGTTGTTCAACATACAGGAATTAACACTGTTTCAGCGATTGCGATTGGTGAAGTTAGTGGTCTAGCCCGAGGAGCAGAAGTTATTAATCTAGGGCATCCTATTGAAGTTCCTGTTGGAGAAACTGTACAAGGTCGTATGTTAAATGTTTATGGGAAGGCAATTGATGGCTTACCAGAACCAGAAGCAGAAGTTAAATGGCCGATTTTTCGGGAACAACCTTTACTTCGCGAACTTGATACAAATAAAGAAATCCTATATACAGGCATTAAAGTTATAGACTTGATTTGCCCCATTTTAAAAGGTGGTAAAACAGGACTTTTCGGTGGTGCTGGTGTAGGAAAATCAGTATTAATGCAAGAGTTAATTAACAATATCAGTATGATGGGCGGAAATTCCGTTTTCACTGGAGTAGGTGAGCGCGTCAGAGAAGGTATTGGTTTATATAATGAATTAGAATCAAGTGGGGTTTTACCTCAAACAACAGTTGTACTCGGGCAAATGAATGAATCGCCTGGCGTACGTATGCGTGTAGCACTTACTGGCCTTACGATAGCGGAATATTTGCGTGATGAAGAGAAAAAAGATGTTCTCTTGTTTATCGATAATGTTTTTCGTTTCATTCAAGCAGGTTCTGAAGTATCTTCCTTACAAGGTAAAATCCCAATTACAGGTGGATACCAATCGACCCTTTCAAAAGAAGTTGGTGACTTCCAAGACCGCATCGCGTCGACTAAGAATGGTTCGATTACGTCCATTCAATGTGTATTTTTACCAGCTGATGATATTGATGATCCTTCCGCTGTTGCAACATTTAGCCATTTAGACTCAACGATTGTACTTGAGCGTTCGATAGCAGCATTAGGTATTTTCCCAGCTGTTAACCCGCTTCAATCGTTCTCACGGGCACTTAATCCAACTTTTGTTGGGGAACGTCATTATCAGTTGGCAGTTCAAGTCAAATTTATTTTACAACGTTACATGGAGTTGCAAGAAATTATCAACGTTCTTGGTATGGCTGAGTTGAGTGATGAGGATAAAAAACTCGTTCATCGCGCAAGGAAAATTCGTAACTTCTTATCACAACCATTTTATGTTTCTGAAAAATTCACTGGTACAGAAGGAATATTTGTGGAAATTGAAGACTTGTTGAGCAGCGTTGAACGTATTTTGAATGGTGAATATGATGAACGTTCTGAGCGGGAATTCTTGTTTATCGGATCCTACAAAGATTTGAAATAGGAGGAGAGGCAAATGAAACTTAAAATCGTCTCGCCGATGGGGCAATTTTTTGAAGGTGATGTTGAGGGCTTTGTTATTAACACTAAAGAAGGTCAGCAAACTGTATTAGAAGAACACATCGATTGTTTAAGTTTTTTCGACTATAGTGAAATCATCATTTTAGATAGTGCAGCTACAGAGCCTATCTTTGTTGCCCTCGGTTATTTACATCTCGTTCAAAATGAAGCGAATATCATGGCTCAGTATGCTTCAAAAGATGCCAATCAAGCTGAACGAATTTTTGAAAGGCTCAACAAACGAAAACAAATGGAGAACAGGAGGATCACATGATAAGCGGATTTTTTGATACACTGCTACAAATTATTGCTCTTCTGTCCGCGTTTTTTCTTATTGTTTTGCTCCTTCTTACTGGTATTCGATATTTTCTATCAAAAGATGAAGTTCCATTAGAAAAAATTCAACGTTACCAATTGTGGCATAACCGCTACCAATTTGATGCAGAGGTGACAGCCTTTCTTGTCGTTATTACGGCGACACTTCTAGTATGTTTATCTGCAGTACAAATAACCGCCATTCCGTTCCAATTTACATTATTAATGTTTTGGAGTAGCTGGCTGTTTCATCCATTTTCTTATTGGAAAAAAACGCGTACGCCACAAAAACTCAAAAAAGAAATTATGCAGCTACTGGGCTTAGTTTTAATTACAGCTTTGTACTTCGCTGGATACTTTGCACTTAAGTCAATGTATTTAGTACTTGTGCAAGTAGCAGAAGCCCCTTGGCATATCCAACTCGGCGTAAGAAGTTATTTAATTATATGTAGTTTACTTGTAGCCAGTGGAGCACTAATTGTATGGCAACGAATTTACGCTAATTTACTGAAATAGTTTAATAAAAGTCTCTAAAAATCCTGTGTACAGACCGTTTCTTGCTAATGAAAACTTACGAGATTTAATGGGATTAATTAAAGAGAACGGGACTTGTATTACTGGAAAAATGGTCTAAAAAATTTTAAAGGAGATAACTTTATATGATGAAACTTAAAAGCTTGAGGCGTCCATTATTATTAGTCATGGCAGCTTTACTGATTATCGGTCAATTGAATCTTTCGTCCTTCCGAGTATTCGCGGAAGAAAAAGGTAACGAATCAGTTTCTTATGAGATACAAAATGAACTTTCAAGCGACAAGAAAAAAGCTAAATTGAAGATTAAAACAACCCCTAAAAACGAGGAAGTTAAAATCTTAACGATACAAACACCAGATGGTAAAAAAGTAGAAGGTCAAGAAGCAGAATATACAGCCACGAAAAATGGTACTGTGGATTTTGTAATTAACTATCAAGACCAAGATAAAACAGAAAAAACTTATACTGCTTCTTATGAAGTAAATGATATTTCTGAAGAAGTACAAAATACACCGAAACCGACTGTCACGGAAGGAAATACTCCTAAAAAAGGATCTAACTTGCTTAAATCAAGCGCTCCTACTGTGTCAATGAAAATTCCTGATTATAACAAAACAAATTGGGAGAATGGAGACATTAAAGACGTTTCTGTAACAGTTGAGTTTAACAACAACAATGCTTCTGGTAAAAAGATTAATTTCACTTTGCCAGACGGAATGCGTTTTGTTTCTCTACCAGTTCCAAGTAGTTATCAAGCACCTAGTAGCGTAGACTCGAATATTTTAAGTTATTTTGGCGCAGGTAATCCAGTTGGAGATTCGATTACTTCAGTGACTGTTCCAAATAAAGAAACAGGCTACAATAAAGCAACTTATGGTACTTTGAGCTATGAACTAGATCCAGCTACTGAAAAACTAACTCTAAACTTCTCTGTACAAGTAGATGCAGCTAAATACTATGGTCCTACTGACTTGAAGTCTCCAATTAAAGTTGATGCTTATATGGGAGAAGGAAGTACTCCAGCAGCATCCGCAGAGCAAAGCATTCGTGCCGAGGGTAAAACTGTTGTTGGCTATGCAAATCAAAAACAGGTAGACACAATGTTTAGAAACTGGTATACATCTTCATTTTTACCAGAAGTAAGTCCAAGTACAGCCACTGAAGATTCTTATAACTACACTAAACCTTATTCAGTTGTAAATGGTATCAGCCAAATGGATGGACGTGGTTCAAAAATCTTTGTTCCTAAAAACGTTAAAACTACTCTTTATTACCCAGAAGGTATGGAGTATGTAGGCGTAGTTAATGAAAACAAGAGTTTACTAACAAACAACGAAAATAGAACAATCACGCATTATCCAAACGAAAATAAAGTAGAAATTGACTTTAAACAAGAAAATTACTACGGTATTATTGAAACTATTTTAGCAGTAAAATACAAGGTACCAGAAGGAACAGAAGAAGGGACTTATACTTCTCCTAAAGTACCACATGCAGTTATTACGACATATGATGATAAAGTGTTTGAAACAGATGCATTAACTAATGATGCAAGTGATACAACAACACTAGCTGCAAAAGACACATGTAAAGTAGTAGGTAAAGCAGCAAATAAAATGGTTATGCTACCAAGAAACTACTATATAAATCCAGATAACGAATCTTGGGCGGGACTTATTCAAATCAATAATAGGCAAACTGCCGGAGTGAAAACAAACCAAATTTACCAAATTAAATTTGATGAAAACTGGGAAGCCTATACTGTCAACATACCTTTTGATGGAACTTACCCAGGTAATAAAGTAAAAGACGTACAGTATAAAACGAACTTAAATTCGGAATATCGAACTTACGATGGTACTCTTCCGAAAACAAATGGTAATAAAATGCTTACTTTAGATGCAACAGCAGTTGGACTTCAAGAAGGCGAGTACTTTACTGAAGTAAAAGCTAACGTTGGAGACTTCTCTGTAGGTTTCACTAATATTGACACAGCTGCCCCATTTAAAGCAGCAAATTCTGCTTCATACGGGATTGTTAAACCAGGTATTACATCTGTTCAATTTGACGTGAATATTTGGAACGCAGATGATGAAGAAAATACAAAAGTTTCAGGATCATCCACATATACAGTTGCTAATAATATAAGTACGGCAGCAAATGGGACAGCTTCATTCTATAATAGTGAAGGCACACCAATTAAAACTGCTCGTGCAGGAGAAACAGTAACAACTAAAGCATCATTAGTTATGCATGATTATCCTTATGGAACAAGATCTGTTCTTAATAATCCGGAAGTTTATCTACGCCAATTAGAAGGAACTACGGTTAAACCATCTTCCATTAAATTAACAGACCAAGATGGCAAAGAAGTTGATTTCACAGTAGAAGCAAAAACTGCTAAAAATGGCGATAAAGTTTATGTCATTAAAACAAAAGATATAACAGTAGGGGAATTTGTTGGTTATCCATCCAAAAAACAATATTTGAATATCAGCTATAACACCACATTTGATATGACATTAAGTAAAAGCATTCACACTGATATTCAAGAATTACTTGCTTGGGGCGGAAGTAACGTAATTTCTGCACTAGGAGCGAACGTCTTCCTAGATAATGGATTAGACGTAAACCAAAATGGTAGAGATGCGGAACGTTTACTTTCAACTAATACAAGTACTCTAAGTGTTCCGAAACAAGATACAGTTGCCGTAGAGACTTTCTTAAATGTAGCCGGAGAAGGAATTAAAGCTGGTTATGTAGAAGGCGATGACAGTACTGTTTCCTATTTCACACCTGGAACTGACGCTGATTATATGGTTAAAATTACGAATACTTCTAGCGGTAGCGCAAGTAGCTTAGATATTTTTATCCCAATTCCAAAAACTGGACAAGACTTTGGTACAAAATTCCAAAGTGAACCTTTCAAATGGGACATGAAGCTAAACGGAGAAGTTCCTATGACAGCTCAGCAAAAATCTCAGTTTGATTTAACCTATACTGCGGATGCCACTGCAGATAATTATACGTCTGATAGCATTTACAGTAATACACTCACTGATTACGGAAAAGCTAACATGGTTCGTATCAAAGTTAAAACTAAAATTGAGTCAGGCGAATCTCAAACAATCAAAGTACCACTGAAAGTAGATGAAACATTTGAATCTGCTACAGCTGGTAACAAAATTGGTGAACGTGATGTATACAACCCTTACTATGCAGTTGAAACTAACACTTATTCTGGTTCAATCGCAGGAACTCGAGTAGGAGCAGAGTTAGTAATTGTAGAAGTAGCAGGTAAGTTATTCAAAGATAAAAACGCGAGTGGTATTTATGAAACCGCACAAGGCGATACACCACTAGCAAATGAAACAGTTGAATTATACAAATGGGATGAAGCTACATCCACCTATGAACCATTCACCAAAGATGGACAAAATGTAACAACAACAACCGATGCCGATGGAAAATATAAGTTTGATTATAATTTAGGAATTGGTTACGGAAAATATGCTGTGAAATTCCCTGAAAAAGCAGGTTACAAGCATACGTTACAAAATGTTGGTAGAGATAAAGACTTAAATAGTGCAGCACCAAATATGGGTACTGAAATTGGTTGGGTTAAAGATATTGATCCAGCACAACCAGATGCTCAGCACATTAATGCAGGGTACATTTCTTACGTTCCTGAAACAGATTTAAAAGTTAACTTAAATGAAAAAACAGTTCAAGAAGGTAAGAGCCTGAAAATCACTTTACCAAAAGTAGCTCCTACAAGTGGTGAAGCAGCAGAAGATACAATTGAACCAGACATTTTCCAAAAAATCCAAGCTAACACAGATGGGTATAAGTGGACTACAGCTGATGCTTCCGTAGCAACAGCGAAAACACTAACTGATGGTTCTGTCGCAATTGTAGGTGGTTCTACGAATGGGAAAACAATTAGGGTTACAGATTTAACAATTGCTCTTAAAGATATTTTTGGCACAGAGAAAAAATCAACTGCCCCTCTTTATGTAACAACAGCAAACGGTAAAGTTGCTCAAAAAGATGAACTTAAAATTGGAGCAACTAACTTCACATTAGAATACAAAGATGCAGTTGTCCTTAGTGAAGCACAAGCAGTAACTAAAGCCAAAACAGCAGCATTTGAAGAAGTGAAAAACGGTGTGAATTCAGACGCTGAAGATCGCACAGATGTTGTTAAAGTAGACGAACAACAATTAAAAGCTCTTAAAAACGGTTCTAACCGCGGTGGTACGTATCCACTAACATTTACTCTTGAAAAAAATGGTAAAGAAGTTGAAACAGTTATTGATGTAAAAGTAGAAAAAGACCTAACAGAAGTAAATGCTCATGATTCTACTATTTATGTTGGAGATAACTGGCGTGCGGCTGATAACTTTGATAGTGCGCTAAATAAAGAAGGCGAAACGCTTACTTTTGCGGACATCGAGGCTACTGGAACAGTTGATACAACAAAAGCGGGTGAATATCCGGTCACTTATAAATACAATGATACTACTAAAACAGTAACTATCACGGTAAAAGATGATGCGACCGAAATTAACGCGCATGATTCCACAATCTATACAGGCGATACTTGGAGTGCAAAAGATAACTTCGATAGCGCTGCAGATAGAGATGGAAATGAAGTAGCTTTATCAAAAGTAACAGTTACTAATACAGTTAATACAGCACAAGCTGGCACTTACCCAATCACGTATACGTATGGTGGTGTATCAAAAACTATTACAGTAACAGTTAAAGAAAATAAAAAAGGAATTAATGCCCATAACGCTACAATTTATGTAGGAGATAGCTGGACAGCAGAAGATAATTTTGATAATGCTGTTGATAAAGATGGCAATCCAGTAGAATTTTCAAAAGTAACAGTAACTGAAACACCTAATGTTAATACTAATAAAGCAGGAACTTATCAATTGAAATATACTTTTGATGGAGCTTCCAAAACAGTTACTCTTACAGTTAAAAATATTCAAACCGCTGTTAATGCCCACAACTCCACAGTTTATGTAGGAGAAACATGGGAAGCGAAGGATAACTTCGACAGTGCACGAAATAAAGACGGAGAAACAGTCGCTTTTGCAGATGTAGAAGTAGAAGGAAATGTGGATATGACCGTAGCAGGAACATATTCAATCACTTACAAATACGACGGTTTTTCTAAAACAATTAAAGTAACAGTTAAAAATCCACAAACTGCAATAACTGCACATGATTCTGTGGTTTATACAGGAGACAATTGGAGTGCTAAAGATAACTTTGATAGTGCAATTGATAAGGCTGGGAAACCAGTAGCTTATAGGGATATTACGGTGGAAGAAGATCCAACAGTGGACTTAAATACACCAGGAACCTACTCAGTAACGTATAAATATCAAGGTATATCTAAAGTAGTACAAATTACTGTGAAACCAAGACAAACTAAAGTAGAATCTCACGATAGCACGATTTATGCAGGAGCAAGTTGGAACGCCAAAGACAACTTCGATTCAGCGATAGATAAAAAAGGCGATGACGTCAAACTATCTGATGTGACTGTAATTGGCCGTGTTGATAACCAAACACCAGGCACATATGAAATCACTTACCGTTATGATGGTGTAACAAGCGTTTCTCGCGTGACTGTTCTACAAAATCATGCCAAAATCATTGTTAATGATAGTAAGCTGAAAATAAATGCAGATTGGGATGCGAAAGATAATTTCGTTCGCGCAATGTCTAGAGACGGTAGCGAAATTCCAATGTCTAAAGTAAAAGTTGAAGGTAAAGTTAATACGAAAAAAGCTGGGAAATACCAAGTAACTTATACGATTGATCCTAATGAAGGAACAGTAGATGCTGGTAAAGAAGAGCTTTCTGTTACAGCTACAATCGAAGTAGTAGAAGGAAAAGTAGCGATAACTCCATCAGAAAATAGCAATTCAGATGTAAAACCTGGTAAGCAAAAGACAGCAACATACCAACAAGCAATACCAAGAACAGGGGACCAAATGAATTTATGGGTTGTTGTAATGGGCGCTTGCCTAGTAGGATTTGCGCTGTTCCTATGGACGTTTAGACAAAGAAGACGTCACGGATAATTGAAAGAATAGTTTCGGGGAGGTAGGTATGTCAGGTTTAGACTAGCCTACCTTTTCCGGACATTTAAACAAGTTTTTCTATAGAGAGTTAGTTATACAGATAATACGGTTCAACCGATAGCCAAGGGTTTTAGACATCTAGGAGGAAAGGAAGTAGAAAAATGACCTTTTTAGAATTTCATCAACTAATCAGCCAAGATTCACTGATTTATTCATGGATTAGGAAAAATTTTTCTTTTGTTCACCAGGAGTTGGAGGCAGGTAAGGAACTTAAAATGCAGCATGAACAACTAATCATTATGGAAAAAGGCCTGCTAATACAAAAAAGCGAAGAAGATAAGAAGCTTACTTTTCAACGAGTATTCGCGGATCAACGGATTATTTTTACGACAGGTGGAAGTCTTACATTAGGTGCTCTAGAAGATACGGTTTATAGCGTTATCCCTACAGACGAATTGTTTGAGAAATTGGATGAGCATCAATTGTTACCTAATTTCTTTTTACAAATAGCTGAAGATTTTGAGGTAAGTATCGAATGGCAAAGAAAGTTAATGTCGGCTTATCCAGAGGAACGGGTCAGAATGGTTTTGAGAAAAGTAATTGAACGATACAAACTAGATCCCGTGCACAATCCAGTATTTCCAAGATGGCTTAAAATTTATGTTCTAGCAAAGTTCGCAAAATGTTCCGTCTCAACAACTTCTATGATAGTAAATGATTTAGCTGAGAAGGGTGAAATTAATGTTAAAATGACTCCTTGGATATTAATGCAGGATTCACCAGCATATTGTGTCTCTTAATAAAACTATAAAAAACTACTCAAATTCAATTTTTGAGTAGTTTTTTTGTTTTTTAGTAGGGTTAATATGAAATTAATAACTTTTTTCAATATACTTTATTCATTTTTTAGATACACTAAAATTTGAGTATCTATTTTCTGTATTAATGAGCGATACACTATTTAATATCTTTATAATTTAGAATGATAAAGTATTGGTAAATAAGGGTTTTGGATGCAATACTAATAAGTTGGCACAGAACTTGCAATATATTAAGCGGGTAGCAAAATAAATGAATTATATTAGGAGGGAAAAAGATGGTAGGAATTATCCTCGCAACTCACGGTGAATTTGCTGAAGGTATTTTGCAGTCCGGAACAATGATTTTCGGCGAGCAAGAAAACGTTAAAGCAATCACTTTGATGCCAAGCGAAGGTCCAGAAGACATCAAAGCTAAAATGGAAGCTGCAATTGCATCCTTTGATAGCCAAGATGAAGTTTTATTCTTAGTGGATCTTTGGGGAGGCACACCATTCAATCAAGCAAACGGTCTTTATGAATTACATAAAGATAAGTGGGCAATCGTAGCAGGACTTAATTTGCCAATGCTGATTGAAGCTTTCTCATCACGTTTCACAATGGAAAGCGCACACGAAATCGCAGCAAATATCCTTGCGCCAGCTCAAGAAGGTATCCGCGTGAAACCAGAAGAACTTCAGCCGCAAGTAACAGCTACTGAACAACCACAAGCAGAAATCGCTGCAGTTGGTGATGGCAAAATTGAATTCGTTTTAACTCGTGTTGATTCTCGTCTCTTGCATGGTCAAGTAGCCACTGCTTGGACAAAAGCAACACACCCAACAAGAATCATCGTCGTTTCAGATGCAGTTGCAAAAGACGATCTTCGTAAAAAATTAATCGAACAAGCAGCACCACCAGGAGTAAAAGCTAACGTTATCCCAGTCCAAAAAATGATTGAGATTTCAAAAGATCCACGTTTCGGCAATACAAAAGCACTTTTATTATTCGAAAATCCTCAAGATGTTTTACGCGCAATTGAAGGTGGCGTAGAAATCGAACAAGTAAACGTTGGTTCCATGGCTCACTCTGTAGGTAAAGTTGTTGTTAGCAAAGTACTTTCCATGGGGAAAGATGATGTTGCCACTTTTGAGAAATTAAAAGAAAAAGGCGTTAAATTCGATGTGCGTAAAGTCCCTAATGACTCAAGCGCTAACATGGAAGACATCATCAAAAAAGCAAAAAATGAACTAAAGACACAGTAAAAAATTAAAATAGGAGGTTTATTATGTCTGTCATATCAATAATTTTAGTAGTACTTATTGCATTTTTAGCAGGTATCGAAGGAATTCTAGATGAATTTCAGTTCCATCAGCCATTAATCGCATGTACATTAATTGGTCTCGTAACAGGTAACTTAACAGCATGTATCATCCTTGGCGGAACTCTACAAATGATCGCACTTGGATGGGCAAACATCGGAGCAGCCGTAGCACCAGATGCCGCGCTTGCCTCAGTAGCTTCAGCAATTATATTAGTTTTAGGTGGACAAGGGGTAGCAGGTATTCCGTCCGCAATCGCAATTGCAATTCCGCTTGCAGTAGCAGGTCTTTTCTTAACTATGATCGTTCGTACATTGGCAGTTCCAATTGTTCACTTGATGGACAGAGCCGCTGAAAAAGGGAATATTCGCACCGTAGAGTGGTTACATATTTCAGCAATTTGTATGCAAGGTATTCGTATCGCAATCCCTGCAGCAGCACTTTTATTCATTCCAGCAGACAGCGTTCAATCTTTCTTAGAAGCAATGCCAGCTTGGTTAACAGATGGTATGGCTATCGGTGGAGGAATGGTAGTTGCCGTTGGTTATGCGCTTGTTATTAACATGATGGCTACTAAAGAAGTATGGCCGTTCTTCGTTATCGGTTTCGTAGTAGCTGCAATTTCTCAACTTACACTTATCGCAATTGGTGCTCTAGGTGTTGCACTTGCTCTTATTTACCTTAACCTATCTAAAATGGGTGGCGGTAATTCAAATGGCGGTGGAGGCGGAAACTCACGCGATCCACTCGGCGATATATTAAACGACTATTAATAAAAAAAGGAGGAGAATAGAATGGCAGAAAAAATCGAATTATCAAAGAGAGATCGTCTACGCGTAGCATGGCGCTCTACGTTCATTCAAGGTTCATGGAACTACGAACGTATGCAAAATGGTGGCTGGGCATTCTCTATGATTCCCGCTATTAAAAAATTATATAAAACAAAAGAAGACCGTTCATCTGCGTTAAAACGTCATTTAGAATTCTTTAATACACATCCATATATTGCATCTCCAATTCTTGGGGTAACACTTGCACTTGAAGAAGAACGTGCAAATGGTGCAGAAGTTGATGATGTAGCAATTCAAGGGGTTAAAGTTGGTATGATGGGACCTCTAGCTGGTGTTGGTGATCCAGTATTCTGGTTTACAATTCGTCCAATGTTAGGTGCATTAGGTGCTTCTCTTGCCTTGAGTGGAAACATTCTTGGACCTATCTTATTCTTCGTTGCTTGGAACGTAATCCGTTGGGGCTTCATGTGGTATACACAAGAATTCGGCTACAAAGCTGGTTCTAAAATTACTGATGACCTTTCTGGTGGATTACTGCAAGACATTACAAAAGGTGCTTCGATACTCGGGATGTTCGTCCTCGCCGCCTTGGTGCAGAGATGGGTAAATATCCAGTTTGCGCCAATTATCTCGAAAGTTAAACTTGATGAAGGTGCGTATATTGATTGGAGTCATCTTCCACAAGGTGCACAAGGTATCAAAACTGCTTTAGAACAACAACAAGCAGGATTAGCTCTTTCTGAAATTAAAGTAACAACCTTGCAAAATAACTTGGATAACTTAATCCCAGGACTTGCAGCAGTAGCTCTTACATTCCTATGTATGTGGTTACTTAAGAAAAAAATCAGCCCAATTATCATCATTCTAGGTCTATTCGTAGTTGGTATAGTTGGTCACTTAATCGGGCTTCTGTAAAAATAAGCTGATCGAAAAGAGGCTGGTGCAATATTCACCGAGCCTCTTTTCGTTTAGATATATGACACAGATAAACGAATACGGTATAATAAACAAAACAAGCGAAAAGAAATGGAGCGAATACAGTTGGTTCAATCGATTAATACAAAGGTAGACTTAACAATAGATGCCACCGCGTATACTGGACTTACAGATTACGGGAAAATTATGATTGGCGACAAAGGTTTTGAATTTTTCAACTCACGTGATGTGCGTAAATTCGTTCAAATCCCTTGGGAAGAAGTAGATCAAGTTATTGTATCCGTTATGCTAAAAGGTAAGTGGATCCCTCGCTACGCCATTAAAACAAAGCGCAACGGCACATATACATTTGCTTCTAAAAAGCCTAAAGAAGTTTTACGTAAAATAAGAGTTTATGTCGACCCAGCCAATATGGTGAGCTCGCTAAGTTTCTTTGATGTTATGAAGCGCTCGTTTCGGTCGATATTTAGCAAGAAGAAAAACAAAAATAAATAAGCCGATTTATACCGAAAAGCTTCAATGGACTTATGTCTGTTGATGCTTTTTTTTCGTACATAATAATTGAACAAACAGCGCATTTTGGTACAATAGAAAGTGAAATCAAAAGTAAACGAAGGAGGAACACCAACATGAAAAAACCAAGAATCTACACGATGTCATTCGCTAGTGTATACCCTCTTTACATACAAAAAGTGGAGAAAAAAGATCGCACAAAAGAAGAAGTGGATGAAGTTATTTTTTGGCTAACTGGCTATGACCAAGCCTCCTTACAAAAAGCCATAGATCAAGAAATCGACTTTGAGACTTTTTTCGAGCAAGCACCAAAAATGAATCCCAATGCCTCTTTAATCACCGGAGTTATATGTGGCTACCGAGTGGAAGAAATTGAAGATAAACTTATGCAACAAATACGATACCTAGATAAATTAGTTGATGAACTTGCAAAAGGAAAGAAAATGGAGAAAATTTTAAGAAAATAAGTAAAAAGCAGCCGTTTTGAATGGCTGCTTTTTTGTTGGTTAGCTTTTAGAAACTTTCTTTTTTAAAGCTGCTAATGAATTCGCTACTTTTAAAGTCGTTTTCACAGATTTTCGGTTTAATGTGCCTTGATAATGTCTGATTTTATTTGTAAGTTCATGATTTTTCTTTAGCGTCAGCTGTAATTTTTGTGTAGTATCTGTCAGTTGTTTTTCTAATTGTTGATTTTTTTCTTGTGATTCAGTAATTTTCTGTTGGTATTTTTTGTTTTGCTCAGAAGTTGTTTTTTTCAGTTGGGTGAGTTGGTTATTTACGAGGTTGACGCGGTATCTTGTGCTAAAATCATGTCTTTCTTTTAATAAGTTGGTGGAGATTTTTACTCGGTTTAGCATTTCTTGAGGATTTAATATGGAAATGGGGTCTGGACTTGATGGGAAAGTAATGGAGTTTATAAGTTCATCCATAGGAGCTGATTTTCTGTTTTTATCGTGTTTGTAGATATGATTGAGACCGTTTGTATCTAAGAAATCAATATAGTTATCAAAATTCCTTGCTTGGACTTTTTCGGCTGATTTCAGGTCCACTTTAGTCAGTAATTCTTGGAGGTTGCTTGTTTTTTCCAATTCATCGATGGTGACGTGAGGAAGCGCATGGTAGGAGGCTAGTTCACGCATTCTAGCATCTTGGACAAATGAAATATTAGGTGTTCCGACTATTGTTGGAATGACATTTCCATGTAAGCGAGAGCCAATGCTAAAATCAATATTTTTCACAAAATCGAACCAACTAGGCATGCTAGTGAAATATTTTACTCGACCTTCTTGATAATACTTATGTTGGATATTTGTTGGGTAGCCATTGATATCACTAGAGATATCTGGACCGCCAGCATACATTAAATGGAATTCGTCTAGGTGTTGAGGGATAAATTGGTAATCTTTATATGTATTAATCAAGTTGTTTAAGAACTCGATAGCTATATCTGAAGAGGTTGGAGATGCGTTGATAGCAATGGAGGATTGTTCTGTTAAGTGGAGTTCTCTGATTTTTATTTCTCGACCAAATGTATAAAGGGAAGGACAGCCGATTACTCGATAGTCTATACCTTCATTAAATCCGAGTTTTTTTAAATAATCTGCTGTAATCTGTCCTCGAACTCCTATTTGAGCCGATTTTTCAAGGACTGCTTTTACAAAATTAGTAACATCTTCATCAAAAGTGAAACCTTCATCTAACTGAGGTTCATAGTTTGCTCGTAAACCTACCCCTGTGACTACAACCGGGATTTTTAGCTTACGAATCAACTGAGTATAATTACGGAGCGCGGGTCGAAAATCTTCACGGAAAGCATCAGCTAGAGGCACAATGTACAAATCGTAATGTTCATTAATTTTTTCTGCTAAATTAGGATTAGAAGATAACCCATCAGCGTGTATTTCTACATTGTCATTCCATAAAGTCCTATAAATGCTGTATTGGTAAGCTAGATTACCATTATTAAATCCTGTTCGATCCTTTAAATAAATATCTTCAGGCATGTATACGTTTGTAGGGCGCATACCTGACCTAATGAGTATTCTTTTCACTAAAAAACCACATCCTTAACCTAGTTAATATTTAAAGTATATCAAAATATTAATTAAGTTAACAATTTCCGGGATGAAGTTATTTAAGTTTATTTTTACACGAATCAAAGAAGAAACCGATTTGTTCCACTAGTCCTTCGTTAACCGAATAAATATGCGTTGTCCCTTTCTTTCTTAAATTAATTAGTTGTGCTTCTTTAAGCAGTTTAATGTGGTGTGACATGGTTGATTTGGAAATATTGTATGTTTCGCCAGAGAAACGTTTTTCTTTGCTTTTTAGTAAACATAGGAAAATATCCAGGCGAATTGGATCGCTCAGGGCTTGGAAAATTAATAATAAATCTGATTTTGATAGCTCATTTAACTTTTTCATATGATTATCATATCATAACTTACATTTTAATTGCGCGGAACTTGCTGTTATGTTATATTATGATAGTTCGAAAAAAATCGAACTATCAAATCCGAAAGAAGTTGTTGGTAAATGTTGCATATTGAAGCACAAATGACGATAAAAAAAGAGCAAATAGAAGCTTTTTTGCAGGCAGCTAAGGAAGTTATTGCCGCGTCACAAGCAGAAACAGGAAATCATGGCTATGAATTAGTACAATCTACTGAAAATGAGACAGTTTTTTATATGCTAGAAAAATGGGCGGATATGGATGCTATTCAACAACACAATGAAAGCGAGCATTTCAAAAAATTTCAGAACGCCGCTACTAATTTTGTTGCAAAACCACTTGAAATTTCAGTTTTAACGCCACTTGCGCGATAAGGAGGAGAAAGAGATGACTTATTTAAATAATGATTTTGAAGACTTAATGAAAAACCGTCGTTCGATTCGAGAATACGATGAAACGGTGAAAATTAGCCAAGAAGAAATGAAAGCTATTTTGGAGGATGCGGTAACTGCTCCGTCATCTGTAAATATGCAGCCGTGGCGCTTTGTAGTTGTAGAAAGTGATGCTGGTAAAGAAAAATTAAGTTCATTAGTACGCTTTAACACACGCCAAAACGAAACTTCTTCCGCAATGATCTTAATTTTCGGGGACCTACAAAACTTTGAAAATGGCGAAAAAATTTACGGGGAAGCTGTGAATCGCGGTTTAATGCCCGCCGAAATAAAAGAACAACAAATGGCAAAATTAAGCCAGTACTTTGAAACAATTCCGCGTTCGGAAGCAGAACGAGTTGTATTAATTGATGGTGGTCTAGTGGCGATGCAGTTAATGTTGGTTGCACGTGCGCATGGTTATGACACAAATCCAATTGGTGGTTTTGAGCGTAAAGAAGTGACAGAAGCGTTTAACATGGATCCAGAACGCTACGTCCCAGTTATGCTCGTTTCTATCGGAAAAGCTAAAAATTCTGGCTACGAGTCATATCGTTTACCAATCACAGACGTAACGACTTTCGCTTAAAGGGTGGAACAAGGGAATAGCCGATATTTCCTTGTTCCTTTTTGTTCTTCTTGGTATAATAAAAACAACATAAAGCCGAGGAGGAAAAGCAACTATGACGATCAAAATAACTCGTAAAACAGGTATTGGCGGCGGTATTACTCCAGTGAAAATTAGAATCGAAAATGAAGAAATTGTAAAACTCGACAATCATCAGTCTCATTTTTTTATGCCTAAGATGGAGAAAACAAAGGTTCGCGTGACTGATTGGTTCTTTGGGAGTCAGGAAGTAGTTTTGGAAAATAGTAATGATGTTATTGTGCGGATTAACCGTAAAGCACTAATATTAAATTATTCAATGTTCCCGTTTCTAATTTACGGTTTAGTTATGACTAGTTTGGCTTCTACGTTAATTGCACTCGGTCTCTTTTTGGTATCAATTTTTTATTCGCGAAAGCATTGGTTTGAATTTGTGAAAATTAAATAATAATTAATTGATAGTATAAGCCAAGTGCTTGTACTATTTTTTTATCTGTGTAAGTTTTTATTCCATCTGTGTATCTTAGGAACAAGCTTGAAACCGCTAAATGACAACGCTTTCTTTTGGCATGATAATTGCATGTTATACAGTTGCTCAGAATGAATCTTTAATTGGAGGGAGGAACTTAGAGAAAAGAAACATTCTGGCAACCACACAAAAAGGGGTACAGAGAGACAAACTTAGAACTACCGAAATGAGGTTTATAAATCAAAAATCGGGGTGAAGAGATGAATAAGAAGATGAAAAAGCTTTTTAGTATTACTTCTGTTGTGTTGTTAGTATTATCGTTAGTGGTTGTATCAATTGGTGCAGAGTCAAAACGGGCGAAAGCGGCTGAAAATGTACCACAATATCGAAATGTTATGTATTACGGTGATTGGTCGATTTGGGGAGGAGAAGGGAATTTTTATCCGAAAGATATTCCAGCTGATCAATTAACACATTTAAATTTTGCTTTCTTGGATTTTAATAGTAATGGAGATTTAGTTTTTACTGATAAAGATGCTGCTGTCGGAGCGCCTGTTGGACAAGAGGGAGTTCAGTGGGGCGGAGCGAATGCGGGTGTATTGAATGCGATTCAAGATTTGCGCGCTCAAAATCCGAATTTGAAAATAGGGGTTTCGGTTGGAGGCTGGTCTAAGTCGGGTGATTTCTCGACAGTTGCAGCAGATCCGACAAAACGGGCTAATTTTGTCAAAAATGTGATGAAATTTGTGAAATATACTAATATGGATTTTGTTGATTTGGACTGGGAATATCCTGCTTCGGTACGGGATGCTGACCTTGTTGATAATAAAAATGATGAAGGCACGCCAAATGCAAAACCTGCGGATAAGCAAAACTTTATTACACTTTTACAAGATTTAAGAACAGCTTTGGATAAACAAGGCGTTGATATTAACAAGAAATACGAGTTATCGGTCGCTTTACCAGCTGCAAAATCTACTTTGGAAAATGGAGTGGATGTAGCGAATCTGTTTAAAGTAGTCGATTTTGCGAATGTGATGACCTATGATTTAAATGGTGCTTGGACACCGAATAGTGCGCATCATACAGCGCTTTACGGCAATCCGAAAGACCCGAATTACAATAGTGGTTTTTCTGTGGACCAAACCGTAAAATACTTAAAAGAAAAGGGAGCCGTTTCGAATAAAATTGTTGTTGGGGCAGCATTTTATACTCGAGGCTGGAATAAAGTAGCTGCGGGAACAGACACTGCATTGCCAGGACTTTTCCAAGCGGCTGAAAAAACGAATAAGGATGCAGATGGCTCGCTCACTTATGGGGCAAACAATGAAAACCCAATTAAAACTGGTGATGGGGGCCGTGCTGGTGGAGTTTGGGCGTATAGAAGTATTGATGCTCTAAAAGCCAAGACGCCAACTTTAAAAGAATATTGGGATGATACTGCCAAAGCGCCGTATCTTTATAGTAAGGAAACTGGGGAGTTTTACACATATGACAATACGCGTTCAATTGGCTATAAGGCACAGTATGTAAAAGATAATAATCTAGGTGGGATGATTTCTTGGATGCAGTCGCAGGATAAAACCACGACTTCAACTAAGCGCGATGAACTTACAAAGGCTATTAAAACCGGATTGTTCGGTACAAGTGCAATCCCGCAAAACGCAATCACATATGCGAATTTAAATGTGGTAGCAACTGTAAAACCTTATAGTGAAAATGGAGTCGGATACGAAATTACGATTACTAATAATGAAAAAGCGGATGAAACAAATGAAGTCTTGAAATCAACAGAGCTATCTTTTGAAACAGTAAAATTACCTAAGTTTTATATTCCAGTAAAAGCCGGCGAAACGCTTACTGCTGGAGATTATAAAGCAGGTACGGTTACTACTTCAGGTGGCAATACAGTAGTTGATTTAGCTTCGGTGTATGATGCACAGCAAATTCCGCAAGGCGCATCTTATACTTTCCGCTTAAAATCGAGTGCATCTAGTGTGGATGTAAATAATATTTCTAAAATTGATTTAACACAACGGATGGTAAAATCGAGTGTCGAATTTGGTAAACAAACTATTTTTGGCGGGGGAACTGTTGTACCTGATCCAAGCGATACAGAAGCTCCAACAGTGCCAAAATCACTCGCATCTTCTAATGTAACCGATAAATCTGTTACTCTATCGTGGACAGCTTCAACGGACAATAAAGCGGTGGCTGGATATAAAGTGTACCGAAATGGGACCGAAGTGGGCTCTGTTTCAGGAACTACTTTTACAGATAGTGGCTTAACTGCAAAAACAGCGTACACTTACACAGTAAAAGCGTATGATGCGGCTGGGAATTTCTCGGCAGCAAGCTCGGCCTTAACTGTGACAACGCTTGACGCGGCAACACCACCAGCAACTCCAGCATGGGACGCTGCCAAAACGTACAATAAGGGAGACAGGGTTTCTTATAAAGGGAAAACATATGAAGCACAGTGGTGGACTCAGGGAAATGAGCCAGGAGCTGAACAGTGGGGTCCTTGGTTGTTAATAAATTAATAGACAAAAACAGAGATTCTTTTAGGAGAATCTCTGTTTTTATTTGAATTCCTCTGATAATAACCAGTCAACAATATAAATAATTGGAATTCCATCTATTTGAGTTGTTTCATAATATCTACCAGTGACAACAATCTTTTTATAATTATCCTTAATATTTAAAAGATTATCTGTTTCATGCCTGTTATTTGGAAATTCATAAGCTACTTGGATGTATAATGTTTCGTCTAGCTTTCTAGCAACAAAATCTATTTCTTTACTATCAAGTTTACCAACGTCTACTGTATAGCCTCTACGTAATAATTCTATATAAACGATATTCTCTAAGCGATTACTATAGTTCCCATCTTTTCTACCAACCGCATTTCTTCTTAAACCGGTGTCTATTATAAAATATTTTCCGTTAGTTCTCAGATATTCTCGCCCACGAATATCATATTGTTTTGCTCTATAAAATAAATAACCATTCTCTAGTAAATCCAAATAACGATTTACAGTATGGACAGTTGTGTCAACGCCCTCACTTTTTAAGGTGTTTACAATTTTCGAGGCATTAACTAATTGGCCAACATTATCTGCTAAAAATCGAATGATGGATTTTAAAGCGGTAGCATCTTTTACCCCCGCTCTTAATGCAACATCATTCAAAACAATAGTGTCAAAAATTCCGGATAAGATAGTATCTTTGATAGATTCTTCGGCAATAACAACACTCGGAAAGCCGCCGTATTTTTCGTATTCATTATAAGCGCTGTCTACTTTTCGAGAATCAGCTTCAATACCTTTTACATGTAAAAACTCAGAAAATGAAAATGGGTAAATGGGGATTTCGATGTAACGACCGCTTAGAAGGGTAGCTATTTCACCGGAAAGCATATTAGCGTTTGATCCAGTGATGATAATATCACTATTGAAGCTCACACGAATACCATTAACAACGCGCTGCCAACCTTCGACCATTTGGATTTCATCAAATAGTAAGTAAACCTTTTTATCATCTTTGGGCAACAATTCGTCTAATTTTTGACGAAATTTTTCTTCTGTTGTTATTGTTTGATATTCAAAGCTCTCGAAATTTATGTGTATAATATGATTTTCCGGTATGCCTTCTTTCAATAAATACTCTTTATAAAGCATTAATAATACCGATTTCCCAGAACGACGCACACCTGTAATAACTTTTATGAAATCGGAATCCTTGAATTGAATAAGTTGCTTGAGATAATTAGGTCGTTTAAACATTTACATCCCTCCAATCTAGTAAACTTCTATTTAGTTTTTATTTTACCATTATTTGCAGTTAACTTCAAATAATGGATGAAATTAGTGATTTTTGAAGTTTGAAAAATGCTGATTTGGCAGTTTTATGATATATTATTTAGTTTCGATGCGCAAAATAAAAGGTAACTAGAATCTCTAGTTACCTTTTTTCTATAAAGCTTGCAACATATCAAATTGTGATTGGTATAAATTATAGTAATAGCCATGTTGTGCCATCAGTTCTTCGTGGCTGCCTGCTTCTTGAATTCGACCATTATCAATGTAAAAGATGCGCGAACTATTTTTGATTGTCGAAAGCCTGTGCGCGATAATGAAGGAAGTTCGGCCTTCCAGTAGTCGCTCAAGCCCTTCTTGGAGTAAGATTTCTGTTTGTGTATCAATACTTGAAGTTGCTTCATCAAGGATAAGGATTTTCGGGTCGGCTAAAAGAGCACGGGCAAAGGAAATCAGTTGTCGCTGACCGGCCGAAAGAGTGCTACCCCGTTCTTTTACTTCGGTATAGTAGCCATCTTTTAGACCGGAAATGAAATCATGGGCGCGAACGACTTTGGCAGCTGCGATAATTTCTTCTTCGGTTGCATCTAGTTTGCCGTAGCGAATATTTTCAATAATTGTTCCGGAGAAAATAAAAGTATCTTGGAGCATGACGCCCATTTGTGACCTAAGCGACCTGAGCGTTACTTCCTCGACATTTTCCCCATCAACTAAAATCTCCCCGGAATTAATATTGTAAAAACGGCTGAGCAAATTAATAATTGTCGTTTTTCCAGCACCAGTCGGACCAACGAGTGCAATTGATTCGCCCGCGTCAACATGAAAATTAATTCCTTTTAAAATGTCTACGCCTTCCTCGTAACGGAAATAAACATCTTTAAAGTCAACATTTCCGACGATTGGTGGCATTTTTTTCGCATTTGGCACGTCTTTAATATCTGGTTCGACATCCATTGTTTCGAAAATCCGCTCCAAATAAGTCGTTGCGGTAATAAGCGAATTGTAGAAGTTACCAATATTAATAACAGGATTCCAAAAATTCCCAACATAACCGATAAAAGCAATCAGTGTCCCGGTAGAAACGTCCACACCGTAACCTTTGATTCCAACGAAGTAAATTAAACAAGTCGTCATTACGGCGATATTTTGAACTCCTGGCCAAAGCAAGAATTGAATTTTCACCGCTTTCATCCAAGAACGACGGTACTCATTACTTACCTCGGTGAAAATCTCAAAATTCTCTTCTTCCCGCGAAAAACTTTGCGTTACTTTAATCCCAGCAATGCTCTCGTGGATATAAGCGTTCATGTTGGATTGTTTATTGCTAAGAACCTGATACGCCTTACGCTGAGCCGTTTTAATAACCATAACAATCACGAAAAGAACTGGAATTAATGCTAAACTATACAACGTTAAAACGGGATCAATCATCAGCATAAAGCCAAGTGTTACAATGACACTTAAAATATCAGAAATCAAATTAATAAGCCCGTTAGATAATAAATCGCTCAGCATATTGATATAATTAACAACCCGAATCAAGATTTTCCCGTGCGGACGACTATCAAAATAAGAAAAAGGAAGTTTTTGCAAATGACCGAAAATTGCCGTTCTCATATCCTTTAAAATATCTTGTCCAATAAGCGTAATCGACCTAATTCGGTATCGCATACAAAGCCCAGTTACAATGACAGAAACAATGAAAATAACCGCAATCCAAAATAGTTGAGTCATGTTTTTGTTTGGGATCGTTTCATCAATCACAACTTTGGTTAGATATGGCCCAATCATTGTCGCAACATTTGCCAGTAAGATTACAAAAAGTGTGATATAGATAGATTTTTGATAGGGTTTTACATATACGAGAATACGTTTCAAATGTGCGGCGCTGAATGCTGTTTCTAGTTCTTCATCAATATCAAATTTATTTCTAGCCATTCACATTCGCCTCCGTCCCAAGTTGTTTATTGTAAATATCAAAATAATAACCTTTTTCCGCTAATAAACTTGCATGTGTTCCACGTTCAATAATTTCACCATGATTTAAAATTAAAATTTCATCAGCTTCTTTTACAGAAGATATGCGGTGCGCGATAATAAAGGTTGTTGTATTTTCGGTGATTTTCTTTAATTCGCCTTGGATTTTCACTTCTGTTTCCATGTCAACCGCAGAAGTGGTATCATCCAAAATCAAAATAGATGGATTTTTTAAAAGAGCACGAGCTAACGATATACGCTGCTTTTGCCCGCCGGAAAGCCCAACCCCGCGTTCACCGACAATCGTGTCATAACTCTCTGGCATTGTCTCAATAAAGTGGTCGGCATCAGCAATTCGCGCCATTTTCCGGACATCTTCCATCGTTGCTTCGGGTGCTCCAAATGCTATATTACCTTCAATCGTATCGGAAAACAGGAAAATATCTTGCATCACCGTAGCAATGTGATTTCGAAGTTCCCGGACATGCCATTTTCGGGCATCAACCCCGTCAATTAAAATTTCACCAGAAGTCGGATCGTAAAAGCGACAAATCAAGTTGACGAGCGTTGATTTCCCTGACCCAGTTTCTCCCAAAATAGCCACCGTTTGACCCGGAGAAGCTTTCAAAGAAATATTTTTCAGAACGTCCGTATTTGGGTCATCTTCAAAATGAAAACTAACATTATTGAACTCAACATGGCCTTGTAATGATGGCGCCGGTTTTTCAGCGTGGATAGGAATTTTAGCATTCGTTGCCATCATATCTTGAATTTTAAACGAAGAAGCGATGAAACGTTGTACGTCATTAATAAGCCAGCTACTCATGCGCATCGGGCCATTCAGCATCCATAGAAATCCATTAAAGGCAACTAGATCTCCCAGCGTCATTTGTCCTTTGATTACTAAATAACCACCGAAAATAAGCGTGATAACAACTAGAACTCCAGCGAGCGAGTCAAGCACTGGCAAGTAGGCTCTAGAAACATCTGCGGAATCTAAATTGCGTTTTTTGAAGTCTTCATTATGTTCGTGGAATTTCTTCATTTCAAAATCTTCCCGCGCGAATGCTTTTACGACGCGGTTTCCACTTATATTTTCTTCTACCATTGAATTAAGCCGCGAAAAGCTTTCTCGAATTTCATAAAAAACTGGTTGTGCTTTACTCGACATTTTCATCGTTAAAATGGCAATGAGTGGCGTGATGATAACTAGTGCGAGCGTTAGTTTCCAGTCAATCGTGGCCATAATAATAATTGCAAAGCTAAACAGGAACACGTTTTCCAAAATATTGTACGATACCCATGAAACAAAATGGCGGATCGCATCTGTATCACCAGTCATCCGCGCCATAATATCTCCAACACGCGTATTATTGAAAAAATCAAAATCAAGTGACTGCAACTTTTTATACAAATCTTCCCGAATTTGAAAAAGGGAATTTTGCCCAATTCGCTCGCACATAATCTGATAGGAATAACGGCAAATAGTTCGAATAATGGTCGAAACTATCATGATTAAAAGTAGCGGGATAAGTAAATTCGGTTTGTTTTGATAGACAACATCATCAATCACTTTCCCGCCTAGTAACGGATAAATAATGCTAATACCAGAAGCAATAAAAATTAAAATAAATACACCAACCATAAGTAAACGATATTTCCGGACATATTGCCAAATCCATTTCATACTCTCCATTTTTTCACATCCTTTAACATTCATATATCCATTTAGTTTACACTCCTAATTTCGAAAAAGAATGGTTTATATTCGCTGGAAGCATGGACAATGTTATATAATTAAAAGATAATTGTAAGCGTTATATTTAGGAGGTGAAACGATGCTGAAAATAAACACAACCACATTTAACCCGCAAATTTTGTATATAGCTAATTGCTATACCAACGAAGTACGAGTGGGCGAAAATCATCATCATGACTTTTTAGAAATCTCCATTATTTGTGAGGGAAACGTTATTTATGATATTGAAGGGGAGCGAGTCGCATTAGAAAAAGGGGATATGTTGATTTTTAATCCTGGTGTGAACCATTACGATATAACCGAACCTGGTATGACAAATGCGCAACTTCACATTGGTTTTCGGAATTTTGCACTGGAAGGATACTCGCGAAACACTTTCCCATTTAAAAAAGCCTTTTTACGGAAAAAAGAAGATGAATCTGCTATTTTATCCATTTCTAAACAAATTATAGAAGAAAAAGATGCTGAAAAACCTGGATATGACTTGATTTTGAAAGCTTTTGTCATGCAGTTAATTATCCATGTTTTGCGGGAAGCTACGCCCGAACAACTTGAAAATAATGGCGTGAAATTATCCACCGATGAGCAGCAAAAACAAATGCTCGTCAATGAAATTATTCATTATATGGAAAAACACCACACAGAAGATGTCTCGCTTTCGACACTCTCGCAAACAATGTACATCAGTCCCGCCTATATTTCCAAAGTTTTTAAAGAAGAAACTGGCGAGTCGCCAATTAATTATCTAATCAAAATCCGCCTGACACGTGCGGAAGAGCTACTGAAAAATAAAGATGTAACTGTGAAGCAAGCTGCTAACATGGTCGGCTACAACGATGCTATTATTTCAGTAAACTTTTCAAAAAATATTATGGCTTTCCACCATCAGAAAACTGGCGTAAATCAAGTTAATTTAAAATACTGAATGATAAAAGCGGTATTTTGAAGGAAAATTAGCAGGTGTTTTTCGAAATGCCTGCTTTTTATTGGATTAAATTTTGCGATTAGTACTAAAAATGTATTAGAATAGAAAAGAGAAATGGGAAGGGTGATGGGACACAATGAAATTTCAACTTTATATTCAACCAAAGTTAGATATTCTTCAAGGTAACATTGTCGAATACGAAATACTTTTACGCGACGATAGTGAAGTTCCTAGATTTCCTTTGTCGGAGTTAGAAGCTGTACTTGCGGACGAAGAATTATACCTTACATTTTGTGAGTGGTTTAGTGACGCTTTCTTTGATGTTCTAAAAAAATATCCAAATGATCGCTTTGCAATAAATATAGCGCCGCAACAACTTTTTTACATGGAAACGCTCCATATGTTAGACAAACTAAGAAGTGAGAGTCATCGTATTACTATAGAAATGACCGAAGATATTTTTGATGTTCCCGCTCATAAGCGACATTTAAATGCTGATGATAAAGATGCTTTTATTTTAAACAAAATTAAAATAATTCACGGCCTAGGTTACCATGTTGCAGTAGATGACGTAGGGTGTGGACTCAATAGTTTAGAGCGCGTACTGAGTTATCTCCCTTACATAATCGAGCTCAAGTTCTCTTTGATTCATTTTAATAATATTGATTTAGAGGATTTACTTTTATTCATTAAAGCTTGGGCGAATTTTGCGCATAAAAATAACCTCGATTTTGTGGTCGAGGGCATTGAAACAAAAGAAACCATGGCAATCTTAGAAAGCCATGGCGTCTCCATTTTCCAAGGTTATTTAGTTAATAAACCATTTCCTGTTTGAAAACTATCTATTTGATCAAGGAGTTTTTCGTGTGAGCTAATAGTAATCGGTTTTTTGGATGCTAGCAGCCCATTTACGAGTAATTCTTCTAATGATTCAGTGATTCGAGCGCGACTAGAACGGCAATAATCAGCTAAAAATGTTTGTGTGATATAGGAAGGTAAAACGATCGGGCCTTCTGTTTGATGGAGATTCAGTAGTTCAATAATTTCCACAAAAATACGAGTCACTTTGATTATTGGTGGTTGATTAATATTTTTATAATTTTTGGCAGTAAATAAATATCTAACTATTACATCATCAAGTACCAGATGGAAGAAATGTGGGTTTGCATACAGGTAATTAAGGAAAAACTCACGATCAATGAACAGCGCCCGCCCGTTTTCTAGTGCGCGAACACGGTATTCAGTAAGCTCTGGAGCCGTTTTTGTTTCGAGTAAACTTTCCATTCCAAAAATTGCGTTCTCAGAAATAAGTGCATTTATCATCCAGCGTCCTTCATAAGTAGGTCCCTCTAAAACAGCAGTACCTTCCAAAATCACGCCTATTTGAGGTGGTTTTTTTTCGTAATCTTTAAACGAATGAATAATATCTCCTTTTTTAAAAGACACCTTGCTAGAGTAATCGCTCGAAAAAATATCAGAAAAATCGGTAGTGTGAAGCATGGTTAAAACTCCTATACGAATGAAATTTTTATCTACCATTTAACTGTACTTCTATTCCTATGAAAAAGAAACTAAATCAAAGCTGCTGTCACAATTTAGACAAAAAAAAGACACTCATTCGCTACATTTGCGCAAAAATATATAATAAAAAGACTCTAGTGATAGAGTCTTCATTAAAATTTCTTATAAACATCAATAGAGTTGCCAAAATTGATTAAATAATCGCCGCAATCATACATTGGACCATATTTTTCCGCATAATGAGAAACGGTACGGCGCAAAAATTCCTCGGTCACTTCTAAAAATTCAGCAACCTCGAAATACTCTTTTAAACCAAGATAAAAACAAGTAATGATGTCTTCCAGTGGAATTAATTCTTCGTAACCCTTGCGACGAGCAAAAAGTTCTTGTTTTTTATCTGAAAGGCTTTCTTGTTTTGTAATATTTCCTACCGTGTACTTATAATGCATCAATTCTTCCACTAAAATGCAACCTTTTTCAATAGAAGATTTATCTTTACTTATAAAAATCATTCCATTCAAATATAAGCCAGGTAATTTGTAAGGCATTTTTTCTTCTCTAATTGTTACCTCATCTTGGTATTTGTTTACCAATTTTTCGTACAATAAAATCACATCCCGCGATGGAGTTTTTTCTTCATCTCTATATAAGCTAAAATATCTCGCATTTCTTCCTCTGTAACATCGTCATCAATATGGGCCGCAATCGTCACCGAGCGTTCGTCAACAGGTGGTAAATTTCTTTCAGGAAAAAAGTCATCTAATCGCTTGTTGAAGATTTTTGCAAGTTCAAATAAAACATCTTGATTTGCTTTACGGTCGCCATTTTCATAACGACTAATAGTTTGGCGGGTCGTATGAAGCTTTTCTGCTAGTGCTTCTTGATTTAGCCCTCGTTCCTCACGATATTGTTTTATTTTATTTCCTACAAATTTATTTAACTCCATAATAATTGTCCTCCACATGTTTATGGCTCCAGTATAGCATTTTTAGCACCAAAATGGAACTTTTTCGAACATATTTGTCGGATAAAGTTTACATGTAACCAAAATGGTGCTATAATATGTGTAGAGTTAGAAAATAAAAGCGGCTGATTTTGCACCGATAGCACCGAATTGGTGACAAAGCTACTATATTAATTTATGAGATGGAAGTGGGAATGGATGGATAGAAAACTTTTAAAAGAAAAGCAAATCCAACTAATTTTTCAACTGGAACAAGAAGAAAATAGATTTATTCGGAAACGTTTAATAGAAGAGTTGGAGTATTTTGAAGCACTAGGGGATAGAGAAAAAGGACTTTTAACGGCGGAACAAAAACTACTTATTTTAACACCAAATGAATACCGCGAACATAAAAAAACAAAGTCAGATGTAGAAATCAGCAAATTTATTGGAGTATCAAGGTCCTCACTTGCCGAATGGAAACGAAAAAACGGCTTGAATAGAAAAAAGCAACGACCAGTTCAGCAGGAGATGATTGATGTATTGGCTTTTCATTTGGATAAGACGAAAGAAGAGATTGGCTCTTTACCGGCTTCTGCCATTGAGTGCCAGTATGAAGCATTCGTGATTAATGAAGCACACAATTAAGGAGTGATCAAATGCAAGTTTTAGTTTTACCAGAAAATAAAGATATTAATTATATAAAAACTGTCCAAGAAGTGAAACGATTTTTTGCAGACTTTCAGCGTTTCCGCGTGATTACGGGATTATCCCAAAAGCCATTTATAGAAAGTAATGGTTTACTAGAGACGCCACATTTTGGATCGGTGGCATTTTCTGCAAGGCATAACATAGAATTAATAAAGGAAGCGCGTTTGTTAGTACAAAGATATACAGAAATGTTAAATCAAATGGATGATTTATATCGAAAAATTTTAATAGAGTGTTATGTGGAAAAAGAGAAAGATATAGCAGTAATGATGAGTCTGCCTTATGAAATAGCTCAGTTTAAACGTATAAAAAGACGAGCAGTTCTAGAACTTGCAACAATAATGGGGATTTTAGTAAGGAAATGATGATACTTTTTTGATATTTTACAGTAGCATTTTACCGTTAATATAAAAGTAAGCCAATTGTCCAGCAAGCGGATGACAATAAAAGCTGCGTCAGAATGAAGGTGCACCGATTTTCTGATATACATGAGGTTTTAAAAGAAATTTGTTTTTATTATTGGGTTTTAAATCCGTTGAGATAAACAAATATTCTATTTTTGGAAAGTAAAGTTTGGAGGAATAAATTATTAAAAATGGTCTTGACCGAATTTTACTTTCTATTTTTAAAGGAGTGAGCGCTTGGTGAAGAGTTTGAGCTTCGTGAGAGTTTTGGAAGCAGTGAGAACAATGCTTCAGGAAAAAGGCGGACTAGATGTTTCTATTGTAATGCATGACCAAGTGGAATTGCCTTCAACGATGATGGAGATGATTGATCAAGAGGAAGAAGAGAGCCGCACTTCCTGGAAAGAAAAATACCGCTTTGCCGTTCATCATTATACAAATGAACTGGATTTAGCGGGTGTCGAACAGATTGATAATTTTATCCAAGCGGGTTTTAATTTGCCTGAAGGATACAAATTAATCGCAGTTCGTCATTTCGGAAAACAAAATTTAGTTAAAGAAAATACGTTGATTCATGCAAAAACTAGTTTTGAAGTAAGTATTTGTCGTGAATTAAAAGTAAAAATTTAGGAGGAATTATTAATGGCATTTGAAGAAAATTTATATTGTGATTATACACCGGGAGCTGCTAAAGCGGTCGCGGGGAAAGACGTAATCTTAGCAATTTTTAACGCAGCAGGAGATAAATTATTAGCGGTTGCAGGACAACAGGGTCTAACTGTTAACCGTTCAAAAGATAGTATTGAAATCACATCTAAAGATACAGTAGGTGGATGGAAGTCTAAAATCGGCGGTATGAAAGAATGGTCTATTGAAAATGATGGTTTATACGTTGCTGATGCGGATTCTCATAAAGAATTGGCGAAATATTTCGAAAGTGATAGTCCGGTCTGTGTGAAAGTTATTAACCAAGCATCTAAAAAAGGTCTTTTTGGCGGCTTAGCTATTGTAGCAGACTACAGTTTTGAGGCTCCTTTTGATGAAGCGATGACTTATTCTGTAAAACTAGACGGAATGGGAGCGCTTGTTGATTTAACTATTACTGAGGGCGGAGATCAAATGCCCGGCGAAACACCAGCAGCACCAGCAGAATAAAATAGAAAGCCACTGAAATAAGTGGCTTTCCCTTAGGAGGAAAATAAATGTTTGAAGTGAATGATACTAATTATATTTTACGATTCAATAAACAAAAAGTGAAAACGGTGGAACTAACGTCAGGAATTAGTCTAGTAGCGGCTTTGACTGCAAATAAAGGAATTTTGAGTTACCAAGTGATTGAAACTCTTTTTGCTTCTGGACTAGTGGAAGAAAAAGGTTTAGTGCCAGTAAAACAAAAAGAAGCTTTGGAGATTTTTGATAAGTTAGTGGAAGAACAGGGCTTAATTTCGCTTAATGTAGCAGTTATTGAGAAATTACAAGAGGACATGGGTTTTTTGTTCCGTTAAAGCAGATTGAGTTTGAATATTTTGGCGCAGAGAACGAAGAATCTGATAGTGAAAGCAACCATGATTTTGACCTCGAAAAACAATTCGCGTTTTTCGTTGTTAATTTTCAAATGTCAAAACATGATTTTGAAGCATTAACAGAAGTTGAGAAAAATTTCATCATGAAAGAATGGGAAAACAAGGTCATTTTTGAGTCTACTATGCTTCGAAATGCCGTCTTGAATGCTGAACAAAATCTCAATCGCAAACGAAATTCGCGTTTTATTGATTTGCATAAGAAGCGCCAGAAGAAAGCAGATGTTAATTATACAGTAAATGCACTTCAAGCAATTTCTGAGAATGAAGCGCTTGAAGGTAAAGCGTGGATTGACCGGATTTACGGTGCAAATGGCCTACGCAGACCTAAAAATAAACAAGAAAGGGGGAAAACGAATGGCGGATTCTAAAAAAATTACATTTGAAATGAACGAGAGTGTCTTAACAGCTCAATTTAGTAGGTTAGATGAAATGGCAGGCGTTGTAGAGCGACGATTTTCAGAATTAAAAATGACGATTGAAGATGTTGGAAATGCCGATCCAGGTTCGAAAATTACCGAGTCTTTGGGCGGATTGCAATCTGGTCTCGGCACTATTAGTTCAGCGTTTGGGCAATTAGGTTCTAGTAGCGAGGCAATTACATCAGGATTTGGAACAGCGGTTGGTTCTGTTGGCGGAATTACGGATGCTTTTAAAAACCTAGGTTCAAGTGTCCAAAATGGTACGTTATTTTCAAGCTTGTCCACTGGAATAGGTGGTATGAGTACAATGCTTGGTGGAGTAACTGGTGGAGTTCAAGGAATTACGAATCTAGCTAGTGGTTTTATGGAATTGAAGAATCACTTGGGCGGCTTAATGTCTTCTATTGGCGGTGTCGGAGGAATTATGGGCAAACTGACTTCTCCAATGGGGTTAGTTATTATCGGGATTGTAGCGTTAGTCGCTGCATTTACGTACTTGATGACGACGAATGAATCATTCCGAAATACTGTTATGTCAGTTGTCACGCAGGTAGCTCAGTTGTTTGGTCAGCTAGTGGCTAGTCTGATGCCGATTATCATGCAAATTATCACAGCAGTCATGCAAATTGGTGCGGCTTTAATGCCAATAGTTATGCAATTTATTAGCTTTTTCGCTCAATTGTTAGCTCAATTAATGCCATTTATCAACATGCTCATTGCGATGCTCATGCCAGTAATTATGCAGATTGTTCAAGTTGTTATGTCGCTAGTTTCAGCGCTTTTACCTAGTATTATGACGGTTATTCAAGGCATTATGAGCGTTATCCAATTCTTGATTCCTATAATTATGCAGATCGCCACGGTCGTTGTGCAAATTGTTGTAACAATTATTTCTTATATAAGTAAAATTATGCCGATTGTCATGATGATTATAGGTGTTATTATTTCGATTATTACTACAATTATTAGTTATATTGTTGTTATTGCAACGACGATTTCAAATGTTATTGGGAAAATTATTAGCTTTATTGCAAGTGTTATTACGTCGATTATTGGGATTGTACAGCCAATTATTGGTTTCATTACCAATATTTTCAGTTCTATCGTTACAGTTATTGGAGCGGCTTTCCAAATGGTGTTTGCAGTTGCATCAAAAATTTGGAATGCAATAATGGCAACAATTTCAGGTATTATTGATGGAATAAAATCAGTTATTACAGGGATTTCTACGACAGTTTCTTCCGTGTTCAATGGAGTCAAACGAATTATCACCGGTGTTTTTGATGGTATTAAAGGCGCTTGGGGTGGTTTAACAGAATTTGTTGGGACTATTTTCGATGGGGTTTCAAATGCAATTCAGACAGTTGTAGATAATGTCAAAGGATTTGTGAACGTGGTAATTCGAGGGATTAATTCAGCGATTAGTTTAATTAATAAAATCCCTGGTGTTGAAATTGGTAAAATCCCGCAATTAATTTCAGGTACTACAAATTTCCAAGGCGGTTTTGCACGAATGAATGAAGGCGGTCGCGGTGAAATGGTGGTGTTACCGTCCGGATCTCAAGTAATCCCGCACGATGCAACGATGAAATATGCAAGAGAAAGTGCGCGTGGTAATAAATCAATGCTTTATACAAATCAAGGGACTGATTTAGCTAGGGTAGAAAACCTTCTAGAACGCTTACTACAAAAAAATCCAGTTATTAAAATGGACGATAAAGTTGTATCTGAGGTAGTTAGTCGTAACCAGGCAAACTCGTTTGATCAATACAATTATACAATGGGAGGTGCGGCTTATTCATGAGTGACTTATTTTTAGAACTAAATGGAAAAATTCATTCGCTTAGTGAAACATTTCCGGGACTTTCCGTTCAAGAAGTAGCGAGGCAAAGTCCGCAATTGAGTATGGAAACTGCTGAGATTTCTGGAACGGACGGAGTTATTCCAGGTACTATCCAATTTAAACCTTTTATTTTTTCAGCAAAATGCAATTTACAGGCACTTGATATACCGGATTATCATTTAGCAGTTAGAGAAATTTATGAGTTCTTATTTCAGCGAGATAGTTACTATATTTGGAGTGATCAAATGCCGGGAATTCGGTATGAAGTGCATCCAAAACCATTTGATTTTAGTCGTGAATCAGATCGGGTTGGGCTTCTCAATTTAGAGTTTGATGTTTTTAAGGGCTATGCGGAATCTCGTGGTACAAGTCTGGACCCAATGACTTTTGAAGTGGACTTATGGCAAATGGGCATGAATTTATCTAACCGAGATGATTTGTTTTATGTTTTTAAAGAGAATACATTTCGCGTTTATAATGCAGGAAGCGACCGAGTTAATCCGTTGATGCGACATGAGTTAGACATAGCTATGACAGCAAATGGAATCCCGACTATTAATAATTTAACAACCGGTGATTCATTTCAATATCGTAATGAACTCAAAAAGACTGATGTTTTGCTGTTAAATAATATCTATCCGCTTGTAAATAATCGTCGCGTTGGAAAAGACACAAACCACGGCATTATTACCCTTGAAAAGGGATGGAATGAATTTGAAATTAAAGGTGTAACGGATGTAACTATTGCTTTTAATTTTCCGTTCATTTATCGGTAGGTGATAACTATGGACTATTTGATCATTCAAAGTATGGATAGAGAAGTAGAAGAGATTTTAACAGATATTGATTATGGCTCTTTTTCTTATGACTATGAAAAAAACACGAGTCGTTCCATCTCGTTTACAGTTAATAAAACAAAACAAAATGCTGATGTATTCAATCTGGTTGGAAATGAGGCAATTCTAACCTATCAAGGTCAACAATTTGTCATAAAAAAATGTACTCCTAAGGCCGTTGGAAAAACGATTTCTAAACAAATAACTGCCCAGCATATAAGTTATACAGTGCAAGATCATGTTCAGTATAACGTGAAAACGGGACGAAAAAAATATTCGATTCAGACGGTAATGGAATTTGCGCTAAAAGACAATGAGCTAGGATTTTCTCATGAAATACAAGGTAGTTTTCCATTAGCGGAGTTAGAAGATTTAGGAAATAAAAATGGATTAGAATTAGTGAATTTATGTTTGGAAGAATTTGGAGCAATACTATTTGCGGATAATAAGAAACTTTATTTTTATGATGAAGCGAGTTGGTATTTGAAAACAGAGAAGCAATTACGCTATTTATACAATACAGAAGATGTTTCAGTGGATACAAATACTGATAATTTAAAAACAGAGATAAAATGTTATGGCAAACAAAAAGAAAATGCCGACAAGCTAACGGGTGATAATAAATATATGGCGGTTGTTACTTATACTTCGCCCAACGTATCTATTTATGGAAAACGAATGGCTAATTCAAAAACCGACGATAAAATTACGAATAATAACGACTTATTGATTTTTGCCAAAAAACAGATTCTGGATGTTCCGGAAACCTCTTTAACGATTACTTATAGAGGAGATGAAGCAGTTACAGAACGAGATATTTGGTACTTTATTCATGAACCAATGGGATTTGAAACGGAAGTGAAGGTTACGAGAATTAAATCAGCTCATCCGTGGAGTAAGAAATTTCAAGAAATCGGTTTTAGTAATTCGCGGCGTGATATGGTACGAATTCAGACTCAAATTGCAAATCAAGTGAAAAAGGCTAGCGTAGATACAAATAAGATTAATTCGTTTTCAAGCATCGCAATGAATGCATATGATTCGCGGATTTTAACGGAAGTAGTAGGTGTTGTAGATGGCGACTGAAATTAGAGTTTTAAAAAATGTGGATGAAACAGTTTTCTATCCGAAAACACATGTAACTGCTGTCGAGGGTCTGAATGAAGTTTCAACAAACGCTTCTGGATTAATGACTCCAACTGATAAAGTCAAATTAAATGGAATTGAAGCAAATGCAGAAAAAAATAATGTGACTGCAAGCGATATTTCAAATTGGAATAAAAAACAAGATGCGATTTTAGTTTCGGAAAATGGTTCTAATTTCAAAATAACAGTGACGAATACAGGCGAACTAAAGACAACGAAATTGGAATAGGAAGGAGGTTGCATATGAAGTTAGATTTGTGGAAATGGGAAATGCTTCTTCAAGGTCGTGAATTTAGAAATAAAACCAATGACAATTGGCAGAAACTAATGGATTGGTCTAACTTTATTTCTACGGGAATAGATACGATTTATACCTACGTAAACAAAGCAGATGCTACCTTAAATGCCAAAATTGAAACAGTTGATAAAGCAGTGAATGCAAGAGTTAACGAGTTGATTAGTGGGACAGAACAGCTAAGTGAAGTTGTTGATGCCAGAGCAGATGCATTTGGCACTAGGTATCCGGTTTTAAGAGAACGTCTAAACCAAGAACAGCAAATTTTTAACAAGAAAAGCACGGCACATTTTGATGTGGATAATGTTATAGGTATGGATAAACAAGATATTGGTTTGTTGACCAGTAAATCAATTACTGAAGCGCAAACAGTTTGTTTTTTAAATATATCAAGCTTCAATGAGAATGCGGATATTGTTCTTGAAAAGACTAGTGAAACGAGCTTTTCAGAAAGTTTAACAAGTTTAGTTTTTGCAAAATTAGGGACGAATGAACGTTACCAAATGGAGTCAACTGGTGCGTAAAGGAGGAGTGAAGAATGACTGAAATTAAACGAATGCTACAAACAAAAGACGATAATTCTAAAGAACAATTTTATCCAGAGACACATGTGGCGGGAATTGTTGGACTTACAGAATATGTTTCTGGTCAGATTCCGACTGGTGTCGTTAGTGTCAATGGAAAGGCAGGCAGAGTATTACTAGAAGCAGAAGACCTTCATGCTGCTAAGAAAATCCATGAACATGAAGTCGCAACGTACACAACAGATGGATTTATGAGTTCTTTTGATAAACAAAAAATAGATCAATTAGTATCTCCGGAAGCAGGCGTAACAAGTGTAAACGGTAAAACAGGAATTGTCGACTTATTTGCAGCTGATGTAGAGGCGGCGGAAATAAACCATACTCATCCGGAAGCATCAGCAAGTGAAAGTGGCTTTTTATCAAAAGAAGATAAAGAAAAACTAGATGCGATGCCAGTAATCGCACTGGAAACTATTAAGGAGGTTATAGAATGACTAAAATTGTAAAAATGTCAGAGAAAAATGAACATGGAACGTTGGAGCAATTCTATCCAGAAACACACGCCGAGGCTGTTAAAGGGCTTGTGAGTGTTACAGAGGAAGAAAAGACGACTTGGAACGAGAAAGAAACTACTGCGGGTGCGGAACAAAAGGCGAATACAGCTTTGAATAGTGCGAAAGAATATGTAGATACGATTGGGAAAGGAACAGTGATTTTTAAGGGAGCAAATATTATGGGTGCGGGTCAAAAATATACATGGAGTTCTTCCAAACTGAAATTTGGAATCACTTTACTATTCAGTCGTTATGATTCAGCAAATAATACTCCTTTAGATTATTATTATCACTCAGTTTTCTTGTCGAAAGCTCAATTAGCCGAATTAGCAGGTAAAGGTTTGTTAGTTCCTATGCCATCAGCGATTTACGGGGAAAGAAAGTATTTATATGTTTCTGAAACAGAAGTCGCTGGACACAATGATAATACTAATAATGCTTCTTGGGCATTACGCCAGCTAACTGTAATGTAACTAAAAAGGAGGTTTTCCATGGAAATCATACTAAAAATTGGGATTTTAGGTTTTGGCGCGGTATTTGGATACTTGTTTGGGGAAGTGGATTTATTGGTAAAAGTGCTGGTGTGCTTTATTGTAGCTGACTATATTTCTGGGCTACTCGCTTCAGGGTATCTGGGGGAACTTAGCAGCAAAATGGGTTTCAAGGGAATCGCGAAAAAAATTGCTATCTTGATTTTAGTGGCTATTGCGCATCAAATAGATTTGATTCTGGGAACGCATAATACGACGCGGGATGCGGTTATCTTTTTCTATTTGGCGAATGAGCTGATTTCTATATTGGAAAATTTCGTTCGAATGGGAATGAAGGTCCCGGAAGTATTGAAAAATTTAATTTTGATTTTCGATGCGAAATCAGGGGACGAGGAGGAAAAGCATGACAAAGATATGGATTGATGCCGGTCATGGCGGCAAGGATTCAGGGGCGACTGGTAACGGACTTGTTGAAAAAAATTGGGTACTATCAGTTGCGAATCAGCTTCAATCAGAATTAGTAAAAGCTGGTTTTGAAGTAGGTATGACTCGAACAAATGATACATTTTATGAATTAAGTGACCGAGCTAAGAAAGCAAATAGTTTTAAGGCCGACTTATTTATTTCGATTCATTTTAATGCTGGTGGTGGCAAAGGCTTTGAAGATTACATTTATACATCAACACCAGCTGGGACAGTAGAATCACAGAAAATAATTCACAAAAATATTATCGCTAAAATTACCAAACATGGTATGCGTGATCGTGGAATGAAACGAGCTAATTTTGCTGTGCTGCGAGAAACGGCAATGGATGCAATTTTGCTGGAGGCAGGTTTTTGTGACAGCAGTGATGCAACTATACTTGCAAAAAAAGCATATCAAACGGATTTTTGTGCAGGAATTATCTCAGGAGTACAAGAGCTTTTTGGTACTCCCGTAACGAAATATCGAGCAGGGAAATATTTGACAAGTAATGATGCTATTTCAGGCAAAAATATTAAAGGTTATTTAGAAGCCGGGACAAAAGTTTTTGTTTATAAAGAAACAGCAAAAACACTCAACCTAACTACTACAAAAGGAGTTCCGGGAAGCTGGGTTCTAAAAACGGAAGTAAATACGGGTAAAAGATAAAAAAAGGAGCGACTGATAGGTCGCTCCTTTTTTATTAACTTCTCTTACGCAAAGTATAAAGCGCGGTAGCTGTTAAAATAACTCCAAACACAGTTGCAAGTCCAGCTGTGTCACCAGTTGTTGGTAGGGAAGTGTTGGAAGATGTCCCTGAGTTAGATGTATTTGGTGTGGAGGTTGTTGGGTCTTCGGTAGTTGTAGTTCCGCCAGTATTTCCGGAGCCATTACCGTTATCTGTACCACTATTTCCATCAGTTCCGCCGTTATTTCCGTTGCCATTGTCCGTTCCGCCATTACCGTTTCCATTATCTGGAGGGGTAGTTGAAGTTGCTTCTTGAACAGTTGCTTGGAAAGTTGTGCTGTAGCCGTTTATGTCAGTGATTGTTGTTGTTACTTGGTCGCCTTTTTTAAGGTTTAAAGAAGTAACATCTACGGAGAACTTACCGTTTGCATCAGCTGTTGCGTTAGGTCCGGCAGCAAGCGCCATTCTTGCATTAGCAGTTGCTTTTTGAACAGAGACAGTAGCACCTGGTAAAGTAGTTCCAGTTAGATTTTTGTCTTTTTCAGCTAATTTATTGATTTTTGTTGCGTCTTTGATTGCTTTGATAGCTGCATCTTCAGTTTCTTTGTCGATTTCAGCTTGGGATTTGTAGACTTTACGTCCTTCTTTTTGAGCTGTAATGACTTTTCCGGCAGCTTTTTGGTCTTTAATGTAGTTGATGAATGTTTCTGTATCTGGATCGATTGCAGTTACTAGATTTGCTTTTTTGAAGGCTGAGAATCCATCGCCACCGCCAAATAGGAAGTCATTGATTACGACTTTATATTTTTGGTCGGCTTTTAAAGGAGTGCCGTCTTCTGTTGTAACGCTCGCAACTTTGTAAGCATGGTCTAGATCATCTGTATCTGTGAAAGTATATTTTAATCCAGAAATTTGTAGGAAATAAGTTTGGTTGCTTAAATATTGTTGGTTTAGAGCTTCCAAAATATCAGCGCCCGTCATTTCGACTACTTGAAGAATGTTACCAAATGGTTGAACAGCTTGTGCCGCGCCCCATGTGATTTCGTTTTGACCATTTGCAAGACGAGTAGTAAGATCAGAACGGATTCCGCCGTTGTTAGTCATAGCAAAGTCGACATCGGCGCCGGCTTTGTTTGCCATGTAACGTTGCGCATCCGTAATCATGTTACCAAGCTCAGATTCTTTATCATCAATTGCTTTGTTGTCTGGATTTGTGTCACGAGAAATAACGTCTTTGTTTGCTAGTCCGATAGTTTCGTTAATAACACCTTCAATGCGGCTTTTCGCATCTTCGGTTACTGCGGTAATATCGGCATTTGGTGTGACGCTTCTCGAGTTATATGTAATTTTAGCGTCAGGTGGTGAAACGAAATCGCCAGTTGTTTTATCAAGTTCGCCAGTTACATCTGAAAAAGCTTTACCATTGTTGTAACTTTGGACGATACGAGTTTTTCCAACTAATCCGTTTGTGTATTGGTGATTGTGCCCTGCAAGGACTAAATCGACCGAGTTGTTTGGGTCTAATTGGTTTGCTTTGGTCATCATATTCGCAGCTTCCCCGGCTACATCTTGTTTTGTTCCAGTGTTTGGGTTCCCAGTGGAAAGTGCTGGAACGTGGGATAGAACAACGATTGCGTTAACGCCTTGGCCTCTAAGTTCAGCAGAGTATTTAACGATTGTTTCTGCTTCATCAAGGAAATCGTAGTCTTTAATATGATTTGCAAGAACTAAATTAGGAATTTCTGTTGTAACGATACCGATGAAGCCAACTTTGACACCATCAATTTCTTTTACATAGTATGGTAAAAAGCCTTCTGCGACTGTGTTTGTTCCTTTGTTGACCACGTTAGCTGCGACGATTTTCATGTCACTTTTAACGCGTGGATAAGCTTCTACGATTGGTCCGAATTTGTTTGTAGAAACTCCGTCCAAAATTCGTTTGTATTCAGGTAATCCTTCATCAAACTCATGGTTACCTAATGTGCCGACTTCGAAATTCATTTTTTGGAGAACTTTCATTGTTGGCTCGTCTTGAAGTAAACCTGATACTGCTGGGCTTGCGCCGACCATGTCGCCCGCTTGGACACGAATGGCATTGTCAGTTGTAGTTCCAGGATTAGCTTGTAAAAATGAGCTAGTAGCGTTGTCCAAGTTAGTAGCTAAGTAATCCGCGCCGCCAATTGGTGAGCCCGATGCATCTTTAGAGGCTGTTTCAAGCGCTCCGTGGAAATCATTTATTCCCAAAATTTGAATGGGAACGGTATCTGCTGCTGCTTGTGCTGTTGTCCCGGTGAATGGTACAGTAAGTCCGATTGTGAGCCCTGCTACGAGTAAAACATGTGTGGTTTTCTTGAAAAATTTGTTCACTTTCACACTCTCCCTTTTTTCGCCAGTGGCAATTTTGTAAGCGCTAACTCAAAGGTGCCTAGCTATAATTGTAGCAAAGAGGAATCACCCTAGCAATAGGAAATGTGGATTTTGTGTAAATGTAACGATAATTTTTGGCTATATTTTCATTTCGGTTGAAAAAAGGGTAAACTATAGATAAAGGAGGGATAAGATGGATATCTCTAGTACGGAAATTTGGGATGCGATTAGAAGAAATAGTTTCTTACTGTATTATCAACCAAAAGTAGATGCCAAAACGAATGAGCTTATCGGATTTGAAGGTTTAATTCGACTAAAAACAGCGACGGCGATTCTAGCTCCAGCGGATTTCTTTGAAGATATTGCCCTTTTAAATGCTACGCGAGAAATGCAGGATTTTGTGGCTGAAACAGCAATTGAACAAATTAATCAGCTAGGGGGACGTTTTTCGATTTCGATTAATATTCCGGCACATTATGTTGTAAGTAGTAATTATATGACTTTTTTATATGATTATGTGAAAGAACATTTAAAGTATCCGGAGTGCTTAGAAATAGAAATTATCGAACGGGGCGAAATTACGGAGCTAGCTGTTGCAGATAAAAACTTACGTAAAATTAAAAAACTCGGCGTCACAGTGAGCATGGATGATTTTGGAAAAGGCTACAGCTCGCTGGCATATTTGCGCAGTTTACCAATTGATATTGTAAAAACGGATATGTCATTTATTGCTCTTTTAAAAACGGATCGAAAGCAACAAATTATTATTCAAGCAATTGTTAATTTATGTCATGATTTAGGTGGGAAAGTCGTTACAGAAGGCGTAGAAGACATCGAACAAGTGAAGACACTGCGCGAAATGAAAGTGGATTATTTCCAAGGCTATTATTTTAGTCGACCACTACCAATGAAAGAAATTAAAGAAAAATATTCGATTGTCTGAGATGCCTAAATGAAAAAATTGGTTGGTGTGAGAATGGTAATTTACCAAATTCACACCAACCAATTTTGTTTTTATTTGATTAAATTGTTTGAAGCATCTTTTACAACAACGTCATGCGCGCCGCCTTCTACGATAGAAGTAGAAGAAACAAGCGTGATTTTTGCTTTTTGTTGTAATTCAGGGATATTTAGCGCGCCGCAGTTACACATAGTAGAGCGGACTTTGCTAAGGCTGATAGCAACATTGTCTTTCAAGGAACCAGCGTAAGGAACATAAGAATCTACGCCTTCTTCAAAAGATAATTTCTTGTCGCCGCCAAGGTCATAACGTTGCCAGTTACGCGCGCGGTTAGCTCCTTCGCCCCAATATTCTTTCATATATGTGCCATTTAAATTCACTTTGTTAGTAGGACTTTCATCAAAACGAGAGAAATAACGACCAAGCATGATAAAGTCAGCGCCCATTGCTAGAGCTAGCGTCATATGGTAATCATAAACAATGCCGCCATCGGAACAAATCGGAATATATACACCTGTTTCTTCAAAATATTCATCGCGAGCTTTAGCAACATCAATTAGGGCGGTTGCTTGTCCGCGGCCGATACCTTTTTGTTCACGTGTGATACAGATGGAGCCACCACCAACGCCAACTTTAACGAAATCTGCGCCAGCTTCTGCAAGATAACGGAAGCCATCTCGGTCAACAACATTCCCTGCGCCGACTTTGACTGTATCGCCGTATTTACCGCGAACATAGTCAAGTGTGCGTTTTTGCCATTCGGAGTAACCTTCAGAGGAATCGATACACAAAATATCTGCGCCAGCTTCTACTAGAGCGGGAACACGTTCTTCATAGTCGCGTGTGTTAATTCCAGCTCCAACTACATAACGTTTGGAGGAATCAAGTAATTCTAATTTATTTTCTTTATTTGAGTCGTAGTCTTTGCGGAACACCATGTGAACCAAGTGTTCGTTATCGTCTACAAGTGGCAGGGCATTTAATTTGTGGTCCCAAATAATGTTGTTAGCTTCTTTTAAAGTGGTCGATTTTTTAGCAGTAACTAGTTTTTCAAAAGGCGTCATGAAATCTGCTACTTTTTCATCAGGACTCATACGCGTCACTCGGTAGTCGCGACTTGTCACGATTCCAAGTAATTTACCGTGCGCTGTGCCGTCTTCTGTAACTGCAACTGTAGAATGACCAGTTTTTTCTTTTAAATCAAGAATGTCTTGGAGGGTTTTATCTGGGCTGATATTAGAATCGCTAATGACGAAACCAGCCTTATGATTTTTCACGCGAGAAACCATTGCAGCTTCACTTTCGATTGATTGAGATCCGAAAACGAAGGATACGCCGCCTTCTTTAGCGAGAGCGATTCCCATGTTATCATCAGAAACAGCTTGCATAATTGCGGAAACAAGCGGAATGTTCATTGTGATAGCAGATTCTTCCCCTTTTTTAAATTTTACAATCGGTGTTTTTAAGCTAACGTTTGTTGGTACACATTCAGCGGACGAGTAGCCTGGAACTAGTAAAAACTCACTAAATGTGCGGGACGGTTCTTCAAAATAAAATGCCATTATTTCCACTCCTTCTTCTATTGTTAAATATACTTATAAAATATCTTTATTATTTCAATAACTGGCTTGAAAGTCAATGACTGGGATGCTTTTTCGGGACGTTTTCTTTTAGTAGATGAGTGGAATATACTAAGAGTAAGGAAACTTTGGCGAAGGAGGTAATCAGATGGAAGAAGAAACATTATTAGAACAAGGCTACCGTAAGTATCGCGGGGCAGATGTAGATATTTATTTTAATACGAATATTTGTGCACATTCCGGTAATTGTGTAAAAGGTAACGCAGAACTTTTTAATTTGGATAGAAAACCATGGATTATGCCAGATAACGTACCAAAAGAAGAGGCAAAACGGGTGATTCATACTTGCCCAAGTGGAGCACTTCAGTATATAGAGAAATAGGAGGATAACAAATGGAATATAAAAACGGTGAAAATAGAATTTATGCGGTAAATGATGAAGGTGTCGAGGTTGGTGAAGTGACTTTTGTGCCAACTGGGGAAGATATGTTTATTATTGACCACACAGGCGTTGATGATGCGGCTCGAGGTCAGGGGATAGCGCAAGAACTTGTAAAACGTGCGGTCGAAAAAGCGAAAACAGAAGGAAAGAAAATTGTTCCGCTTTGTCCGTTTGCGAAAGCAGAATTTGCTAAGAAGCCGGAATATCAAGAAGTACAAGCTGCAAAATAAGAAGCGTAGACTAGGTTTTATGCCTAGTCTATTTTTATGAAAAAAATTTAGAATTCCAGTTTTCTCTTCTTGACATCTGGTTCTTTTCAGTGTATCTTTAATTCACAGTAAACTTATAGGAATAATAGTATTACAATTTCTTATCCAGAGTGGTGGAGGGAATCGGCCCAGTGAAACCCGGCAGCGGAGCGCAAGTTCTATGCTAATTCCGATCAGAAGTAATATTCTGGCAGATAAGTAGTAGCTTTTAATGAGGCGCTTCGATTCTGACCAAAAAACAGAGGAAGCGTTATTTTTAGCGCTTAAAGAGGGGAGTTTTTGTTAGATGAAGAAATTTTTATTAGTAGCGGTTATCTCGGTTTTTGCCTTGGTGTTAACGGCTTGCGGAGGCTCTGGCGCTAGTTCAGACAAAGCAAACGGTTCAGGCAAAGCGAAAGACGGCGGCTCTCTAATTATCGGTGTTACTGGAGATCCAGAAGTTATCAATCCGAACTACGCTTCTGATCGTGTAACATTAACGATTCAACAAGCTGTATACGCACCGCTATTTTGGGAAGTTGACGGGAAACCGGCACTTGCAAAAAGCTTAGATATTTCAGACGACAACTTAACTTACACTGTGAAACTAAAAGATGGTTTAACTTGGCATGACGGCAAACCTTTGACTGCAGATGACGTAGTATTTACTGTAAATTCTATTTTAGATACAAAACAAAACAGCCCGAACCGCGGCAACTTTGTTTTTGATGATAAACCTGTAAAAGTAGAAGCAGTGGACGATACAACGGTGAAATTCACTTTACCAACTGTTGCTCCAGCCTTTGAAAATACAATTAAAACATTCTTCCCAATTCCAAAACACATTTTTGAAGGGGTAGAAAACATCGAGAAAAGTGATAAAAACAAAAATCCAATCGGCTCAGGTCCGTACAAGTTTGTTGAATACAAAACAGGCGAATATGTTTCCCTAGAACGATTCAACGACTATTTTGACGGCAAACCAAAATTGGATAAAGTTACTTTCCGAATCACAAAAGATCAAAACGCAGCTAATTTAGCCTTACAAAATGGCGAAATCAACTTAAAATCGATTCAACCTTCTGATAGAAAAAAAGTAGAAAAAGCGAGCGCGGTAAACATTATCACTTACCCGGAAAATCGCTTAAGCTATGCAACATTCAACGAAAACCAACCAGCACTTAAATCAAAAGAACTTCGCCAAGCCCTTTCGTATGCGCTTGACCGTGAAGAAATCATTGATGCGGCTTACGGTTCAGATGAATACGCAAAACCAGCTTCTTCGTTCCTAACAGAAAACACGAAATACTTCACGGATAAAGTAGAAACATACGATCAAGACATTGCCAAAGCGAAAAAATTAGTAAAAGAAAGTGGTTTTGATACAAGCCAAAAACTAACTGTTTACTATTTAAACAACAGTAAATCACAAGAAAGTATCGCGCTTTACTTACAACAACAATACAAAGAAATCGGCGTGACACTTGACTTGAAACCAACAGATCCAAATGCACTAAGCAACATCACACTTGACCGCAAAAACGCAGACTACTCTATCGCACTAAATGGTTATATCATGGGGAACGATCCTGATGCATATAAATCTCTATACCTAAGCGATGCGCCATACAACTATTCAAACTACCACAACAAAGACCTAGATGCGCTTTGGGAAAAAGGTGCTGTAACTGCGGACGATAAAGAACGTCAAGAAATCTATGAAAAAATCCAAAACACCATTGCTGACGATGCTGTAATTTATCCAATTTCTTATGATAATGCAGTGCTAGCTCTTGATAGCCGTTACGGTGGTCAAAAAGCTGCAACACCACAACCAGTAACAATGTTCCGTGATCTTTCTAAACTATATTTAACGGAATAATAATTAAAAATCATTCGTAAAAAATCTGGCCTGCCATGCTTGTTTTTGGCAGGTTCAGGTTTTTACTTGTCATTTTTAGTGTTTTAGATAGGAGATAAATTATGCTAAAAACAATCATAAAACGCGTATTGCAAATTATTCCGATGCTGTTTATTATCTCGATTATTTCGTTTGCACTTATAAAATTAGCGCCCGGGGATCCCGTGAATTCGTTTGTTACGCCTGATATGAATCCTGATGATGTGGAGCGGATTAGACAGAGCTTAGGGCTGGATCAACCGATTTATGTACAGTATTTTATTTGGCTTGGAAATTTGCTCCAAGGTAATCTTGGTTATTCGATTGTAAACAGCCAACCAGTTTTACAACAAATTTTAGAGAGAATTCCGGCGACACTTGGTTTGGTGGGAACTTCGCTCGTTCTGACGTTATTGTTGTCGATTCCACTTGGTTTGGTTGCGGCGAATTATGAAAATACGTGGATTGATAAAGTGCTAAACGGGATTTCTTATATTGGGATTTCGATTCCGATTTTTTGGTTTGGGATGATTTTAATAGATGTGTTCTCGATTCAATTAGGGTGGCTCCCAAGTCTAGGGATGCGAACGATTGGGGTCGACTCCTTCTGGGATATGGCGGAACATGCGATTTTGCCAGTTATAACGCTGACTTTCCAAGGGTGCGCGGCATATTATCGTTACGTCCGCTCGAATACGATTAACCAATTAAAAGAAGAATATGTTTTATTCGGTTATGCGAAAGGGTTATCCAAAGTACAAATTATGGGGCATCATGTCTTGAAAAATTCCTTGTTGCCAGTCATAACACTACTTGGGATGTCACTTCCGCAAGTCATTACAGGCGCTTTTATTACCGAAAGTATTTTCTCGTGGCCGGGAATGGGGTCGCTTGGAATTAATGCGATTTTCCAACTAGATTATCCAGTTATTATGGCAATTACACTTTTTTCAGCGCTATTATTAATTATTGGGAACTTGCTGGCCGATTTAGCTTATATGATTGTCGATCCACGGATTAGGGAAATGGGGTGAGGAATTCATGATGCGATTAGATTTTTCGAAAAAAACAATGCAAGATTTCGAGCGGGATGCGGAAGTTGTTCATGCTACCAGAGAGCGGAGTTTTTGGCGTTTTATGCTGGCTGACCGCCGCGCTGTTTTTGCGACGAGTGTGCTGATTCTTATTACAGTCGCTTGTATTTTCGCGTTCCTTTCGCCTTATGACCCCAATGCTCTTTCCGTTCAGGACAAACTGATGCCGCCAAATTCCTCGCATTGGTTTGGGACGGATGACCATGGTCGGGATTACTTGACGCGTGTCTTGTACGGCGGCCGGGTTTCACTACTTGTTGGCGTGTTTGCGATGATGATTGCCGTTGTCGTTGGAACACTCGCTGGTACCGTTAGTGGCTACTTTGGTGGATTCATTGACAATATGGTAATGCGTTTTCTTGATATTTTCATGTCGATTCCATCATTTTTCCTACTAATGATTTTAAATGCGTACTTAAAACCGGGAATTTCGAATATTATTATCATTATCGGATTGCTTTCTTGGATGGAAGTGGCGCGGATAGTCCGAGCAGAAACTCTGACGCTAAAAGAACGTGAATTCATTTTGTACTCCAAGTCTTCGGGTGGCGGATTTTTCCACATTATGTTCAAGCATATTATTCCAAACGCGATGCCATCCATCGTCGTTGCAGCTTCATTAAACGTCGCTACAGCCATTTTAACCGAGTCAGCACTAAGTTTCCTTGGCCTCGGTGTTCAACAGCCTAACGCTTCGTGGGGCAGCATGCTGAACAATGCGCAAGGCTACGTCGGCGAAGCAACTTACTTGGCACTTTTCCCTGGATTATTAATTTTAATGACGATTCTTTCATTTAACGTGCTTGGCGATGTGCTGAGAAAAGGGTTATCACGTAGATATTAAATGTAAAAACACTTTGATTTTTTCAGTCAAAGTGTTTTTTTGTTTTTTAAAGAAAAGGTACTTAAAATAGAAACGTAAAAAACGTGTTTAAAGTCTTTTTTAAGAGATCAATTCACAAAATTTTCACAAAAGTCGTTCGCGAACACTGTTATAATTAAAAGGATAGGAATTCCTTAACATAGACAGAGATGAGGCTGAGAAATGAGTGAAGTAAAAGTCAGAGAAGCAACATTAAAAAAACACGCGACGAAGCTAGAATCTAAAGCAAAAACAATTGAATATTTACCCATGAAAGGCGGGAATATGGCATATAGTCGAGCCAATTCTATCAATCATTTTCGAACCGCGCTGTTTGACTTAGTGGAGGCGGTGGGCGATTTTCAAAATGTGGTAGGAACGGATGCCAAAAGATTGAAAGAATTAGGCGCATCATTTACTCGCAAAGACCAAGAGCTTGAACGAGGCATGGGATTGGGAGGTAAATAAATGGATGCAAAGAGCCAACAAATGGAGACACAACTACAATTGCTGAAAAAAGAACAATCCGCGGCCGAAGATTTTTTGCAAGATTTACAACGACAACAAAATGAACAAGAGTGGTTAGCGGAAGATTTTGCACGTGTCCATCAAGAAGAACGGGAGTCGCTGGAGCTTCTGCGCGAAGTTTGGCAAGGCGCAGAATCAAGAAGTTTCGGCTACTATTTGGCGGATTTACAGGAAGAAGAAAAACAGAAGTGGCATAAAAAAATCCAAGCGAACCAAGAAGAACACCAACAAAAAATCACCGCTTGCAAAAAAAACATCTACCAATTAGAAAATCAACAACAAGATTTACAAAAGGAGTTGTTACAGTGAGCCGAATTGACATCGGAGAAATACAAACCTTTGCGCACCAACTACATACAGCTAATGAAGCCGGAAGAAAAAGCATTAAAGACATCAAAAAAGCCGTGAAAAACTATACCGAAGACGGCAGTTTAAAAGGAAAAGCGATCGATGCATCGAAAAATTATTACCAAATGACCTATTTCCCATTATGCGATGCGATAATCGAAGCCATGAACGAAAGTGAAGAACGGTTAGCTCAATATATAGCTGATTTCCACGCCCAAGTGGATGGTTCTGCGGATGCGAAAATTGATGCGGACGGTTTATACGAACTCGGGAAAATGATTGATCGTATTGAAGCGAAAAAAGAGGCACTAGCCCAGCGGATGAATACCGGAACAGAAGGGCAAATGCAAAGTTATCGCTCCCAGCTAAGCATCGCCTACAAACAGGAAAATATCTTAGAAAAATACTTGGCTTTTGAACAAAGTCATGGTGGTTTTTTTGATAATTTAACCGATTTAGTCCGAGGAATTCAGCAAACCATTCGCGAACTCCAGTCGAACATTCAATTTAACAGTAAAACGGGTACCTATGATATGAGCAAACTGAATTTCACCACCGTGACCCGGATGCAAAACGCCTTAGGAAAAGCGCTAAAAAACAACGAAAAAACATTCAATTTTGACGAATATCAAAAAACGTACCGTGGCCAAATGTGGGTGTTAATGAAAAATGGTATAGTAGACGTAGAAGCAACGAACGCGTACAATGCCGCTGTGCTTAACGGGGAATTACCACATGAAAGCAATGAAGCGCAGGAAGAAGCCGAGTTGCTGCGGGCAGTTATTCAATCGGTGAAAGAAGGAATAGACCCGGTTACTGGACAAGAGATAAGTAAAGCACAAGGATTTGGTATTATTAGTGGTCTTATTTTCCGCTATACTGCTGGAGGTTATAAAGGGAAGAAGATTAAGATTCCTAAGAATATATTAGATAAGATAAAGAAATCCCATAAGTCTAAATCAATCTTGACATCCGAAATGGAAGCCAAAATTTTAGAGGGACAACGTAAAGGGACTACAAATGGAATTAATGGTGGACATTCATCCGATATTAATAACAATAACCCAAATTTCGCAACGGAAACTGTAGAAGTAAATCAAGATGGCACTAAAGTAATAAAATTCACTAAACAATTTCCAGATGGAAATATTTCAAAAATAAAGACGAGTACGATTTTTCCGGAGGATTGGTCAGATAAAGATATTATTGATTCTATACTGAAAATTAGTAATTCTACTGCTATCGGACAACGAAAGATTGATGGGTTAACACTTCATAGAGGTAAGATTGATGGGGTGGAGATTGATGTAATTAAAAAAGGTAATGAAATAATTTCAGGATACCCTGTTGGAGGCAAGCCAACTCCAGGATTTGAGACAATAAAATAGATTTAGAAAGGAACGTGTAGAACTTGTTTGGAAAATTAGATACCTATTTACTTGATTTTATCAATGAAAATTCATCGGAAGACTTTTGGTATGATTATGCTTATTTACAGGCACAAGACCTTTTAAACAATTTTACTCAAAGCGACTGGGCGGAATTGCACCAAAATATTGATACTAAAAGTGATTTATGGAAAATAAGAGTAGCCTATTGTATTGATGAAGATACGGGGATGAATGGCTTTGAATTTCTTCTTAGTTTAATGAATGATAGTGATGATGTCGTTGAATATGCAATAGACTCACTAAGATCGTTTGATTCAGAAGAATATAAGAATATCATACATTCAAATCGCATGTTAAAAATAAAAACGCAAAAACTATTAGAAAATGCTAGCCTTCCAGTAAAAAGAGTTTTAGAAGATTTTTTACAACAAAACAAATAAAAATAGAAGGAAATCAATATTTGATTTCTAGTTCTGCCCATAAAGTCTTAATAATTGACGCAGTTAGCGAAGAAAATGGAGTGGATAAAGAGCTTACTCGATTAGAATGTTCGCTTGAAGACTTTACTTTTTTACTGAGGAATATAAAAGATGTTCTGAGATATGAAGAGAAGTAGATGGTGAACTGCCTTGTTATTCGTCACTATTTTGGGATGGACGCTGAGGAAATTGATATAACTTTATACAACAAAACCCAGCAATTTTTAAAATTGCTGGGTTTCTTCCAAACTGGCGAATTACTTCTCCACCCGAATAAACTTATAACTATAAGGCGAACCAAAAGCATGTTTCTGAACGCCCGTAATATCCGTACGTTGCAACACTGCTGTTTGATGTTGATAAAGTGGTAAAATCGCCGCGTCATCATCAAGCAGAACTTTCTCAGAAGCTACGAACGCATTCCAACGTTCTTCTGGTTTCGTCGCGAGCGTTGTGTCTGTTGATTTTACAAGTTTATCATAAGCGGGACTATTGTAGCTCATATGGTTATTAAAGTAATCGGATAAGAATAAACTGCTATATGTCCAAGGGTCCTTAAAATCAGGCATCCAAGCAGCCAGTGACAAGTCGTAATTACCGTCAGAAGTTAGCTGTGTCGCGCTCTTCGAAGGCATGTTTTTCACTTTAATCGTCACACCTGGTAAATTATCTTCAAACTGCGCTTTCAAATATGCGAAAATGGTTTTCGTTGTTTCTTGATCATCGCCGAGCAGTTCGATTGTTACTTTATCAGTTCCAAGTTCTTTTTGTGCTTGTTTCCAATATTTTAAAGCTTCTTCTTTGTTATAAACTAAATGGTCGCCGCTATCTGTGCGGAAATCAGCGCCCGTTGTTGGATTTTGAACGAAATCTTTTGGAAGAAGTCCGTTCGCTGGGAATGAGCCGTCACCGAGAATGCGGTCCGTTAGTTGTTTCTTATCAACAGCTAAATTAAGCGCGTGACGTAAGGAATTGTTCGCAAGCGGAGTCGCTTTACCGTCACGTTTTTGGTTCATGCGCAAGTAACTTATCAGCGCATCTTTTTCCGTTTGAAAATCTTTCTTGTCTTTGTATTGTTTGGCGAAATCGCCTGAAAGTGGCACGCGGTCAGCCTCGTTTGTATTATAAAGGTTCACACCAGCGTTAATATCTTTCGCGACTTGCACATTGATTTCGTTTACTTTGACATTATCTTTGTCCCAATATTGGTCGTTTTTCGCGTAAGTCCATTTATTCGTAATGTTGCCGCCCCAATCCTTCATGACAAAAGGACCGTTGTACAAAGTGTGCGCACTATCTGTTCCGTATTTGTCGCCTTGTTTTTTCACATAGCTTTCTTTTTGTGGGAAAAATGTTTCAAAAGAAAGAAGTGAAATGAAGTATGGAACTGGTTTTTTAAGTGTGATTTCAAGTGTTGTTGGGTCAGTTGCAACGACACCAAGGTCAGTTACAGGTAATTTGCCTTCATTGATTTCAGTGGCGTTTTTAATCGAATCTTTGAAAAGCGCGGAATATCCTGGTGCGGTTTTTGGATCAACGGCACGGCGCCACGCATAGACGAAATCATCGGCGGTTACTTGTGAACCATCGGACCATTTCGCGTTTTTCTTTAATTTAATGGTATATTTCGTTTGGTCAGCGCTGATTTCTGGCATTCCATCAGCAACCCCAGGAACAAAGTTATCTTTTTGATCAAGTGTGTATAATCCCTCGAAGACTTGGTTTTGTGCGGTGAAGCTAGCAAAGTCTTCTTCAGCTGTCGTATTTAAAGTCAGTAATTCACTGGTTTCAAGAAATTTAATTTTGTCCGGGGAAGTTTTTGTCGCAGATTTATCATTGTCATTTCCGCAAGCTGTAAGTAAAAGTACTGTCAAAATGGCAAAAATAGGCAATGTTTTCTTTAAAAAATGCATGGTTTTCTCCCCTTCTATCTGTGTATTTATCGTTATTATAAGTATTCCGATAAGATAAGTCAAGTTAATGGTTTCTTGAAAAAACTGCTTGACGCAAAAAAAATCCCATGATAAGATATTTTGTGCAAATAAGAATGATTACGTTTTACGATGCGTAATCAAAATTTACATAGTATGGCTTTAAGGTTTAAATCGTAATCATTACGAAAAAGGAGAGGTAATATGAAGAAATGGTCGTTTTTAGTTGTAACAGTCTTGGCGTTCGTTTTAGTTTTGGCAGGATGTGGCGCGAGTGCTGATAAAGCAAGTGGTGATAAGCTCAAGGTAGTGACAACATTTTATCCAATGTATGATTTTACCAAAAATGTAGCGGGAGATAATGCTTCGATTGATATGTTAATTGATGCCGGAACTGAACCGCATGATTACGAGCCGAGTGCCAAAGATATTGCCAAAATTGAGGCAGCTGATGTTTTTATTTATAACAGTGAAGACATGGAAACGTGGGTACCAAGCGTACTTAAAAGCCTAGATTCGAAAAAATTAACGATAATTGATGCTAGTAAAGGAATTAAACTATTAGAAGGTAGCGAAGAAGAAGAGCACGACCATGACCACGGCGAAGAAGGTCATCATCATGAACATGATCCGCACGTATGGTTAAGCCCTGTCCTTGCTGAAAAAGAAGTGAAAAACATCCAGAGCGGTTTAAGCAAAGCGGATAAAGCGAATGCAGATACATATAAAAAGAATGCAGAAAAATATACGGACAAATTAAAAACACTCGACAATAAATTTAAAACAGCTTTTGAAGGAGCGAAACAACGCGATTTCGTAACGCAACATGCTGCATTCCAATATTTAGCAAACGAATATGATTTGCATCAAGTAGCAATCGCGGGTCTTTCACCTGACCAAGAACCTAGCCCAGCGCGTTTAGCAGAATTACAAAAATATGTAAAAGAAAACAATATCAGCACAATTTATTTTGAAGAAGTAGCATCGCCAAAAGTAGCAGAAGCGCTTGCTAACGAAACAGGTGCAAAATTAGAAGTACTAAGCCCAATCGAAGGTATTACCGATAAAGAACAGAAAAAAGGCATGGATTACATCGCTTATATGGAACAAAACTTACAAGCCTTGCAAAAAACAATTAAATAAGGAAGCGATAAAAATGAAATATATTGATATAGCCAATATTGGTTTTAAATACGAATCTGAGCCAGTACTTGAAAATATTTCATTTCAAGTCAGCGCAGGAGAATTTATCATACTAACAGGAGAAAACGGAGCAGCTAAATCAACACTGCTCCGTATTATTTTGGGGATTTTACAACCTGATAAAGGTTCTGTCACTTTCTCCAAGAAGAATACAGACGGCGGACGACTTTTAGTAGGTTATGTACCACAACAAATAGCTTCCTTTAACGCTGGATTTCCTAGTACGGTCCTCGAATTAGTAAGGTCAGGTCGCTTTCCAAATGGTAAGTGGTTCAAACGGCTGACGGAAAAAGATCATGCCCATGTCGAAAAAGCATTAAAATCTGTTGAAATGTGGGATTATCGTCATAAACGTATCGGTGAGCTATCTGGAGGTCAAAAACAGCGGATTTGTTTGGCGCGAATGTTTGCAACTGATCCTGATATATTGATTTTAGATGAACCGCAAACCGCAATGGATAAACAAAGTAAAATTCGTTTTTATGATTTATTAAAACATGAAGCACAAGTGCACGGTAAGGCGATTTTGATGGTAACGCATGATAGTGAAGAGATGGAAGATTATGTTGATAAGCATATTCGCCTCGTTAGAAAGGAGGATGTGTCATGGAAATGTTTCTCTATGGATTTATGCAAAGAGCCTTCCAAGCTTCAATGATTATTGCTATTATTGCTCCTCTTTTAGGGGTTTTCTTAATTATACGAAGACAGTCACTTATGGCGGATACGCTTTCGCATGTGTCGCTTGCGGGAGTTGCTTTTGGGCTGGTTTTAAATGTGAATCCAAGTGTGACAACGCTTATTGTTGTAGTAATCGCAGCACTTGGGATAGAGTATTTACGCGGGGTTTATGCAACTTACTCGGAGTTGTCGATTGCAATCCTTATGGCCGGGGGACTTGCGGTGGCATTAGTATTGATGAGTTTGGATCAGGGCGGAATTACAACAAGTGTACAGCAATATTTATTTGGTTCCATCGTGACCATCAGCAAAGCTCAAGTACAGCTTTTAGTCATTCTAGGGATTGCTATTGTTGTATTGTTTCTGGTGTTTAAACGGTTTATGTTTGTACTTACTTTTAGTGAAGATGTTGCGGTTGCAGAAGGTGTTCCTGTACGCTTGATTTCTCTTTTGTTTAGCGTTGTTACGGGTATTGCAATTGCGGTTATTATGCCAATAGCTGGGGCGCTACTCGTATCTGCACTTATCATTCTTCCAGCAGCTATTGGTATGCGGATTTCAAAAGGGTTTCTCATGTGTGTAGTTAGCGCAATATTAATTGGTTTAATAGGAATGTTTTCGGGGCTAGTATCTTCTTATCAATTAGGAACCCCACCAGGTGCTACCATTACGCTGATGTTTATCATTCTTTTCATAATAGCAACCGTTGTATTAAAAATAGCGCGAAAGTAATTTCTATATATATGTTTCTCCATTTTGAAGCATTAGGTTTAGCTCTTTATTATGAATTATCCAGGAATTATCCTGTTTTTCGATTTGATTAGTCGTTTTCAAATATTGTAAATCTTTATAAAAACAGCTTTTTGAAAGGTTGCTATACGAAAGTAAATGACTTGTTTTAATTGCGGGAGGTAAGATAACTGTATCATCCTCAGTAGGAATACCATGAAGTAGAGCAAGATTGGAAAAAGTAAGCATAAGTTTTTCAGAAGCCGGACTACTCGCCATTAAACTTTTAAAGTAAATATGGGTAGTCTGGTTTTTCATGATGAAAAATTGAAAACCGAAATTCTCGGGGAACATAGATAGAAAGTATTCTATATCAAGTTTTGAGTATCTATATAAGAAACATTTCGAGAGTGTTTTATATCGAAAACGATTAATGCTATGGTCTAGTAACGTAAAATAATTTAAAAAAGCTCCTTCACCTTGAATGGAATAAATTTTGGGTTGTTCTTTCCCATCGTTTAAAAATAAAGCCACATAACCATCAATAATAAGGTAAACATAGTTGTCTAAATCTGCGCTGTTGTTTAGTAAAATGGCGTTTTTTGGAACTTCTATTTTTTCAAAGGGTATTCTTCCGTCATGAGATAGGTGAATGAATTCGTGGTAATTATACAATGACTTAGGCATAATGATTACTCCAATCTTTTTTTATGTCTTTACTTTTGTATAAATAATTGTATCAGAAACAAAAAACTCGATTGTATGGAGTAAAGTAGTATTTCACGAATAAATGTTTCTAAAATGTGAATTATTTAAATCATATAATGCTGATAAGCACAAAAAAATGTTATTTAATTGATAGTGTTGACTATTTTTGGACTTTTGGGAGAAAAAATTAAAATTGATGCGAACGTAGGTTCTGTGTTATAATTCTACTGGAAAATAGAGGAGGATTATTGATGAAAAACGTACAGATCTCAGTGAGGCGCTTAGTAGAATTTGTCTTAAAAAGCGGCAGTATTGATAGCCGAATGACTAGTTCAGATCGCGCTTTGGAAGGGACGAAAATTCATCAATTACTCCAAAAAGAAGCAGGAGAAGGATACGAAGCCGAGGTATCATTAAAGCTTGTACGAGTAATAGATGACATTTCTTTTACACTTGAAGGCCGAGCGGATGGCGTCATAAACGGAGAAATGATAGATGAGATTAAAACTACCGAGGTAGAAATGGATGAAATTACTGAAGACTTTCGCCCGCTGCACTGGGCCCAGCTCATTTGTTATGGATTCATGTTAGCGGAGAAGTCTGATTTAGCAGAAGTCACGCTTCAATTAACGTACTATCAAGTAGCCGATAAAGAAGTGAAACAATTCACTCGAGTCATGAGTCGTAAGGAAATGAGTACTTTTGTGGACGATTTGCTTTCAAAATATGCTATTTGGGCAAAAATGTCTGCAGCTTGGGAAATGAAGCGAAATAAATCTATTCAAGAATTAACTTTCCCATATGACAGCTATAGACGTGGTCAAAGAGAGCTAGCAATTGCCGTTTATCGGACAGCGATGGATGATGAAAAGCTATTTTGTGAAGCGCCTACTGGCATTGGAAAAACAATGTCGACGCTATTTCCCAGTGTAAAAGCAATGGGCGAGGGGAAGGCAGACAAGCTTTTTTATTTTACAGCAAAAACAATTACGAGACAGGTTGCCGAAGATGCTTTAGATGAAATGCGCCGCAAAGGACTAGCGGCAAGAAGTGTTACAATCACAGCAAAAGATAAAATATGCTTTTTAGATGAACGAAAATGTGACCCGGAGCACTGCCAATTTGCGCGTGGCTATTACGATCGCTTGAATGAAGCGTTGTTCGATATGCTGCAAACAGAAGAAACTATAACTCGGTCGGTCGTCGAAGCATTTGCCCGGAAATATACTTTATGTCCGTTTGAGTTATCGCTTGATGTGGCGCTTTTTTGTGATGTAATTGTGTGTGATTATAACTATTTATTTGACCCAGTCGTTTATTTGAAACGTTTTTTTGCGGATGGACCTGGCAGATATACTTTTTTAGTGGATGAAGTGCATAATTTGGTGGACAGAGCTCGTTCGATGTTCTCGGCGACATTAAGTAAATCAATCATCATGCAAGTAAAACGTGAATTAGACAAAAAAACCGATAAAAAACTACTAAATTCAGTAACGGCAATGAATAAAATAATGATTGCCCTAAATAAGCAACTAGCCGAAGAAAATAAAACGATCTATGTTAAAAAAGAAGCCTTGTCCGATTGGAATGAAGCTGTTTTAAAATTTAGTTATGTAGCAAAAGACTGGTTGCCAAAAAATACAGAGGCAAAAGCTCAAGCAGATGTACTGGAGCTTTATTTTGAAAGTTTAAGGTATTTAAAGATTGCTGAGTTATACGATAAGCGCTATGTCACTCAAATTACGCGGAATCGGTCCGATGTGCTGATAAAACAACTATGCTTAGATCCGGCGTTTTTACTATCAGAGAAATTGAAATTAGGTGCTAGTTCAGTACTTTTTTCGGCGACGCTTAGACCGATTGATTACTACACGAATTTACTTGGTGGAAATAATGATACAAGTCGTCTTACTTTTGCGTCTCCGTTTAAACAGAATAATATGCATTTAATGGTAGCGGATTATATTAGTACAAAGTATCAAAGGCGTGAAAATAGCTTGGAATCAGTGATTGATGCGCTTTATGCGATGCTTTCCGGGAAAAAAGGCAATTATTTGTTTTTCTTTCCATCATTCCAATATTTAGAAACGGCATTTGAATTGTTTAGCGAAAAATATCCCGAAGTGCGAGCGCAAAAACAACAATCTTTTATGAACGAAGCAGAGCGCGAGGAATTTCTAGCAGCTTTTGAAACGGGGCGTGAAGAAACGTTCGTCGGTTTTTGTGTCTTAGGAGGCGTTTTTTCTGAAGGCGTTGATCTTCGAGGGGAACGCTTAATTGGAACGGCAATCGTAGGCGTGGGACTTGCGCAAATGAACGTTGAATCTGATTTAATTAAAGATTATTATAATGAAACAATCGGGCGCGGATTTGATTATGCGTATCAGATTCCCGGTATGAACAAAGTCCTTCAAGCGGTAGGACGTGTTATTCGCGGCGAAAAAGATCAAGGCGTTGTCTTACTGATAGAAGAACGTTTTGCAACAGAACGGTATAAAGCTTTGTTTCCGGCTCATTGGAACCATGCCAGGACAGTGAAAAATACGCTGCAAATCGAGCGAGAAGTAAACGAATTTTGGCGGAACAACTGATTTTCTAGTAGAATGGATGTAATGAGTCGATTTAGGAGGAAATTATGTATAAAATTATTGCGATAGACATTGACGGGACGCTTTTAAACGATGCGCACGAAATTACCCCAGCTGTACGCGAGGCGATTAAAGCTGCAAAACAAAAAGGGGTCAAAGTAGTGCTTTGTACAGGGCGCCCACTTGCTGGAATTAAAAAAAGCTTGATAGAACTAGATCTTTTAGACATTGGTGATTATGCGATTACCTTTAATGGAGCAGTTATCCTAGAAACAGCGACGGAAGAACCATTAGCAGATATTACTTTAAATAAATCAGAATTAGAGGAAATTTATGCATTTTGTCATGCGCAAGATGTTAATGTAACGTATTTTGACGGAAAAAACATGTATGTACCAAGTCGAAAAATCACCGAAATTACATGCCAGGATGCTTTGTTGCTTCAAACGCCACTCTATCATTTGCCTGTAGAAGAAGCACCTGAGTCAATTCATGTCTCCAAAGTGATGTTATTAGATACGCCAGAAAAAATCACGGATGTTATTAAAAACTTACCAGAGACAATTAAAGAGAACTTTTATGTAGTTCGAAGTGTTCCTTACAACCTAGAATTCTTGCAAAAAGGCGTCAATAAAGGTTCTGCACTGGAACTTCTCGTGAACAAACTTGGCATTTCTCAAGGGGAAGTAATGAGTATTGGCGATCAAGAAAACGATATTACGATGATAGAATATGCGGGAATGGGTGTAGCAATGGGAAATGCAACAGAGCATATTAAAGAAATCGCCAATTATACCACAACAACAAATAATGAAGACGGGGTAGCAAACGCAATTCAAATGCTCGTTCTCGACCGTTAAAAGAAAAACATTCCATGTGAGTTTTTCTTTAGAGGTATAAATATTGACAGCGCTTTATTTAATGAGCGAAAATAGAAGATACAAAACTAACACAATGTGGAAGTTTTTTTGGTAAGGTTGGCAGAAAATCATTTATTCATGGAAGTTTTTCTCTCGAGGCTATCTTGCCAAAAAAACGTTCCTTTGTTATTGTTTTAGGAATAGTTTGACATTTAAATAAAAAGGAGTGAATGTGCTTGAAAATCACAAAAATTAAAACACACATTTTACCGATTCAGCTAAGTGCTACTTTTAAGACGGCGCTTAGGGAAGTTAGTCATGTGAACGTGGTACGAGTTTATATTCATTTTGATAACGGGATTATAGGTATTGGAGAAGCTGCTCCAACGCATGTAATAACAGGGGATACGGAAGTCAGCATTTTGAGTGCAATAAATGATATTTTCGGTCCTTTTTTAATTAATCGCGAACTAGACGAAGAACTTACAATTTTAGATGAAATGAAATCTTTATTAGTACATAATTCAAGTCCAAAAGCCGCCATTGATATTGCTTTACATGATGCGCTGGCAAAAGCTCATTCAAAGCCATTATATGAATTCCTCGGCGGTGGCTTAGCGGGGCTTGAAACAGATTATACCATTAGCATTGGGACGCCAGAAAAAATGGTTCGAGATGCAGAAACCAAAGTAGCAGAAGGATTTCAGTCCCTTAAAGTTAAATTAGGTCTTGATCCAGTTGAAATAGAAGTAGCAAAAATCAGGCAAATGAATGATGCGTTAGGCGGGAAGATTCCTTTTAGAATTGATGCAAACCAAGGATGGACTGCGGATGAAGCCATTCAAATCCTAAATGAGTGGCAAGATATTCCAATTGACTTCATCGAACAACCAGTAAAAAGTTGGGATTTTACCGGTATGGCAAAAGTGACTGCGAACACTAGTTTTCCAATCATGGCTGATGAAAGTTTATTTGGCTTTCACGATGCTAAACGACTTTTAGACGAAAAATGCTGTAATTTGCTTAATATTAAATTGATGAAAAGTGCAGGAATCAAAGAAGCGCAAGCGATACATGATTTAGCGGGCAGTTATAATGTGGACTGTATGATTGGTACGATGATTGAAGGATATGCAAGTTTATCAGCCGCAGCTCATTTCGCGGCAGCTTCCAAACAAGTGAAGTTTTATGATTTAGATGTGCCGTTTATGTGGGATTTACATGGTAAAAACATCGCTGATATTGGTCTTGAAATTGGCCGTGGACAAGTGCTTTTAACAGAAGAAGATGGGATTGGCATTCCAGCTTATTAAAGAAAGTAGGGATAATATGAACAAATTAGTTAGTCAAAGTAATGCATTTCTTTGGAGGAAAAATGAAATGAACCCGGTTTTAGCCAATATTTTAGAGGCTAGAAAAGAAACTGACTTGGTTCAAATTAACCAAGAAGATGCGATGAAATTATATGAGGATAGCCTTGTTGACTCAGATTTGCTTTATAACGACTTTGTAATTGTCGACGAAATCGAGGGCGACTGGGCAAAAGTAGTCGTTCCTTCCCAACAAAGTTTTCAAGATGAGCGCGGTTATCCTGGTTGGATGCTTCTTTCTGACTTAGAAGATACAGATAAAACTAGCGATACTGGTGAAAAAATCGCAGTTGTCGTGCCAAAAGCAGAAATTACATACGAAAATGGGGAAACACGCACTGTTTCATTTGGCACACTTTTCACCAAAATCGCTGAAACTGACGATAGCTACACGATTGAAACACCTCATGGACTAGCGAGCATTTTACGAACTCAAGTAGATTTACAACATAAACAAGGCGACAACATTGGCATCACTGTGGTGCAAATGGCGATGCAATTCCTTGACTTACCATACGTTTGGGCGGGAATTAGCAGTGCCGGTTTTGACTGTTCAGGATTTGCGTTTACTCTTTACCGAACATGTGGAAAATATATCGGTCGCGATGCCACAGAGCAATCTTTCACAGGGAAAAAAATTGATTACGCAAACGCTGAACCAGGAGATTTGCTGTTTTTTGCTTATGAGGAAGGCAAAGGGGAAGTCCATCACGTGGGAGTTTACATCGGAAATGACGAGATGATTCATTCGCAAACACCAGGATCCAAAGTAATTTTAACTAAAATCGCAGGCAGTAAGTACGAACCAGAACTTTGTGTGACCTCAAGACATCGATAAAGGGGGTGGATGAAACTGACTAATTATCAAAAAATTAATCAAGATTTCAACATAATTGATTCAAAAGCGCTTTTTATATCAGATGGGGAAAAGGTACTTTTTGCAGAAAATGAAAACCAGCTTTTTACTGCTGCAAGTGTCATCAAACTACCGATTTATTTATATTTTTTCGAAAAAATTGCCAAAAAAGAGTTAGACTTACAAACGGATTTCCAAATTCCAAGCGAAAAAGTAGTAGCTGGAGCAGGAATCATCCAAATTCTTCCGCAAAAAAGAATTTGGACACTGGAAGAATTATTGCATTTAATGATAGCTGTTTCGGACAATACAGCTACCAACCAATTAATCGAGCTAGCAACTATCACCAAACTACAATCATGGTTACGTGAAAACAACTGGGAAGATGGAATTCAGCTGGAACGGCAAATGATGGATTTCAAGACCGTAAAGCAAAATAAAATCAGCGCTAAGGCAGCCGTGACCATTTTCCAAAAAATAATGATGCTTAGTGAAGCTTATCCAGACTTAAAAGAAACTATCCGGCGTCCGCTACTAAATCAGCAATTTCGATCCAACCTAGCGGGCACGTTGGAAGAAGCCGGAATTTCGGGGCTTCAAATGTTAAATAAAACGGGCGAACTAAAAAATATACAGCATGATGTGGCTGTTTTTGAGTATAAAGGAAAGACCAGATTTGCAGCCGCACTGACGAATAACACGGGCTTAGAAGCGAACGCGACAGCTTGGATGCAGACAGTCGGCAAACAATTATTTTCTGAGATGACATAAACCAAAATAGGGGGAACTAAAATGAAAAAAAGATTAGCGTTAGTTTGTATTATGATTCTATCTATCTCAACCTTTTTAATGGCATGCGGGGGAAATAAAGACGAAGCGAGCAAATCACAAGGCAAAAAGACACTGAAAATCATGGAAAACGCTGAAGTTTCTTCCATGGACTCAACTTTATCGCAAGACGTTCCAAGTTTCACTGAACAAGGACAAGTTTTTGAAGGTCTTTATACTTTAAACGACAAAGACCAAGCAGTTCCGGCAATTGCAAAAGATATGCCGAAGTTAAGTGAGGACCAAAAAACATATACAATCAAACTGCGCGACGATGCCAAATGGTCAAACGGCACGAAAGTCACTGCAAATGATTTCATTTTCGCTTGGAAAAAACTAGCAAACCCAGACACCGCCGCCCAGTATTCTTTCCTGCTTGATGGCACAGTTAAAAACGGAACCGATGTTGTAAATGGTAAGAAAAGCGTGGACGAACTAGGATTTAAAGCCCTTGATGACTATACAATTGAAATTCAATTAGAACAACCAGTACCTTATTTTACTTCGCTCCTAGCATTCAACTCCTTTTACCCTCAAAATGAAGATTACGTAAAAGAGCAGGGTGATAAATACGCGCAGAGCAGTGAAAACATGATTTACAACGGTCCTTTTGTTATGAAAGGCTGGACAAACACAGAAAAAGCTTGGACTTTGGAAAAAAATCCCGAGTACTGGGATAAAAAGAACGTGAAATCCGACAAAATCGAAGTGAGCGTAGTAAAAGCTCCGAACACAGCAGTAAATCTATACGACACTGGAAAACTTGATGTAGCAACACTTTCTGGCGACTACGCTTCACAAAAAAGCAACGACAAAGACTACCATTCTGAGCTAGATGCCTACGTGACTCACCTAAAACTAAATCAAGAACTGGATGGGAAGAAAACACCTTTAGCTAACGAAAACTTAAGAAAAGCACTTTCCCTTGCAGTAGATAAAGAATCACTTACGAAGAAAATCTTGGCAGATGGCTCAAAAGCAATTTATGGCTATGTTCCAGAAAAATTTGTCACGAATCCAGAAACTGGCGAAGATTTCCGGAAAGAAAGTGGCGACTACATGAAGCAAGACAAAGCTGAGGCGAAAAGCTATTTTGATAAAGCAAAACAAGAACTCGGTGGCGGTGAAGTGACTGTAGAACTGCTTAACTCTGATTTAGAATCAAGCAAAAAAGTCGGCGAGTACCTACAAAGTCAACTAGAATCCGCATTACCAGGATTAAAAGTAAACTTGAAAACCGTCCCTAAAAAGAACTTATTGCAATTAACACGTGAGCAAAAATACGAAATCGTTTTATCAAACTGGGGTCCCGATTTCCAAGATCCACTTACATTCCTAGGAAACTACACAACGGGAAACACATATAATGCGAGCGGATATTCAAGCGCCGATTACGATAAAATGATAAACGCAACTTCAACAACACTCACAACTAAACCAGAAGAACGCTGGGAAACCTTTATTGATGCCGAAAAATTACTAATAGAAACCGATGCAGCCATGATTCCACTCTATCAAACCGCAGTATGTAATTTGAAAAAAGATACTGTAAAAGGAATCGTTCACCATAATTTTGGAACAAGCTTTTCCTATAAAGGTGCTTACGTAGAATAAAAGGAGAGAGCAAAATGAAACTTTGGATTTCCGTAGATATGGAAGGGATAAATGGACTTCCTGATGATACTTTTGTTGATTCTAGTATGCGAAATTATACTAGAGGACAAAAAATAATGACAGAAGAAACTAACTGGGTAGTAGAAGAAGCTTTAAAAGCAGGATATGATGATGTTATCGTGAATGATAGTCATTCAAAAATGAATAATATATTGATAGAAGATTTACACGAAGAAGCAAGACTCATCACTGGTGACGTAAAACCTTTTTCGATGGTGCAAGGGTTAGATTCAAGCGCGGATGCGGCTGTTTTTATCGGTTATCATTCGCGCGCTGGTCAACCAGGCGTAATGAGCCACTCGATGACCTCAGGCGTTCGTAATTTTTATATTAATGACGTGGTAATTGGCGAATTTGGCTTAAATGCATATGTTGCAGGAGCATACCGAGTCCCGGTTATTCTCGTTTCTGGCGATGATTATATTGCCCGCGAGGCGAAAGAACTCATACCTGGAATTGAGACAGCTGTTGTAAAAGAAGCGGTATCCCGTTCGTCCGCAGTAGCTTTCTCGAAGTCAAAAGCAGAGAAAATCATCCGCGAAAAAGTGGCGCTTGCTTTAAAACATAAACAAGCCGCTGTACTTGTACCGCCAGAAAAAACAGTATTAAAAATAGAGTTCTGTAATTACGGTCAAGCGGAGTGGGCAGCGCTTGTACCAAGAACTAAAATCATTGATGAAACTACCGTTGTGTTCGAAGCGGAAGATATATTAGAAGCGTACCAAGCGATGGTTGCAATGACGGAGCTTGCTATGAAGTGCGCCTTTTCATAAAACAAAGCCGAAACTTTCTATAGAGGAGTTTCGGCTTTGTTGTTTAATTAATTACAATCTTACAAATCGCCTCCTCAAACTGTCACTAAATCTCCATAAAGTTGTTAATTATAGTGCGATACTTCCGGGAAGTGAGGTAGATTGGAGTTACTCTATTGTCATATGATATTTGATAATAACAAAACTTCAATTGTAAAGGATGAATTTGTAATGAGTAAAAACGGAAATCTTTTAAAAAGAGTAGGGTTAGCGTTTCTAAGTGTTTTAATCATAGCTAGCACGGTTTTCCAAACGACCATTGTAAAAGCAGCAACGAGTTACGGATCTGAGTTTTTAAATACAGTAGAACTTTTAGATAAAGATGGTACGCCAAAAACGGATTTCGGCTATTACGATAATATGAATGTGCACTACACTTGGTCGATTCCTAACTCAACCAATGTAAAAGCAGGCGACTCAATGGATTTCGCATTACCAAGCCAGTTAGCACTTGCGACAGATCTTGCTTTTAATGTGAAAGACAGTAAAGGCCAGACAGTCGGAACCGCCACTGTAAAACGAGCAACTAACCAAGTAACAGTCGTATTTAGTGATTATGTCGAAAAACATTCAGATATTAAAGGTGAACTTGATTTTTGGACTACATTTAATCAAAAAGTAATTACTGGGAACGAAAAAATTAATTTAGAATTTCCAATTGAAAATAGCACAATTAATGTAGACGTCAATGTTGGTGAAAAAACACCTGTTAGTCCAACAGAAACGATTTTCAAATATGGTTGGGTTGATGCTAACAATCCGAGTTTAATTCATTGGGTTGTCCGCGTGAACTATGCTCAAAAAAATATTCCTAATGCCGTTTTTACTGATATTATCGGTGCAAAGCAGACGTTGAATTTTGACTCTATCAAAGCTTTTCACGGAACCTATTCAACTGATCGCGTATTCACAGCAGGCACGCCGATTTCAAATACCAATTTTTCTAAGACAAGTGATGGTTTTAGCGTAACATTGGGAAATTTAACGGACTCGGTACAAATTTCATATACAACAACTGCGACAGATGGCGGGAAGTCTACTCAATATGACAACACTGCTAAGTTAGCGGGCGAGGATTTTGTAACGAAACAAACATCTACTTGGACCCCAGCATCCGGTGGTGGAGGTGGAGCGGACGGCACAACAGGTTCAGTTACACTAACAAAACAAGATGCGAAAACGAAAGCAACTCTTGAAGGAGCAGAATTTAAATTAGTCGATGCAAATGGTACTATTTTACAAGAAAATATCACAACAGATGCAAGCGGCCAATTAAACGTTTCTAACCTCAAATTCGCTACCTACCAATTAATCGAAACAAAAGCCCCGACAGGCTATAAACTGGATAGCACACCAGTAGAATTTACAATTGGCGAAAATAATAAAGAAATTACGGTAACAAAAGAAAATACCCTTAACACTGGCGCAGTAGAACTTACAAAAGTCGATTCCGCGACAAAAGCCCTACTTGCAGGAGCCACATTCGAATTGCAAGATAAAGACGGCAGCGTTCTTCAAACAGACTTAAAAACAGATGAAAATGGTATTTTAAAGGTAACTGACCTAGTGCCTGGCAATTACCAATTAGTCGAAACAAGTGCCCCTACCGGCTATAAATTAGATAGCAGTCCCGTTCCATTTGAAATTATTGCAGATGAAACAGATCAAATAGTAAAAGTAACAAAAGAAAACATCTTGGAAGTCGGCGCAGTAGAACTTACTAAAGTAGATGCCGCAACAAAAGCCCTACTTGCAGGAGCCACATTCGAATTACAAGATAAAGACGGAAAGACTTTGCAAACAGGCTTAACAACAGATGAGAACGGCGTGTTAAAAGTCACTGATTTAGTCCCAGGCACGTACCAGTTTGTAGAAACTAATGCGCCAATTGGTTATGAACTTGATGCTAGTCCCGTCGTTTTCGAAATTCTCTATGGAGAAAATGATCAAGTAGTTAAAGTAACTAAAGAAAATAAAGCGGAAACCACACCGCCTCCAACACCGCTTATACCGACGCCACCAGTGCCGATTGAACCAAAAGTTCCAATTGTCCCTGAAAAGCCAGTGCAATCAGAAAAAAGTGAAGAAAGTCCAAAATTATACAAAATATCCGCAGCTAAAAAGTTACCAAAAACAGGCGATACACAAAACTGGGCGGGATTGGGAATGATTCTTCTAGCCCTGTCAATAAGCGGTTTTCTTATAAAACGAAAATAAAAAAGAAGGCCTAGATAATTTGTCTAGGTCTTCTTTTTAGGTCAATAATTATTACTAAAGTTCACAAAACGTTCACAAATAGGTGGAATTTTTCCGAAAAAACGTCAATCGAGATAAATTTTACGGTATACTCACAATGAATTAGTAAGAATATTTTATTGGGATTAATTTGAAAAGGATGGTTTTTATGAAAGAGCGCGTCATTTTAAAACGTAATCTAAAGAAAATAGGTTTAGCACTTCTTAGCGTTATCTTACTTGCAAATGTTTTATTTCAAACTAACTTTGTTAAAGCAGCAACTGACTATGGCTCTAGTTTTTTGCAATCAGTTGAATTGTTAGATGCAGATGGTAACCCAACAACTGATTTTGGTTATTATGATAGTGTTCAAGTTCATTATACTTGGGCAATCCCTAATTCGAGTAATGTGAAGGCAGGGGATACAATGCAATTTGTATTACCTCCAGAACTACAAATAGTAACAGATTTAGATTTTTCATTGAAAGACCATAAAGGCAATGTAGTAGGAAATGTAGTCGCGACTAAAGACACCGGCAAAGTAGTCATTACTTTTACAGACTTTGTAGAAAAAAACTCAGACGTTAGCGGTTATCTTGATTTTTGGAGTAACTGGGATAAATCTTTAGTTGAAGGAAACGAAAAAGTTCCATTAGTATTTCCAGTAAATGGCACTACAGAAACTATTACCGTAGAAGTCGGCGGGAAAAATCAAATCGATCCAACCGAAACTTTATACAAATATGGCTGGGCTAATGCCAAAAACCCGGAACTTATCCAGTGGGTAGTTCGAGTTAATTATGCCAAAGAAAACATTCAAAATGCTGTTTATGAAGATTTTGTTGGACCTAAACAAGTAATTGATTTTAATTCTATCCAAGCAGTACACGGCGAGTTTGACCCTGATGATAATTTCACCCCAGGAGCTGCAGTCCCGTCCTCAGACATCATTCAAACAACAGATGGTTTTAAAGTAAACCTAGGGAATTTAACAGATTCTGTAAAAATTTCTTACTATACTACTTCCACTGACAACGGAGCCTCCCCTAGTTATACAAATAAAGGACAACTAACTGGCGACAACTATGTTACCCAAGAAATCGAAGTAGCGACCCCGACATCTGGCGGTAGCGGTGGCGGAGAAGGAACAACCGGCTCAGTAGAATTAACTAAAACGGACGATACCGCGGAGAGAAACCCTCTAGCAGGCGCCGAATTTAAATTAGTCAACTCAGCAGGAACAGTAATGCAAGAAAACCTTGCAACTGGCACCGATGGAAAACTAGCTATCACAAGCTTGAAGTACGACACATATCAATTAATCGAAACAAAAGCACCCACGGGATACGTATTAGAAGCGTCACCAGTAGAATTTACAATCGATGCCACCCACCAAGCTATATTTGTTTCAAAAGAAAATAAGGCAATTAAAGGCTCGGTTTCACTCATAAAAGAAGATAGTGAAACAAAAGCAACTTTAGCAGGTGCCGAATTTGAATTACAAGATAAAGCCGGTAATACGTTGCGCTCGAATTTAATCACGGATAACGCTGGGAAGCTAAATATCACAGATCTTGCGCTTGGGGATTATCAACTTGTAGAAACAAAAGCGCCGGTTGGCTATATTCTTGATGCAACCCCGGTTAACTTTACTATTAGTGAAGCACACCTTAATTTAACTGTTACAAAAGAAAACACGAAAGAACCTGAAATACCTGTAGTTCCAGAAAAACCTATAATTCCAAATAAACCTGATATTCCGGAAAAACCTACTGTGCCAAAAACACCAGTAGTACCAGATAAAATAGTAAGTTCAGATGAGCAACCAACAACATTACCAAAAATAGGAGATAGCTCATTTGCTAGCGGCTTCGGAATCCTGCTCGTAGCGCTTTCTACCGCTGGATTAATTGCATTTAGAAGAAAATAACAAAAAAGGAACCAAAAGCACAGAGATAGTCGCTTTCGGTTCCTTCTTTATATTGTCCGAGTTTGATCTTGTAAAACAGCTTTTAATGAGTGATAAGCTGGAATTGATAAATTTAAATCCACTCGATTTATTTGTTGTGCCATTTTTGGTTGAATGCCAGAGATGAACGCCTCGACACCTAGAAGCTTGAGAACAGTTACTAAATTATTTAGCATGTCTCCAAGTGCATCGTCAAAGTAAGTTATTCCTGATAAATCAATACAAAGTTGCTCAACGCCTAGTTGAACGCATTTCTTAGAAGTAATTTCAGTTAATTTATCTGCTCTTTCGCGGTCAATTCCTCCCATTAAAGGAAGTATCGCCAATTTGTCAGTTATAGAAATAACCGGAGTGCTAATTTCCTCAATTAAACGATGTTGTTGTTCTAAATGTTTCACAATATCGTTATAATACATTGCAGAAAAAGCTTCATTGATTCGGTCAAATCCGTGATTAACCATCGCTAAGCTGGAAGAAAAATCACATTTAGAAACCTCATCATTATGGATGCAAAAATCGTTAACTGCCGAAACAAATTCACGGCGTAGTTTATCTAGGGTAGTAATTACTTCAGGCAAAGGAACTTCATTTTCCATACGACGCGCGTACATGTTATCAAGCCATTTATCAAGTTTCAGAAAGAAAGCCTTTTTACCTGTGAAGTAAGAAATGATTAGGTCAGCTGTTTGTTCGCTATCTGCGCGAAGTTCATCTTTATATCGCGGGGAATAAACGAAACTCGTATACGTATTTTCATTTTCATAAATTTTCGAAAGCCAGTTGTTAATAATTTCTTCTGTATGGGCCCTTAAATAAAGTTCCATACTTCCATTCGCTTCATTCATACCAGACAACCCCTTTAAGTCTAAGTATAATACTTTTCTTTTATTCTATGCTCAAAAAGGTGTACTGTCCATTTATATTTTGGAAAAAAAGCTAATTTATTGAAAATGTAATATTCTTTAACAAATCAGTCGTTATTTTTTTGTTAAAATTCCGAAGCTATTTAAGCCTTGTCATGGTATAATATTACAATATGGATAGAAAGGAAGTTTTTTGTGGGATTACAGGATGAACTTACAATGATGCAACCAGTGGTCATGAAGATTTTTTCAAAAAGTGTCCGCGAAAACCGATTATCTCACGGCTATTTATTAGAAGGCTCAAGAGGTACAGGCAAGAAACGCACAGCACTTTGGTTAGCTCAGAGTCTTTTTTGTTTGGAGCGGACTGAAACCAACCTTGCTTGTGGCGAGTGTGCCAATTGCATAAGAATAGCGAGTCATAATCATCCGGATGTTCATTTGCTAGAGCCAGATGGAGCTAGTATTAAAATAGATCAGGTTCGCGCGCTTAAGCAAGAATTAAGTAAACGCGGAATGGAATCAGATCAAAAAGTAGTTATCATTTACGATGCAGAAAAAATGACTGTGCAATCAGCCAATAGTCTGCTGAAATTTATAGAAGAACCAGAAGGCGGTTTGTTATTACTATTTTTAACGACAAATCCTGGGCAAATTTTGCCAACAATTCAATCAAGACTGCAACCTGTCACGTTTAAATCACTAACTTTTGATAGTCTTGTAGCTTCACTAACGGCAGCGGGCATTTCCGAACAAAAAGCGCGGATTTATGCTAGTATTACTGGTAGCGTAGAAGAAGCGAAGACGTTTGAAGAGGGTGACTGGTTTAGTGATGCAAGAAATGTTGTCATCAAGTTATACGAAGGAATACACCATCAAGGAACGAGCCCATTAATTATCATTCAAGAATCATGGATGCCACTATTTAAAGAGAAAGATAAGATGGCGCTTGGACTCGAATTATTGTTACTGCTTTACCGCGATAGGCTGCATCTTACGCTTGATGAGAACTACGAACCTATTTGCACTGCGCAAAAAGAAATGCTCGGACAAGATGCGCTACGTAAGTCACTGTCCGAAACCACAGGGGAAATCGAGAAGATTCTCGCTGCGAAATCAAAACTGGATTCCAATATGAACACGCAACTTCTAATGGAGCAGTTGGTTCTTGAAATCCAAGGGAGGTAATCGCCATGCTTAAAATTGTAGGCGTCCGTTTTAAAGACGTTGGTAAAATATATTATTTCTCACCTGGAGATCTGGAAATCACAGAAAACCAAGGTGTCATCGTTGAAAATGCACAAGGTATCGAATTTGGGAAAACGGTCATTGAACCGCGCTATGTGGACGAAGAAGATGTCGTTTTACCGCTAAAAAAAGTACTTCGTGTTGCAACAGAAGCAGATTATAAATGTGTCGCTGAAAATGGTGACTCTTGTCAGAAAGCCTTTTTACTGTGTGATGAAAAAATCCGTGAGCGTGAGTTAGACATGAGCTTGGTGGATGTGGATTACACGTTTGATCGAAACAAAATTATTTTTTACTTTACTGCGGAAGGTCGCGTTGATTTTCGGGAACTCGTGAAAGATTTAGCGTCTGTTTTCCGGACTCGTATCGAACTGCGCCAAATCGGCGTTCGTGATGAAGCGAAATTGCTTGGCGGAATTGGCCCATGTGGTCGTATGCTTTGCTGTTCCACTTTCCTAGGCGACTTCGAACCAGTTTCTATCAAAATGGCTAAAGACCAAAACTTGTCCCTTAATCCAACGAAAATCTCTGGCTTATGTGGACGCTTAATGTGTTGTTTGAAATACGAGAATGATGAATATGAGCAAGCAAAACGTGAAATGCCAGATGTTGGTGTAAAAGTAAAAACTCCAGAAGGCGTAGAAGCACGTGTTTCGGGAATCAACTTGCTGTCTAGAATCCTACAAGTGAGTTTGCCCGAAGAAGAGACGGTTATAGAATACGAATTGGATGAGTTACGTCCATATAACGAATTTCTAAAACAACCGGCAAAGTCTTGAGGTGAAAAAATTGGATAAAAAAGCTATTTTTGACTCAGTCAGCAATATGGAGGAGCAAATTGGCGAATTGTATCAGCAACTTGGAGATCTAAAGACAAACTTAGGCGAAATGTTGGAAGAGAATAACCGGTTAAACCTTGAGAATGAGCATTTACGACGCAGACTTTCTTTGACGGATGAAGTGGCTCCTGAACCAGTGGCCGAAGAAGAGGCAGTTCATGGAGTGATGGCGCCGAATCGCAAAGAAGCGATGCAACAAATGATTGAACTCGGGGAAGGTTATGATAATCTTGTCCAACTTTACAAGGAAGGATTTCACGTTTGCAATGTACATTTCGGCAGTCCGCGTGGCAATGATGAAGATTGTTTATTTTGCCTATCCTTGCTTAACAAAAAATAACATGACGGGCCTTTCTCGATTCAGGAGAAGGGCTTTTTGCTAGAAAAGGTGAATCATTTGGAAAAACTCAAATTAATAGGCGATGAAAGGCTCGATTATTTACTAGCAGAAAATTTGCGGATTATTCAAAGTCCATCGGTATTTTCTTTCTCGATAGACGCGGTTCTCCTCGCGAAATTTAGTTATTTACCAATCCGTAAAGGGAAAATAATTGATTTATGTAGCGGAAATGGTATTATTCCTTTACTACTTAGTACGCGAACAAAAGCGCAAATAGTTGGCGTTGAATTTCAAGAGCGGCTTGCAGACATGGCAAAAAGAAGTGTTGCTTATAATCAACTGGAAGACCAAATCGAAATAATCGAATACGATTTGAACCATATTACCGATTTAATTCCAAAAGAGCGCGCAGATATTGTTACGTGCAATCCACCGTATTTTGCAACCCCATCTACAAGCCTGAAAAACGAAAACGAACATTATCGTATCGCTCGTCACGAAATTATGTGCACGCTAGAAGATACAATTCGAGTTGCCGCAAGCCTTTTAAAACAAGGTGGTAAAGCGAATTTTGTTCACAGGCCAGAGCGCTTACTAGATATTATTGATTTAATGCGAAAATACCGCTTAGAACCGAAACGCATCCAGTTTGTCCATCCACGAATCGACCGAGAAGCAAACACGGTTCTCGTAGAAGGCATCAAGGACGGGAAGCCTGGCGTGAAGTATGTCCCCCCTGTTATCGTGTACGATGAGCTAGGTGAGTATACCCCGGTTATTAAGGAGATTTTATATGGCGAAAGCGAATGAACATTTCTTTTACGTATTAAAATGTAGCGATAACTCTTATTATGGTGGCTATACGACGGATGTAACGCGCCGAGAAGCCGAACACAATGCGGGAATTAGATGCAAATACACTAAAACACGCCGCCCAGTAAAAGTCATCCATTTTGAAAAATTTGAAACGAGAAGTGAAGCCACTAAAGCTGAAGCGGCTTTCAAAAAATTATCGCGCAAAAATAAAGACAGCTACTTAAGCGAACGGGAGGAGGAGTCGAAGTGATACAGAGCCAAAAAAGTTTTAGCGGAGACATTCAAGGGGCGCTATACTTAGTCCCAACACCAATAGGGAATTTAGAAGATATGACATTCCGCGCAATCCGAATGCTAAAAGAAGCAGATATTATTGCAGCAGAAGACACGCGAAACACCGTGAAACTTTTAAATCATTTTGAAATTACGACCCGAATGACGAGTTACCATCAGTTTACGAAAGAGAATAAAGAAGATAATATTATTCAGCGGATGTTAGACGGTGAAGTGGTTGCGCTGGTTAGTGATGCGGGCATGCCTTCTATTTCTGATCCAGGTTATGAACTAGTCCAAAATGCGCTAAATGCAAATATTCCAGTCATTCCATTACCGGGCGCGAACGCTGCTTTAACCGCCTTGATTGCTTCAGGTTTAGCGCCCCAGCCGTTTTATTTTTATGGCTTCCTTCCTCGCCAAAATAAAGAGCGCACGCAGGCAATTGAAAAACTAGCAGCGCGCGAGGAAACTTGGATTTTATATGAATCACCACATCGTTTAAAAGAAACGTTAAAAGCGATCATTAAAATCACTGGAAATGACCGGAAAATGGTTTTATGTCGCGAGCTTACCAAACGTTTTGAAGAATTTTTACGAGGAACAGTTGAAGATGCGCTTAACTGGGCAACCGACGAAGAAGTTCGTGGGGAATTTTGTATTATTATTGAAGGAAATGCGAACCCACCTTTAGAGGAAGAACTACTTTGGTGGCAGGAATTGGATATTAAAACACATGTAAGTACCGTGATGGAACAAGAAAATATTAGTTCTAAAGATGCCATTAAAACCGTTATGAAAGCGAGAAATTTACCAAAGCGCGAAGTCTACGCTGCTTATCATGAAATAAAATAAAAAATCATGCGAGAGATCTTGTTCTAGATCTCTCGCATGATTTTTTTAAATCGTATCACCAAAGCGACGTTTGATTTCTTCCATTAACTCCGCAGCTCCTTCTTTACTAAGAGTCAGCTTACCATCCACAAATTTTTTATTATCAACAGAAAACTCTCCAGTAACATCACAAACCAAGCCAGCAGAATATTTTTTTAATACAATTGCATCTTCATCAGTAAAAATTTCTAAAGGGTCTTTTACGTTTAAATTCATTGTGCGTCTGATTTCAATCGGGATAACGACACGACCCAACTCATCGATTTTTCTTACCATTCCAGTTGATTTCATTTTCTCACCTTCTTGATAATTTTAATTCATTTTAACAGATTATCAATATAATAGGAATGAATTCGAGGTGAAAAGGGTATAGACCTTAAGCAGAAGAATTAGGGGGAATAAAAAATGAACATAGTTATCGCATTAATTCCAGCAGTGATGTGGGGGATTATGCCGTTAGTTGTTTCGAAAATTGGCGGTAAACCGAGGCAACAAATTATTGGTACAACATTCGGGGCACTAGCTTTCGCAATCGGCGTTTTTATTTTTACAAATCCAGAATATACAGCAACAATCATTATTGCTAGTTTTATTTCCGGGGCATTTTGGAGCTTAGGGCAAATGAATCAGTTCCGGGCCTTTACGCAAGTGGGCGTTTCTAAAACAATGCCACTTTCAACAGGAATGCAGTTAGTCGGTACCTCACTATTTGGTGTTTTTGCTTTCCATGAGTGGGGAACAACATCGAAGCTAATCCTAGGTTTTTCCGCGTTAGCACTTATTATTATCGGGATATTTTTAACGAGTTATCAACAACATAAAGACGAAAATTCCGGCCAAAATATGAAAAAAGGAATTGTCACTTTACTTATTTCATCAGTAGGTTATGTAGGATATGTCGTTATCACTCGTTGGTTTGATATTAGTGGATGGGACGCGATTTTACCTCAAGCAATCGGGATGGTAGTCGCAGGATTATTATTTTCCATCAAGTCCGAAGAAAAACGTTTTACAAAGCAAACATGGTTAAATATGATTCCAGGGGTGATGTGGGCTACTGGTAACTTGGCTCTACTTTTCTCAAACAAATTGGTTGGGATCGCTACAGGTTTTTCACTTTCACAAATGGGTGTTGTAATTTCGACCATTGGAGGAATCCTTTTCCTAGGAGAGAAAAAAACCAAGAAAGAACTTATTCTGGTCATTATCGGGGTTATCTTAGTTATTATCGGTGGTACGATGATAGGAATTGCTAAAAGCTAAGACCAAGCTTCCGGTTTGATAAAATGCTATACTTAAATTAATCTAAATTAAAGGTGGTTATGGTGAAAATGAATGCGAAATTAGAAGTAAATGGTGAGCTTGTAAAAGAATCTTATGTTTATTTATTGTCGCGGTATCTCGTTTTACGTCAAGAAAATTTTGATACGAAAGAAGATAAAATTCCATATAACACACTTAAGCATAATTCGGTAGCTCCAGCAGATGCGAATTTTGTGAATCCTAACTTTGATGTGGTTTATTCAGAAGCTTGGATCGCTGTAGATGACGATAATGCTGTTATTTTAGAAGTACCAGAAATTAAAAATCGCTACTATACTGTGCAACTTTTAGACGGCTGGGGCGAAGTGGTAACAAATATCAATGAACGTAACTACCCAGATCATCCATACGGAAAATTTGCTTTCGTTAAAAAAGGAACAAATCCTTCCGTTCCAAGTGACGCTGTAAAAATCGAATTACCATCAGAGAAAGTAAAAGTACTCCTTCGCGTAGAACAAAAAGACGATCCTGAAGGCGCAGTAAAACTTCAAAAAGCATTCAAATTCGACGCACCAGATAATATAAAAATCAAAGAACCACTTGAGATTCCACATTTCACTAATGCAGATTTCTTATTAGAAGAAATTTATTCCAATTTAGAAGAACTACTAGCAACGTATCCAGATAAAATGCCAAAAGCGGCTGAATTCCAAGATGAAGCAAGACAAGTTGCAGCTTATATTGAGCTTGGCGACGAGCAAAAAGCAGAAGTAAGAAACCTCATTGTAAAAGAAGCCATCCCTTATTTCACTGACGGAGCAAAAGGTTTCGGAACGCAAAAAGGCGGATGGTCAGTTACTTATGTGGCAGGCGCATTCGAAAACGACATTTTAGCACGAGCGATTATTAATTACGGAGGTATCTGGGCGAACTCCATCCAAGAAGCTTTATATTTCATCGGGCAGCAAGGTACGGACGGCGAACTTTTAAGTGGAGATAAAGTCTACAAAATCCATTTCCCGAAAGATCAACTTCCAAATGGCCTTGCAGAAGCTTTCTGGTCCGTTACACTTTACGGCGTTCCAGACTATCATGTTATTCCAAATAAACTAAACAAATTCAGTATCAATGACTATACTGGTCCTAAGACAAATGAGGACGGAAGCCTATCACTTTATATTGCAGCAGAAAAACCAGCAGATGTTGATCCTGGTAACTGGCTGCCAAGTAAAGCTGGCAAAGGATTCTCACTAAACTTCCGACTCTATGTTCCGAAAAAAGAAGTATTAGAAGGAAAAGTATTCTTACCACCACTTGAAGTCCTTTAATAAACGAAAAAAGCTAAGTATGAAACTATCGATTTCAGATAGTAACATACTTAGCTTTTTTTATTTCTTTTTAAATAATAGTAAAGGGGCGCTAATTAAAAGAAGTAGAGCTCCGAAGATAGTGGATGATGTACTTTGGTCAGTATCACCAGTTTTTGGTAAAGAGTTATAGGTTGTTTTTTCTATTGAATGACTAGAACTAGTAGTAGCTGGTTTTACAGTGACCGGATTATGAGCTACCGGGTTATCTGGATTAACAGAGTCAACTGATTTAACGGGATCAACCGTAATAGGTGTTGGTATAACAGCAGCTTTTTTATAAATATAGTCAATTGTTTGTTCAGTATCAGTGAAAGTACCAGTTGCATTTGTAGGTGTGGTTTCTAAAGTATAACCAGCAATTTTTTTGCTTGTTGATTGGTAATTACTATTGAGAACTCCAGTTAATGTATCTGATTCTGCGATTTTATTACCATCGCTATCAAGATAATTCACTGTGATGTTTGCCCCGGCTACTGGAGCAGGAGTTGCTACGTGAACTGTAACGTTTACTACATTTGAAACGTTGCCTGCCTTATCGGTTGCTTGAACATTGACGGAATAATCGCCACTAACTGCTAAATTAACAGAGGAAGTAAAATCGCTTGAGAGGCTAACAGTGGAGTCGTAATTATCAGTAACACTAGCATTAATATCTGTTAAAAATTGTTCTTCCGTAACACTGCTTCCAGGGCTGTACGTGATTTCAGTTTTATCAGCTTTAACAACAGGAGCATTAATATCTTTTGGTTTTAAAGAGCCAGTAGAGGTTGACTTGTTACCGGCCTTGTCTTGACTTGTAATAGTGGCAGTTGCAACTAAGGAATCGATTTTGGCTTCTCCACCTTCACCTGAATAAGAGGTTTTCCAGTCGAATTTTACTTTTGCTTTGGATAAACTGTCCCAACTGGTTACTTTGTCGAATTTAAAAGTAACGGTATTAGTGGAACTGTCAAAGCTAGTTGTCCCTACTTGATTTGTAATATTTTCCCCACCAACAGAAACTTGTAAATCCGTATAGTTCATGCCTGTTGCTAGAGCTAATTTTATTTCCAGTTTATAGTCTTCTTTGGTTTGATTCGTTAAATCTGGAAATGTAATGGTTGATGTATATTTATATGGAAAATTCTCATTGGTGTTTTGAAGTAATGAAATATCATTTGTATCACGAGTATCAGCAAGTGCAGAAACGGGCGTAAGTGCTATTTGACCAGCCAGAGAGCTTAAAATGATAAGGCTAGCAATAGTTTTTTTCTTAGTAAACATTTGTTAAATAACCTCTTTCCTGATGTTGAAATTTAATACAATTTAATTGTAGCACTAGATTTTGGAGTACAAGTGTACTAGTGGTAGTATAATGCGGCACACTTTGTCGAAATAGTGGCTAATGAGAATCATAAAAATATAAAATGTTCATTTAAACTTTGGCGATTAGCTCTATTAAATACTTTTACTCCGAAAACCTCTATCATCTTCCTGTTATTTCCGCTATAATGAAGTAATTGAAAACTAAATTAAACGGCAAACAAGGAGGAAAACGATTTGAACATTATGATTGCGCTGATTCCTGCATTACTTTGGGGAACAGTTCCGCTAATTATTACAAAATTTGGCGGTTCGACACGACAACAAACAATGGGGATGACGCTAGGGGCGCTCACTTTTGCAGTAATCGTTTTCTTCTTTACTGACCCGGTTTATACACTTAAAACAGTAGGAATTAGTTTTATAACAGGGTGTTTATGGACTGTCGGACAGATGTTCCAATTGCGCGCTTTTAAAATCATCGGCGTTTCAAAAGCGATGCCGATTTCAACCGGAATGCAATTAGTTGGAACAACACTTTGCGGCATTATTCTATTTCATGAATGGGATACGACGTTACGCATTATTCTTGGATTTATCGCACTTGCGCTTATCGTTGGAGGGATTTTCCTAACTTCCTATGCGGAAAAAGAAGAAGATGGAACTAACGCTTTAAAACAAGGCTTAATTACATTAGTTATTTCATCTTTAGGGTATGTAGGGTTAGTCGTTCTCATTCAAGGATTTAAAATCGACGGAATTAATGCGATTTTACCGCAAGCGATTGGAATGGTTTTAAGTGCCTTAATTATGACGCATAGTGGTGGCACGGAAAAACGCTTTAATAAACGTACATTGTTGCTCATTATACCGGGAATGATCTGGGCAGCAGGAAATGTGGCAATGGTACACGCAAACCAACTTGTCGGAGTCGCGACTGGTTTTTCACTTTCGCAGTTAGGTGTTGTCATCTCAACTATTGGCGGCATTGTACTATTAAAAGAAAAGAAAACCCAAAAAGAAATGCTTTATGTTATTGTGGGCGTAGTTTTAGTCGTTCTCGGCGGGATTTTAATCGGTGTCGCAAAAGGCGCTTAATTAATTATTTCGTTTAGCGCGAAAAATGATATAATGATACTAATTGTTTTATTTTTAAGGAGGGAATTGTGTTGCCTGAAGAGAAAAATACGTTTTATATTACAACACCAATCTATTATCCAAGCGGAAAAGCGCATATCGGACATGCTTATACGACTGTTGCGGGGGACGCGATGGCTCGTTATAAACGCTTAAAAGGATATGATGTGTTTTACTTAACTGGAACAGATGAACACGGTCAGAAAATCCAAGCAAAAGCAAAAGAACGCGGGATTTCTGAACAAGAATACGTGGATGAAATTGCAGAAGGTTTCCAAGAACTTTGGAAAAAACTAGAAATTTCTAATACTGATTTTATTCGTACAACACAAGACCGTCATAAAACATCCGTAGAAAAAATCTTTGAACAACTTTTAGACCAAGGCGACATTTACTTAGGTGAATACGAAGGTTGGTACTCTGTTTCTGATGAAGAATATTTTACAGAAACACAATTAGAAGAAGTATACAAAGATGAAAATGGTAAAGTAATCGGCGGAAAAGCTCCAAGTGGTAACGAAGTCGAGCTTGTTAAAGAAGAATCCTACTTTTTCCGCATGAGCAAATACGCGGATCGTTTAGTAGAATATTATAACTCGCACCCAGAATTTATCCTACCTGAATCTAGAAAAAATGAAATGATTAATAACTTCATCAAGCCTGGCTTAGAGGATTTAGCAGTATCTAGAACAACTTTTGATTGGGGTATTAAAGTTCCCGGAAATCCAAAACACGTTGTTTATGTGTGGATTGATGCGCTATCTAACTATATTACTGCGCTTGGATATAATACGGACAATGATACGAAATTCCAAAAATACTGGCCTGCTGATGTACAAATCGTTGGGAAAGAAATTGTTCGTTTCCATACGATTTATTGGCCAATTATGTTGATGGCACTAGACTTACCACTTCCAAAAATGGTATTCGGTCATGGCTGGATTTTGATGAAAGACGGTAAAATGTCGAAATCTAAAGGGAATGTAGTAGATCCTTACATGTTGATTGACCGCTACGGACTAGACGCGCTTCGTTACTATTTATTACGTGAAGTTCCATTTGGTTCAGATGGTTTATTTACGCCGGAAGACTTTGTTGACCGCGTAAACTATGATCTTGCTAATGACTTAGGAAACTTACTTAATCGTACAGTTGCAATGATTAATAAATACTTTGATGGTGAAATTCCAGCTTATCAAGGTAATGTAACAGAATTCGATCAAACATTAGTAGATTTCAAAAATAACGTCGTGAAAGAATACGAAGGTAGTATGGACCATATGCAGTTTTCAGTAGCATTAAACCAACTATGGTCACTAATTTCTCGTACAAATAAATATATTGATGAAACTGCTCCATGGGCACTAGCTAAAGAGGAAGATAAGCGTACAGAACTAGCGAGCGTAATGACACATTTAGCTGAAAACTTACGTATCATCGCAGTTTTACTTCAACCATTCCTAACAAGAACTCCAGGTGAAATCTTCTTACAACTAGGCTTGCAAGAAGAAAACTTGAAGAAATGGGATAGCATCTATGGCTACGGCGAAATTCCAGAAGGTACAACGGTAGTGAAAAAAGGTACGCCAATTTTCCCAAGACTCGATGCAGAAGTCGAAGTTACTTATATTCAAGATGAAATGAAAGGCTCTGCACCAGCTCCTGCTGAAGAAACTGCAGAAGTTGAAGCACTTGAAACCCCGCAAATCGGTATTGAAGATTTCGACAAAATCGATCTTCGGGTTGCGGAAGTAAAACAAGTAGACAAAGTGAAAAAAGCAGATAAACTTCTTTGTTTCCAATTAGACTTAGGTGAAGGTAAACTACGCCAAGTTCTTTCGGGTATTGCAGAATTCTACCAACCAGAAGAGTTAATTGGCAAAAAAGTTATCGTTGTTTCCAACTTAAAACCTGTGAAACTTCGCGGACTAATGAGCGAAGGCATGATTCTTTCAGGAGAAAAAGATGGAAAACTAAGCGTAATTGAAGCAAATAGCGCACTTCCAAATGGCGCAAAAGTAAAATAATAAAAACGAGCCCTAATTCGCTGGAGTTAGGGCTTCTTTTTTTATCGAAAAAAACTTTAAAAAAAAGATTGCATAATGCAAACGATTACAATATAATGTAACTATACTTACTTAATTCAATGAACGAAGTAAGTGCTCATCCAGAAGTAAAGGAGCCGGACTATGGATATCTTAAGAAAAGGGAACAAAGACTTAATTAAAGATATAAATCGCTATACCGTGCTGAATTTAATCCGTGAAAAAGGAGAAATCACACGTACAGAAATAGCTAAAAAATGCGATTTTGGGATGTCTACATTAACGTATATTCTAGATGACTTGCAACAAGAAGGCATTATTCTAGAAGGTGCGGAAACATCATCTACTGGGGGCAGACGTGCCAAACTAGTAAGATTTAATAAAGATTATGGATTTGTTGTTAGTGTCAAAGTAGAAGAGGAACAACTTCTTTTTGCGTTAACAGACTTAAATGCAGAAATTATTAAAAATACTTCCATACCATTTTCATCAGAGAAAAAACCGGAAGATGCAATAGACTTAATTGCTGAAAATGTAAAGAAAATGTGTAAAAACAGAGATATGAAAAACTTGCTAGGCGTTGGGATTGCTATTTCAGGTCTAGTGAATCGTAAAAAAGGAACAGTAATCCGCTCTACTATGCTAGGCTGGGAAAACGTTGCCTTAGAAGCGATGTTACATGTTCATTTCCCTGATATTCCAGTGTATGTAGATAAAAATATAAACTGCTACACACTCGCATACACACTCGCAGAACTTTGGTTAGGTGAAGGGAAACAATCCAATAATTTTGCAACCGTTTCAGTTGGTGCTGGGCTTGGTTTATCTGTTGTTATTAACCGTCAAATTTATTACGGTGCGCAAGGTGGAGCCGGAGAATTTGGTCATACAACAATCCAACCAGGCGGATACAAGTGCCACTGTGGTCAAAAAGGGTGCTTAGAAATGTACGCATCCGAATTTTACTTCCGAAACCGCGGCGAAGAAATAAAAGAAGCTTTTCCTACATCTGAATTAAATGATTTTCATTTTGATAATGTAGCAAAAAGCGCGCGTGCTGGTGACGAGATGGCGATAGAACTTATGGGTAAAATGGGAGAATATTTAGGATACGGGATTCGAAATATCATTAACACCTTTAACCCAGAAAAAGTAATTATTGTCGGGGAAGGCTTACACCACAGAGATTTATTCTTAACTAAAATTGATGAAATTGCTTCACAGAACTTTTTTTCAGGGGCTGGCTTTGAAACGGAAATTACAACAACTTCTCTAGAGGATCCTGCGTGGTTACAAGGTGCGGCTTTACTAGTCATCCACCAACTATTCCAAGTGCCAATCTATGAAGAAGAACAAACTTTATTACGTTAAAAGTACATAAATTATTTCGGGAGGTTATTTTTACATGGTTGGTATGACTAGAAAGAAAACACTATTTTGGCTATGCATTTTCTTGTTGCCCAATTTATTAGGTTTTCTCATTTTTATTGCTATCCCAATCCTTGGCTCGCTCGGTATTAGTTTTACCGATTGGGACTTAGTGAGTACGATTCACTTTACTGGATTTGAAAATTACAAACGTTTGTTTAATGACCCAGAATTTTGGAAGTCATTTAGAAATACTATCACATTTATCATCGGTTACTTGCCAAGTGTAATGATTCTTGGACTAGCTTGTGCCTTGATGTTAAACCAAAAAATTAAACTTAGACCATTTTTCCGAGCAGTGTACTTCTTACCCGTGATTACTTCATGGGTAGCTGTTTCACTCGTTTGGAAATGGCTTTTCAACCCTTCATACGGTCTCATCAATTATTTCTTATCGTTAATTGGAATTGCTGGACCGAACTGGTTAACAGACCCACAAACAGCGATGATTGCAGTTATTATAACTAGTGCGTGGAAAGATATTGGTTTCGTTATGGTACTGTTTTTGGGTGGTTTGCAAAATATTTCACCTTCCTATTACGAAGCTGCAAATATGGACGGAGCGTCAAAACTTCGCCAATTATTCTCAATCACCATTCCGCTTCTTACTCCGACTACATTCTTTGTGACGATAATTTCACTTATCAACTCATTCCAGGTGTTTGACCAAGTGATGATTATGACAGAAGGTGGACCAAGTGGAGCGACGATGACCTTAGTCCAAAACATTTATAATCATGCATTTAGATACTTCGAAATGGGCTATGCTTCCGCGATGAGTTGGATATTGTTTATTGTTATTTTCATCATTACAATTATTCAAAATAAACTTCAAAAAAGGTGGTCCAATTACTAATGAAAACAGAAAAAAGTGGTTCACCAAAATGGCAACTAATAAAAAATATTCTTACCTATACGATTATCTGTCTTGGTGGAATTATCATGCTTATGCCGTTTGTTTGGATGATTTCAACAGCCTTTAAAACAGGTGCGGCAAACATGGTACTACCGCCACAATTTATTCCCAAAGAACCGACAACCGCAAACTTCACTCAAGTATTTGAAATGTTCCCAATGTTGAGATTTTTACTGAACTCAGTCGTTGTTGCCGTTGTAACGACACTTGGTCAAATGCTGTTTTGTTCGATGGCAGCATACGCATTTGCGAGAATACCTTTCTGGGGCCGCGATAAGTTATTTTTACTTTATTTAGCGACAATGATGGTTCCAGCTCAAGTTACGATGATTCCGCAATTTATCTTAATGAAACAGTTTGGTTGGTTAGATTCTTATGCAGGGCTGATTGTACCAGCGTTATTCAGCGTTTTCGGCACTTTCTTATTACGCCAAGCTTTCATGGGAATTCCAAAAGAATTAGAAGAAGCCGCATTTATGGATGGGGCAAATCATTTTACTATTTTCCGAAAAGTTATTTTACCACTTGCGAAACCTACATTTGCAACACTTGGAATTTTAACTTTTATGCAATCTTGGAACAGTTATTTATGGCCATTAATCGTGACAAGTTCACAAGAAATGGCAACTTTACCTTTAGGATTATCTCTTTTACAAGGTAGATATGGAACGAATTACGGCTTAATGATGGCGGGTGTACTTATTAGTGTTATCCCGATTCTAGCAGTGTACCTTTTTGCTCAAAAATATTTCATCCAAGGAATGGCTATGAGCGGAATGAAAGAATAAAAAACCAACAAAAAAGGAGTGTTACAAATGAAAAAAGGTTTATTATTGTTAATGGTAGTTGTACTGTCTGTATTTGGTCTCTCAGCTTGCGGCGGTGGTAGTAGCAGCGGCGATAAAACGGAAATAACGTATTATCAATTCTCTGCCCCAGCGGATGGAAAAGCACTTGATAAAATGGTAAAAGAATTTGAAAAGCAAAACCCTGATATTAAAGTAAACGTTCAAACAATCGCATTTAACGACTATTTCACTAAACTACAAACACAAATCGCAGGTGGCGATGCTCCTGATGCCTTTGAACTTAACTACGAAACATTCATGCAATACGCTGAAAAAGGTGTTCTTGCAGATTTAACAAGCTATATCGAAAAAGATAAAGATTTTGATCCATCTACTCTTAATAAACAAGCGTATGATGCTTTCAAATATGACGGCAAACAATACGGTATGGTAGAAAGTTTCTCCAACGTTGTAACTATTTATAATAAAGACCTTTTTGACAAAGCCGGAGTTGAATATCCAACTGCTGACTGGACTTGGAAAGACGAAGAAGCTGCAGCGAAAAAATTAACAGATGCTAAAAATAAAGTTTGGGGAACTTCCCAACCAGTAACAATGAACGAATTCTTCAAAGTAGCTGCACAAAATGGTGGTTCAATTTTCGATAAAGATATGACAAAAACTACTATTAACAGCCCTGAAAACGTAGAAGCATTAACTCACTTAACTAATGAAGTAACAGAATCTAAGGTTGCTCCTTCACCATCTGATTTATCTGGACAATTACCAGAAGACTTATTCATGAATGGTCAAATCGCAATGCTTCATACAGGTATTTGGTTATTCGATATGTTCCAAGATGCACCATTTAAATGGGACGTACAAGTAGAAGCAGGCAATAAGCAAAAAGCGACTCACTTCTTCGCTAATGGAATCGGTGTTTCTAAAGACTCAGATAAAAAAGAAGCAGCGTTCAAATTTGCTTCCTTCATGAGTGCAAATAAAGAAGCGGCAAAAATTAGAATTGCAAACAACTGGGAACTACCAGCAACCGAAAATAAAGAAATTTTACAACCGTATCTAGATGCGACTCCTCCAGATAACAGAGAAGCAGTTTTTGAGTCCTTACAATATATGGTATTACCTCCAGTTGTAAAAGATTGGAACAAAATTAGTGATTATACAAACTCAGAATTTGAAAAAGTGCTAAACGGCGAATCTACACCAGAAAAAGCACTGAAAAATAGTGAAGATAACATCAACAAAACAATGGGCTTTAAATAAGTAACGAGAGTGGCAGGGAAGTTTGTAAGTACCTTTACAAATTAGACTGCCACTTTAGTATATCCAAGAAAGGAAATAAAACATGTCTAAATTCACAAAATTAATGCAGGGTTACTTGCATTTAATAGAAGGAAAAAATGAAAATATCAAGCCAATCCTACTGGAAACAAAACCTGACTTTACAACTGATTCAGTACTTGAAACCGCGTCTTGGCTATGGCTTAGCAGTAAAATCAACCATTATGACAGAGAAGAAGTAGAGCCAGTAATTGCATTTTTAGTTGAAAACTGGAATCGTCCTGAAAAGTCTATTTGGGGTTCAGGTGAAAATGATATTTATTTAGCAACTATTTCAAGTGTATACTCTGCATTATTAGATGTGAAAAACACTTTTCCAAAACCGGAGTTACAACAAACAATTACAATTATCCGCGACTATTGTTTTGATAATTTATTAAAAGGTGATAGCATCCTTACTGGCTTTAACACGCGAAAAGTGTCAACCGACCAGCTTTTATCCGTGCTTCCGTTTGGGTTATTTTCGCCCGAAGATCTTGTAATGGTGGCGGCTGTTGGCAAAATGGAACAACAATTAGTGCAAGATGATGGAGTACTGCCTTATTCAGGAGCTCCGAAAGTTAATTCCTTTGCAACGGCTCTAATGGCGCTATATTTCTTAGAAAAAAGCGACCAAGATAAAGCGTTACACTATTTGAATATGGCAATGAAAATGGAAGATAATGATGAACTTGGCGCGATTTTTATTGAAATTAATCAAGCTTTCCGGGCGATGGAAAGTGAAGTAACAGCACATATTTCACACGATCCTTTCGGGAATGAAAATCGCTATGAGCAGCAGTTAACTGAACGTACGCCACATTATCCCGAAACAGAAATGCATTTTTCGGCTGCGTGTGAAGTAATTTCTGGAATCGAAGCAATCCAAGTTGAACTTGTATTAAAAGAAAAAGACTGGACCATTTTATGTGAGAAAAAAGAGAAAAATGATGTCCAAATCTGGGAAGCACTCGTTCCGCCGTTAGAAGAAGTTGGCGAATATACCTATTATTTCCGGGCGACAATGAAAGATCAAACCACTTTGACATCAGATGATTATACTGTCGAACCAATCTGGAAACACTGGTCAGAAGAAGCAGCAATTTGTGAAACAGAGCAAGGCTTAATGGTTTTATTTAAAGAAAATCCATCAAGTGTCATCCCGGTCGAGTTCGCCGTGAAATCAGATGAACTTGTAATCGGATTAAAACCTTCATTTGAAGCGAGCAATGTTAAAACAAAATCATCGGGCCAATTGAAAAAAGATGATTTAGAGATTATCGTTTCAAATAATCCAGTGCGTCTTGAGGTTCACTTTAAAGGCAAATTAATTTTAGAATCGCATAAAATTTACCCAGCGTTACAATGGTATACCGATAAAACTGGCACGATTAACAAAGTAAAACTGCATTTAGACGCGCCAAAAGAAGAAGAGTATTACGGCTTCGGTGAACGATACAATGCATTAGGTCAGCGCGGGAATGTGCTTGATTGCTTTGTTTATAATCAGTACCGCGACCAAGGAACAAGAACCTACATCCCGATGCCGTTTTATCATACGAATCGTGATTATAGTGTGTTCGTTGATACCGCTCGTTACACAAGTTTTGATTTAGGTAACCAATTAGCGGACAAGCATACAATTACAGTCGAAATAAATGGCTGCGATACAGATATATGTCTTTTAATGGGAGATATTCGTAGTGCAGTTGCTAATTATATGAAAAAAACTGGCAAGCCTGCAATGGTTCCAGTCTGGGCGCTTGGACCGTGGATGTCTAGTAATAACTGGGACCGCGAATCTGTCGTTCGAAATGAAGTAGAAACAACGCAAGAGTTGCAAATTCCGTCAACGGTTGTCGTATTAGAACAATGGAGCGATGAAGCAACTTATTATATGTTCAATGACGCCGAATATGATGAAAAAGCACCTTCAGAAGCATATTCTTATGATGAAATTCGGTTCCCTTCATGGGGCAGATGGCCAGATCCAAAAGGGATGGTTGACTACATCCATGACAACAAAATGAAATTAATTCTTTGGCAAATTCCGATTCAAAAATACTTAAACCGTCAACAACACCCACTAAAAGACCGTGAAGAAGCCTATATGATTGAAAAAGGATATGTGGTGAAAAATCCGGATGGCTCGCCGTACCGTATTCCGGAAAACTGGTTCACCGAAAGCTTGATAATGGATTTCTCCAATGAAGAAGGAAAAAAATGGTGGTTTGATAAACGACAATATTTGATTGATATTGGCGTTGATGGCTTTAAAACAGATGGCGGCGAATTCGTTTTTGGAGAAGGATTGCAGTTTGCTGATGGTAGACGTGGCGATGAAATGCGTAATCTTTATCCAAATGACTATGTGGAAGCTTATTATCAATTTGCGCAACAAAATGATGGCATGACATTTAGTCGCGCTGGCTATACGGGCGCTCAAAACTTCCCGGCTCACTGGGCTGGTGATGAAAGATCGACTTTTGACGCTTTTAGAAGATCCCTTATTGCTGGACTTTCAGCTGGATTTTCTGGAATTCCGTTTTGGAGCTTTGATTTTGCAGGATTTAATGGTGACATTCCAACTGCCGAACTATTTATCCGTTCTGCTGAAATGGCTACTTTCTGCCCAATTATGCAGTATCATGCCGAAAGTAAAGCCGAATTCAACCAAGACCGGACACCGTGGAACATTGCCTCAAGGACTGGTGATGACTCGGTTATTCCAATATACCGTCATTTCGCGAATGTAAGAATGAACATTTTACCTTATATTTATAATGAATCGTTAAAATGCGTCGAAACAGGCTTACCGATGATGCGTGCGCTTCTACTGGATTATAAAGAAGATCCTCGTGTTTCTGATATGTATGACCAGTACTTATTTGGGGAAGCAATGCTGATTGCACCAGTGATTGAAGACGGCGTGCGCTCCAGAGAAGTTTATCTGCCAGAAGGAACTTGGTATGATTTCTGGAACGGAACAAAAGTGAACGGACCAACTCTACGTAAATGCAAAGCGGATAAAGAAGAAATTCCAGTATTCATTCGTGGCGGTAAAGCCGTGCTATGTAACGTTGATGCCACTTTAAAACTCGGCTCATGGGTTGGAAATACAGTGGAGGAATACGATACACCATTACTCAAAGTTTATTTAGACGGCGATTTCACTGAAGAAATTACTGACCATTTATCAGAAAAATGGCTAGTAAAAGTTACCGAAAATGCGGATGAAGTAACTATCTCCGTTCAAACAAATACGCCAGAATACGAAGTTGAAGTAATTGGAACGACCAAAAAAGTACAAATAAAGAAAGGAAGATAACGATGGATGCTTCCACAAGTTTTGCTATTTTACCATCTAACGTAAAACAAAAAACAGCTTTCCCGAGAAAAATAAACCAAGTGAAAACAGCTAGTTGGGCGAATAATTGCCTAACTGGCACACTTGATGTCGGTCATTTCAGTTGTTATTTTGTTAATGAAAAAATTGCACGCGTAACAGTGAATCCGTTTGGTGAAGCGGATCTGACACCTTCTATTGCGGCAATTAACGACACGGAAAAACAAGCTGCCGTGTTCACTGAAACAAATGATCATTACGAACTTCAATTTGCAGATAAAAAACTTATCGTTTCAAAAAATCCTTTCCAAATTATAATGAAGCAAGCTGGAAAAACCATTTTCCAAACAGAAGGACTGGCAATTAATCGTGATAAAGAACACCAAATTTCTATCCAAAGTAAGCCTGGAACCGCGATTTTTGGGCTGGGTGAAAAAACAGGAGCGTTAAATAAAGCTGGTTCCATTATTAGCATGTGGAATACAGACGTATACAGTCCGCATAATAAAGATACAGTGGAACTATATCAATCCATCCCATTTATGATTGCAGATACGGAGGAAACAACGTACGGCCTGTTTTACGATAATTCACATCGGACAGAATTTGATTTTCAAAGTTTTGAAGAGATGTATACGATTTTAGCAGAAGGCGGGCAAGCAAATTTATACGTTATCTTTGGTGAAGATGTCAAAGAAGTTGTCGCAAACTACACGAATTTAACAGGAAAAACCCCACTTCCGCCAAAATGGTCATTAGGTTATCATCAATCAAGATATAGCTACACATCGGAAGAAGAAGTAGAGCGAATTGCCAACACTTTTAAAGAAAAAGAAATTCCGCTAGACTGCGTATTTATGGATATACATTATATGGATGATTTTCGGGTGTTCACTTTTAACCCGGATACTTTTCCAAATGGACCAGAACTAATTGCGCGTCTTCGTGAACAAAACATTGATGTTGTGCCAATTGTTGATCCGGGAATTAAAAAAGATGTTAATTATTCCGTATATCAAGAAGGGATCAAGCATCATTATTTCTGCCGTAAACTTGAAGGTGCGATTTATTATGGTGATGTTTGGCCAGGTGTCAGTGCTTTCCCGGATTTCCTAAGTACGACTGTTCAACGCTGGTGGGGAGATTTGCATCAGTTTTACACAGACTTAGGCATTCGCGGGATTTGGAATGATATGAATGAACCCTCTGTATTTAATGAAAGTAAAACGATGGATTTAGATGTCGTACACAATATGGACGGGAAAAATGTAACCCATAAAGAAGCGCATAATTTATACGGATTGTATATGAGTAAAGCGACTTTTGAAGGATTAAAACGCCTTGTGCCAAACGAGCGTCCGTTTTCACTCACTCGTGCTGGTTATGCGGGAGTTCAGCGTTATTCAGCAGTTTGGACGGGGGATAATCGTAGTCACTGGGAGCATTTAGAAATGTCGCTGCCGATGATTATGAATTTAGGTTTATCTGGTGTCGCATTTACAGGTGCGGATGTTGGTGGATTTTCTTCTGACTGTACGAAAGAAATGCTAATACGCTGGACACAAGCCGGCGCGTTTTTACCATATTTTAGAAACCATTGCGTGCAAGATAGCATTTATCAAGAACCATGGGCATTTGGGCTAGACGCGGAGAAAATTGTGAAGAAATATATTGAAATGCGCTACACCTTTTTACCGTATATTTATACAGAATTCCAAAAAACTGCGGAGAATGGCTTGCCGATAGTTAGACCACTTTATATGGAGTTTAAAGAGGAACGCGATTTAATTCAAGTGAACGATCAATTTATGCTAGGTGAAAATATCCTCGTTGCGCCAATCGTTCGCGAAGGCCAAGTGAAGCGTTTAGTTCGCTTACCAAAAGGGACTTGGTTTAATTATTGGACGAAAGAGCAAGTAGAAGGCGGCGACTATATTATCGCTGACGCTCCGATTGACGTTATGCCAATTTATATTAAAGCAGGGACGATTTTACCATTAGGTACCAGCGTTCAAAATACAAAAGAAGCACAAGATTTGGCATTAGAAATATACTTAGATAACGACGAGGCAAGCGGATACGTGTATAATGATGATGGCAAAAGCTACCAATACGAAAGCGGAAAAATATCCAAAACAGCTTTCACTGCTACTTTCAAAAACGGCGAAGTACAGATAAATGGTGACCATCACGGCGAAGAAAACTTACAACAAAAAGTTACTACTATAGAAGTTTTCGGTAAAAAAATAGACAAAATTACAAGGGCGGGAATTTAATCGATGAAAGAAAAAGACTGGTGGAAAAAAAGCGTAGTTTACCAAATCTATCCAAAGAGTTTCAATGACTCAAATGGCGATGGAGTCGGTGATATTCAAGGGATTATTGAGAAATTAGATTATTTAAAAGAGCTTGGCGTAGACGTTATCTGGCTATCTCCGGTGTATGATTCGCCGCAAGATGACAATGGATACGATATTCGCGATTACCAAAAAATTTACGAAGAATATGGCGATATGGCAACGTTTGACAATCTGTTACAAGGTTTACATGATCGTGATATGAAACTCGTAATGGATTTAGTTGTTAACCACACTTCCGACGAACATAAATGGTTTGAAGAATCTCGGAAATCCAAAGACAACCCTTATCGTGATTACTATTTCTGGCGTGAAGAAAATGAAATCAACAACTGGGGCTCGATTTTCAGTGGTCCAGCATGGGAATTGGACGAGAAAACAGGCGAGTACTACTTACACCTTTTCTCTAAAAAACAACCAGATTTAAACTGGGAAAATCCTAAATTACGCCAAGATGTATATAATATGATGAAATTCTGGCTTGATAAAGGTATCGATGGGTTCCGCATGGACGTAATTAACTTCATTTCCAAAAACACAGCTTTCCCAGATGGACCAGTTGCAGAAGGTCAAATTTACGGAGATGCAGGTAACGATTTTTGCAATGGACCACGTATTCATGAGTTCTTGCAAGAGATGAACCAAGAAGTAACTTCCAAATATGATGTAATGACTGTTGGCGAAATGCCAGGTGCTAGCACAACTGACGCGCAAATTTATACAAATCCAGCAAATAATGAAGTGGATATGATTTTTACATTTGAGCATATGAACTTAGATTCCGACGGCGACAACAAATGGGATTTAAAACCAATCTATTTACCAGATTTAAAAGAAAACATGTCCGAGTGGCAAGTAGCGCTTCAAGAAAACGGCTGGAACAGTTTATATTGGAACAATCATGACCAACCACGTATTGTTTCTCGTTTTGGGAATGATAATCGTTTCCGCGTTCGTTCGGCGAAAATGCTTGCAACATGTCTGCACATGATGAAAGGAACACCGTACATTTATCAAGGTGAAGAAATCGGGATGACTAATGTTCATTTTGAAACGCTGGAAGAATATCGAGATATAGAAACATTAAACATGTATAAAGAACGTAAAGAGCAAGGACACAGCCACGAAAGCATTATGCAGTCTATTTACACTAAAGGACGCGACAACGCAAGAACACCATACCAGTGGGATAATAGCGAAAATGCTGGCTTCACAACCGGAACGCCGTGGCTTAAAGTTAACCCGCGTTATACAGAAATCAACAACGAAGAAGCGCTGAAAAATCCAGATTCGATTTTCTACTACTACCAAAACCTAATTAAGTTACGCAAAACAACAGAAATCATCACAACTGGTAATTATCGCCTGTTATTACCAAAAGATGAAGCGATTTTCGCATATGAACGTTATACAGAAAATGAAAAATTAGTCGTCTTATGTAATTTCACAGAAGAAGAGCAAGTTATTACAGATGAAAATATTTTAAACGACATCAAAAAAGGCTCCGTACTTGCAAATAATGTTCCTGATATTATAGAAGGAACTTTACGACCATACGAAGCGAAAGTTTATCAAATTAAATAAACAGACCAGAAAAGCCACTTGCGTTTTAAGTGGCTTTTTTTGTTTGCATCAAAAATTATAGTATAATAGAAGGAAATGATTTTATTAGGAGGAATTCTCGTGCTATTTGATACGCATGTACACCTCAATGACGAGGCTTTTGATGATGATATAGAAGAAGTAATAAAACGCGCAAAAGAAAACGACGTGACCCGTATGGCCGTTGTAGGCTTTAATAAAGAAACAATTGACCGGGCACTTAAATTAGCCGATAAATATGATTTTATCTATCTAATCGTCGGCTGGCATCCTACAGACGCTATTACCTTCACAGACGAAGATTTAGAATGGTTACGCGATTTAGCTCTTACACACAAAAAAGTAGTTGCTTTGGGCGAAATGGGCTTGGATTATCACTGGGATACTTCACCAAAAGAAACCCAATTTGAAGTTTTTAGAAAGCAAATTCGTTTAGCTAAAGAAGTGAATTTACCGATAGTGATTCATAATCGCGAAGCCACAGAAGATGTAGTTCGCATTTTGCAAGAAGAACATGCCGAAGAAATAGGCGGAATTATGCATTGTTTTGGCGAAACAGTCGAAGTAATGGAAGCATGTTTAGCAATGAATTTTTATATTTCATTCGGCGGAACAGTCACTTTTAAAAACGCAAAATTACCTAAAATCGCAGCCCAAGCTATACCAATTGACCGTTTATTAATAGAAACTGACGCCCCATATCTCGCTCCAACCCCAAATCGTGGAAAAAGAAATGAACCAGGATACGTCAAGTTAGTTGCCGAAAAAATTGCAGAACTGAAAGAAATGAAATATAGCGAAATCGCTACGCACTCAACAGAAAACGCGAAAAGACTTTTTAAAATCAAAGACTGATTGTAACATAATTGTAATATAAGGCCGAGTCTGTAACCCAATCTTAAGCTTCTGGAAGATAAAAATTACTACTTGGACAAAAACCCTTATTTCATGCCTACGACCAGAGACGTAGAAAAATGACACATTTCTGTTACATTTGACACTTTTTAAAAATTTTATATTTGAAAATGGCTTTATACCAACGTTTATGCTTTAAGTTTGCGAAGGTGTGAACAAACTATAGAAAAAATTGACAGTTCTTTAGTCCCCTGTATATAATCACTAGCGAAGTAGAAAGGGGAGAAATACATGACCATGGAAAACAGCAGTAACGTAGCCCAATCATCAAAATGGAAATTACCAATCATGATTGCAGGATTTGTTATTGTAGTAGCATTGGTTTTTTATTTCGTTTTCGAAGGAACTAAAAACGATATCACTATAGTAAACGCTGGTGAAAAAATTGAATCAAGAACACATGCTAAAACAGTTTCTGAAGCATTAGATGAAGCAGGAATTAAAGTAAGTGCACAAGATGAAATCGCGCCAGGAAAAAATGCGGAAATTAAAGACGGTATGGAAATTAAATATCTTCCAGCTCGTCAAGTTACAATAAATGATAATGGTACAAAGAAAAACGTTTGGAGCACAAAAACAAACGTAGCAGACTTGCTTAAAGACGAAAATATTACTACTCGTCCACAAGATGTTTTAAATGTTGCATTAGATACTAAATTAAAAAATGGCCTAGAGGTTAACATTAACCGTGCCATTGAACTTTCCTTACAAAACGGAACTAAAAAAGATACAGTATGGACAACTAAGAAAAAAGTTAGTGATTTACTAACAGAGAAAAACATCAAACTTGATAAAGATGACCGCGTGTCACCTGCTAAAGACAGTAACTTAAAGGAAAAAATGACCGTACAAGTTACATACGTCAATTCAAAAGCAGAAAAGAAAAATGAACAAATCAAATTTGAAACAGTTTATAAAGAAGACGATAGCCTAAATAAAGGCGTTGAAAAAGTCGTTCAAGAAGGTAAAAATGGCGAAAAAGTTGTCGAGTATAATGTAACTTTTGAAAATGACAAAGAAACAAAACGCGATGTCATTAAAGAAAACGTTACTTCTGAAAAGACAGATAAAGTAGTTGTACGTGGCACAAAAGAAAAAGCGAAAGTATCACAAATCGCAAATGCTTCATCTTCAAAAGCAACCACTTCTAACGCTTCATCAGCTCCATCAGGTGGTAAAACTTATCGTATGGAATCAACAGCATATTCAGGTGGCGGTATGACAGCTTATGGTATTAACCTAAGTGCTAACCCTGGAATGAAAGTAATCGCAGTTGATCCAAACGTTATCCCACTAGGTTCTAAAGTATGGGTTGAAGGTTACGGCGAAGCAATCGCTGGAGACACTGGCGGCGTTATCAAAGGAAATATCGTTGACGTTTATTTCCCAAATGAAAGCCAATGCTACTCATGGGGTAGAAGAATGGTTACTGTAAAAGTGTTAAACTAATTTCGTATAAAAACGAGGCTGACTCATAGGGCCTCGTTTTTTCTTTGCCCAAAATGTGGTATGATGTATTTACTTATTTTATAAAAAAGGATGTTATCAATATGAGCGGGAAGCCTGTAATACATGAGTTTATTGTTGTAGAAGGACGTGACGATACAACTGCAATCAATCGTTCAGTTATTGCAGATACTATCGAAACCAATGGCTCAGCACTTTCACAAGAAACAATTGAAAAGATTAGACACGCTCAAGAACTGCGGGGAGTCATTATTTTTACGGACCCAGATTTCCCAGGCGAAAAAATTAGAAAACAAATTGATTCTGCGGTACCAGGATGTAAACATGCATTCATTAATCGGCAAGACGCTCTACCAAAAGCAGGACGTGGACTCGGTGTAGAACATGCGAGCAGCGCCCATATTAGAGAAGCTTTAGAGCACTTTCATACAAGCAGCGTACCAACTGAAAAACAATATATCTCCAAAGAAACCCTTATTCACTTAGGTCTTCTAGGTGGAATCGGAGCAAAAGAACGTAGAGAAAAACTCGGCAACATTTTAAAAATCGGCTATACGAATGGAAAACAATTGCAAACAAGGTTGGAATCATTTGCCATTAGTGAAGAACGATTAGTAGCCGCGTGCCAAACGATTATGCAGGAGGAAGAAAATGAGTAAAGATATTGCAACTCCCGGAAGAACTACGGAAATTTTAAAAAAATATGGTTTCTTATTTAAAAAAAGTCTCGGTCAAAATTTTCTCATCGATAGCAATATTTTGACACGGATTACCGATACAGCTGAAATTACGAAAGAAACGAATGTCATCGAAATCGGACCAGGAATCGGCGCTCTAACTGAGCAGTTGGCCAAAACAGCAAATGAAGTCGTTGCGTTCGAAATTGATCAACGCTTGTTACCGATTCTGGATGACACACTTAGTAACTACGATAATGTGCGCGTTGTCCATAATGATGTGCTCAAAGCCGATGTTGCTGAAGTGATCACTGAACAATTTGCGAAACCTGAACTGCCTCTTAAGATTGTGGCAAACCTGCCTTATTATGTAACTACCCCGATTATTTTGAAATTACTTCATGATAATATCCCAGCAGACTCGATGACTTTTATGTTGCAAAAAGAAGTTGCTGACCGAATTAGCGCAGTTCCAAGCACAAAGAGTTACGGTAGCTTAACCATTGCTATCCAATTTTACATGGAAGCAGAACTAGCATTTATTGTTCCAAAAACTGTCTTTATGCCGCAACCTAATGTCGATTCTGCCGTTATTCATTTAAAACGCCGTAAAGAACCATTAGCAAAAGTAAACGACGAAGAGTTTTTCTTTGAAGTAACAAGAGCATCTTTTGCTCAAAGAAGAAAAACGCTATGGAATAATTTAGCATCCAAGTTCCCGGCCTTAAAACCGCGTAAAGAAGAGTTGGTAGAAGGTTTAAATGCAATTGGTATAGACTTAATTAGACGCGGAGAAACGCTTGATATACCAGAATTCGCTAAATTAAGTAACTTTCTTGCTGATTTCCTCGCAGAAAAATAATTTTTTTCAAAAAGAGCGCTTTCTTAGTTGACAGCTAGCCCTTCCAACTGTTAAAATATTTGGTTATTGATTTCGAAGCCCATCTGTGCTATAATTGATATTAGTGAGGTGGAAAATAAATGCCAAAAACCATTGCAAGCATTAAGACGAATTTAGATTCTAGATTAGGTAAAGCATTGACATTGAAAGCAAACGGCGGTCGTAAGAAAACGATTGAACGTTGCGGTATCCTAGCTGAAACATATCCATCCGTTTTCATTGTGGAGCTTGATCAAGATGAAAACAACTTTGAAAGAGTATCCTATAGTTATACGGATATCTTAACAGACGCAGTAGAACTTGTATTTACAGATGATAATAAAGAATTAGCTTTATAATGAAGCTGAAGTAACCGAACCGTTTAGTATGGTTCGGTTTTTGCTTTACATAGAAACCCTTTTGGACCGCTAGCTACATATTTTTTCTTTCATATGATAGAATAGAAAAAGAGATTTTGAACGCGGAGGCCAAGAAAAATGAAAATAAGCATAACAGCACCAGCTAAAATTAATCTTTCGCTTGATGCGCTATACAAACGTGAAGATGGCTATCATGAAGTGGAAATGGTGATGACAACAATAGATCTTGCTGACAGATTATTCTTAGAACGCTTAGACGAGGATAAGATTGTGCTAGATGTAAAAGCGCATTTTATTCCGGAAGATCGTCGTAATTTGATTTATCAAGCGGCTCTCCTCTTAAAAAATCGTTTTAACATAAAAATGGGAGTGCGCATCACAATTGATAAGCACATTCCAGTTTCAGCGGGATTAGCTGGTGGGAGTTCGGATGCTGCTGCTGCGCTCAAAGGTTTAAATATCATTTGGGAGCTCGGTCTTTCGATAGAAGAATTAGCAGAAATAAGTTCCGAAATCGGCTCTGACATAGCTTTTTGCGTATATGGTGGAACTGCTCTTGCGACTGGACGTGGAGAAAAAATCTCTGCATTGCCTAATATGCCTGGTTGTTGGATAGTACTAGCTAAACCTAGCATTAGCGTGTCGACACCAACGATTTATAAAGAATTACAAGTAGATAATGTAGAACACCCTAACACAGAAAAAATGATTGAATCTATCAAAAATGGTGATTTAGACGGAATTTTTGCTTCAACAGGAAACGTATTAGAGTCTGTAACGCTAGAAAAAAATCCACAAGTTAAGCGAATTAAGGACCGGATGTTAGCATTTGGTGCTGAGGCGGCTCTAATGAGTGGTAGCGGCCCGACAGTGTTTGCGCTCATCAAACAGTATTCAAGAGCGAAACGTGTCTATAATGGCTTGCGTGGCTTTTGTGAGGAAGTTTATATGGTTAGACCGTGGAGTGAAAGCGAAAACGATACGATTAATTAATGGATGAGAGGGGTCAGACAAATGAAAATTATTTTTAATGCAGATGACTTTGGAATTAGCCCAGGAGCAGTTTATGGTATTTTAGAATCGTATAGACGAGGTGTTGTAAAATCAACTACACTTCTTGCTAACAGCCCGGCTTTTGATTTGGCTGTAGAAGTAGCGAAAGAAAATCCTGGACTGGATATTGGTGCTCATTTGACCCTTACATTCGGTTATCCGTTACTTCAAGGGTTAGAAACATTAACGGACGATAACGGGCGTTTCCGCAAAAACTATACGGCGCTTGAGTCTGGTTTAGCTAACGTGGATATGGAAGAAGTGGAGCGCGAATTAACAGCACAAATTGAGAAGATTTTGGGCGCAGGAATCACTATTTCGCACTTTGATACACATCATTCCATCGAACCGTTAATTTATCCAGTTCAACATAAGTTGGCAGAAAAATATGGTGTAAGTATTAGACGTCATTCAGATGTTTCTGATTTTGGCGCCATTAAAACACCAGATTTATTCGATACATCTTTCTATGCAGATGGCGTATCTTTTGAAACAATTAAAAAAATAGTACAAGAGCATATCGGAACAAACGATGTCGTGGAAGTGATGACTCATCCAGCGTATATCGATGAAACGCTGCGAGAAATATCCAGTTATGTAGAGCCGCGCATCAAAGAAGTTTCCATTCTAACTTCAAGAGAATTACAAGCATATTTAGGCCAACAAGAAGTAGAAATTATTAGTTTCCGTGATTTATAAAAGCATTGGCCTGTCAAAGGATGTTTATTTGACAGGCTTTTTAATACTTTAAAAGAATAAAAGTTGTCAATTTTATAGAAAACGTTTTATAATAGAGAAAATACGGACAAAATACGTGAAATAGCTTTTTAATATACGGAATTTTATCAAAGGGAGAGAGATTATGAAGATTCGTCGCAGTGAACGATTAATTGATATGACGCAGTTTCTATTATCGCATCCGCGAAAGTTAGTGCCGCTTACGATGTTTGCTGAACGTTATGGCTCAGCTAAGTCTTCTATTAGTGAAGATTTGGTTATCATAAAGAAAACATTTGAAGATAGAGGGATTGGGACACTTGAAACTGTTCCGGGTGCTGCTGGTGGAGTACAGTATATTTCAATAGCGGGAAATGACGATGTGCTTGATTTTGTACATACGTTGTGTAACCGAATCGCGGAACCTAACCGTCTACTTCCAGGAGGGTATTTGTACCTTTCAGACCTACTTGGGGAGCCAGTGACGCTTAAAGCAATTGGTAAAATTTTAGCTACCAAATTTAACAATCAAAAAATAGATGCAATTATGACTGTGGCAACAAAAGGGATTCCTATTGCACAAGCTGTTGCTGAGCATTTGAGTGTACCTTTCGTTATCGTGCGCCGAGATAGTAAGGTTACTGAAGGTTCTACAGTGAGCATTAACTATGTTTCAGGCTCATCTAAACGAATCGAAAAAATGGAACTATCCAAACGAAGCTTAGCAGAAGGATCTAACGTAGTAATCGTGGATGACTTTATGAAAGCTGGCGGTACGATTAATGGGATGAAGAATTTACTAGAAGAATTCAATGCGCATTTAGTAGGTATTGGCGTTCTAGTTGAATCTGAATATGCAGAGGAACGTTTAGTCGATGATTACGTTTCACTTGTCAAAATTAAAAACGTCAACATGAAAGAAAAACAAATTGAAGTAGTTGACGGAAATTACTTTAATAACTAATTGATAAACCCTAGAAGAATTTTCTAGGGTTTTTTATTTTCGTTAAGTGATACTAAAAACAAATCAGACTTGCGATGTACTTCACTCAGTTAACTTTTGTGGTAGAATGAAACCTATCATTGCTACATAAAATACAGGGCTTCTATTCATAAGAAGCAGAAGGAGAACATTCATGAAAAAATGGGTTAAATGGTTAATTGTTATCGTAATTATCGCAGTGGTTGCCGCGGGTGCGGTTTTCTTGCTGTCAAAAAATAGCGGTTCCGTAACACAAGAAAAATTAGTTACAGCCAAAGTGAAACAAGGGGATATGAAAATCAACGCTACAGGAACAGGTGCGATTTCGCCGCAAAACACACAAGTTCCAGATTATGATGAGCTTCAACTAGTAGCGCAAATGGATGAACTGGATATTCCTAACATCAAGAAAGACCAAGAAGTTAAAATCACAGTAACAGCACTTCCTGACAAAACATACACAGGAAAAGTAAAAGAAATTGCAGAACAAGGTCAAGTCCAAAATGGCGTGTCTAGTTTCTCTGTGATTATTTCTCTTGATAAAACAGACGATTTGAAGGCCGGTATGACTGCTGATGCCTCAATTTTAGTAAAAGAGAAAAAAGATGCACTTTACGTACCGATTGAAGCTGTTCAAAAAGACAGCGATGATAAATATTATGTACTAGTTCCAGAAGAACAAGAAAATGGCAAAACGAAAAAAGTGAAGAAATTTGTAGAAACTGGTCTTCACAACGAAGATAATATCGAAATCACTAACGGCGTTAAAAAAGACCAAAAAGTAATCCTTCCTACACAAGAAACTTCCACAGTTCCAGGTGCTCCTAGCTAAGTTTTTTGTATATACGTATTAGATAAATAGTATGAAGGAGGGATAAACATGCCAAAACCGCTAATTGACATGAAAAATTTAACGAAAACATATACACTAGGCGGAGAAACGTTTAAAGCATTAGACGATGTTACTTTTACCGTTGAAAAAGGTGAGTTTTTATCCATCGTTGGTCCATCTGGATCCGGTAAATCAACTTTAATGAATATGATTGGTTGTTTGGATGTTCCAGATGAAGGCAGCTATCACCTTGATAATGTAGATGTATTTAAATTAAGTGACAACAAATTATCCGAAATTAGAAATAAGAAAATCGGTTTCATTTTTCAGCAGTTTAACTTGCTTCCTAAATTATCTGCTTTTGAAAATATAGAATTACCTTTAATTTATGCTGGGCTAAGTGTTTCAGCACGCGAAAAAGCTGCAATCGAATGCTTAGAAAAAGTTGGTTTACTAGAAAAACGAAAAAACTTACCAACTCAACTATCAGGCGGACAGCAACAACGTGTAGCTATTGCGCGCGCACTTGCCGGTAATCCACAAATTCTTTTAGCAGATGAGCCAACAGGAGCTCTTGATTCAAAAACAGGTAAAGAAGTAATGGGTATCTTACAGGAATTAAACAAAGCGGGAAATACCATTGTAATGATTACCCATGATCCAACCATCGCTTCTTACGGAACAAGAAGTATTCGTATTCAAGATGGTAAGCTATTCCACGAGGAGGCGAAAAAAGCATGAACGTTCTCCAAAGTATGAAAATGGCGTGGAAACAATTAAAAGCAAGTAAACTTAGATCATTTTTAACGATGTTGGGTATTATTATTGGGGTTGCATCTGTTATTCTGTTAGTCTCGCTAGGTAATGGTGTAACGAAAGAAGTAGACGACCAAATGGGCGATTTAGGCTCCAATTTAATCACAGTAGTTAATAGTTCGGTAAATCCAAATGACAAGTATACTTATGATGAAGTAATGAAATATCAAAATATCGATGGCGTAAAAAGTGTATCTCCAGAGCTATCTGGTCAAGTTAATGCAACATACGATTATAAAAGTTCAAGCAATAAAGTCATTGGGACGAATGACCAGTACAAAGCGGCTCGTAGCTTAGAAATGAAAGAGGGGCGCTTCCTATTACCGATTGATACGGAATATGGCCAGAAAGTAGCTGTAATAGGCTCTACGGTAGCCAGTGATCTATTTGGTTTCGGTAATCCAATCGGTGAAACAATTAGATTGAATGGCATGCCTTACAAAGTAGTTGGCGTTCTTAAAGAAAAAGGCGCTTCTATGATGGGCTCGAGTGACGACCAAATCTTTATCCCGATTTCTTCGGCTCAACGATTACTAAAAGATACAAATGTCCGTACTATCTACGTAGAAACAAAATCTGCTGAAGATGTTGATTTTGTAGTAAATACATTAGAATCTCGCCTCGCTATTAAGTTTGGCAATGAAAAAGAACAAGAAGAAAATGCTTCTTCTGCTCAAATGGGACCATCTTATCAAGTCATTAATCAACAAGAAATTCTTAACGCGTTCAATACAATTAGCACTACGTTAACTACTGCGCTTGGTGCAATTGCGGCCATTTCGCTTGTAGTAGGTGGGATTGGAATTATGAATATTATGCTTGTTTCTGTTAGTGAAAGAACGAGAGAAATAGGTATAAGAAAAGCGTTAGGAGCTAAAAAACGAGCAATTCTGCTACAATTCCTAATAGAATCTATTGTTATTAGTGTTTGCGGCGGGATTATTGGAATTCTTATCGGCGTTTCAGGCGCATTGATATTCGGCTCAGTTGCTGGCATATCGTCAGGAATAACAGCTGGAACCATTATCTTCTCGTTTGTATTCTCCTTATGCATCGGCGTAATATTTGGTATCGCCCCTGCGAATAAAGCATCTAAATTAAGACCAATCGACGCTTTAAGATCAGAGTAACGAAAAAAGAAATCCGGAATTGTGTATTTCGGATTTCTTTTTTTAACTAAAATTAGTGCTTTAAGTTGTCTTGTCATCTATATTTAATGTTTTTGTCACAATTAAGCGTTTTCAAATCGGGGTTTAGTTCTTTTTTTTACTAGAAAAAAGAAAAAAGTTCTTGAATCATGCATTAGAATAGGATTTTCAGGGTATACACTATTTATTGACTTATTCAGATGAGATGAATAGAGACATCTAAAATTGTAAATATATGATCTCAGAAAAATCATAAATTCTCTGTAAATTGTATACAATTATTTTTGAGAAATCATAATTTTAACACCATTTTACTAGCGTTCTTGCCCATAAAATAGTATGATGATTACATCTTGATACTGTGCTAGCAATGGTTTCGGCGTTTTTGTTACTTTAGTGATAAAAATTGTATACAAAACAAAAACTTGAAGAAACAATCTGAAAATGTCAATGATTTTCAAAGAAAAACTATTTTTTTTGGTTTACAATTCACAAAGTTGTCAAATTTAGTTTTTTTTATTATTATGTTCATAGGGAAGAATTTTACGTTAATATTGCTTGCTTATAAAAGTGATTTTTTCTATGGGGGAATTTTTCTCGAGTGTGTACTTATGTTGCATGTGAGCATTGTTTACTAGCAGCGCAACTAGAATAAGGTGGTGAAGATAATGGAGATTACAGATGTGAGATTACGACGTGTTGAGACAGATGGGAGAATGAAAGCTATTTCTTCAATTACGATTGATGGTGAGTTTGTTATTCACGACATTCGTGTCATCGATGGCAACGAGGGTTTATTCGTAGCTATGCCTAGTAAACGTACGCCGGATGGTGAGTTTAGAGATATTGCTCATCCGATTAACTCAGGCACCCGTGCAAAAATTCAAGAAGCCGTTTTAGCTGCTTATGAAGTAGCGGACGAGCCAGCAGTAAACGAAGAAAGTTCTGCAGACGAAAGTGTTGTAGAAGAAAACTAAAAAATCCTCGGTTAGGAAGAACGTTGTTGGGAACAGCTGGGGGATACTTACCTGAGATTTTAGCTGGGATAAGCAGATTCTTTTTGAGAGAGGCAAATGGGATAAGGAGTGACTAATAATGCAAGTAACAGATGTGAGATTACGTCGTGTAGAAACTGATGGAAGAATGAGAGCGATTGCTTCAATCACTTTAGATGAGGAATTTGTAGTTCATGATATTCGCGTTATTGATGGGAATAACGGATTATTCGTAGCTATGCCAAGTAAACGTGGTGTTGACGGTGAATTCCGTGACATCGCTCACCCAATTAATTCCGATACTCGTGCAAAAATTCAAGAAGTTGTTTTAGCTGAATATGAGCGCGTTGGTGAAGAAGAAGCAACTGCGGTAACAGAAGAAGAATCTGAATCCGTTTCTGCTGAATAATTAAAAAAATTTCCAAGGGCTAGCTTAGTGCTAGCCCTTTTTGTGTAGAATAACTATGAAAAAAATCATAAATAGCCTTGGTCTTCTATTTTGGCTATGGTATAATTAAAAGCAGATTGTAAAAACAGGGAGGAGATTTTAAGTGATGTTGCAAAAACAGATGTATTCAAGCAAACATTTTTGTAGCACAAGTGTAAAATCCTCTTTTAGTAAGCAAATAAATAACCACACTGTATCTTTCGGAATTTTCAAACAAATAAAACTTTAAATTTCCTCTTTACCTAAAAAACGTAGGTAGGGGTTTTTATTTGGGCGCATTCTTGAAAAAAAGCAAATTTTACGTTATCATTCATAGTGGATGAATAGTGAATATTGGAGGTTCTATATAATGTCAAAACGATATGCTGTAGTGCTTGCTGCTGGCCAAGGCACACGGATGAAATCAAAATTATACAAAGTATTACATCCTGTTTGTGGAAAACCAATGGTCGAACATGTAGTAGACCAAATTTCGACACTTGATGTTGATAAAGTGGTTACAATTGTAGGTCATGGTGCTGAGAAAGTGCAAGAGCATTTAGCAGGTAAGAGCGAATTCGTGAAACAAGATGAACAACTTGGAACGGCGCATGCAGTACTTCAAGCGAAATCAGAACTTGCAGGAAAAGATGGTGTGACGTTAGTTGTTTGTGGAGATACACCTTTAATCGAAGCTAGCACAATGGAAGCTTTATTAAAATATCACCATGAAAAAAGAGCAAAAGCAACTATTCTTACAACCGTTATTGAAGACCCTACAGGATACGGACGTATTATCCGTGATGATCTTGGTATTGTCGAAAAAATCGTTGAACATAAAGATGCGACAGAAAAAGAACAACGCATTTCAGAAATTAACACCGGCACATATTGCTTTGATAATAAAGCTCTTTTTGAAGCTTTGGAAAATGTCTCTAATGATAATGTGCAAGGCGAATATTACTTACCAGATGTTATTAAAATTTTAAAAGATGCGGACGAAGTTGTTGCAGCTTACAAAATGGAGTCCTTCGAAGAGTCACTTGGAGTAAATGATCGAATTGCTTTAGCTGAAGCTTCCAAATTAATGCAACGTCGAATCAATGAGAATCATATGCGTAATGGAGTAACACTTGTTAATCCGGAAAACACGTATATTGATATAGATGTAAAAATAGGTCAAGATACAGTTATTGAGCCAGGAGTAATGCTTCGTGGCAAGACTGTAATTGGTGATGATTGCGTGGTAACGAGCGGTTCAGAAATCGTAAGTAGTGTAATCGGTGAACGCGTGCACGTCAGAAATTCCTCGATTTTTGAAAGTAAAGTCGGTGATGACGTTCAAATCGGACCATACGCTCACTTGAGACCAGAATCTGATATTCATAATCATGTGAAAATCGGAAATTACGTCGAAACCAAAAAAGCAGTTGTCGGTGAAGGAACTAAATTACCTCATTTCATTTACATGGGAGATGCGGAAATTGGTAAAAACGTCAATGTTGGTTGCGGAAGTATTGCTGTTAATTACGATGGCAAAAATAAAGCAAAAACCATCATTGGTGATAATGTCTTTGTTGGATGTAATTCGAATTTGATTGCACCTGTCAAAGTGGGAGATCGTGCTTTCATAGCAGCGGGCTCCACAATTACAAAAGATGTTCCTGAAGATGCGTTAGGTATTGCTCGCGCGAAACAAGATAACAAACTTGGCTACGCGAAACATTTGAATCACGGTAAATAATTTCCTATTGGAAAGTTTAAAATTTTAATAAAAAATAGTGGAGGCTGATTATGTCAAACGAGTATTTTGATCCAAAGTTGAAGATTTTCTCGCTAAATTCTAATCGTGAACTAGCTGAAGAGATTGCGAAAGAAGTAGGTATTGAGTTAGGGAAATCAAGCGTTACTCATTTTAGTGATGGAGAAATCCAAATTAACATTGAAGAAAGTATCCGTGGTTGTCATGTATATGTTATTCAATCAACGAGTAATCCTGTAAACCAGAATTTAATGGAACTTTTGATCATGATTGATGCGTTGAAACGCGCTTCCGCAGCAACAATTAATATTGTTATGCCTTACTATGGTTATGCACGTCAAGACCGTAAAGCAAGAAGTCGTGAACCAATCACAGCGAAATTAGTAGCAAACTTAATCGAAACTGCTGGTGCAACTAGAATGATTACACTTGATATGCATGCACCGCAAATCCAAGGTTTCTTTGATATTCCAATTGACCATTTGAATGCAGTTCGCCTTCTAAGTGACTATTTCAGCGAACGTCATTTAGGTGATGATTTAGTTGTAGTTTCACCTGACCACGGCGGGGTTACACGTGCTCGTAAAATGGCTGACCGTTTGAAAGCGCCGATTGCTATCATTGATAAGCGTCGTCCGCGTCCAAACGTAGCTGAAGTAATGAACATCGTTGGAAATGTTGAAGGAAAAGTTTGTATTATCATTGACGACATTATCGACACAGCTGGAACAATCACGCTTGCTGCAAAAGCATTACGTGAAGCTGGCGCGACAAAAGTATACGCATGTTGTTCGCACCCAGTTCTTTCTGGCCCAGCAATGAAACGTATTGAAGATTCACCAATCGAAAAACTAGTTGTAACAAACTCCATCGCTCTTCCAGAAGAAAAATGGATCGATAAAATGGAGCAACTTTCTGTAGCAGCTCTTCTTGGTGAAGCGATCGTTCGCGTTCATGAAAATGCTTCTGTAAGTTCTTTATTTGAATAAAATTTAAAACTAAAAAGGATTTTTCTGTGATTATTCATAGAGAAATCCTTTTTTAATTTAAAATCGTGTTTTTGATTAAACCAGTTAATAATCAAGACGGGAAATATACACTTTATATAAAATCTCCCTTTTGAAAGTCTATTTTTATCTTTGCTTTAAATGAGGGTGTGATAACTTTAATTCGGGATAAATGGTTGGGGAAAGCAGGAGTTAGAGCAGTTTTGAACTCGTTGTTTGAGATGATTATTACAAATTTTGCACAGGAGATTTGGTGGATAAAGTTCACAGAATGTCTATTGTAATGGCTCTGTTTGTTAGGTACTCTTAAATAGTACAAAAGACTAATTAGGAGGAACAGCTATGAAATTGCTAAAAAAGGGAACAACAGTTTTATTTGTAATGATTATGGCAGTTATGTTAGTAGCATGTGGGGATAAGGAAGAAAGTAAGACCTTTTCACTTTCTCAAAATGGTGTGGATTCGAAATTAACTTACACTTATAAAGGGGACAAAGTTACTAAGCAAACTGCTGAAAACACAATGTTATATACTTCAATGGGCATTAAAACAAAAGAAGAAGCAGAAAAAATGCTTAAAGAAACAAGTGAGAAATTCCAAAACATTGAAGGATTGAAAGAAAGCATTGAATATAAAGATGACAAAGCTATTGAAACATTAGAAGTAGATTACACGAAAATATCTTCTGAAGACCTTAAGAAATTACCTGGTATGGCATCAACCGGAGATGTGTCTAAAGGGATTAGTATGAAAGAATCTGAAAAAATGTTGAAATCTCAAGGCTTTAAAGAAGTCGAAAAATAAGCTAGTAGTAAAAAAGAAGTATCCGACCAGTCGGATACTTCTTTTTGCTTAATAATCTTGCGCTTCAATAACAACGGCAGTACCGGAAGCAGTAACCATTAACATGCCATTATCTGCACCGAGCACTTCATAATCAATGTCAACACCAATAACGGCATTTGCACCAATATCTTTCGCGCGTTGTTCCATTTCGCGAATTGCTTCCTCGCGAGCGTTAATAAGTTCATCTTCATAGCCTTGCGAACGGCCCCCGAAGAAATTTCTAAGTCCGGCTCCGATGTCTTTCATAAAATTAACACCAGTAATGACTTCGCCGAAAACGATTTTTTTATACTCGATAATTTGTTTGCCTTCAATATTTGGTGAGGTTGTTACAATCATGGTTTTATCCCTCCAGTTTTCTTTTATCATACCTCTTAGTACTTTTTCTAGTCAAAGGATATCTGCTTAATTTACCCGATTTCGCGCTTTTTCAATATAAGAAATTGCATCTGGAACTTTACAAGAAGTTTTTCCTAGGTTTACGTGAACTTTTCCAACTGATTTTGCGGCTTCAATTGCTTTTTCATGCAAATCGTCTTTGTAAATTCCGCAAGTGATAATAAAGCCGTTCATTGAATAGCGAGTTCTATTTGATTCGGATTGTAATGTTTCTTTCGCGCGTTGGAGTAATGCCTCTGCTTCAGGCAAGTTGTTAATATGCTCGCTATAAATCTGCCAGCCCATGGATTTAGTTAAATCATACTCGCTCTCAATCCACTTCTTTGCAAAAAGGAGTGCATCATCACGTTTGCTTACGATCGATGCTAGTCCAAAGGTGAGTTGTGACCATGTTTCGCGAAAAGCTACATTCCATTTTTCGATTTGCTCGGTAGTTACTTTGTTTGGATTGACCGCAAGTAAACCAAGATAAATTAAGTCGCTGTTATTTGATTCGATTAGCTCTACGGCCAGTTCATGGTTTTTAGTTAATTTTTCACGGCGGATAATTTTCTTTAAGTCTCCAATTTTTAGTCCGTAAAGATCTAATGAATCCGGGCAACCGTGATTACGAAAAATTTTAATCGTATTGGGGTTTTCTAAGGCTTGTAGCTCGGTGTCAAGTTGGTCAAAAGTAATCATACGCGTCACTCCTCTCGAATAAATTAAGTATAACAAAAAAGCATGCAAAATCGCATGCTTTTAGGAATTAAGAATATTAGTCGATTTGTTTCATTGCATCGTCTAGAACTTTTTTAAGTGTATCCGCGGAGTTTTTCATTTGTTCTTTTTCTTTGTCGTTTAAGTTCATTTCGACAATGTGGCGAACTCCTTGGCGGTTAACTACTGCTGGTGCGCCGATGTAAATATCGTTCATACCATAGTGGCCATCTAAATAAACAGAAAGTGGTAAAATCGCATTTTCGTTATTTAGGATCGCTTTTGTAATACGAGCAAGAGCCGCAGCAACGCCGTAGAATGTAGCGCCTTTTTTATTGATAATTTCATAAGCTGCATCACGAACGCTTACGAAAATAGTATCCATTGCACCTTGTTCGTCTTCGTTAATCCATTCAGTGATTGGAAGGCCACCAACTGTTGTATGGCTCCATGCTGGGAATTCTGTGTCGCCGTGTTCGCCGAGGATATAACCATGGACGTTACGAGCGTCCACTTTTAAGTAATCGGCAATCGACATACGGAAACGTGCTGTATCAAGGCTTGTTCCAGAACCGATAACGCGTTCTTTTGGAAGGCCTGAGAATTTCCATGTAGCGTAAGTTAAGATGTCTACTGGGTTAGACGCGATTAAAAAGATGCCATCAAATCCGCTAGCCATAACTTCATCCACAATGCCTTTCATGATTTTGATGTTACGATTTACTAAGTCTAAACGAGTTTCACCAGGTTTTTGTGCAGTCCCAGCAGTGACAACAACTAAGTCTGCATCATGGCAGTCGCTATAATTTGCTGAGTAGATTTTCTTCGGTGTGGAAAATGGAACGGCGTGGCTTAAATCCATCGCATCCCCGATTGTTCTGTCTTTATCTATGTCAATAATGCCGAATTCTTGTCCGATACTTAAGTTTACACAAGCAAATGCATAACTAGAACCAACTGCTCCGTCGCCAACTAAAATAATTTTTTGATGATCTTTCATTTCGAATTCCTCCTATAAAAAATCTATTTACTAGTACAGTATAACATGAATTTTTCATTTGTGAAGCATTGAACGTCCTGAATTTAAAAAAGTTGTTATAATAAATTTATGAAAACGCTATAGTACAGTTTGGAAGCGTCTGCATTAGGAGCGGTTCGCTATTTTCTGTTTACCTTTTATTGAGAATTATAAACCTTTTAAATAGAAATAAGGCTTTTGCTTTGTTTTGCTATTTTTCTAAAGGGTAGATATAATGTAGATGTACCAAAATTGAATGAGTGGAGTGATTTTTTATGGCAACAACATTAGAGGTCCAGAAAAGAGAAACAACGCAACATTCAGAAGTAACGAGATTGCGTAGTGAAGGAAAAGTGCCTGGAATTATTTATGGTTACAAATCGGAAAATGTTCCAGTTTCCGTTGATTCTTTGGAATTAATCAAAGCAGTTCGTGACAATGGTCGAAACGCCGTATTTTCAGTTACTGTAGACGGCAAGAAATTAAACGTTTTATTACATGAATATCAAGTGGATCCATTAAAAGACGTATTAGTACACGTTGATTTACTAGCTGTTGATATGAATGAAGAAGTTGAGACGGATGTTCGTGTGGTATTAGTTGGTGATGCTCCAGGCGTTAAAGCTGGCGGTGTACTTCAACAAATTATCCATGATGTAAAAGTTTCAGCAACACCAGAAAAATTACCAGAAACAATTGAATTAGACATTTCTTCATTAGAAATCGGTGATGTTTTAACTACAAACGACCTTCCTGAAAACAAAGATTATGTCGTGCAAGCAGAGGAAGAAGAAACAGTTGTTACCGTTTCTGCTCCACGTGCTGAAGAAGAACCAACGACTACGGAAGCACCAGAACCAGAAGCTGTACATGGTAATGATGAAGAACCAGTTGAATAATTTTTTATAAATAAGGATGGAAGATTCGCATTTGTTTGCGATATCTTCCATTTTTTTTGTTATAATAGCTGTATGAAGGAGGCGGTTTCATGCTTGATAAATCAGTACCACATATTTCTGTTGCAATGGTAAATCATAGTGCTACCAAATATCCTGAGTTCAGTTTGCCAGAAGGTTATTCGTTTCGTTTTTATAGAGATGGGCTGGAGGAAGACTGGTGCAGATTGCAACTAGAAACTGGCCAAGTTCCATCATTGGAAAGTATTCGGATGCGTTTTAATACAGAATTTGGAAATGAAAAAGAAAAATTAGCCAAGCGCTGCGTCTTTGTAGAAGCCCCAGACGGCGAAATTATCGGGACCGCAATGCTTTGGCATGGAAATACATTTGGCGAGATGGCAAGCCGCATTCATTGGGTCGCTGTACTCGACTCGCACGGCGGAAAAGGTATCGCCAAAGCCTTGTTATCTAAAATTCTCGGCTTAAACAAAAGTGATTTCGTCTATCTAACAACGCAGACAGGAAGTTACCAAGCTATTTATCTTTATCAAAAATTTGGCTTTGAAAAATTCGTGGATGAAACTCCTGAAAATTGGAAAACAGAAAACTTTCAAGCAGAAAACGAAAAAGCTTGGCAAATAATTGAAAATAAAATTGCGGAATACAAGGCTTAGTTGGAAAACTTTCAACCAATGGAAATCCGTGTTATAATCAAAAAAACATCGAAACAAAAACCAGTTCATTCGTGAAGTGGTTTAGTTCATGTAAGGAGAAGCTTTTATGAAATTAATCGCAGGACTCGGAAATCCGGGCAAAAAATATGAACGTACCCGGCATAATGTCGGTTTTATGGTAGTAGATGAGCTGAGTTTTCGCCATCAAACCCCTTGGAAAAAATCAAAATTTAACGGTATGGTAAGTGAAATTAATGTGGGCGGCGAGAAAATGATTCTAGTTAAACCACTGACTTTCATGAACGCTTCTGGTGAGTGCATTCGTCCGCTAATGGATTACTACAATATCCAGATAGAAGACGTTCTAATTGTATATGATGACTTAGATTTACCAGTTGGGAAAATCAGATTGCGCCAAAAAGGTAGCGCAGGTGGTCATAATGGGATGAAATCAATTATTCAACACGTTAAGACGCAAGAGTTTAATCGTATCCGTGTGGGTGTCAGTCGTCCTTTAAAAGGGGAAGTCATCCATTACGTATTAGGAGATTTTCCAAAAGCGGAACAACCTGATATTATCGCAGCAATTCAAAAAAGCGCAGATGCTATTGAAGATTTTGCGCAAACACCATTTATTGAAGTAATGAATAAGTATAATTAAAAAATAGACTATCCGAGAGGCGTGGCAATGCTTTTGCCACGTATTTCGGTCTTTCTTCTAGCGTGTGATTTAATCTTGCATTGCATAGAATGAATTTTCTGACAAAAAAGGAGCTGTTTTCCCTTGAAAGGATTACAACAATTAATATATGAACAAAAAGATATTCGCGCGGTCTTAAACGCGCTTGATGAAAAAGAAAAATCACAACTTGTCACAGGGCTGACAGGTTCTTCGCGCGCGCTTTTTGCGAGTGTGGTGGAAGGCGCATCAAAGCGACCAGTTGTGTTTGTAACGCATAATTTGTACCATGCGCAAAAATTATACGACGATTTACTTTCTTTAATAGATGTGGATAGATTGTTTTTATATCCAGCAGATGAATTAATTTCTTCAGAGTTAAGTATTTCTAGTCCAGAATTGCGTGGTCAACGTGTTGAGGCGCTCGACTTCTTATTATCTGGCAAACCAGGAATTGTAATTGTTCCAGTTGCAGGGCTTAGAAAAATGCTTCCACCTGTCTCGTTATGGAAACATTTTAATATATCTATCGTTGAAGGCGAAGAAATCGATCCAGATGTATTGCGCCAAAAATTAGTCACTATGGGTTACACGATGAGTGGAATGGTGAACACCCCAGGAGAATTCAGTGTCCGCGGGGGCATCATTGATATTTATCCGATTACAGAAGAATTTCCGATTAGAATAGAACTTTTCGATACCGAAGTGGATTCTCTTCGTTTCTTTGATGTGGAGACACAGCGTTCGACAACACGTGTTGAAGAATTCCGTTTGCTTCCCGCGACAGAAATCATCTTAGATCAAAGCTATTATCCTGACATTGTTACCCGTTTAGAAAAGAAAATGACGCTTACGTTAAATGAACTAAAAGAAAACGAAGATAAACAAGCACTCGTTGAAAATTTAGAAGAAGATTTAGAAATGTTGCGTTCTGGCGTAAAACCAGACATGTTCTTTAAATATATTGGTTTAGCTTATCCAGATCCAGCTTCACTTTTCGATTATTTGCCAAAAAACACTGCTATATTACTCGATGAATTTGCGCGGATTTTAGAAACCGAAGAAAGTTTGGAGCGGGAAGAAGCTGAGTGGCAGACCGAAACATTAAGTCGCATGGAAACAGTTCGCGACGTTCAAGTAAGCCATTCATTCAAAAAATTATTAGATGAAAACCATTCGCCCAAAATATACTTAACGCTTTTCCAAAAACAAATGGCAAGTATGCGCGTGTCAAAAACGACCAATATCGTTTATAAACAAATGCAGCAATTTCATGGCCAAATGAATGTTTTAAAAACAGAAATAGAAAGTTGGCATAAAAATAATTATGCCGTAGTTATTTTAGCGCCGAACTTAGAACGTGCCGAAAAAATGCAACAAACTTTAGCGGATTACGATATGGAAAGCACGATTTTGAAAAAAGAATCGGATGTACCAAAATATGGTATGGTTCAATTTGTCATCGGAACGTTCCAAAACGGTTTTGAACTTCCGCTTGCAAAAGTAGCCATTATTAGTGAAACTGAACTTTTTAATAAAAAAATCAAAAAGGTGAAAAAACGTCAAAAACTTTCTAATGCAGAACGAATACAAAGTTATTCTGAATTAAAAGTTGGCGACTATGTGGTTCACGTTAATCATGGTATCGCCCGTTATGTCGGGATGGAAACACTAGATATTAACGGCGTGCACAAAGATTATTTGCTGCTAGTTTACCAAGGTGAGGATAAACTTTTCATTCCAGTAGATCAACTTGATTTAGTTCAAAAATATGTTGGTGCAGAAGGGAAATCCCCAAGGTTAAACAAACTAGGTGGTGCTGAATGGAAGCGTGTGAAGAAGAAAGTACAAGCTTCCGTCCAAGATATTGCCGACGATTTAATCAAATTATATGCCGAACGAGAAGCTGAAAAAGGTTATGCATTTAGTGCGGATGACGAAATGCAGCGCGAATTTGAAGAAGCCTTTCCGTACCAAGAAACTGACGACCAATTGCGCTCGATTTCAGAAATCAAAAAAGACATGGAACGTCCGCGCCCAATGGATCGACTTTTGGTGGGGGATGTTGGTTACGGGAAAACCGAAGTGGCTTTAAGAGCTGCTTTCAAAGCAATTATGGATGGCAAGCAAGTTGCGTTCTTAGTCCCAACGACTATTTTGGCGCAACAACATTATGAAACAATGAAAGAAAGGTTCCAAGGTTTCCCAATCGAAATCGGACTTTTAAGCCGTTTCCGTACGAAAAAACAACAAACAGAGACGTTAAAAGGAATGAAAAATGGCACAGTTGATATTGTGGTCGGAACGCACCGCCTATTATCAAAAGACGTTGAGTATCAAGATTTAGGCTTGCTTGTAGTCGACGAAGAACAACGATTTGGCGTAACTCACAAAGAAAAAATCAAACAAATGCGATCAAAAATAGATGTGCTAACTCTTACTGCAACACCAATTCCGAGAACACTTCACATGTCTATGCTCGGCGTTCGTGACTTATCTGTTATCGAAACGCCTCCAGCGAACCGTTTTCCAGTTCAAACATACGTAGCAGAGCAAAATAACGTTTTAGTTCGCGAGGCAATTGAACGTGAGTTGGCGCGGGATGGACAAGTTTATTATCTTTACAACCGTGTTGAATCAATTACGCAAAAAGCTGATGAAATTTCTGCAATGGTTCCGGATGCACGTGTTGCAACGGCTCATGGTCAAATGGGTGAATCGGAATTAGAATCAGTTATTTTAAGTTTCCTTGAAGGAGAATTCGATGTCCTCGTCACGACAACTATTATTGAAACCGGAGTAGATATTCCGAACGTTAATACGCTTTTCGTGCAAGATGCTGATCGTATGGGACTATCACAACTGTACCAATTGCGCGGACGGGTAGGACGCTGGAACAGAATCGCATATGCTTACTTTATGTATCAAAAAGATAAAATTTTGCGTGAGGAAGCTGAAAAACGCTTATCAGCCATTAAAGAGTTTACCGAGTTAGGCTCTGGATTTAAGATTGCAATGCGCGACTTATCCATTCGTGGGGCTGGAAATATCCTTGGAGCGCAACAACACGGCTTTATTGATTCGGTCGGCTTCGATCTATACTCGCAAATGCTAAAAGAAGCAATTGAAGCGAAAAAACCGAAAGAAGAACAAAAACAAATCGTTCCAGTCGAAATCGACATTCAGGCAGATGCCTATATTCCAGAATATTATATTACTGACGGGCGCCAAAAAATTGAGATGTACAAACGGTTCCGAAATATTGAATCATTACTCGACCTGGAAGACTTGCAAAGCGACATGATTGACCGTTTTGGTGAGTATCCAGAAGAAGTTGAATATTTATTTACGATGACAGAACTCAAAGTACATGCGCTTGAAGTTGGAATTGAATCAGTTAAACAAGAACAAAATAAAATTACGATGCTATTTTCAGAAAGCGGAACAGCTGGAATTCGCGGAGACATCGTCATGCAAATTATTGGCGAATTTGGTCGTATGGTTGGAGTAGGCATGGAAGGAACACAGCTGAAAATCACAATAAATGTCCAAAATAAACCTTTAAAAGAATGGCTATATCAAGTGAAAAGTTTAGCAGAAAAACTTCGTGGAGCTATGAAAGAACAAGTATCTACCGAAAAGTAGTGCATTATTAAGAAGAAAGGAGGTGGCGGGATGTCAGAACGTTCCATGAAGGGACTAATGAAAGGAGCGGCTTGGCTAACCGCTGCCTCGTTTATCTCTAAATTACTTAGTGCAGTTTACCGAGTACCTTTTCAAAATATGGTGGGAGATGTTGGATTTTATATTTTTCAACAAGTATATCCAATATATGGAATTGCGATGACACTTGCGCTTGGAGGCTTCCCGGTTGTTATTTCTAAAATGCTGGCAGAAGCAGAGGGCGATTTAAGAAGACAGCAAATAATTATGCGAGCTGTCTCACGGATGCTTCGAATTGTAAGCATCGTGATTTTTGCTTTCTTATTCATCTTTGCAGGTTTAATTGCAATCATGATGGGCGATCCAGCCCTTTCTGAGTTAATTCGCGTTATTAGTTTTGTGTTTTTACTTATGCCACAACTCGCGTTCATGCGTGGTTTTTTCCAAGGTGAGGGAGACATGATACCAACAGCAATTTCTCAGACCGTTGAACAAATAATTCGAGTAGCGATCATTTTAATTGGTGCAGGACTTGCGCTCAATTTAGAACTTAATCTATATGACGCAGGCTCGATGGCGATGAGCGGTGCATTTTTTGGCGGGGTTGCCGGAATCTTTATTTTGCGCCATTTTTATAATAAAAAAGTCGCGCTTGGAGGAGGATTACAACCTGCTGTATTTGCAAATAAAGAAGAAAAAGTGGGGATTGGCCGGGCTTTTTTACGGCAAAGTGTAGCGATCTGTGTGGTCAGTTCCATGCTGATTTTATTTCAATTAGTGGATTCTTTTCAAGTTTACCGGTTAATGAGCGATTCGGGAATTCCGGAATTTATCGCTAAATCACTCAAAGGTATATACGACCGCGGGCAGCCAATTTTGCAATTAGGACTTGTGTTATCAACGGGGCTCGCTCTTGCGCTTGTTCCAATGATTACTGCGGCAAGGGTTCAAAATCAACAAAAAGAACTCAAACGCTCCATTTTATTAGCGGTTAAAATTACTTTGATTTTGTCGGGAGCAGAAACTGTTGGATTAATCGTTATTATGCGCCCTTTAAATCAAATGCTATTTCAAACGCCAGATGGAACCTTTGTCTTACAATTATTCATGCCCGCCGTTTTCCTAAGTTCATTAATTGTAATGCTGAGTAGTATTTTACAAGGCTTCGGAAAAATCATCGTGCCCGCAGTTGGTGTTGGAATCGGTCTTATTGTAAAATGGATTACAGGCAGCATACTAATACCACGACTTGCAACTATTGGCGCGTCAATCTCAACGTGTATCGGCCTACTGATAGTCCTAATCATCTGTTACGTTTCGTTAAAACAGACCATTCGTGTACCATTTGTAGAGAAAACAATGATTTTAAGATTAGTTGCTGCGTTAGCTTTAATGGCAGTAGTTCCGTGTTTGTTCGAATGGTTCGCACCGTTAAGTACTAGACTCGGAAGTGCATTCCAAGCTATAACAAGTGCTGCTATTGGCGGAAGCGTTTTTCTTGTTTTTGCTCTGAGGTACAAATTGCTCGGCCCGAAAGATTTCGTTTTCCTTCCGTTTGGCTCCAAATTACTCGCACTTAGTAAGTTTGTTGCACGGAAATAATAATATAAAGTAGGTGAATAAAATGGCAACAACTATGCGCTTAGATAAATATTTAAAAGTTTCAAGATTAATTAAAAGACGAACAGTAGCAAAAGAAGTAGCTGAAAAAGGACGCATCGCTGTCAATGGAGTAACAGCTAAACCAGGAACAAATGTAAAATCTGGTGACGAACTTGTGATTCGCTTTGGTCCGAAAATCGTTACAGCAAAAATTGAACGCTTAGAAGAAAATGCAAAGAAAGAACAAGCAACAGAAATGTATACAATTTTAAAAGAAGAACGCACAGACGAAAGCAGATAGAAAAATCGTTTGAAATCGCGCACGTTAGCCGATTTCAAACGATTTTTTATTGCGCATAATAAAGTACAAACAATTTTTTGCAAAAAAGTCAAGAAAAATATCATAAAAAAAGCGGATTCCAATAGACAAATGCCTGATTTATTGATATTATTTTAAGCAAGAAACGTTTTTTTCTCTACCGAATTTCACAGATAAGAGCAAATAAGAACATGGGAGGGACGATGTATGAAAAAAGCCGAATCAAAAGTAGCGAGAATAGAAAACCGCTATATTAAAGATACCGCAACAATGAAAAAAACTCGTAATCGTCGCCGTATTGCCCTGTTCCGTAGACTTGCTTTTATGGCCATTATCTTTGCAGTCGTTGGTGGACTACTAACTATTACGTATACCAAACAAGTTTTAGCCCTCAAAGACAAAAAAGAAAAACAAGTGCAAGTAGATAAGAAAATGGTTGCAATGAAGGATGAAGAAGAAGCGCTAAATGACCAAATCAAAAAACTTCATGATGATGAGTACATAGCCAAATTAGCAAGAAGTGAATATTATTTATCCAAAGATGGAGAAATTATTTTTAATATTCCCGAAGAAAATTCGAAACAAAAAGAGTAAGTCAAAGCCGAGCCGTCATTCTCCATGGTAGAATCAAAGGAAAATAGAGTTGAGTATTTTTGGAGTTTGCGAGTTTGACTGATTGACACTCTTTTTATTATAGCTATAATTAAGCAATAGAGTGATATTTTAAGGAGGACGCATTTTTTTATGTCGATCGAAGTAGGCAACAAGTTACAAGGGAAGGTTACTGGAATTACTAATTTTGGAGCATTTGTGGAGCTAGAAGGTGGCAAAACAGGTTTAGTCCATATTAGTGAGGTAGCAGATAACTATGTTAAAGACATTAATGACATCTTAACTGTAGGGGATGAAGTTACTGTCAAAGTAATGAATATTGGTGATGATGGCAAGATTGGTCTGTCCATTCGTAAAGCAGTAGATCGTCCGGACCGCCCAGAAAAAAGTTATGATCGTAAGCCAAAATACAGCAAAAAACCTGCTGGAAACTATGTGAAACCAGCCGAGAGCTTTGAAGATATAATGTCTAAATTCTTGAAAGATAGTGATGAAAGACTTACTACTATCAAACGCCAAACAGAATCTAAACGTGGCGGCCGAGGAGCAAAACGCGGCTAAAACGCTAAAAACTAATTGTAAAGTATAGAAGGATGCACCGTATTGGATCATAATACGGTGCACTTTTTGATAAAATGTGAGAGCCGAATTTCGAAGGAAGGGTTTCTTGAATGGATGACACCAAAAAACGAATACATAAATATATCGAGAAACATGACTTAATCCGATCCGATGATAAATTGCTTGTGGCAGTTTCTGGTGGGCCGGATTCTTTTGCGTTGCTCCATTTTTTATGGTCAGCTAACTTAGTTCCAAAAGAAGCTATCGCCGTTGCTCATCTAAATCACCATTTACGAGAAAATGCAGAAAAAGAGCAACTCGCCGTTCAGACTTTTTGCGAAGAGCGGGATATTCCATTTTTTATAGAAGAAGTAGATGTAAAAAAACGTGCTGAGAAGCTGCAAAAAGGCATTGAAGAAACAGCCCGTATTGTCAGATATGACTTCTTTGAAAAAGTAATGGCCGAGAACAATATAAATAAACTTGTACTTGCGCATCACGCGGATGATCAAATCGAGACAATTCTCATGAGGTTAGTTCGTGGTAGTTCTAGCATTGGTTGGTCAGGCATACAACCAAAACGTGAAGTGAGAGGCGGTTATGCCATTCGCCCTTTCTTACCAATTACAAAAGCTGAAATCATAGAATACGCAACCAAACATGCTTTACCATATGAAATCGATGAATCAAATACCAGCCAAGAATACACTAGAAATCGTTATCGTACACAGCTATTGCCCTTTCTATCTAAAGAAAATCCCGCCGTTTATGAGCACTTCAAAAGATTTTCCGAAGAAACAAGCGAAGATTTTCAGTTTTTAGAAGAGTTAGCAAGCAATTTATTAAAGAAAAATCTCATTCAAAACGGCAAACAATCAACACTTTTACTCAGTGACTTTAAAAATGAAGCGAATCCTTTACAACGTCGCGCAATTCATTTACTATTGATGTATCTGTACAATGATGATGGCCGTGTTATTACAGTCAATCACATCTACCAGATTATCCAGATGATTCAAAGCGAAAATCCATCAAGCTCTATTGATTTACCAAAAAAACTCACTGTTATAAGATCATACAACGAACTCCATTTTCAATTTGGAGAAAGACATGCTCCTCCTGAGTTTTATCATCAATTAGAACTAAATGACCGCATTGAATTAGACAATAAAGCAAGCATCCGTTTAAAGTTAAAAAGTTCTGTTGTTCAAACAAATGGGCTAAATGGAATGCTACTGGATGCAGAAGACATCACACTTCCATTAATCGTCCGAAACCGTGTGAACGGCGACAGGATGACGATGAAAGGACAAGCAGGTAGTAAAAAACTAAAAGATATTTTCATCGATGCCAAAATACCAAGGCAAGAACGCGACAATTTACCCGTAATTACAGACTATACTGGAAAAATCCTTTGGGTGCCCGGCGTGAAAAAGTCTGCATATGACCGAGAATTTAGTCGTAGCAAAAAGCAATACATTATTAGGTACACTCGAAATATAGGAGGAAACGAGAGCATGCATAATGATATTCAGAAAGTACTGATATCGGAGGACGAATTACAAGAGAAAATTCGTGAACTTGGTCGTGAGTTGACAGCGGAATATGAAGGACGTAACCCATTAGTGGTAGGCGTGTTAAAAGGCGCAACCCCTTTTATGACTGATTTACTTAAAAGAATAGACACATACTTAGAGATGGACTTCATGGATGTTTCCAGTTACGGAAATGGTACAGTATCATCGGGTGAAGTGAAAATTATTAAAGACCTGAATGCTTCAGTAGAAGGTCGCGATGTACTTATAATTGAAGATATAATTGATAGCGGTCGTACACTTAGTTACCTAGTAGACCTAATCAAATATCGCAAAGCAAAATCAGTTAAACTGGTTACTTTGCTTGATAAACCAGCTGGGAGAAATGTGGCAATTGAAGCTGACTATGTAGGGTTTGTTGTACCTAATGAATTTGTAGTTGGATATGGCCTAGACTATGCTGAACGTTACCGTAATCTACCATATATCGGTATTTTAAAACCAGAAATTTATAGCGAGTGAAAATAATTAACAAACAGAACTATTTTTTGTTAAAATGTAATAGATATCTTTTTCGAAAACAAAAAGAAAAAAATTGCTGGCAAACATGCAAAATAGTGGGCAATCTAGATTCGGTATGCTATCATTAGTCTTAGTTTTCGAAGGTGAAAATTGTATCAATAAATATTAAAAAATCTAAATTAATAATAGAATAACTTCGTGAGAGAAAAAGCGAAACGGATATGTTTTTAATAATCAGGGGAAGAAAACATTGTTTCTCAATCTGCTATTAGTAAAAAACAACTTTTAAAGGGGTAAAAGTCCAGAGAAAGTAAGAATCCAAGCTCTTACGTGGGAGGAGGTAAGGAATGAACAGGTTTTTTAGAAATGCGATATTTTATGTCATAATATTCCTTGTTATTATCGGGATTGTTGCTTCATTTAATTCAAATAAAGAGGCAGCCAAAGATATTAGCTATTCAGAATTTGTGAGTAAATTAGAAGATGGTAAAGTTAAATCCGTAGAAATACAGCCAGACCGCAGTGTTTATACAATCGAAGGAGAATTTAAATCAAGCGATAAAAGCTCCGACGACAAAAAAACCGGTCTTGGCCAAAGTAAAACAAGCAGCACTGCTTTCACAACATACGCTTTAAATAGCGATACTTCACTTGGCGATTTGCAAAAAACGCTTGATAAAGAAGACGTGAAAACAACAGTAGTACCTGCCAAACAAAACAGCGGTTGGGTTACATTCCTAACTTCTATTGTACCTTTTGTAATTATCTTCATCCTCTTCTTCTTCCTAATGAGCCAGTCTCAAGGTGGTGGCGGCGGTAAAGTTATGAGCTTTGGTAAAAGTAAAGCCAAACTTTACAACGACGACAAGAAGAAAGTTCGCTTCACAGATGTAGCTGGAGCAGACGAGGAAAAACAAGAGCTTGTTGAAGTAGTAGAATTCCTAAAAGATCCGCGCAAATTTGCGGACCTTGGCGCTCGTATTCCGAAAGGTGTCCTTTTAGTAGGTCCTCCGGGTACTGGTAAAACCTTGCTAGCTCGTGCAGTTGCCGGTGAAGCAGGCGTGCCATTCTTCTCAATCTCAGGTTCAGACTTTGTAGAAATGTTTGTCGGTGTCGGTGCAAGCCGTGTCCGTGATTTATTCGAAAATGCGAAGAAAAATGCACCATGTATCATTTTCATTGATGAAATTGATGCAGTTGGTCGTCAACGTGGAGCAGGAATGGGCGGCGGTCACGATGAACGTGAACAAACCCTAAACCAATTACTAGTTGAAATGGATGGTTTCGGCGGCAATGAAGGTATCATCATTATTGCAGCAACTAACCGTGCAGACGTACTTGACCCAGCACTTCTTCGTCCAGGTCGTTTTGACCGTCAAATTATGGTTGATCGTCCAGACGTAAAAGGCCGTGAAGCAGTACTTCGTGTTCATGCTCGTAACAAACCACTTGCTAAAAGTGTTGATTTAAAAGCAATCGCTCAACGTACACCGGGATTCTCTGGTGCCGATTTAGAAAACTTACTGAATGAAGCTGCACTTGTTGCCGCTCGTTCCGATAAGAAAGAAATAGACATGAGTGACCTCGATGAAGCTAGTGACCGCGTAATTGCTGGACCAGCTAAGAAAAATCGAGTTATCTCTGAAAAAGAACGTCGCACAGTTGCATATCATGAAGGTGGTCACGTTATCGTCGGAATGGTACTTGATGAAGCGGAAGTTGTGCATAAAGTTACCATCGTTCCTCGTGGACAAGCTGGTGGTTATGCCGTAATGTTACCAAAAGAAGATCGCTTCCTAATGACGAAAGCTGAGTTAATGGACCGTATTACTGGTTTACTAGGTGGACGCGTAGCCGAAGAAGTTACTTTTGGTGAAGTAACAACTGGTGCAAGTAATGACTTTGAACGTGCAACTGAACTTGCTCGCCGCATGGTAACTGAATGGGGTATGAGTGATAAGATTGGACCACTTCAATTCACTTCTGGTAATGGTCAAGTATTTATGGGCCGCGATTTTGGTAGCGATAAAGGATATTCCGATAAAATCGCCTACGAAATTGATACAGAAGTTCAAAGCTTAATCCGCTACTGTTATGACCGCGCTAAAACAATCATTACAGAACACCAAGAGCAACATAAACTTATCGCGGAAACATTACTAAAAGTAGAAACATTAGATGCTCGCCAAATTCGTTCCCTATTTGATGACGGTGTAATGCCTCCAGATATCGATACGATTGACGTAGAAGCGGAATATCCTTCCGAAAAAGACGAAGAAGTAGCAGGTAAATCTTTTGAAGAAGAAAAAGAAGACTTGAAAGAAGAAAAAGTCGAAGAAACACAAGATGAACCAAAAGAAGTAACTTCGGAAGATGCTCCAAACATTGAGCAAACTCCAAACGATAAAAAAGACGAATAAGATCAAAGAGGCTGGGCTTTCCCAGTCTCTTTTTTGAAGCTATATTATTCGGATTTTTAAGTAAAACATGTTATGATACGTTAGAAAAATCTTCTAAAGGACGGTATTTAAACTTATGATACTTGTAATAGACGTGGGAAACACTAACTGTACTGTCGGAGTTTATAAAGAACAGAAACTTCTAAGACATTGGCGGATGACAACTGATCGTCATCGTACTTCCGATGAATTAGGAATGACAGTCTTGAACTTTTTTTCGTATGCAAATTTAACGCCTTCTGATATTCAAGGAATTATTATTTCGTCCGTCGTTCCACCAATCATGCACGCAATGGAAACAATGTGTGTACGCTATTTCAATATTCGACCGCTAATCGTTGGTCCAGGAATAAAAACAGGCTTAAATCTAAAAGTCGATAACCCTCGTGAAATTGGTTCTGATCGAATCGTAAATGCTGTCGCTGCTTCAGAAGAGTACGGAACTCCGGTAATTGTAGTCGATTTTGGAACTGCAACCACTTTTTGCTATATTGACGAGGCTGGAGTCTACCAAGGAGGCGCAATTGCTCCCGGTATAATGATTTCAACCGAAGCCCTATACAATCGTGCCGCAAAACTTCCGCGGGTAGACATTGCAGAATCTAGCCAAATTATTGGTAAATCTACCGTGGCATCGATGCAAGCGGGTATTTTTTACGGTTTCATCGGTCAATGCGAAGGAATTATCGCAGAAATGAAAAAGCAATCTAATACAAGTCCGGTTGTAGTAGCGACTGGCGGGCTAGCTCGGATGATAACAGAAAAATCTTCCGCAGTAGACATTTTAGATCCGTTTTTAACATTAAAAGGTTTGGAACTTCTCTATAGAAGAAACAAGCCAACCACAGAAAAATAAAAGGAGTTTTATATAATGAGCGATTATTTAGTTAAAGCGTTAGCCTACGATGGCATGGCGCGTGTATATGCAGCAGTAACAACAGAAACAATCAAGGAAGCACAAAGAAGACATGATACATGGTCAGTTTCCTCTGCCGCACTTGGTAGAACGATGACTGGAACACTTTTCCTTGGAGCAATGCAAAAAGAAGACCAAAAAATAACCGTGAAAATCGAAGGCGACGGCCCAATCGGTCCAATCGTAGCTGATAGTAACGCACAAGGTCAAATTAGAGGTTACGTAACAAATCCACACGTCCACTTCAGCGAACTAAATGAGGCTGGAAAACTAGACGTCCGCCGCGGTGTTGGAACATCCGGCATGCTTTCAGTAGTAAAAGATTTAGGCTTTGGAGAAAATTTCACTGGTCAAACACCAATCGTTTCAGGTGAAATTGGCGAAGACTTTACTTACTATTTAGCGACATCTGAACAAATCAATTCATCAGTAGGTGTTGGAGTTCTTGTTAATCCAGATGATACAATCGAAGCAGCAGGCGGTTTCATGCTGCAACTTCTTCCAGGTGCAACAGACGAAATCATTGATGAAATTGAAAAAAATCTCTCTACATTACCAACAGTTTCAAGAATGATTGAAGCCGGAGAAACACCAGAAACTATTCTAGCTAAACTCGCAGGCGGCGAAGATAAACTACAAATTTTAGAAAAAATCCCTGTTGCATTTGAGTGTAATTGCTCCAAAGAACGTTTTGGTAGTGCGATTATTTCACTTGGAAAAGAAGAAATACGTTCGATGATAGAAGAAGATCACGGTGCCGAAGCAGAATGTCATTTTTGCCGTAACACCTACGATTTCTCAGAAGAAGAATTAGAAAAACTATACGAAGAAGCGAAATGATGAAAAAAGAGCGCCTGACTGGGTGCTCTTTTTTTAAAAGTGATTAAACTTGACAAAATAGGTCGGAATTAATTAAACTATATGAAAGACCTAAAAAAGATAGGAGTGCTTTAAAAATGACAATTGTAAATTCGATCACTGATTTAATTGGAAAGACACCTATTGTGAAACTTAATCGTTTACCAGAAGCAGGTAGCGCCGACGTATATGTGAAATTAGAATTCCAAAATCCGGGTGGTAGCGTAAAAGATCGTATTGCTAATGCGATGATCGAAAGCGCTGAAAAATCAGGTGCATTAAAACCAGGAGATACAATTATCGAACCAACTAGTGGTAACACTGGTATCGGACTAGCAATGGTAGCAGCGGCAAAAGGTTACCAAGCAATCTTCGTAATGCCAGAAACAATGAGTATAGAACGTCGTAAATTACTTCAAGCTTATGGTGCGAAATTAGTGTTAACTCCAGGGCCAGATGGCATGAAAGGCGCAATTGCTAAAGCAGAAGAGCTTGCAAAAGAAAATAATTATTTCGTTCCTCAACAATTCCACAATCCAGCAAACCCAGCTGTCCATGAAGAAACAACTGGACCAGAAATCGTTGAAGCTTTCGGTAAAGACGGCTTAGATGCTTTCATTGCAGGAGTAGGAACAGGCGGAACAGTAACTGGTGTAGGACACGTACTTAAAAAGAACTACCCAGATGTTAAAATCTATGCTCTTGAACCAGAAGAATCCCCAGTACTTAGCGGTGGTTCTCCATCGCCTCATAAAATCCAAGGTATCGGAGCTGGTTTTGTACCAGATACATTAGATACAAAAGTTTATGATGGCATTTTGAAAGTTTCGAGTGAAGATGCGCTTGAAACAGCACGCGAAGTAGCGAAAAAAGAAGGTATCTTAGTAGGTATTTCTTCCGGAGCAACTATTAAAGCCGCTCTAGACCTTGCAAAAGAACTTGGTGCTGGTAAAAAAGTGCTCGCAATCGTTGCAAGTAACGGCGAACGCTACTTAAGTACACCGCTTTATAATTTTGAAGATTAGTAATCCAGAGAGCCTAGATTTTCTAGGTTCTTTTTTTATGATAAGAAATAAATGCATTTCTTACTATTTTCTAATCAAATGCACAGCGGAAATTTTCTTTTTCTAGTTAAAATGTATTTATAAGCTAACAACAACAAAACATTTTCATTCTTTCCCCTTTTAGAATGGAAATCCCAAACTCCCTTTTTAGCCAGTGTGGTTTACTCCCTTTTTCCACACTGGTTTTTTAATGCAAAAAAATGAAAAGAAAAACCGAGAAATCTCATGAAACTTTAACAAAAATCACAGTGTATCCACCAAAAACTTGGTTAATATATAGTCATAAGCTAACAACAACAAAACATTTTCATTCTTCCCCCTTTTAGAATGGAAATCCCAAACTCCCTTTTTTGACCAGTGTGGTTTACTCCCTTTTTCCACACTGGTTTTTTAATGCAAAAAATGAAAAGAAAAACCGAGAAATCTCATGAAACTTTAACAAAAATCACAGTGTATCCACCGAAAACTTGGTTAATATATAGTCATAAGCTAACAACAAGCAAAACAATTCATTCTTTCCCCTTTTTAGAATGAAATTCCTAAACTCCCTTTTTGACCAGTGTGGTTTACTCCCTTTTTCCACACTGGTTTTTTAATGCAAAAAAATGAAAAGAAAAACCGAAAAATCTCATGAAACTTTAACAAAAATCACAGTGTATCCACCAAAAACTTGGTTAATATATAATCATAAGCTAACAACAAGCATAACATTTTCATTCTTCTCCCCCCTATTAGAATGAAAACCCTAAACTCCCTTTTTTTGACCGATGCGGTTTACTCCCTTTTCCGCATCGGTTTTTTTGTGCGCTAAAATCACTGAATTCTGCTATAATAAATCTCGGAAAGAGGTGTTGGTGCTTGAAGAAGTGGAAAAGGGATCACCTAGGTATGGTCATGGGAATATTGAATGTTACGCCAGACTCTTTTTCAGACGGCGGAAAATATATGCAAGTAGAAGAAGCTGTAGCTCGAGCTGTACAAATGGCGAAAGATGGAGCGGAAATTATCGACATTGGTGGAATTTCTACTCGGCCGGGTTTTTCGGAAGTTACACCAGAAGAAGAACTTGCACGAATTATTCCGGTTATTAAAGCTGTTAGAAATGCTCTTCCAGATATATGGATTTCAGTTGATACTTGGCGAGCGGAAGTAGCGGAACAAGCCGTTTTAGCTGGAGCTGACATGATAAATGATCAATGGGGTGCGAAAAAAGAACCGAAAATTGCTGAAGTTGCAGCGAAGTATGGTATACCGATTTGTTTAATGCATAACCGAGAAAATACGCAATATCAAGATTTCTTAGAGGATGTGAAGAAAGATTTATTAGAGAGTGTTGCAATCGCTAAAGCAGCAGCTGTGCCAGATGAACATATCATTTTAGATCCAGGCTTTGGATTCGTTAAAACACCAGCTCAAAATTTAGAAGTATTGCGCCGTATTGATGAAATTGTCGCACTTGGCTATGAAGTCCTGCTTGGAACAAGTCGAAAATCAACTATTGGTTTGGTGCTTGGAACTACTCCTCTAGATAGAATGGAAGGAACTGGCGCAACAACAGTTTACGGATTTGCAAAAGGATGTACAATTACTCGTGTACATGATGTACTTCCGATAGCTCGCATGGTACGGATGACAGATGCGATTACTGGTAAATTAGATATTACAAAATTATAAAGAGGTGCTTTGATTGGATAAAATTTATTTAAATGAATTAGCGTTTTATGGTTATCATGGAGTTTTACAAGAAGAAACAAAATTAGGTCAAACATTTAGAGTATCTCTAATCCTTGGACTTTCTACAAAAAAAGCAGGTCAATCAGATAGTGTAGATGACACTGTAAGTTATGCGGATGTCTATGAAACCGTGAAAGGAATCGTAGAAGGTACGCCGTTTAAACTAATTGAAGCCCTTGCTGAAAAAATCGCATCAGAAGTTTTAACAGACTATCCGCTTTTAGAAGAGATTACGGTCAAACTTATTAAACCAAATCCGCCAATTCCAGGTCACTATGATTCTGTTGCAGTCGAAATTAAACGTAAGAGAAGTGATTTGGATGGCTAAAGCTTTTTTGTCGATTGGTACAAACATAGGGGAACGTTTAGATAATCTAAATGATGCACTAAGAGGCCTAGCTGATTCTGAAAAAATCAAAATTACTAATGTTTCTAGCGTTTATGAAACAGATGCGGTAGGTTATGAAGATCAAGCAGCATTTTTAAATATCGCAGCGGAAGTCGAAACGGACTTTACGCCAAATGAATTACTAGACTTTTGCCTTGCTCTCGAACTTGAATTGGGGCGAGTTCGATTGTTTAAATGGGGGCCGCGCTTAATCGATATTGATATTCTATTATACGACGATGTTAAAATCGATACAGAAAAGCTAAAAATCCCACATCCTTATATGAAAGAACGCGCTTTTGTAATGATACCTTTAATAGAAATTTCACCAGAAAAAAGCAATCTTTTAGAGAATCCAGCAATTTTAGAAGAACAAGGCGTTCGAAAAATAAAAAATCAAGTGAACTGGTAAAATTGGCACTTGCAGAAAAAACTGATTATGATAACATATCACTAGCGCAATTTAAGAGGAAGGGGTTTACCAATAATGTTTAAAATCGGTAACGTAGAAATTAAGAACCAAGTAGTTGTGGCGCCAATGGCCGGTATATCCAATTCCGCATTTCGTCTAACAGTCAAAGAATTCGGAGCAGGCCTAGTTTGCTGTGAAATGATTAGTGACAAAGGAATCGCATACCGTAATGCTAAAACACTTGATATGCTATATATTGATGAAAAAGAAAAACCACTAAGCTTACAAATTTTTGGTGGTGAGAAAGAAACGCTTGTGGAGGCTGCGAAATTTGTGGCTGAAAACACTACAGCAGATATTATTGATATTAATATGGGCTGCCCTGTAAACAAAATTATCAAATGTGAAGCTGGAGCAAAATGGTTACTTGATCCAAATAAAGTTTATGATATGGTAGCTGCTGTTGTGGATGCTGTTGATAAACCTGTAACAGTTAAAATGCGTATCGGTTGGGACGAAGAACATGTCTTTGCTATCGAAAATGCTCTCGCGGCTGAACGTGCAGGCGCTGCAGCTGTTGCAATGCATGGTCGTACTCGTGTCCAAATGTACGAAGGTAGTGCAAACTGGGATGTGCTTAGAGATGTAAAACGCGAGCTAAAAATCCCGTTCATGGCAAATGGTGACGTAAGAACACCTGAAGATGCCAAACGAATCCTAGAACATACAGGAGCTGATGGCGTAATGATCGGCCGTGCTGCACTTGGAAACCCGTGGATGATTTACAGAACTGTGAAATTCTTGGAAACAGGAGAACTACTACCAGAACCAGAACCACGCGAAAAAATGGAAACAGCTATGCTTCACTTAAACCGTTTAGTCGAATTAAAAGGTGAAAACATTGCTGTACGCGAATTTAGACAACACGCAGCATACTATTTAAAAGGAGCTCGCGGTAGTACCCGTGCAAAAGTAGCTGCTAACCAAGCGACAAAACAATCAGAAATGGAAGCAATTTTAAATGAATTTGTTCTTCAATACGAAGAAAAAGCATTAGCAAAACAAGATTAATCATTGTTGCCTCGAGATTTCGGGGCAATTTTTAAATTTATACTAGAAAAACAAGACCAAAAAAGCGTATAATGGAAACATCTGTAGAAATGAATAGAATAGGAGTGTACCTATATGAGTAACGAGAATCATGAAGAACTAAATGACCAACTCATCGTCCGTCGAGAAAAAGTGGACACATTGCGCGAAGAAGGCATAGATCCTTTTGGTGAGAAATTCATCCGTTCCATCAGCCCGGAAGAAATTGAAACAAAATTTGCTGATAAATCAAAAGAAGACCTTGAAGAAGCTGCGATTGAAGTTTCTGTAGCAGGACGAATCATGACGAAGCGTGTCAAAGGTAAAGTAGGTTTCACGCATATTCAAGACCGTTTCCATCAATTACAAATCTACATTCGTAAAGATGCTATTGGCGAAGATGCCTATGCAATTTTCAAATTAGCTGATTTAGGAGACATTATTGGTATAAAAGGAACTATTTTCCGCACTAACACAGGGGAGTTATCCGTAAAAGCAACAGAGTTCACTTTACTTTCTAAATCATTACGCCCACTTCCTGATAAATATCACGGTTTAAAAGACGTAGAACAACGCTACCGTCAACGTTATTTAGACTTAATTACAAATGAAGAAAGTCAAAATCGTTTTGTTATGCGTAGTAAAATCTTGAAATACACTCGTGATTACATGGATAATCAAGGTTTCTTAGAAGTAGAAACACCAGTACTCCATACCATTGCTGGCGGAGCTGCCGCAAAACCATTTATTACACATCATAATGCACTTGATATGGAATTATACTTACGAATCGCCTTAGAACTTCATCTGAAACGCCTAATTGTCGGCGGGATGGATAAAGTCTATGAAATCGGTCGTGTTTTCCGTAATGAAGGAACATCCACACGCCATAACCCTGAATTCACAATGCTAGAATCATACGCTGCTTATGAAGATTATGAAGATGTTATGGACTTAGTGGAAGGCTTAGTATCAACAGTATGTAAACAAGTAAATGGAACAACAAAAATAACATACGGCGAATACGATGTAGATCTGACTCCAAATTGGCGTCGTATCCACATGGCAGACGCAGTAAAAGAATATGTAGGCGTAGATTTCTGGAATGTAACATCTGATGAAGAAGCACACGAACTAGCTAAAAAACATGATGTAGCAGTAACAGAACACATGACGTATGGCCATATTCTTAATGAATTTTTTGAAACATACGTAGAAGAGAAACTAATTCAACCAACATTTGTATATGGTCATCCAGTGGAAATTTCTCCTTTAGCTAAGAAAAACAAAGAAGACGAGCGTTTCACTGATCGTTTTGAATTATTCATCGTTGGTCGTGAACATGCTAATGCGTTCTCAGAATTAAATGATCCAATTGATCAAAGAGAACGTTTTGAAGCACAAATGAAAGAACGCGAACAAGGAAATGATGAGGCTCACGGAATGGATGCAGATTTCCTTGAAGCATTAGAATATGGTCTACCGCCAACAGGTGGACTAGGTATAGGTATAGATCGCCTAGTAATGCTATTAACAGACGCTCCATCTATCCGGGATATATTATTATTCCCAACAATGAAACATCGCGATTAACAACGAATCCAGAGCTGATTTTACCAGTTCTGGATTTTGCTATTTTTTTAGAAAAAAACAAATTTGCCAAAGAGAAACTTTTTCTTAAAATATGCTTGCAATACCTATAAAAACATGATATATTTATAAACGTTCCAGTTAAACAAAGACAAAATGTTCTTCAGGAAATTAAATTTTTTTGAAAAAACTTCTTGACTTTAACTACTGGATAGAGTAAGATATAAGAGTTGCTGCTAAACACGGCGACGAAGAAAAAGTGACCTTTGAAAACTGAACAAAGAAGAAGACGAAAAGCAATGAGACGTAAAGTCTCACTGGTAATCGCAGGGCAGAAAACAGAAAGCTGTTTTCAACAAAAACAAACTAGTAATTTAATTGCTAGCGAAGTCAATTTGACGCAAGGAATCTTATTCACGGTGTTGAATAAGTATTCAAATTCAATTTATATTTTAAAGAGAGTTTGATCCTGGCTCAGGACGAACGCTGGCGGCGTGCCTAATACATGCAAGTCGAACGAACGGAGGAAGAGCTTGCTCTTCCAAAGTTAGTGGCGGACGGGTGAGTAACACGTGGGCAACCTGCCTGTAAGTTGGGGATAACTCCGGGAAACCGGGGCTAATACCGAATGATAGAGTGTGGCGCATGCCACGCTCTTGAAAGATGGTTTCGGCTATCGCTTACAGATGGGCCCGCGGTGCATTAGCTAGTTGGTAGGGTAATGGCCTACCAAGGCAACGATGCATAGCCGACCTGAGAGGGTGATCGGCCACACTGGGACTGAGACACGGCCCAGACTCCTACGGGAGGCAGCAGTAGGGAATCTTCCGCAATGGACGAAAGTCTGACGGAGCAACGCCGCGTGTATGAAGAAGGTTTTCGGATCGTAAAGTACTGTTGTTAGAGAAGAACAAGGATAAGAGTAACTGCTTGTCCCTTGACGGTATCTAACCAGAAAGCCACGGCTAACTACGTGCCAGCAGCCGCGGTAATACGTAGGTGGCAAGCGTTGTCCGGATTTATTGGGCGTAAAGCGCGCGCAGGCGGTCTTTTAAGTCTGATGTGAAAGCCCCCGGCTTAACCGGGGAGGGTCATTGGAAACTGGAAGACTGGAGTGCAGAAGAGGAGAGTGGAATTCCACGTGTAGCGGTGAAATGCGTAGATATGTGGAGGAACACCAGTGGCGAAGGCGACTCTCTGGTCTGTAACTGACGCTGAGGCGCGAAAGCGTGGGGAGCAAACAGGATTAGATACCCTGGTAGTCCACGCCGTAAACGATGAGTGCTAAGTGTTAGGGGGTTTCCGCCCCTTAGTGCTGCAGCTAACGCATTAAGCACTCCGCCTGGGGAGTACGACCGCAAGGTTGAAACTCAAAGGAATTGACGGGGGCCCGCACAAGCGGTGGAGCATGTGGTTTAATTCGAAGCAACGCGAAGAACCTTACCAGGTCTTGACATCCTTTGACCACTCTGGAGACAGAGCTTTCCCTTCGGGGACAAAGTGACAGGTGGTGCATGGTTGTCGTCAGCTCGTGTCGTGAGATGTTGGGTTAAGTCCCGCAACGAGCGCAACCCTTGATTTTAGTTGCCAGCATTTAGTTGGGCACTCTAAAGTGACTGCCGGTGCAAGCCGGAGGAAGGTGGGGATGACGTCAAATCATCATGCCCCTTATGACCTGGGCTACACACGTGCTACAATGGATGGTACAAAGGGTCGCGAAGCCGCGAGGTGGAGCCAATCCCATAAAACCATTCTCAGTTCGGATTGTAGGCTGCAACTCGCCTACATGAAGCCGGAATCGCTAGTAATCGTGGATCAGCATGCCACGGTGAATACGTTCCCGGGCCTTGTACACACCGCCCGTCACACCACGAGAGTTTGTAACACCCGAAGTCGGTAGGGTAACCTTTATGGAGCCAGCCGCCGAAGGTGGGACAGATAATTGGGGTGAAGTCGTAACAAGGTAGCCGTATCGGAAGGTGCGGCTGGATCACCTCCTTTCTAAGGAAAAGGAAACCTGTGAGTTTTCGTTCTTCTCTATTTGTTCAGTTTTGAGAGGTTAGTACTTCTCAAGTATGTTTGTTCTTTGAAAACTAGATAAGAAAGTTAGTAAAGTTAGCATAGATAATTTATTATTTATGACACAAGTAACCGAGAATCATCTGAAAGTGAATCTTTCATCTGATAGGAAGTATCATCGCTGATACGGAACATCAGAAAAACAACCTTTACTTCGTAGAAGTAAATTGGTTAAGTTAGAAAGGGCGCACGGTGGATGCCTTGGCACTAGGAGCCGAAGAAGGACGGGACTAACACCGATATGCTTTGGGGAGCTGTACGTAAGCGTTGATCCAGAGATTTCCGAATGGGGGAACCCACTATCTTTAGTCGGATAGTATCCTTACGTGAATACATAGCGTGAGGAAGGCAGACCCAGGGAACTGAAACATCTAAGTACCTGGAGGAAGAGAAAGAAAAATCGATTTCCTGAGTAGCGGCGAGCGAAACGGAAAGAGCCCAAACCAAGAAGCTTGCTTCTTGGGGTTGTAGGACACTCTATACGGAGTTACAAAAGAAAGTTATAAATGAAGCGGTCTGGAAAGGCCCGCCAAAGACGGTAACAGCCCGGTAGTTGAAATGGCTTTCCCTCCAGAGTGGATCCTGAGTACGACGGAACACGTGAAATTCCGTCGGAATCCGGGAGGACCATCTCCCAAGGCTAAATACTCCCTAGTGACCGATAGTGAACCAGTACCGTGAGGGAAAGGTGAAAAGCACCCCGGAAGGGGAGTGAAACAGTTCCTGAAACCGTGTGCCTACAAGTAGTTAGAGCCCGTTAATGGGTGATAGCGTGCCTTTTGTAGAATGAACCGGCGAGTTACGATTTGTTGCAAGGTTAAGCGGAAAAAGCGGAGCCGTAGCGAAAGCGAGTCTGAATAGGGCGCATAAGTAACAGGTCGTAGACCCGAAACCAGGTGATCTACCCATGTCCAGGATGAAGGTAAGGTAATACTTACTGGAGGTCCGAACCCACGCACGTTGAAAAGTGCGGGGATGAGGTGTGGGTAGCGGAGAAATTCCAATCGAACTTGGAGATAGCTGGTTCTCTCCGAAATAGCTTTAGGGCTAGCCTCGAGGTAAAGAGTCATGGAGGTAGAGCACTGTTTGGACTAGGGGCCCTTCTCGGGTTACCGAATTCAGATAAACTCCGAATGCCATGTACTTATACTCGGGAGTCAGACTGCGAGTGATAAGATCCGTAGTCGAAAGGGAAACAGCCCAGACCACCAGTTAAGGTCCCCAAATATATGTTAAGTGGAAAAGGATGTGGGGTTGCTTAGACAACCAGGATGTTGGCTTAGAAGCAGCCACCATTGAAAGAGTGCGTAATAGCTCACTGGTCGAGTGACCCCGCGCCGAAAATGTACCGGGGCTAAACATATTACCGAAACTGTGGATGAACCTCTTCGGAGGTTCGTGGTAGGAGAGCGTTCTAAGGGCGGTGAAGTCAGACCGGAAGGACTGGTGGAGCGCTTAGAAGTGAGAATGCCGGTATGAGTAGCGAAAGAAGGGTGAGAATCCCTTCCACCGAATATCTAAGGTTTCCTGAGGAAGGCTCGTCCGCTCAGGGTTAGTCGGGACCTAAGCCGAGGCCGATAGGCGTAGGCGATGGACAACAGGTAGAGATTCCTGTACCAGTGCTAATTGTTTAACCGATGGGGTGACACAGAAGGATAGGGAATCGCACGAATGGAAATGTGCGTCCAAGCAGTGAGTGTGAGAAGTAGGCAAATCCGCTTCTTGCGAAGCATGAGCTGTGATGGGGAAGGAAATTAAGTACGGAAGTTCCTGATTTCACGCTGTCAAGAAAAGCCTCTAGGAAGAGTAGTACTGCCCGTACCGCAAACCGACACAGGTAGATGAGGAGAGAATCCTAAGGTGAGCGAGAGAACTCTCGTTAAGGAACTCGGCAAAATGACCCCGTAACTTCGGGAGAAGGGGTGCTCTATTAGGGTGCAAGCCCGAGAGAGCCGCAGTGAATAGGCCCAGGCGACTGTTTAGCAAAAACACAGGTCTCTGCAAAACCGTAAGGTGACGTATAGGGGCTGACGCCTGCCCGGTGCTGGAAGGTTAAGAGGAGTGCTTAGCTTCGGCGAAGGTACGAATTGAAGCCCCAGTAAACGGCGGCCGTAACTATAACGGTCCTAAGGTAGCGAAATTCCTTGTCGGGTAAGTTCCGACCCGCACGAAAGGCGCAACGATCTGGGCACTGTCTCAACGAGAGACTCGGTGAAATTATAGTACCTGTGAAGATGCAGGTTACCCGCGACAGGACGGAAAGACCCCGTGGAGCTTTACTGCAACCTGATATGGAATGTTTGTACCGCTTGTACAGGATAGGTAGGAGCCGAAGAGACGTGTGCGCTAGCATACGAGGAGGCAATGGTGGGATACTACCCTGGCTGTATGACCATTCTAACCCGCCACGCTAAGCGCGTGGGGAGACAGTGTCAGGTGGGCAGTTTGACTGGGGCGGTCGCCTCCTAAAGAGTAACGGAGGCGCCCAAAGGTTCCCTCAGAATGGATGGAAATCATTCGCAGAGTGTAAAGGCACAAGGGAGCTTGACTGCGAGACTGACAAGTCGAGCAGGGACGAAAGTCGGGCTTAGTGATCCGGTGGTTCCGCATGGAAGGGCCATCGCTCAACGGATAAAAGCTACCCCGGGGATAACAGGCTTATCTCCCCCAAGAGTCCACATCGACGGGGAGGTTTGGCACCTCGATGTCGGCTCGTCGCATCCTGGGGCTGTAGTCGGTCCCAAGGGTTGGGCTGTTCGCCCATTAAAGCGGCACGCGAGCTGGGTTCAGAACGTCGTGAGACAGTTCGGTCCCTATCCGTCGCGGGCGCAGGAAATTTGAGAGGAGCTGTCCTTAGTACGAGAGGACCGGGATGGACACACCGCTGGTGTACCAGTTGTTCCGCCAGGAGCATCGCTGGGTAGCTATGTGTGGCAGGGATAAACGCTGAAAGCATCTAAGCGTGAAGCCCCCCTCAAGATGAGATTTCCCATTTCTTCGGAAAGTAAGATCCCTGAAAGATGATCAGGTAGATAGGTTTGGAGTGGAAGTGTAGCGATACATGGAGCGGACAAATACTAATCGATCGAGGACTTAACCAAAAAATGAAACAAAGTTACCTAACTGAACCCTTTCTTCTCTAGTTTTGAGAGAGCAATCTTTCAACAACTTCATATTGTCTGGTAGTTATGGCGAGAAGGTCACACCCGTTCCCATCCCGAACACGGTAGTTAAGCTTCTCTGCGCCAATGGTAGTTGGGGGCTTCCCCCTGCGAGAGTAGGTCGCTGCCGGGCAATATTATTTCTGGAGGTTTAGCTCAGCTGGGAGAGCATCTGCCTTACAAGCAGAGGGTCAGCGGTTCGATCCCGTTAACCTCCATTTTTATGCCGGCTTAGCTCAGTTGGTAGAGCAACTGATTTGTAATCAGTAGGTCGCGAGTTCGACTCTTGCAGCCGGCACCATTAATATTATCTTTATAATAATACATATTTTTATTGTAGAGAGCCGTTAGCTCAGTTGGTAGAGCATCTGACTTTTAATCAGAGGGTCGCTGGTTCGAACCCAGCACGGCTCACTTTTGCGGGTGTGGCGGAATTGGCAGACGCACCAGATTTAGGATCTGGCGCCGCGAGGCGTGGGGGTTCAAGTCCCTTCACCCGCACTTATAAATATGCGGAAGTAGTTCAGTGGTAGAACATCACCTTGCCAAGGTGGGGGTCGCGGGTTCGAACCCCGTCTTCCGCTTGTTTTCAAAAGTTCCAATATGCCGGGGTGGCGGAACTGGCAGACGCACAGGACTTAAAATCCTGCGGATAGTGATATCCGTACCGGTTCGATTCCGGTCCTCGGCATTATTTTCATATGCGCCCATAGCTCAACTGGATAGAGTACTTGACTACGAATCAAGCGGTTAGAGGTTCGACTCCTCTTGGGCGCACTTTATTAAACGGGAAGTAGCTCAGCTTGGTAGAGCACTTGGTTTGGGACCAAGGGGTCGCAGGTTCGAATCCTGTCTTCCCGATTGTTTCATCTTTTATAATGGGGCCTTAGCTCAGCTGGGAGAGCGCCTGCTTTGCACGCAGGAGGTCAGCGGTTCGATCCCGCTAGGCTCCACCAATTATTTTTTTGAAAATGTGTTGACATTGTCAAAGAAATAGAGTAAGATACAAGAGTTGCTGCTAAACACGGCAACGAAGAAAAAGTGACCTTTGAAAACTGAACAAAGAAGAAGACGAAAAGCAATGAGACGTAAAGTCTCACTGGTAATCGCAGGGCAGAAAACAGAAAGCTGTTTTCAACAAAAACAAACTAGTAATTTAATTGCTAGCGAAGTCAATTTGACGCAAGGAATCTTATTCACGGTGTTGAATAAGTATTCAAATTCAATTTATATTTTAAAGAGAGTTTGATCCTGGCTCAGGACGAACGCTGGCGGCGTGCCTAATACATGCAAGTCGAACGAACGGAGGAAGAGCTTGCTCTTCCAAAGTTAGTGGCGGACGGGTGAGTAACACGTGGGCAACCTGCCTGTGAGTTGGGGATAACTCCGGGAAACCGGGGCTAATACCGAATGATAGAGTGTGGCGCATGCCACGCCTTTGAAAGATGGTTTCGGCTATCGCTTACAGATGGGCCCGCGGTGCATTAGCTAGTTGGTAGGGTAATGGCCTACCAAGGCAACGATGCATAGCCGACCTGAGAGGGTGATCGGCCACACTGGGACTGAGACACGGCCCAGACTCCTACGGGAGGCAGCAGTAGGGAATCTTCCGCAATGGACGAAAGTCTGACGGAGCAACGCCGCGTGTATGAAGAAGGTTTTCGGATCGTAAAGTACTGTTGTTAGAGAAGAACAAGGATAAGAGTAACTGCTTGTCCCTTGACGGTATCTAACCAGAAAGCCACGGCTAACTACGTGCCAGCAGCCGCGGTAATACGTAGGTGGCAAGCGTTGTCCGGATTTATTGGGCGTAAAGCGCGCGCAGGCGGTCTTTTAAGTCTGATGTGAAAGCCCCCGGCTTAACCGGGGAGGGTCATTGGAAACTGGAAGACTGGAGTGCAGAAGAGGAGAGTGGAATTCCACGTGTAGCGGTGAAATGCGTAGATATGTGGAGGAACACCAGTGGCGAAGGCGACTCTCTGGTCTGTAACTGACGCTGAGGCGCGAAAGCGTGGGGAGCAAACAGGATTAGATACCCTGGTAGTCCACGCCGTAAACGATGAGTGCTAAGTGTTAGGGGGTTTCCGCCCCTTAGTGCTGCAGCTAACGCATTAAGCACTCCGCCTGGGGAGTACGACCGCAAGGTTGAAACTCAAAGGAATTGACGGGGGCCCGCACAAGCGGTGGAGCATGTGGTTTAATTCGAAGCAACGCGAAGAACCTTACCAGGTCTTGACATCCTTTGACCACTCTGGAGACAGAGCTTTCCCTTCGGGGACAAAGTGACAGGTGGTGCATGGTTGTCGTCAGCTCGTGTCGTGAGATGTTGGGTTAAGTCCCGCAACGAGCGCAACCCTTGATTTTAGTTGCCAGCATTTAGTTGGGCACTCTAAAGTGACTGCCGGTGCAAGCCGGAGGAAGGTGGGGATGACGTCAAATCATCATGCCCCTTATGACCTGGGCTACACACGTGCTACAATGGATGGTACAAAGGGTCGCGAAGCCGCGAGGTGGAGCCAATCCCATAAAACCATTCTTAGTTCGGATTGTAGGCTGCAACTCGCCTACATGAAGCCGGAATCGCTAGTAATCGTGGATCAGCATGCCACGGTGAATACGTTCCCGGGCCTTGTACACACCGCCCGTCACACCACGAGAGTTTGTAACACCCGAAGTCGGTAGGGTAACCTTTATGGAGCCAGCCGCCGAAGGTGGGACAGATAATTGGGGTGAAGTCGTAACAAGGTAGCCGTATCGGAAGGTGCGGCTGGATCACCTCCTTTCTAAGGAAAAGGAAACCTGTGAGTTTTCGTTCTTCTCTATTTGTTCAGTTTTGAGAGGTTAGTACTTCTCAAGTATGTTTGTTCTTTGAAAACTAGATAAGAAAGTTAGTAAAGTTAGCATAGATAATTTATTATTTATGACACAAGTAACCGAGAATCATCTGAAAGTGAATCTTTCATCTGATAGGAAGTATCATCGCTGATACGGAACATCAGAAAAACAACCTTTACTTCGTAGAAGTAAATTGGTTAAGTTAGAAAGGGCGCACGGTGGATGCCTTGGCACTAGGAGCCGAAGAAGGACGGGACTAACACCGATATGCTTTGGGGAGCTGTACGTAAGCGTTGATCCAGAGATTTCCGAATGGGGGAACCCACTATCTTTAGTCGGATAGTATCCTTACGTGAATACATAGCGTGAGGAAGGCAGACCCAGGGAACTGAAACATCTAAGTACCTGGAGGAAGAGAAAGAAAAATCGATTTCCTGAGTAGCGGCGAGCGAAACGGAAAGAGCCCAAACCAAGAAGCTTGCTTCTTGGGGTTGTAGGACACTCTATACGGAGTTACAAAAGAAAGTTATAAATGAAGCGGTCTGGAAAGGCCCGCCAAAGACGGTAACAGCCCGGTAGTTGAAATGGCTTTCCCTCCAGAGTGGATCCTGAGTACGGCGGAACACGTGAAATTCCGTCGGAATCCGGGAGGACCATCTCCCAAGGCTAAATACTCCCTAGTGACCGATAGTGAACCAGTACCGTGAGGGAAAGGTGAAAAGCACCCCGGAAGGGGAGTGAAACAGTTCCTGAAACCGTGTGCCTACAAGTAGTTAGAGCCCGTTAATGGGTGATAGCGTGCCTTTTGTAGAATGAACCGGCGAGTTACGATTTGTTGCAAGGTTAAGCGGAAAAAGCGGAGCCGTAGCGAAAGCGAGTCTGAATAGGGCGCATAAGTAACAGGTCGTAGACCCGAAACCAGGTGATCTACCCATGTCCAGGATGAAGGTAAGGTAATACTTACTGGAGGTCCGAACCCACGCACGTTGAAAAGTGCGGGGATGAGGTGTGGGTAGCGGAGAAATTCCAATCGAACTTGGAGATAGCTGGTTCTCTCCGAAATAGCTTTAGGGCTAGCCTCGAGGTAAAGAGTCATGGAGGTAGAGCACTGTTTGGACTAGGGGCCCTTCTCGGGTTACCGAATTCAGATAAACTCCGAATGCCATGTACTTATACTCGGGAGTCAGACTGCGAGTGATAAGATCCGTAGTCGAAAGGGAAACAGCCCAGACCACCAGTTAAGGTCCCCAAATATATGTTAAGTGGAAAAGGATGTGGGGTTGCTTAGACAACCAGGATGTTGGCTTAGAAGCAGCCACCATTGAAAGAGTGCGTAATAGCTCACTGGTCGAGTGACCCCGCGCCGAAAATGTACCGGGGCTAAACATATTACCGAAACTGTGGATGAACCTCTTTAGAGGTTCGTGGTAGGAGAGCGTTCTAAGGGCGGTGAAGTCAGACCGGAAGGACTGGTGGAGCGCTTAGAAGTGAGAATGCCGGTATGAGTAGCGAAAGAAGGGTGAGAATCCCTTCCACCGAATATCTAAGGTTTCCTGAGGAAGGCTCGTCCGCTCAGGGTTAGTCGGGACCTAAGCCGAGGCCGATAGGCGTAGGCGATGGACAACAGGTAGAGATTCCTGTACCAGTGCTAATTGTTTAACCGATGGGGTGACACAGAAGGATAGGGAATCGCACGAATGGAAATGTGCGTCCAAGCAGTGAGTGTGAGAAGTAGGCAAATCCGCTTCTTGCGAAGCATGAGCTGTGATGGGGAAGGAAATTAAGTACGGAAGTTCCTGATTTCACGCTGTCAAGAAAAGCCTCTAGGAAGAGTAGTACTGCCCGTACCGCAAACCGACACAGGTAGATGAGGAGAGAATCCTAAGGTGAGCGAGAGAACTCTCGTTAAGGAACTCGGCAAAATGACCCCGTAACTTCGGGAGAAGGGGTGCTCTATTAGGGTGCAAGCCCGAGAGAGCCGCAGTGAATAGGCCCAGGCGACTGTTTAGCAAAAACACAGGTCTCTGCAAAACCGTAAGGTGACGTATAGGGGCTGACGCCTGCCCGGTGCTGGAAGGTTAAGAGGAGTGCTTAGCTTCGGCGAAGGTACGAATTGAAGCCCCAGTAAACGGCGGCCGTAACTATAACGGTCCTAAGGTAGCGAAATTCCTTGTCGGGTAAGTTCCGACCCGCACGAAAGGCGCAACGATCTGGGCACTGTCTCAACGAGAGACTCGGTGAAATTATAGTACCTGTGAAGATGCAGGTTACCCGCGACAGGACGGAAAGACCCCGTGGAGCTTTACTGCAACCTGATATGGAATGTTTGTACCGCTTGTACAGGATAGGTAGGAGCCGAAGAGACGTGTGCGCTAGCATACGAGGAGGCAATGGTGGGATACTACCCTGGCTGTATGACCATTCTAACCCGCCACGCTAAGCGCGTGGGGAGACAGTGTCAGGTGGGCAGTTTGACTGGGGCGGTCGCCTCCTAAAGAGTAACGGAGGCGCCCAAAGGTTCCCTCAGAATGGATGGAAATCATTCGCAGAGTGTAAAGGCACAAGGGAGCTTGACTGCGAGACTGACAAGTCGAGCAGGGACGAAAGTCGGGCTTAGTGATCCGGTGGTTCCGCATGGAAGGGCCATCGCTCAACGGATAAAAGCTACCCCGGGGATAACAGGCTTATCTCCCCCAAGAGTCCACATCGACGGGGAGGTTTGGCACCTCGATGTCGGCTCGTCGCATCCTGGGGCTGTAGTCGGTCCCAAGGGTTGGGCTGTTCGCCCATTAAAGCGGCACGCGAGCTGGGTTCAGAACGTCGTGAGACAGTTCGGTCCCTATCCGTCGCGGGCGCAGGAAATTTGAGAGGAGCTGTCCTTAGTACGAGAGGACCGGGATGGACACACCGCTGGTGTACCAGTTGTTCCGCCAGGAGCATCGCTGGGTAGCTATGTGTGGCAGGGATAAACGCTGAAAGCATCTAAGCGTGAAGCCCCCCTCAAGATGAGATTTCCCATTTCTTCGGAAAGTAAGATCCCTGAAAGATGATCAGGTAGATAGGTTTGGAGTGGAAGTGTAGCGATACATGGAGCGGACAAATACTAATCGATCGAGGACTTAACCAAAAAATGAAACGAAGTTACCTAACTGAACCCTTTCTTCTCTAGTTTTGAGAGAGCAATCTTTCAACAACTTCATATTGTCTGGTAGTTATGGCGAGAAGGTCACACCCGTTCCCATCCCGAACACGGTAGTTAAGCTTCTCTGCGCCAATGGTAGTTGGGGGCTTCCCCCTGCGAGAGTAGGTCGCTGCCGGGCAATAGTAAAAGTCCTAATTATTTAGGGCTTTTTTTGTTATAAAAAGATAAATAAATTGCTAAAAGGTACAGGTATCTAGTATAATTAAAGTCAAAAATAGTCAAAGTCAGTGATTTGGAAAATATGGAAAGGAGATTCCTTATAATGAAAAATATTTCTGATATTATAGAAGCTTATTTAAAGCAAGTGCTGGAGTCTAGTGAAGCAGTTGAAATTAAGAGAAGTGAAATTGCGGATAAGTTTGAATGTGTGCCTTCTCAAATCAACTATGTAATCAACACTAGATTTACAATGGAACGCGGGTATATTGTTGAAAGTAAACGCGGTGGTGGCGGATATATTCGAATCATCAAAGTGAAAATGAATGATAAGCTTCAATTATTAGAAGCTATTATATCTATGGTTCATGATAAAAAGGTATCTCAATCTTTTTCTGAAGATGTAATTTTAAGGTTACTTGAAGAAGATGTTATAACGAAGAAAGAAGCAAGACTGATGGTTGCTGCACTTGATCGTGAGGTTTTAATTTTACCTCTGCCAGATAGAGATATTTTGCGTAGTAGGATACTCGAATCAATGTTAGTTGCTTTGAAATATGATTAAGGTGTGATGGCTATGATTTGTCAAAAGTGTGGGGAAAACAAGGCGATAATTGCGCTTCAACAGTTAAATGAAGCTGGGAAAGTGGAGTCGTTATACTTGTGCGAGAATTGTGCTACTAAGGAGGCGCTTGCTTCTGAAAAAGACCTTGTTAAAGCAATGGATACTTTTAGTGAAGTTGCTTTGGATTTTTTGACGTTATTACAAAAAGAAGAATCTGCTCAGAAAAAAGTGGTTTGCGAAAATTGCAATCTAAGCTTTGAGGAGTTTTTGCAAACTAATCGGGTTGGTTGTGCGGAGTGTTATTCGGCTTTTGAGGAGCAATTAGTTCCGATTATTGGTCGAGTGCAAAATGGTTATAAAAAGCATGTTGGAAAAGTACCTGTGGAAATTGAACGTGCGGAAGATGTGCAGAATGAGATAAACCGTCTTCAAGATAAGTTGGCGGACTTAGTGAAAAATGAAGAATTTGAGGAAGCTGCAGTTATTCGTGATGAAATAAGGGCTTTGAAAGCTGGGGGTGAGGATAAATGAATGTATTTGAACCTCGGCTCAGTTCTTGGTTAGAAAATGCTGGTGATGACGATGATGTTGTCCTGAGCTCACGTATTAGACTTGCTAGAAATTTAAAAGATGAGCAGTTTCCTATTTATGACCAAAAGGAAGAGGTTGTTGATAATATCGCGGAGGTATTTGATGATAATTTCACTTTAATCAAAATGAATCAGATTTCTAAGTTGCAAAAGGCTCTTTTAGTGGAAAAGCATTTAATTAGTCCTTATATGATGAATAAAAGTGAATATGGTGCCGTTCTTTTAAATGAAGAAGAAAATGTGAGTATTATGTTAAATGAAGAAGATCATTTGCGGATACAATGCATGACACCGGGATTAAGGTTGTTTGATGCTTTAGAGGCAGCATTGCAAATTGATGGATATGTGGAAGAAAAATTAACTTATGCTTTTGATAAACAGTTTGGTTATTTAACGAGTTGTGTGACGAATATTGGAACTGGGATGAGAGCTTCTGTAATGGTGCATTTGCCAGGGCTTGTTACTACGAAAAGAATTAAAAGTGTGATTGAAGCGATTAGGAGCCTCGGTTTTGTGGTAAGAGGTATATACGGGGAAGGTAGCATGCCCGCTAGTAGTATTTTTCAAGTTTCTAATCAAGTGACTTTAGGCAAAACTGAGACGGAAATCGTGGAAGATTTAACGCAAGTCATGGAACAAATCATTATGCAAGAACGTGTGGCTAGGACTACTTTGAAGCAAAAGTTTCACATTGCACTTGAAGATAGAGTTTTTAGATCATATGGTTTATTGATGAATTGTCGAATTATATCTATGCAAGAAGCTTCGGATGCTATTTCTGATATTAGACTTGGTGTGGAATTAGGGTTTTTCGAGCATATTTCTCGCCAAAAAATGAATGAATTGGTACTATTCTCGCAACCAGCTTTTTTGAGAAAAGAAGCAGGACGAGATATGGATGAATTAGAAGAGAAAGTAATACGGGCCAAAGTGATTCGCGAGATTTTGGGCGATAAATAATTAGGCTTATGATAAGGAGGAAACAACAATGATGTTTGGACGGTTTACGCAAAGAGCTCAGAAAGTACTCGCGTTGTCACAAGAAGAGGCGATGCGTTTGAATCATAGTAATTTAGGAACAGAACATATACTTCTAGGCCTTGTAAGAGAAGGTGAAGGAATTGCGGCGAAAGCTCTCTATGAACTTGGGATTAGTTCTGAAAAAGTGCAGCAAGAGGTGGAAGGCTTAATTGGTCATGGGGAAAAAGCTGTGACAACGATTCAATATACTCCTCGCGCGAAAAAAGTAATTGAACTTTCGATGGATGAGGCTCGGAAACTAGGGCATACTTACGTTGGAACAGAACATATCTTACTTGGGCTTATCCGTGAAGGAGAAGGCGTTGCAGCTCGCGTTTTAAGTAATCTAGGTATTAGTTTAAATAAAGCGCGTCAACAAGTTTTACAGCTTCTTGGTGGCGGAGATGCTACAGGTGCTGGTCGACAAACAAATACGCAGGCGACACCAACTTTAGATAGTTTGGCACGTGATTTAACGGTTATTGCTCGGGAAGAGAATTTGGACCCAGTGATTGGTCGTTCTAAGGAAATTCAACGTGTGATTGAGGTGCTTAGTCGTCGGACAAAAAATAACCCAGTTCTTATTGGTGAACCTGGTGTTGGTAAAACAGCCATTGCAGAAGGTCTAGCACAGCAAATTGTCCGCAATGAAGTACCTGAAACCTTGCGCGGAAAACGTGTTATGACGCTTGATATGGGAACTGTTGTAGCAGGTACAAAATATCGTGGTGAATTTGAAGACCGTTTGAAAAAAGTAATGGATGAAATTCGTCAAGCTGGAAATGTAATTCTATTTATTGACGAACTGCATACGTTAATTGGCGCTGGTGGAGCGGAAGGTGCGATTGATGCATCCAATATCTTGAAGCCACCTCTAGCTCGTGGTGAATTGCAATGTATTGGTGCAACAACCTTAGATGAATATCGCAAATACATTGAAAAAGATGCAGCGCTTGAAAGACGTTTCCAACCGATTAAAGTTGATGAACCGACTGTAGAAGAGTCTATCCAAATTTTACATGGGTTGCGTGATCGTTATGAAGCGCATCACCGAGTTGCGATTACGGATGAAGCTCTTGAGGCTGCTGTTCGTTTATCTGATCGCTATATTTCAGACCGTTTCTTACCTGATAAAGCGATTGATGTTATTGATGAATCTGGCTCAAAAGTTCGTTTAAAATCTTTTACAACTCCAAAAAATGTAAAAGAAATGGAAAACAATTTATCCGAATTGAAAAAAGAAAAAGATGCCGCTGTACAAGGGCAAGAGTTTGAAAAAGCAGCAGCATTACGTGATAAAGAACAGAAACTCAAGAAATCATTAGAAGAAACAAAAGCAAACTGGCAAGAGAAGCAAGGTCTTGATCATAGTGAAGTAACAGAAGATATTGTTGCAGAAGTAGTTGCTAGTTGGACTGGAATTCCGGTTGCTAAACTGGCTGAAACGGAAACAAACAAACTTCTTAATATGGAAAAACTTTTACATGAGCGAGTTATTGGCCAAGATGCAGCGGTAAAAGCCGTATCACTCGCTGTTCGCCGAGCTCGTGCAGGGCTTAAAGATCCGAAACGTCCGATTGGCTCCTTCATTTTCCTTGGTCCTACTGGGGTTGGGAAAACGGAACTTGCACGTGCACTTGCTGAGTCCATGTTTGGTGATGAAGATTCAATGATTCGGATTGATATGTCCGAGTACATGGAGAAATTCTCAACTGCTCGTTTAGTTGGGGCTCCTCCAGGTTATGTTGGTTATGAAGAAGGCGGTCAACTGACAGAAAAAGTTCGTCAAAAACCTTATTCTGTAGTGCTTCTTGATGAAATTGAAAAAGCGCATCCTGATGTATTTAATATGTTGTTACAAGTGCTTGATGATGGTCGTTTAACTGATTCTAAAGGTCGCGTGGTTGATTTTAGAAATACAGTTATTATTATGACTTCTAATATCGGTGCTCAAGAAATGAAACAAGATAAATCAATGGGCTTTAATGTGATTGATCCACTTAAAGATCATAAAGCAATGGAACATCGTGTTTTACAAGATTTAAAACAAGCTTTCCGCCCAGAATTTATTAACCGGATTGACGAAACAATTGTATTCCATTCTCTACAAGAAAAAGAATTGAAACAAATTGTTACGCTTCTGACTTCTCAATTAACTAAACGCCTAGCTGAACGTGATATTCATGTGAAATTAACAGAAGGTGCAAAAGCTAAAATTGCCAAAGATGGTTATGACCCAGAATACGGGGCGCGTCCTTTGAAACGAGCAATTCAAAAAGAAGTAGAAGATATGCTTTCTGAAGAATTACTTCGTGGCAATATCAAGGTAGGCGATAACGTTGAAATTGGTGTGAAAGACGGAAAATTAGAAGTTAGGAAAAAAGCAGCGACTAAAAAGAAAGCTGCTCCCAAAAAAGTAAAATCGAAATAAATGATGGACCTTCCTTAAATACTTAAGGAAGGTTTTTTTTCTGAATAAGGGCTAAAAATATAGAAAGAAGCTTGAAAATACGAATTTGGCTAAAAGGCTTAACGCGAACAGATGATCTGTGGTAAAATGAAGCATATGTATGGAGGGATGTAGAAATGGCTAAGGCAAAAAGGACGACCAAATTTGTGTGTCAGTCATGTGGGTATGAATCGGCAAAATGGATGGGTAAATGTCCGAATTGCAATGAGTGGAATCAGATGGTAGAGGCATTAGAGCCATCGAAAAAATCACGCTCAGCTTTTAATCATACAGGAGAACCATCAAAGGCGACTCCAATAACTCAGATTGCAAGTGAAGAAGAAGCTCGGGTAGAAACTAATATGCCTGAATTAAATAGAGTGCTTGGTGGCGGAGTTGTTCCGGGATCTATGGTGCTTGTTGGCGGCGATCCTGGTATTGGTAAATCCACGCTTTTACTTCAAGTGTCGGCACAACTTACCCTTACTAATAAGAAAGTATTATATATCTCTGGGGAAGAATCAATTAAGCAAACAAAACTTCGTGCGGAGCGGCTACAAGTTTCCGGTGATAATTTGTACGTTTATGCAGAAACTGATTTAGAAGCGGTTCAAGAAACAATCGACTTTGTAAAACCAGATTTTGTTGTCATTGACTCTATTCAAACTGTTTATCACCCTGATGTCACGAGTGCTGCGGGAAGTGTATCACAGGTTCGAGAATGTACGGCTGCTTTAATGCGGATCGCTAAAATGCAAAATATTGCTATTTTCATCGTTGGTCATGTGACGAAAGAAGGCGCGATTGCTGGACCGCGTTTACTTGAACATATGGTAGATACAGTGCTTTATTTTGAAGGAGAACGTCATCATGCTTATCGAATTTTACGCGCAGTAAAAAACCGTTTTGGCTCGACAAATGAAATGGGGATATTTGAGATGCGTGATATTGGTCTTGTGGAAGTTGCCAATCCATCTGAGGTGTTCTTAGAGGAACGTCTAGAAGGAGCCTCGGGATCAACAGTTGTAGCTTCGATGGAAGGGACTCGTCCTGTGCTTGTAGAGATTCAAGCACTTGTATCGCCAACCATGTTTGGAAACGCCAAACGGATGGCAACTGGAATTGATTATAATAAAGTTTCTTTGATTATGGCTGTTTTAGAAAAAAGAGTAGGTTTAATGTTACAAAATCAAGATGCTTATCTAAAGGCAGCTGGCGGAGTTAAATTAGATGAACCAGCAGTTGATTTGGCGGTAGCTGTTAGTGTGGCTTCTAGTTATCGTGATAAACCGACAAGAAGTACGGATTGTTTTATTGGAGAACTTGGTCTAACTGGTGAGATTCGCCGTGTTGCAAGAATTGAACAACGCGTACAAGAAGCTGCCAAACTAGGCTTCAAACGAATTTTTATCCCTAAAAATAATGAAGGCACTTGGAAAGTACCAAAAGACGTGCAAGTGGTTGGCGTAGAAACGATTGGAGAAGCATTGAAGAAGGCTTTGCCAGACTGAAAATAAATACTTCAGCGATTCCATGAGTACTATTTGCGGTATAGTCTTTTAATAGTGTAGAATAGTGCTATATGTATGTTTGGTAATAGCCCGATTATATGTATAAATATAAAAATGGAAAGGGGGAAACTAAATGCTTACATGGGTAATTCGAGTGTGTTTTTTAATCCTTGGCGGGACTACGGGGGTCTTTTCACTACCAGCACTATGGGTGAAACTTGGGATAGGACACATTTTGCTAATTAATAATCCTTATACTGATGCTTTGATTGGTGCACTTATATTTTATCTTATTACTTTCTGGGCGGTGAAATATGTAGAAGCCGCACTTAATTGGTTAGAGGAAAAATTAGCTAAAATTGCTATTGCAACGCTTATTTACGGGGGGTTAGGTTTATTTGTTGGTTTAGTTATTGCGTTTTTCGCGAGCAATGCTTTAAGTCAAACAAATATACCGCTTTTAAATTCAGTAGTACCAGTGATTTTAACGTTAGTACTAGGTTATTTAGGGTTCCGTATTGGAATTAGTCGTCGCAATGAATTTGGGAATTTTGTTAACAACAGAAATGCGAAGAAGAAAACGCCAGAAGAAGAGCAAACTGAGGAGAAATCTAAGAAAACCTATAAAATCTTGGATACGAGTGTTATTATTGATGGTCGTATTGCTGATATTTTAGCTACTGGGTTTTTAGATGGAACGGTTGTTATACCACTCTTTGTATTAGCTGAGCTTCAACATATCGCTGACTCTTCTGATACTTTAAAACGGACAAGAGGACGACGTGGATTAGATATTTTAAATCGAATTCAAAAAGAAGACTCTATCCAAGTGGAAATGTATGAAGGTGATTTTGAGGATACGCCAGAAGTGGACAGCAAACTTGTAAAACTTGCTAAAGTAATGGGCGGGATTGTCGTAACAAATGATTATAATTTAAACAAAGTATGCGAATTTCAAAATGTACCTGTTTTAAATATTAATGATTTGGCGAATGCGGTAAAACCTGTTGTATTACCAGGTGAGAAAATGACTGTTCTTATGGTGAAAGATGGTAAGGAGCATAATCAAGGCGTTGCATATTTAGATGATGGAACGATGATTGTTGTAGAAGATGGGCGTAAGTTTATTAATGAAACCATTCAAGTAGAAGTAACAAGTGTGCTTCAAACGTCAGCAGGAAGAATGATTTTTGCTAAACCATCCTGATTGGAAGGAGTAAACAAGCATGAATTATGAGCTGATTTTTTTAGCAGCAGGACAAGGCAAACGTATGAACGCGGAAAAAAATAAAATGTGGCTGGATTTAGTTGGTGAACCAATTTTCATTCATGCCCTGCGTCCTTTTTTGGCGGATAATCGTTGCTCGAAGGTGATTGTCGTGTGCCAAGAAACGGAAAGAAAACATGTGAGAAAGTTGATGCAACAACTTGATGTTGCAGAAGATAGAGTCGAGGTCGTAAAAGGCGGAAGTGAGCGTCAGTATAGTGTAGCTGCTGGACTTGAATGTTGTGGTTTAGAGAGCGTAGTGCTTGTGCATGACGGAGCTAGGCCTTTTGTGACTCTAGATATTATTGATCGTCTGTTATTAGGTGTGAAACAAAATAAAGCTGCTATTTGTGCTGTGCAAGTGAAAGATACTGTAAAGCGAGTTATTCACGATGTTGTAAAGGAAACAGTTGATCGTGATAATCTCTGGCAGGTTCAAACGCCACAAGCTTTTGAATTACACATTTTACAAAAGGCGCACTGTCTTGCGAAAAAAGACCAATTTCTAGGAACTGATGAAGCTAGTTTGGTCGAGCGGATTCCATACCCTGTTGCTATTGTCCAAGGAAGCTATTATAATATAAAGCTGACAACTCCTGAAGATATGCCACTTGCAAAGGCGATTTTAGGAGAACTTGGAGGGAAATTAAATGATTAGGATTGGCCAAGGATATGACGTACATAAACTTGATTATGACCGTGAATTGATTATTGGCGGGATTAAGATTCCTTACGAAAAAGGTTTGCTAGGTCATAGTGATGCCGACGTACTACTTCATGCCGTTACAGATGCGATCATTGGTGCAATTGGTTCTTTGGATATTGGTCATTTTTTCCCGGATACGGATATGGCTTATAAAGACGCGGATTCAGCAGAGCTTCTTGCGGAAATTTGGCGACAGGTGGAAGCAGAGGGGTTCAAGCTTGGAAATTTAGATGCGACTATTATCGCTGAAAAACCGAAAATGGCTCCTTATGTGGAGTTGATGAAACACCGGATTGCTGAGTTACTTCACGCAGAACCATCCCAAGTAAATGTAAAAGCAACCACGACGGAGAAATTAGGATTTACTGGTAGAGAAGAAGGAATCGCTAGCTTAGCGGTAGTCTTACTTGAAAAATAATTAAAGGAGTGAATAATTGTGAGCGAAACAAAACGAGTACGTGTACGTTATGCGCCTAGTCCAACTGGATTTTTGCATATTGGGAATGCGCGTACTGCCTTATTTAACTATTTATTTGCAAGACATAATGATGGAGACTTTATTATTCGAATTGAAGATACGGATGCGAAACGTAACGTAGCTGACGGCGAAGAAAGTCAAATGAAAAACCTAAAATGGCTAGGTATGGACTGGGATGAAGGTGTTGATGTTCCTGGGAAATATGGTCCTTACCGTCAATCAGAACGTCAATCAATTTATGAACCATTAATTCAACAACTTTTAGATAAAGGCTTGGCGTATAAATGTTATTGTACGGAAGAAGAATTAGAAGCAGAACGTGAAAAACAAAAAGCAAATGGTGAGATGCCGCGTTATAGCGGTAAATGCCGTCATTTAACAAAAGAGCAACAAGCAGAAAAAGAAGCGCAAGGTTTTAAACCAAGTATTCGTTTCAAAGTACCAGCTAATGAAACAATTACTTTTAACGATATGGTTAAAGATGATGTTTCTTTTGAATCGAATGGTATTGGTGATTTTGTTATTGCGAAAAAAGATGGAATTCCTACTTATAATTTTGCTGTAGCAGTGGACGATCATTTAATGGAAATCTCGCATGTTCTTCGTGGTGATGACCATATTTCGAATACACCAAAACAAATTTTAATTTATAATGCTTTTGGCTGGGAACCTCCAATTTTCGGTCATATGACACTTATTGTGAATGAAAGCAGACGTAAATTAAGTAAACGTGACGGTTCGATTATTCAATTTATCGAGCAGTATCGTGACCTTGGATATTTACCAGAAGCGTTATTTAACTTTATTGCAATGCTTGGTTGGTCTCCTGAAGGGGAAGAAGAAATTTTCTCTAAAGAAGAATTTATTAAAATGTTTGATCCGAAGCGTTTATCTAAATCGCCAGCATTGTTCGATAATGTTAAATTGACTTGGGTTAATAACCAATATGTGAAAAAATTACCGCTAAATGATGTAGTAGAACTTTCTTTACCGCATTTACAAAAAGCCGGTGTTGTATCTGCTGATTTAGATCAAGCAGAACTTGACTGGGTGCACAAATTAGTTTCGCTTTATCACGAGCAAATGAGTTATGGTGCTGAAATTGTGCCACTTTCAGAAATGTTTTTCGCTGATGCTGAATCGATTACTTTTGACGAAGAAGAAAAGGCTGTCCTTGCCGAAGAAACAGTACCGACAGTTATTTCTGCCTTCAAAAAAGAATTAGAAGCGCTAGATGTTCTTGAAGCGGCGGAAGTAAAATCTGCCATCAAACGTGTTCAAAAAGAAACTGGCGTAAAAGGTAAAGGTTTATTTATGCCAATTCGTATCGTGACAACTGGCGAAATGCATGGTCCTGAATTGCCACTTGCAATCGAAGTTCTTGGTCTTGAAAAAGTACTAAATCGTTTAGATACATGGTTACAAAATAATTAATTTTAAATGAAAGTGCCTCGGCTATTTACGGGGCACTTTTTTATTTCGATATATTTCAGTTGCAAGGAATTTTATTGCTGTTATAATAGAACTAAATATACGGAAAAAGTGCTGATGGGAAGAAGTACGGAATTCTAAGCTTAAAGAGAGAGTCGCCGCGGCTGGAAGCGACTTAGCTGAACACTCCTGAAATGCCTCCCTGAATTCTGATGGGAAATTTAGTATCGTCAGACGAAATGTGGGTCGTTACCCCCACCCCTAGAGTTGGAGTATCTGCTAAAATTAGCAATACTCAAGTCAGAGTGGAACCGCGCAAAGCGTCTCTGTATTAGAGGGGCTTTTTTTGTTGGCGTAGGTTCAATGAAAAAATGTACGAACTTGAATAAGGAGGCAACAAAATGCCAACTCGCTTAAAAGAAGATATTGCAACAATTATAAAGAATGACCCTGCGACGAAGACTTTTTTTGATGCTTTTTTAACGAATCCGGGATTGCACGCACTTTGGTGGCATCGTGTGGCAAACTTTTTTTATCGTCACAAAATGGTTTTGTTTGGAAAAGTATTATCGCAGACTGCTCGTTTCTGGACTAATATAGAAATTCATCCCGGCGCAACAATTGGTAGAAGGCTTTTTATAGATCACGGTGCAGGGATTGTCATTGGAGAAACTGCTGAAATTGGTGATGATGTTACGATATTTCACGGAGTTACGCTTGGTGGAACCGGGAAAGACTGCGGGAAACGTCATCCAACGGTCGGTGATAGAGCGCTTGTTTCAGCGGGAGCCAAAGTACTTGGACCAGTTGATATTGGAGCAGATGCGCGAATTGGTGCGGGTGCGGTTGTTTTAAAAGACGTACCACCCGGCGCAACTGTTGTCGGTATTCCAGCTAAAGTTGTTCGGCTTAATGGGCGCACGGTAGGGCACGCGGTTCCTAAAATGGATGAACTGACGTTACGAATTGCAGAATTAGAAAATATAGTAGAAAAACTTTTGAAGGAAAAGGAGTAGATCTGATTGTCGATACAAATTTTTAATACGTTAAAACGAGAGAAAGAGCCTTTTAAACCACTCAAAGATGGCGAAGTGAAAATGTATGTTTGCGGACCAACTGTGTACAACTACATTCATATCGGAAATGCGCGGCCAATTATTGTTTTCGATACAGTTCGACGTTATTTTACGTACCGTGGCTACGATGTGAAATTCGTGTCTAATTTTACGGATGTGGATGATAAATTGATTCGTGCGGCAAATGAGTTGAAATTGACGGTTCCTGAAGTGGCGGATCGTTTTATTGGGGCTTACTTTGATGATGTGGATCAACTGAATGTGGCGAAAGCGACTGTGAATCCGCGTGTAACAGAAAATATGGATGAAATTATTCAATTAATCAGCACCCTAATCGAAAAAGGTTATGCTTATGAGTCAGCTGGCGATGTATATTTCCGTACGAAAAAATTCAAAGATTACGGGAAACTATCTGGGCAAGAATTATCGGAACTACAACACGGAGCGCGGGTTGAATATAATGAGCGCAAACAAGACGAGCTTGATTTCACACTTTGGAAAGCTGCTAAACCGGGTGAAATTTTCTGGGAAAGTCCGTTTGGAAATGGTCGTCCTGGTTGGCACATAGAATGCTCGGCGCTTGCGAAAAAATATCTTGGTGACACGATTGATATTCATGCGGGCGGGCAAGATTTAGTATTTCCTCACCATGAGGATGAGATTGCTCAATCCGAAGCGGCGACTGGAAAAACGTTCGCAAAATACTGGATGCACAATGCCTTTTTAAATATTGACGGGGAAAAAATGTCTAAATCGCTTGGGAATTTTATTACGCTGCATGATGTGTTAAAAGACAATGATCCAAATGTGATTCGTTTCTTCATGTTGTCCGTACATTACCGTAAGCCGATTACATTAAATGATGCTATTTTAGAAGATGCAAAAAATGGGCTAGAGCGTTTAATGATTGCCTATCAAAACATTGACCACCGTATTCAAACAGATGACGGGGAATACGTGGAAGAAACCCACGAAGATGAATGGTTGGAGCAACTGACAGAATTAAAACAAGCATTTGAAGATGATATGGATGATGATTTTAATACTGCCAATGCGATTACTACTTTCCATGAGCTTGCGAAACGTGCGAATATTTATCTTTCAAAAGAAACTGTTTCTATTAATGTTTTGCGTGAATTTTTAAGTATGATGCGTTTATTTGCAGAAGTACTAGGCTTGAAATTAGAAAATACGCAAACTGATTCACTGGATGATAGTGAAGTAGAAGCGTTAATTGAAGAGCGTCTGCAAGCGAGAAATGAACGTAATTTTGCACGAGCTGACGAAATTCGTGACATTTTAAAAGAAAAAGATATTATTTTGGAAGATACTGCGCAAGGTACGCGGTTTAGACGGGGGTAAATCATGGCAGAAGTGAAAGACTACAAGCAACTTAATGGCCTCGCGCTTGCCTACATGGGCGATGCGGTGTACGAGAAATTTATCCGCGAATATTTACTTGCTGCTGGTAAAACAAAGCCGAATCAACTGCATAAAACCGCGACAAAATTCGTTTCTGCAAAAGGGCAGGCGGTGGCGCTTAAAGCGATGATTGCAGAAGGTTTTTTGACAGATGAAGAAGATCGGATTGCCAAACGTGGCCGAAATGCCAAATCTTATACAATACCAAAAAATACAGATCCTGGAACGTATAGCATGTCTACTTCTTTTGAAGCTGTACTTGGTTATCTTTATTTAGCGGGTGACATGGAACGACTTCAAGAATGGATGGAAAAAGCGCTAGAAATAGTAGAAAAAGGAGTGGAAAATAACTAATGGAACAAGAAAATGAGCAAGAGTGGATTGGTGGGAGAAATCCTGTCCTTGAAGTATTACGATCTGATAGAGATATTCACAAAATCTATGTACAAGAAGGTTCGCAAAAAGGCGTTTTAAAACAAGTATTAACTTTAGCAAAAGAACGTAAAATTCAAGTTCAATTTGTACCAAAACAAAAAATTGAGAAGGTTGTAAGTGGCGCACATCAAGGGGTTGCAGCTCAAGTTGCGGCCTATCAATATGCTGAACTGGATGATTTATTTGCAGCAGCTGAAGCAAAAGACGAAATGCCGTTTTTCATTATTCTTGATGAGTTAGAAGATCCACATAATTTAGGATCTATTATGCGTACGGCAGATTCTGTCGGTGCGCACGGGATTATTATTCCGAAACGCCGCTCTGTTGGCTTAACTCAAACGGTAGCTAAAGCTAGTACTGGTGCGATGGAGTATGTTCCAGTGGTACGTGTGACGAATATGGTACGTACAATGGAAGAATTACAAAAACGGGGACTATGGATTTTTGGAACCGATGCGAAAGGTAGTAGCGATTACCGGACAATGGATGTGGATATGCCACTTGCTATTGTTATTGGAAGTGAAGGATTCGGAATGAGCCGCTTAGTCCGTGAAAAATGTGATTTCCTTGTTCATTTACCAATGCGCGGAAAAGTGACATCACTTAATGCCTCTGTTGCTGCAAGTTTGTTACTTTATGAAGTTTATCGGAAACGTTTCCCACTGGAGAAATAATGATGGAACAAATTCTGCTTGTTGACGGGTATAATGTGATTGGAGCTTGGCCAGAATTGAGTTTCTTAAAAGATCGCGATTTGGAAGCGGCGAGAGATAAGCTAATTGAGTGGATGGCGGAGTACCAAAGCTATACGGGATACCGAGTTGTAGTTGTATTTGATGCGCAGTTTGTTCGTGGAGTAAAGCGAAAAAGCAAGAAGCATCAAGTTGAGGTAGTGTTTACGCATGAAGATGAAACGGCAGATGAATATATTGAACAAAAAGCAATTGAATGGAAAAATGCGCGGACGCAAATTATTGTAGCGACATCTGATTATACAGAACAGTGGGCTATTTTTGGACAAGGTGCGCTTCGGATTTCTTCACGTGAACTACTTTTTGAAATTCAAGAAATGAGTAAACAAATCGGACAGAAAATCAAACGAATTCAGGAAAAAATGCCAAAATCAAACCTCAATCTAGATTCTGATATTATTTCCCAGCTTGAAAAGTGGAGAAGAGGCGAGGAGTAAGGGATTGACGGGCTGTTTCTGACTATGTATAATGAAGCAACCAAAGAAGAAATCCTGTCGAAAAGGAGCCGATTAGCCTAGTGGAGAATTCAGTAAATCAAGAAGAAATGGCGATGCTTGAACTAGCTAGAAGCGGTGATACGGACGCGTTAGAGTATTTTTTCAGTAGGTATCAGTCGGTTATTTACTGGAAATCGACGCAATATTTTTTACAAGGTGCAGAGCGAGATGATTTAATCCAAGAAGCAATGATTGGGCTTTTCAAAGCAATTCGTGATTACGATGAGTCAAAAGAAGCCTCGTTCCGTTCTTTTGCGGAAATGTGTATAAATAGGCAACTTCTTTCGGCGGTGAAGCGGGCATCTAGGCAGAAGAATATCCCTTTAAACAATTCAGTTTCGCTCGACACACCAATGGCTGAAGATGATGTAGACTGGACTTTACTAGATGTCATTTCCGAAAAAGCGGCCGAAACCCCAGAAGATTTTCTAATTAAAAATGAAGATTTAACACATGTAGCGCGTCAACTTGAACAAGTCACAAGCGAATTTGAAAAAGAAGTATTAAAACAATATTTAGAAGGCAAAAGCTATCAAGAAATGGCGCTTTTCTTCAATAAAAAAGAGAAAGCTATCGATAATGCATTGCAACGAGTAAAAAAGAAAATGATGAAGCAGTTTGAATGAAAAAATAATTGACTAGCCAAGAGCCAAGTGTTATATTTATATGGATGAAATGTGCCTACTTTTTGGCATGGCATATTTAATGATTGCGGAGTTGAGATAATTTATGAAGAAGAAAACATCCCTCGCTTGTTCTGAGTGTGGTTCAAGAAACTATACAGTCAATGTTAGCGGGACGCAGAAAGAAACTCGCTTAGAAGTGAAGAAATTCTGTCGACACTGCAATAAACATACATTACATCGAGAAACAAAATAGACGATATGGAGGTTTTGGTATGTCTGCAATAGCAAGATTCTTTCGGAACGTTTCATCCGAAATGCATAAAGTTACATGGCCAACTAGAAAAGAACTTTTAACATACACAGTAACAGTAGTTATCACAGTTATTTTATTTGCTTTATTCTTTATGTTAATTGATTTTGGTATCGAACAAATTATTAAACTTATCGTGTAGTGCTAGGAATTTTACAAAGATAATGATATACTATTACTTGAGACAAAACCCGTACAACTTTCGGGTTTTTTATTTTGGATTATACTAAAAGGAGGATGGCGGCAAAATAGGATTGCTGCCAACTAAACAATGGAAAAAAATTGGTATGTAGTTCATACTTACTCCGGTTATGAAAATAAAGTCAAAGCAAACCTAGAAAAACGTGTAGAATCAATGGGCATGTCAGATAAAATTTTCCGAGTTATTGTACCGGAAGAAGAAGAAACAGAAGTGAAAAATGGTAAAACAAAAACAATCAAACGTAAAGTTTTCCCAGGTTACGTATTAGTAGAAATCGTTATGACAGATGATTCTTGGTATGTCGTGCGTAATACTCCAGGAGTTACTGGATTTGTTGGTTCTTCAGGTTCTGGCTCGAAACCAACACCATTACTTCCAGAAGAAGCAGATCGTATTCTGAAAAGCATGGGTATGGTCGAAAAACGCGCTGAAGCTGACTTTGAAATCGGTGAAACAGTTATGGTCAAAGAAGGGCCATTCGCTGACTTCTCTGGTAAAGTGGATGAAATGGACAACGACAAAGGTAAAGCGAAAGTCATGGTTAACATGTTCGGTCGTGAAACTCCAGTCGAAGTGGATTTCAATCAAATCGAAAAACTTTAAAACTTACAACCTCTACATTATTTGTGGAGGTTGTTTTGTTAAGGAGGCGAACAAATGGACAAGGCTAAGCAGATATATTTGGATTTTAAACGAGAAGCTATATTTTTAGATCTCGATTTCCCTTTATTCTTAGGTAATGGTCCAGGGTGCGGTGAACTTTGTATGGATTATAGCGAACAAGATGGCTATATGCTTTACGGTTATGAACGCGGCGAACGAAACAGTGAATTCAAAACAACTGATTTTGAAGAGTTTAAATATGAAGTTTTTCTGCATATTTGTTGGTATATGGGGATGGAATTTGAACTGCGCCATCGTAAAGAAGACATCAAACGCGACGATAACATCCTTGAAACGGATACCCGTAAAATCGCTTTTGAAAAAACATTGCAGTTATTAAAAACAGTAAACCCAGCTTGGATTGATAAGGCTGCGCAAGGTTACACAGCGTATTTGAACTTATGGCGGAAAAATCAAAACGTTTATTTCGATAAAACGACCATGGAATTCAAAGTAAATCTCTAAAAAAATCTTGCAACGAAACGTTTAAGATGGTATCATATATAAGTACGTTTTTGACGTATGTTTTAACGTGGGAGGGGAAATATCAGCCCCAGTCAACCACATCACGGACTTAAGGAGGTATGTCTCGTGGCAAAAAAAGTGATTAAAGAAGTTAAACTTCAAATTCCAGCAGGTAAAGCAAATCCTGCACCTCCAGTTGGACCTGCATTAGGTCAAGCTGGCGTAAACATCATGGGATTCTGTAAAGAGTTTAATGCTCGCACAGCCGATCAAGCTGGTCTTATTATTCCTGTTGTGATCACTGTATTTGAAGACCGTTCGTTTACGTTCATCACTAAAACTCCACCAGCAGCTGTATTACTTAAAAAAGCAGCTAAAGTGGAAAAAGGATCCGGTGAACCAAACAAAACAAAAGTTGCATCTGTAACTCGCGCTCAAGTACAGGAAATTGCTGAAACAAAAATGCCAGACCTTAACGCTGCAAATGTTGAATCTGCAATGCTAATGGTTGAAGGTACTGCACGTTCTATGGGTATCACTATCCAAGACTAATCGTGTGTTTCACAATTTGACAATTAAGGAGGAAAAGAAATGGCTAAGAAAGGCAAAAAGTATCAAGATGCTTTAAAACAAATTGATGCAAACAAAGTTTACACTGCAGAAGAAGCAGTAGAACTTGCTAAAAAAATTGACTTCGCTAAATTCGATGCAACTGTTGAAGTAGCATTCCGTCTTGGCGTTGACCCTAAAAAAGCGGACCAACAAATCCGTGGTGCTGTTGTATTACCAAACGGTACTGGTAAAACTCAACGCGTATTAGTATTCGCAAAAGGTGAAAAAGCTAAAGAAGCTGAGGCTGCTGGAGCTGATTACGTTGGTGAATCTGAATTCGTTGAAAAAATCAACCAAGGTTGGTTTGAATTTGACGTTATCGTTGCTACACCTGACATGATGGGTGAAGTTGGTAAATTAGGCCGTGTCCTTGGACCAAAAGGTTTAATGCCAAACCCTAAAACTGGTACAGTAACTATGGACGTAACTAAAGCAGTTAACGAAATTAAAGCTGGTAAAGTAGAATACCGTGTTGATAAAGCTGGTAACGTACACGCTGCAATCGGTAAAGTATCTTTTGATGCTGCTAAACTAGTAGAAAACTTCCGTACTGTGAATGACGTTCTACAAAAAGCAAAACCTGCTGCTGCGAAAGGTACTTACGTGAAAAATCTTTCCGTAACAACTACTTTCGGACCTGGAATCAAAGTCGACCCAGCTAGCTTATAAAATTTAACTTGACCAGCCCCTTGTCTTTTGATAAGATAGGCTAGTTGAAACAATCAAATATCCTTACCGTAGACAGTTGGCGCGTTTATCGCTTAAATATGCCACCCGAGGGATTTCTTTTGAAGTGTGCGTTCGCGCGCATTTCACAAAAACCTCTGGCGTCTACGGTGTCAGAGGTTTTTTGTTGCTGATCAAACGGAACTAGTGTCTGTTTAATTAGATTTAATTGTTGGACGGAGGTGGAAAAATGAGTAAAGTTCTTGAAGCTAAACAAAGTGCAGTTGAAGAAATTAAAACTAAATTATCAGCTAGTGCGTCTACAGTAATTGTTGATTACCGCGGCTTAAACGTTGGCGAAATCACTGACTTACGTAAACAATTGCGTGATGCTGGTATTGAATTTAAAGTCTACAAAAACTCACTAACTCGCCGTGCTGTTGAAGCTAACGGTTACGAAGGTTTAGAAGGAGCTCTAACTGGTCCTAACGCAATCGCATTCAGTAATGAAGACGTAGTTGCGCCTGCGAAAATCCTTAACGATTTCGCTAAAGATCACGAAGCACTAGAAATCAAAGCCGGTGTTATTGAAGGTAAAGTTGCTTCTCTTGAAGAAATTAAAGCACTTGCAACACTTCCATCACGCGAAGGATTGCTATCTATGCTTTGCAACGTACTTCAAGCTCCAGTTCGCGGTCTTGCTATCGCTACTAAAGCTGTTGCTGACCAAAAAGAAGGACAAGAAGCATAATCTGTTCTACCCAGGGGAAACCCTACAAACAAATCTCGGTTAAATCCGAAAAAATTATATTATTGGAGGAATTTCAAAATGGCTTTAAACATTGAAGAAATCATTGCTTCCGTAAAAGAAGCATCTGTATTAGAACTTAACGATTTAGTAAAAGCAATCGAAGAAGAATTTGGCGTAACTGCTGCTGCTCCTGTAGCTGTAGCTGCTGCTGGTGGCGGTGCTGCTGAGCAAACTGAATTCACTGTAGAACTAGCTTCTGCTGGAGATTCTAAAATCAAAGTAATCAAAGTGGTTCGTGAAATCACTGGTCTTGGCTTAAAAGAAGCTAAAGAATTAGTTGACAACGCTCCTAAAGCTCTTAAAGAAGGCGTTGCTAAAGACGAAGCTGAAGAAATCAAAGCTAAACTTGAAGAAGTTGGCGCTAACGTAGAAGTTAAGTAATTAACTTAAAGACCTTAGATACTTGTTATCTAAGGTCTTTTTTATTGCAATTAATCAAGTTTAAGATGAGTTACCAAAAATGCTACATCCGAGTAAGATTTTATGCTAAAATAGCTAGAGATACGAAAGGAAGGTGCGGTTCTTGACTAACAATCATTACTACACAAACGACGAAACAATTAAACATAACCGAAAAACATGGCAAGTGATGTTAAAAGGTTTTAATATGAGTTTTACAAGTGACAATGGCGTGTTTTCCAAAAATACGGTCGATTTTGGTTCGAAATTATTGATTGAATCTTTTGAGTTAGAAACGAAAATAGGGAAAATCTTGGATGTTGGTTGTGGTTATGGTCCGATGGGGTTAACGGTAGCGAAAGCGTTCCCTGATAGCCAAATTGAAATGGTAGATGTTAATTTGCGCGCACTGGAACTTGCGAAAGAAAATGCGGAAATCAATAAAATTACGAACACGCATATCTATGAAAGTTCGGTTTATGATAACGTAACTGCGAACGATTACCAAGCGATTATTAGTAATCCGCCAATTCGTGCAGGGAAAAGAATAGTTCACGCGATTTTAGAAGGTGCTTACGATCACTTGCGAGAAACCGGAGAACTCTGGATTGTTATTCAAAAGAAACAAGGCGGTCCATCTGCTGAAAAGAAAATGGAAGAAGTTTTCGGTAACGTTGAAACAGTGGCGAGAGATAAAGGGTATTTTATTTTTAGAAGCGTTAAAAACTAAAATTCAGGTAGTTATGGAATTTTGCAAAATACTTGAATTAATGAGTGCTAATTAAATTTCAAAACATAATGAAAAAGAAGCGGCAAATATTATAACATGTCGCTTCTTATTTTTCTAGAAAAATATTTGACATAGGTGGAGAGATGTTGTATTATAGTATAATGCCAAAAGAATCTATACCGTTTTTTTGCGCTGCATTTTATTTCAAAATATGACAAAAAATGAAGCGTTTACGCGGTTTTTGGTGCTATAAATAAACATGGATGTGGTTTTCAGAAATAGTTGATGAAATCCGCTTTCTTTTTGTCTAAAGCAGCAATTTTTTCTTTTTGAAGTTCCACTTGATTTCGACCTAGGTTTTGTCTGATTGCGATTATGCGAATCAGATGTACACAAGGTAGCAGGAAACTTTTGATGAACGATGTTTAAGGCTGATGAAGGAGTATGGAAGTACTTACTTTTGAACGATTTAACTTAAACATCGGGTGCGGGGGGTTCCACTGTTTTTGTGCCTAAAAGAGAAGTCAGTGTGCTTATAAATTTTTTAATTAATTTGAGGGGTGAATAGTTTGTCAGGACATTCAGGACATGATGTAAAATATGGACGGCATCGTACGCGTAGAAGTTTTGCGCGAATCAGTGAAGTACTTGAATTACCAAACTTAATTGAGATTCAAACAGCTTCTTACCAATGGTTCTTAGATGAAGGGCTACGTGAGATGTTCCGCGATATTTCGCCAATTGAGGATTTTGCGGGTAATTTATCTTTAGAATTCATTGATTACGATCTTGGAGAACCGAAATACTCGGTAGAAGAATCTAAGAACCGTGATGCAAACTATGCGGCTCCACTACGCGTGAAGTTGCGCCTAATCAACAAAGAAACCGGCGAAGTAAAAGACCAAGAAGTATTTATGGGTGATTTCCCACTAATGACTGAAATGGGTACGTTCATTATTAATGGGGCAGAACGTGTTATCGTTTCCCAATTAGTTCGTTCTCCAGGTGTTTACTTCAATGGAAAACTAGACAAAAATGGTAAAAAAGGCTTTGGTTCTACTGTCATCCCTAACCGTGGGGCTTGGCTTGAGTATGAAACAGATGCTAAAGACGTTGTACACGTTCGTATTGACCGTACACGTAAATTACCAGTAACTGTTTTACTTCGTGCACTAGGCTTTGGTTCCGATCAAGAAATTATTGATTTAATCGGGGACAATGACTACTTGCGCAACACGCTTGAAAAAGACAACACTGACAATGCTGAAAAAGCACTTCTAGAAATTTACGAAAGATTACGTCCGGGTGAACCCCCAACAGTTGATAACGCTAGAAGCTTACTAGTTTCTCGTTTCTTTGATCCAAAACGCTACGATCTTGCAAGCGTTGGACGTTATAAAATCAACAAAAAATTACATCTGAAAAACCGTCTATTCAACCAAACATTAGCAGAAACTTTAGTGGATCCAGAAACTGGTGAAATTATCGCTTCTAAAGGTGACATTTTGGATCGTCGTAATTTAGATCAAATTATTCCTAATTTAGAAAACGGTGTAGGTTTCCGCACACTTCGTCCAACTGATGGAGTTATGGAAGATAGCGTACTCGTTCAATCTATTAAAATCTATGCACCAAATGATGACGAAAAAGAAATCAACATCATTGGTAACGCGTATATTGAAGAAAATGTAAAACACATCACGCCTTCTGATATTATTTCATCCATTAGCTACTTCTTTAACTTGCTACATGGTGTTGGCGATACAGATGACATCGATCACCTAGGTAATCGTCGTCTTCGTTCTGTTGGTGAACTTTTACAAAACCAATTCCGTATCGGTTTATCCCGTATGGAACGTGTAGTTCGTGAGCGTATGTCTATTCAAGATATGACTACAATTACACCACAACAATTGATTAATATTCGCCCAGTAGTTGCTTCTATTAAAGAATTCTTTGGTAGCTCGCAGTTATCCCAGTTCATGGATCAAACAAATCCACTTGGCGAACTTACGCATAAACGTCGTCTTTCAGCGCTTGGACCTGGTGGTTTGACGCGTGAACGTGCTGGTTATGAAGTACGTGACGTGCATTACTCTCACTATGGCCGTATGTGTCCGATTGAAACGCCAGAGGGACCGAACATTGGTTTGATCAACTCCCTTTCTTCCTTTGCGAAGGTAAATAAATTCGGCTTTATCGAAACGCCTTACCGCCGCGTAGATCCTGAAACAAACCGTGTTACTGATAAGATTGATTATCTAACTGCGGATGAAGAGGATAATTACGTTGTAGCGCAAGCGAACTCGAAATTAGACGAACAAGGTACTTTCACAGAAGAAGAAGTTATGGCTCGTTTCCGTTCAGAAAACTTAGCGGTAGAAAAAGAACGTATTGACTACATGGACGTATCGCCTAAACAGGTTGTATCTGTTGCGACTGCATGTATTCCGTTCCTTGAAAACGATGATAGTAACCGTGCGCTAATGGGAGCGAACATGCAACGTCAAGCGGTTCCTCTTATGCACCCTGAAGCTCCATTTGTTGGAACAGGTATGGAACACGTATCTGCAAAAGACTCTGGTGCAGCTGTAACTGCCAAACATGACGGTATTGTAGAACACGTTGAAGCTCGCGAAATCTGGGTTCGTCGTGTATCTCTAGTGGATGGCAAAGAAGTAACTGGCGGAATTGATAAATATACATTACGTAAATTTGTTCGTTCTAACCAAGGTACTTGTTATAACCAACGTCCAAACGTAGCAGAAGGTGACCGCGTTGTTAAAGGAGAAATCCTTGGTAACGGTCCATCAATGGATTCCGGTGAACTTGCTCTTGGTCGTAACGTACTAGTTGCGTTCATGACTTGGGATGGTTATAACTACGAGGATGCGATCATCATGAGTGAACGTCTTGTAAAAGATGACGTTTATACTTCGATTCATATTGAAGAATTTGAATCAGAAGCTCGTGATACAAAACTCGGACCTGAAGAAATGACTCGTGATATTCCAAATGTTGGGGAAGACGCTTTACGCGACCTTGACGAACGTGGAATTATCCGTGTCGGTGCTGAAGTAAAAGACAACGACCTTCTAGTTGGTAAAGTAACACCAAAAGGAGTTACTGAATTAACTGCAGAAGAACGTTTATTACACGCTATCTTTGGTGAAAAAGCACGTGAAGTTCGTGATACTTCATTACGTGTACCTCATGGCGGCGGTGGAATCGTGCTTGACGTGAAGATCTTTACACGTGAAGCTGGCGACGAACTACCACCTGGTGTAAACCAATTAGTACGTGTTTATATTGTACAAAAACGTAAAATCCACGAAGGCGATAAAATGGCCGGACGTCACGGTAACAAAGGGGTTATCTCCCGTATTTTACCTGAAGAAGATATGCCATTTATGCCAGACGGAACACCTGTTGACATCATGCTTAACCCACTTGGGGTACCATCTCGTATGAATATCGGACAAGTACTTGAGCTACACTTAGGTATGGCTGCTCGTGCTTTAGGAATTCACGTTGCAACTCCAGTATTTGATGGAGCGAATGAAGAAGATGTATGGAGCACTGTGGAAGAAGCCGGTATGGCCCGCGATGCGAAAACAGTTCTTTACGACGGACGTTCTGGTGAAGCATTTGATAACCGTATCTCTGTAGGTGTAATGTACATGATCAAACTTGCCCACATGGTTGATGATAAACTTCATGCGCGTTCAACTGGACCTTACTCTCTAGTAACGCAACAACCGCTTGGTGGTAAAGCACAATTTGGTGGACAACGTTTTGGGGAAATGGAAGTATGGGCACTTGAAGCATATGGTGCCGCTTATACACTTCAAGAAATCCTAACGATTAAATCCGATGACGTGGTTGGTCGTGTGAAAACTTACGAAGCGATTGTTAAAGGCGAAAGCGTTCCAGAACCTGGTGTGCCAGAATCCTTCAAAGTACTCATCAAAGAGCTTCAAAGTCTTGGAATGGACGTTAAAATGCTTTCCGCAGACGAAGAAGAAATCGAGATGCGTGACATGGATGATGACGACTTTACTAATCAAAATGATGCCTTCAATATCGTACAACCGGAAAATGCAGCCACTGAAAAGACTGAGTAATTCGGTTCGATAATTGAGACTCCAAAACAATAAGAAACAATGATTTGTTTTTTGCAAAATATAAAATTAAGCGATCGCTAAGACTTTCCCTAAAAGTCTGGGAAGTGTGCGGGAATCCCCAAGCGCTTCCTAAAGCGAATGCTCCAAACTAATTTAGGAGGTTGGGCACTTGTTAGATGTTAATAATTTTGAGTATATGAAAATCGGTCTGGCATCTCCAGATAAAATTCGTTCATGGTCTCACGGTGAAGTAAAAAAACCTGAAACCATCAACTACAGAACGCTTAAACCTGAACGTGACGGCTTATTCTGTGAAAGAATTTTTGGACCAATGAAAGACTGGGAATGTTCTTGTGGTAAATACAAACGTGTTCGCTATAAAGGCGTAGTTTGTGACCGTTGTGGAGTAGAAGTAACGAAATCAAAAGTGCGCCGTGAACGTATGGGCCATATTGAACTCGCAGCTCCTGTTTCTCACATCTGGTACTTCAAAGGAATTCCAAGCCGTATGGGTCTTGTTATGGATATGTCCCCACGTGCATTAGAAGAAATTATCTACTTTGCATCTTACGTGGTTACAGAACCAGGCGATACTCCACTTGAAAAGAAACAACTTTTATCTGAACGTGAATACCGCGTTTACCGCGAAAAATATGGTAAAGGTTTCTCAGCTGGTATGGGCGCAGAAGCTATCAAAAAAATCTTAGCCGATATCGACTTAGAAAAAGAAACAAATGATTTAAAAGAAGAACTAAAATCTGCACAAGGTCAACGTCGTACTCGTGCAATTCGTCGTTTGGAAGTTATGGAAGCTTTCCGTAATTCCGGCAACAACCCAAGCTGGATGGTACTTGACGTGCTACCAGTTATCCCACCAGAAATTCGTCCAATGGTACAACTTGAAGGTGGCCGTTTTGCAACAAGTGATTTGAATGACTTATATCGTCGGGTAATCAACCGGAACAACCGTTTGAAACGCCTTCTTGATTTAGGTGCACCAAACATTATCGTGCAAAATGAAAAACGGATGCTACAAGAAGCTGTCGATGCTCTAATTGACAACGGTCGTCGTGGTCGTCCAGTAACAGGTCCAGGTAACCGTCCGCTTAAATCCCTTTCTCATATGCTTAAAGGGAAACAAGGTCGTTTCCGTCAAAACTTACTAGGTAAACGTGTCGATTATTCTGGTCGTTCCGTTATCGTAGTTGGACCTAACTTAAAAATGTACCAATGTGGTCTTCCAAAAGAAATGGCTCTTGAATTATTCAAACCATTTGTTATGAAAGAACTAGTTGGACGCGGTTTAGCACACAACATTAAGAGCGCTAAACGTAAAATCGAACGTATGGCTCCAGAAATTTGGGACGTATTAGAAGAAGTTATCCGTGAACATCCGGTACTACTTAACCGGGCGCCTACGCTTCACAGACTTGGTATTCAAGCATTTGAACCAACGCTAGTTGAAGGTCGCGCAATCCGTCTTCACCCTCTTGTATGTACAGCTTACAACGCTGACTTTGATGGTGACCAAATGGCGGTTCACGTTCCTTTATCCGCAGAAGCACAAGCAGAAGCACGTATTTTAATGCTTGCAGCGCAAAACATTTTGAACCCTAAAGATGGTAAACCAGTTGTAACACCTTCCCAAGATATGGTGCTAGGTAACTACTACCTTACTTTAGAACGTGAAAATGCTGTCGGCGAAGGTACTATCTTCAAAGATATCAATGAAGCGCAACTTGCGTATCAAAACGGCTATGTACACTTACATTCACGTATTGCTGTATTTGCTGGTTCGATTCCAAATGAACGTTTCACTGATGAACAACGCAAACAATTATTAATTACGACTGTTGGTAAACTGATTTTCAACACAATCTTACCAAAATCGTTCCCTTATATTAATGAACCAACGAAATTCAACTTAGAAATCGAAACACCAGCGAAATATTTCGTTGATACAACAACTGATGTTCGTGCTCATATTGCGGCACAAGAACTAATCGATCCATTCAAGAAGAAAATCCTCGGTAACATTATCGCGGAAGTCTTCAAGAAATTCCATATTACCGAAACTTCAAAAATGCTTGACCGTATGAAAGATCTTGGTTTCAAAATCTCGACTAAGGCCGGCATGACAGTAGGTATTGCGGATATTCTAACACTTGAAGAAAAACATGAAATTCTTGAAAAAGCACATGATACTGTTGAAAAAATCACTAAATCATTCCGTCGTGGTTTGATTACAGATGATGAAAGATACGAACGCGTTATCGGTGTATGGAATGCTGCCAAAGACGAAATCCAAGGAAAACTGATCTTGAGTTTGGACCGCTTAAACCCAATCTTCATGATGCAAGATTCCGGAGCTCGTGGTAACATTTCCAACTTTACACAGCTAGCTGGTATGCGTGGACTGATGGCTGACCCATCCGGACGTATCGTAGAATTGCCGATTACATCTAACTTCCGTGAAGGTTTAACGGTCTTAGAGTACTTCATTTCTACCCATGGTGCGCGTAAAGGTCTTACCGATACAGCCCTTAAAACAGCCGATTCCGGTTACCTTACTCGTCGTCTTGTTGACGTGGCTCAAGATGTTATCATTCGTGAAGACGATTGTGGCACTGACCGCGGTCTTACAATTAAGGCTATCCGTGAAGGTACTGAAATCATCGAACCACTTGAAGAACGTCTGGAAGGTCGTTATTCTCGTAAAACAATTCGTCACCCAGAAACAAAAGAAGTTATTGCACGTGAAAATGACTTAATTACAGAAGCAATTGCAACTCAAATCGTTGACGCTGGAATTGAAGAAGTAACTATCCGTTCTGCATTCACATGTAATACAAAACACGGCGTATGTAAAAAATGTTATGGTAAAAACTTGGCAACTGGTACAGAAGTCGAAGTTGGAGAAGCAGTTGGTATCATCGCTGCCCAATCTATCGGGGAACCAGGAACTCAGCTTACTATGCGTACATTCCATACAGGTGGGGTTGCCGGAGACGATATCACGCAAGGTCTTCCACGTATTCAAGAAATCTTTGAAGCACGTAATCCGAAAGGGCAAGCTATCATCACTGAAGTTGGTGGTGAAGTTGTTTCTATCGAAGAAGGTCGTGACCGTCAACAAGAAATCACTATCCAAGGTACAGATGACCGCCGTTCTTACAACATTCCTTACACTGCTCGCTTGCGTGTAGAAGAAGGAAGTATTGTTGAACGTGGGGAAGCTCTAACTGAAGGTTCTGTGGATCCTAAAGCCTTGATTCGTGTTCGTGACGTATTATCCGTTCAAGAATATCTACTTGCTGAAGTACAAAAAGTTTACCGTATGCAAGGGGTAGAAATTGGCGATAAACACGTTGAAGTAATGGTTCGTCAAATGTTACGTAAAATCCGCGTAATGGATACTGGTGATACAAACATCTTACCAGGTACATTAATGGATATTCATACGTTTACAGAAGCCAACCGCGATGCTATCTTAAGTGGTAGCCAACCAGCAACAGGTCGTCCAGTTCTTCTAGGGATCACAAAAGCTTCCCTTGAAACTGATTCCTTCTTGTCTGCTGCATCATTCCAAGAAACAACTCGTGTCTTGACAGATGCTGCAATCAAAGGAAAACGTGACGAACTTCTAGGACTTAAAGAAAATGTTATCCTAGGTAAACTTGTTCCAGCTGGTACAGGTATTGGTCGTTACCGCAAACTGAAATCCGAAGTTATCAAGGAAACAGCTGAAGTAACTGACGAAATCACAAATATTTAATTTTATAAAGCCAAGTGTGTCGTTCGCGCGCACTTGGCTTTTTTTGTTATACTCTAGAAAAAGGAGTGAAGTGATTTGATTACACATGTTATTTGGGATATGGGCGAAACATTAAATACCGTACCAAACACAAGATACGACCATCACCCTCTCGATACTTACCCGGAAGTAGTGCTAAGGAAAAATGCCAAAGAAACCCTCGAAAAAGTAAAGCAACTCGGATTCAAACAAGCAATCCTCAGCAACACCGCAACGAGCGACACAGAAGTAATTAAGCGCGTACTAACCAATTTCGACATCATCGATTATTTTGATTTCATTTACGCATCCAATTCCGAGTTACAACCAGGGAAAATGGAAAAGCCAGATAAAACTATTTTTGATTTTACACTAAATGCCCTTCAAATTGATGAAACAGAGGCAGTCATGGTCGGAAATACATTTGAAAGTGATATTATTGGCGCAAATCGTGCAGGTATCCATGCGATTTGGCTACAAAATCCAGAAGTCTGTCTTCAAGATGAGCGTTTGCCCCTTGTCGCACCACCATTTGTTATCCCAGTTTGGGACTTAGCTGATGTTCCCGAAGCCCTTTTATTATTAAAGAAAATTTCTTCTTGACCTGTAATGCATTACACAAAGTAAACTAAAAAAGTAGAAGATATTAGCCGGAAGGGGCGAACGATATGACTGAAGTGAAAAAACAATTTCCAAAAGGATTTTTATGGGGTGGAGCAACTGCTGCGAACCAAGTTGAAGGCGCTTACGATTTAGATGGTAAAGGCCTTTCCACAGCAGATATGGTAAAATTCATTCCAAAAGAAGAACGCACGAAAGATCACGCATTAGATGTATCTAAAGCAGAAATCGAAGCAATTATCGCAGGGAAAGTAGAAGGAAGATTCCCTAAACGTGAAGGCGTTGATTTTTATCACCGCTATAAAGAAGACATCGCATTATTTGCCGAAATGGGCTTTAAAACATTCCGCCTATCACTAAACTGGGCGCGTATTTTCCCGAACGGTGATGACAAAGAGCCGAATGAAAAAGGTCTTGAATTTTATGATAAAGTGTTTGATGAATTATTAAAATATGACATTGAGCCACTTGTGACGCTTTCTCACTATGAAACGCCACTAAATCTAACTTTAAAATACAACGGCTGGGCTGATCGTCGCGTTATCGGATTTTTCACGAACTACGCAGAAACAGTTTTCAAACGTTATAAAAACAAAGTAAAATATTGGCTAACTTTTAACGAAATCAATGTTATTTCACTTAGCGCATACACTGGTGGGGGCGTGCTGTTAGAAGACGCGAAGAATCCACTTGAACTTTCTTACCAAGCAGGACATCACCAATTTGTAGCCAGCGCACTTGCTACAAAATTGGCGCATGAAATTATTCCAGGATCACAAGTTGGGTGTATGCTAGCGCGTATGGCGACATATCCTGCGACTAACAACCCTGATGACATCTTAAAAGCACAATACGAAAACCAACAAAACCTATTTTTCACAGATGTTCATGCTCGCGGTGAATACCCAAGCTACATGAACCGCTTCTTCCAAGAAAACGACATTAACATCGTAAAAGAAGTTGGCGACGACGAAATCTTAAAAGCACACACGGTTGATTTCATCTCATTCAGCTATTACATGTCCCTATCCGCAACAGCTAGCCCAGAAGGCGACCGCTCTGCTGGGAACTTAATGGGTGGCGTGAAAAATGAATACTTGGAGTCCTCCGATTGGGGTTGGCAAATTGACCCGAAAGGCTTACGCTGGACATTAAACGATCTATATAGCCGCTATGAATTACCACTTTTCATCGTGGAAAATGGCTTAGGTGCTTATGATACAGTAGAAGAAGACGGCAAAATCCATGATGATTACCGAATTGACTACTTGCGCAAACATATCGAACAAATGAAAGAAGCAATTGCAGACGGCGTAGATTTAATGGGTTACACAAGCTGGGGTCCAATCGACCTAGTAAGTGCCTCCACAAGCGAAATGTCCAAACGCTACGGCTTCATCTACGTAGACCAAGATGACTGGGGCAAAGGAACATTAGAACGCTCTCGCAAAGATTCATTCTTCTGGTATAAAAAAGTAATTGAAACAAATGGTGAAGATTTAGATTAATTGAAAGTTAGCAGTCCCGCTTTGGCGGGGCTGTTTTTTATTTTTATATCAATTAATGGGATGAGAGCTAAGATAACCCCCGGGATATATAGTGATGTAGACGTTTGCCTTTTTCCATAACGGGAAAACATAGGATGGAATTCAAAGAAAGAGGGCGTAAACATGGAACGAGAAAGAAAAATTCAAATCTTAAAGGACATTGTGAATATTGATTCGACTAATGGGCATGAGGAACAGGTTGCGAACTACTTACAGAAGTTGTTTGCTGAGTATGGTATTGAGTCTGAAAAGGTGCAATATGATGTAGACCGAGCTAGTCTTGTTAGTGAAATTGGTTCTAATGATGGCAAAGTTTTGGCGTTTTCAGGGCATATGGATGTGGTTGATGCTGGCGATGTATCTAAATGGAAGTTCCCGCCTTTTGAAGCAACGGAGCATGAAGGGAAAATATACGGACGTGGCGCGACGGATATGAAATCAGGTCTAGCGGCGATGGTTATTGCAATGATTGAGCTTCATGAAGAAAAACAAAAACTAAACGGTAAAATTAAATTATTAGCAACAGTTGGTGAAGAAGTCGGTGAACTTGGAGCTGAACAACTAACGCAAAAAGGTTACGCAGATGATTTAGATGGCTTGATTATCGGCGAACCGAGCGGACACAGAATCGTATATGCGCATAAAGGTTCCATCAATTATACCGTTAAATCCACTGGTAAAAATGCGCATAGTTCGATGCCGGAATTTGGTGTGAATGCGATTGATAACTTGCTGCTATTTTATAATGAAGTAGAAAAGTTTGTGAAATCAATTGATGCTACTAACGAAATATTAGGCGATTTTATTCATAATGTCACTGTAATTGATGGTGGAAATCAAGTCAATAGTATTCCTGAAAAAGCGCAACTGCAAGGGAATATTCGCTCGATTCCAGAAATGGATAATGAAACAGTGAAACAAGTGCTAGTGAAGATTATCAATAAGCTAAATAAACAGGAAAATGTGAATCTGGAGTTAATATTTGATTATGACAAACAACCAGTATTTAGTGATAAAAATTCGGATTTAGTAAATGTTGCTAAGCGTGTAGCAAGTGACATTGTTAAAGAAGAAATCCCTTTACTCGGTATTTCCGGAACAACCGATGCAGCAGAATTCACGAAAGCCAAAAAAGCATTTCCAGTAATTATTTTTGGACCAGGAAACGAAACGCCTCACCAAGTAAATGAAAATGTTTCTGTAGAGAATTATTTAGAGATGGTGGATGTGTACAAACGAATTGCGATAGAATTTTTATAAATGCTGCGAAAACTAGTTCTGACAGTGCTTTTGGCGATAAACTGAATCTTAATTAAAACACATTTTAGTTTTTTAAAAGAATAAACGGACGAAAAATCGTCACTTTTAAAGAGAATTATGCTCTGAAAGGTCTTTTTTTAGCAAAAAATAATGTTGCTCCTCGTGTTAATATTAGTTTTAAATGCAATAACTTAGTACATTAATTATTAGATAGGAGACTACTATGAACGTAAGAACTTTACTAGTTCGTGTTGGAGTAATATTAACTATGGCTTTAGGAATTAGTTTGTGGCTAGGCACGAGTCCGGGAATTGACGCTCAAGCAGCAAGCCTTGCACAACCGACACCGATTAATGAAGTGTTTCCTGATCCTCAAATGGCTTTAACAATGGAGGTAGAACTCGGGAAAACAAATGTTACAGATCTTGTTTCGCAAAGTGAATTGGATAGCCTGACCGAATTGAGATCTAATTTACCCATAGCTTCAATTGAGGGAATTCAGTATCTGACAAATTTAACAGAATTAAATATAAGTAATGCAGAAGTAAGTGATATAAGTGCTTTGAAAGATCTAACAAAATTAACAAAGTTAGAAATGTATCAGAATAATATTAGTGATATAAACGTTTTGGAAAACCTAACGAACATAACAGATTTAGACTTACATGATAATCAGATAGCGGATATAAGTCCCGTAAGAAATTTGACTAATTTAGTGGAACTAAACTTAGCTTATAATCAAATAAGTGATATTAGTGCAGTGTCAACTCTAAGTAAGCTAAATAAGTTATGGTTTACTGATAATCAAGTAAGTGATATTAGCGCAGTTGCTGGGTTAAACAATCTATCTAGTTTGAGTTTGGGTTATAACCAAATAAGCGACATAAGTATACTGACGAACTTAACCAATTTAGATGGTCTGAGTATAGACCATAATCAAATAAGTGACTTAACGCCAATAGCGAATTTGACCAATTTAACTTTCGTGGGTTTGCATAATAATCAAATAAGCGACTTAACTCCAATTGCAAATTTAACTAATTTAACAAGAATGTATTTATCAGGTCAGCAAATAACCAACAATCCAATACCTTATCACAGCAATATTGCTATTCCTAACAATGTGAAAAATAATAAAAATGATGTTATCGCACCACTTGTAATAAGTAATGAAGGAACCTATGACAATTCTAATGTTGTTTGGAATCTAGCTGATTATGTTAATAAAGTGAGTTATACTTTTTCACAACAGGTAACGATTGGTAGTGCCACAGAAACTTTCAATGGGACAGTAACACAGCCATTAGAGTTATATACTGTGACTTTTGATGTGGATGGAGTAACAACTAACGAGACATTAGAGGCAGATACCCTACTAACCGAACCAACACCGCCAACAAAAGAAGGTTACACATTCACAGGCTGGTATGATGCAAAAACAAACGGTACTAAATGGGATTTTGAAACGGATAAAATGCCGGCGAAAGATATTACCTTATATGCTCAGTTTAGTGAGGATAAAGGCCCAGCAGATGATGATACTGACAAAGATACACCAAATGACCCTGCTATAAACGATGGAGACGCGGTGCATTCTTTGGATAGTTCAGAACCACCTGCTGAGGTAAATGTAAATATATCACTACCAAAAACAGGCGATAGTCAAAACCCATTAGTTATTTTCATGGGACTGTTTCTGCTTGGTACAGGGATTATTTCGCTTCACAAAATACGCAATTAAATAAAAGTCTAGTATTTGTTTGTAAACAGGTGCTAGGCTTTTTTCTTGCTTTTAATAAAGTTTAGTACTAAACTAATAGTATCAAGAGGAGGGGACGAGCATGGTTAAGAAAGAAGAACGGCTAGGGGTTTTGCTTTGGTTTCGATTTAGTCGATTTTATAATCGAAATATGAAGCTGACCAATCAGAATTTGCGAGCAGCGGGGATTTCGCCGGCGCAGTTTGATTGCATTGCCCAGATTGGTTTGGACAACGAGATTACGCAGCAACAGCTTGCCGAAAAATTAGTTGTAACGAAGGGAAATGTCACCCAACTCCTCGCAAAATTAGAGCAATTAGGCTATATTACGCGAACAAAAACGGGACGCGAGAAACATATTGCCCTCACCGAAAAAGGCCAAGCGTGTTACCGCGAAAATGTGCCAAAACAAGAAGCTTTTCAGCAATCTCAATTTGATAAATTAACAAGAGACGAACAAAAAGAACTACTCAAGTTATTAAAAAAATTAGGAGAGTGATTATCAATGAAATTAGCGGGAATTCACCATGTATCTATTTTTACAGCGAATGCACGAGCTAACTTTGACTTTTATACTAAAATAATGGGGCTGCGGTTAGTGAAAAAATCGGTTAACCAAGATGACCCTTATACGTATCATTTATATTACGGAGACGAAATCGGTTCGCCGGGGACAGCGCTAACTTTCTTTGAAGTTCCAAATATGGCCAAAAACCACCCATCACGCAATGCGATTTCCGGACTTAGTTTGCGCGTGCCAAATGATGAGGCTTTGCACTACTGGGATAAAAGACTCGATGAGCATCGCATTTTCCACAGCAAACCAATCGACCAATTCGGGCGCAAAATTATTCGTCTAAAAGACACAGATGGCTTACCGGTCAATTTGATTTCCGATGAAACAAGCACACAAGCAACCGAGGTGAGCCCTTGGGAAGATAGCCCGGTTCCAGCAGAATATGCCATTCGCGGACTTGGCCCAGTGCGCTTTTCCGTTTTCAAAAAAGAAAAAACAGACCGCCTTTTGACAAAAATATTAGGCTTCGAGCGGATTGGTGCCTATGAAGATGATGATAAATTAGTTACAGTATTCAAAACTGGCGACGTTGGGCTTGGCGGGGAAGTGCATGTGGAGTCTCGACCAGATTTAGAACAAGGGAATCTAGGCGCTGGCGGAATTCATCATGTGGCGTTTCGTGTGCCAACGGATGGCGACTTAATTGGCTGGACAGAAATGATTCAAGACCTTGGTTACAAAAATTCAGGATATGTGGATCGGTTCTATTTCCACTCTCTTTATTTCCGCGAAAGCAATGGTATTTTAATTGAACTCGCAACCGATGAGCCTGGTTTCCAAACAGATTTCACGAAAGAACATGGCACTTACGTTGATTTACCGCCACATTTAGAAGAACGTCGCGAAGATATTTTGGCGCATTTAAAACCACTTGATACGGATAAATAATAAGAAAACCTTGAAAATATGCCCATTCATGATACAATTTTAGAAGAATGTGTAATTAGGAGGCAGAATTTTGGCAGAGGGTTTACGAACGATTTATTTTGTAAGACATGGTAAAACAGAGTGGAATATGACTGGACAAATGCAAGGCTGGGGCGATTCTCCGCTAGTTGCAGAAGGTATTGACGGGGCAAAAGCAGTTGGCGAAGTGTTGAAAGATACACCAATTGATGCCGTTTATACAAGTACAAGTAAACGGACGCAAGATACCGCGGCTTACATTCTTGGCGACCGCGAAATCGAAATTCAACCTCTGGAAGAACTAAAAGAAATGAGCTTTGGAACGTGGGAAGGCATTAGAGTAACTGAAATTGATGAACAATACCCTGAAGAACGTGCGAAAATTCTTCATAGTCCAGAAACCTACAAAGCCGAAGTGAACGGCGGCGAGACTTATTATGAGCTTGCAGAACGACTGCTAGAAGGCGTCGAAAAAATCATCGCTGAAAATCCAAGTGGCAACATTCTCGTCGTTTCTCACGGCATGTCACTTACGTTATTATTATACTTGCTACAAGGCGGAACCATTGAAGATCACCGCAAAGAAGCACCAAGAATCTTGAACACAAGTATTAGCATCGTAGAATACCAAAACGGCGAATTTTCTCTTAAAAAATTAAATGAAGTTGGTCATTTAGACTTAAAATAAGTAGAATCTTGGGCATATCTCATTGGAGGTGTGTCCTAGATTTATACATAAGAGAAAGCTAGAAAAAGGGAGAAAACATACATATGAAAAGAATTGTCAAAATTTTTCTACATTATTTATTAGGAATTTTAGGAATTATTTTAATCAGTTGTATTCCCGCTATATTTAGCAAAGTAACTTCGTGGTCATCAAGTACTTACTGGGAGGCTCTTAAGTCGATTTTTACAGCGATTTTCCACCCGACTAAATGGGAAATTAGTTACCAAGGAAGCGCAGAAGTTTTTCATATATCGTTGATGGATTTTATCACCGGACCATATTTCTACTCCATGAAAATTATCGTAGCGAGCTTGGTAATTTCAGCGCTCATTGCCTATTTGCTAGTAATTGCAACATTTCGCGGACCAAAATGGTTGCGCCGAGGCTTAAGCGGATTCCTATCGATACTTCAAGCGTTTCCAGATTTTTCCTTTATTTTCCTTATTCAAATGGCCGTCGTCTACATATATCAACAAACCGGCGTGTTCACCTTGAACTTTTACAGCTTAAACGGCGAGCAAATTTATGCAGCACCAATCGTCTGCTTGTCCATCATACCAACCGTGCTCTTTTACAAAATGATGATGCTCCTTATGGAAAATGAATGGCAAGCTGACTACATCCAACTGGCTCGCGGGAAAGGCTTAACCGATAGAGCGATACTACTTCGCCATGCCACACCCAATATGATGCAAAGCCTGTTTTATCAATCCAAAACCATCGTTTGGTTTATTTTAAGTGCCTACCTCGTCGTAGAATTTTTATTCGGTATCGAAGGCGTGCTCTACTACTTACTAGCAGGATTTAGCCCATTAAATATTTTCCTAGTATTAGCACTCGTGTTCACCCCATTTTACTTCTTTTACGCACTAATAGACCTATGGATTAGCCGCGGGAAAAATACCGAGAGCGCAAACGTGACTCGAATTCCGCTGCACTGGAATAGTTTCCATAAGACCTTTACGGAAAAAGCAAACCTTAAAAGCAAATGGCGCAACTTTGTAGTAACGACCGGGCAGCTCCTAAAACGCCCATCTTTCAGCATACCGCTGGCAACACTTAGCATCTTACTAATCGCAAGCCTTATTTACGGGCTTATGGGAGACAAAATCAATTCGCTCAAATTTATCAGTGATGCGACCGGACGAGTAACCGATATGGCGCCCTTCAAACCAAACGCGCAAGTATGGCTAGGCACCGACCAAGCCGGCAACTCCATTCTCGACCAATTGCTAGTCGGCATCAAGTACACGCTACTTATAGCGGTCATCATTGCAACGCTACGTGTCGTGATTGGCTATATTTTGGCAGTACCGCTCGCATTTTTTAGCAAGCCGCGAACCCGCAATTTTGTTCAAGCGATAGCGGACGGGATGCATTATTTACCACTGTCCCTGCTCGTCTTTATTATCATGGTCAACGAATTTATTAGCTATTCTGGCGTTTTCGAAACCAGCCTATTTACACGCATAACCTTCCAAATTTTAATCATGGTTGTCATCGTTTTACCAATTACAGCCAACCGAATCAGCAGCGAAATTTCCCAAGTGTTGAAAAAAGAGTTCGTCCTGAGTGCACTCGTTTTTGGCGGAAATGCGCGCTGGATTTTAACCAAGCATATCAATCCACAAATCTGGTCGAAATTAATTCTAATTTGGATTGAACAACTCATTCAAACGTTGCAGATGTTTGTCCATTTAGCTATCTTTGGAATTTTTATCGGTGGGGCAATTATGGGCGCCGATGACGGCATGCTCAACCCAGTTATTCCTGAATTATCTGGTTTAATCGCTAATGCGAAATTCGTGTTCGCCAACCACCAATTCTGGATAATTTTACCGCCATTACTTGTATTTATGATTTTAATTCTTTGTTTCCAAATGATGGCAAATTCGCTTTTGAAAAGAGAAGAAGAAAGTAAAAAAGCCTAGTTCTATAAAAGAACTAGGCTTTTATTATTTATGGAGTGACTGTTTGATAGACAGTGACTGTGACAGAAGGGATAGTTGGATATTGTTTATTTAAAAAGTAAGCGGAATTATCGCCTGCATTTTCCCAAGTAAGTGTATCATTTGAGTAAGTTCCTGGAGTGTACCAAACCCAATCATGTAATGTTACTCCGAAGTTATCTTTAATTACAATATTAGTGGAATCACCGAGCGCAACATCTGGAAGGTATACATTTTGTCCAGCAGCTTCAAACAGTTCTAAGCGATGACCTGCCAATGAGCTGAAATCACTAATCTGATTTTCTTCAATTTTTATTGACTTAATTGTTGGAATGGTACTGAGAGGTGTAACATCTTTAATTTGATTAAAATTAGCATCGAAGTATTCTAGTTGTGTTTTATTTCTTAATGGCTCAATAGAAGTCAGTTGATTGCTTTCGGCATAAAAAAGTTGGAGATTATCGAATTCTGAAAGCACACTGATGTCTGATATATTATTTGCTGAAATAGATAAATTAGTTAATAGAGGAGTATCTTTTAGCGCCGAAATATCTTTTAGTTGATTGCTACTTAGGTTTAATATTTTTAAATTACTTAAATTTTCGAAGGATGGTAAGGTGGAGATCTGGTTAACACCTAATTCTAAGTTATTTAACTTAGGTAAGTTCATTAGCGGAGTAATATCTGTAATTTGATTGTAGTTAAGTGATACTATTTCTAGTTCTGTTAAATTAGCGAGATTATCTAAGTTACTAATGTTATTTTGGCTTAAATCTACAAGTTTTAAGTTGTGTAAATATTCCATCCCTGTTAAATCTTCCACACCGAAAGCTATATATACCATTGTTTCAATAGTATCTAGTTGTTCTTGGGTGACGACTGTATCCTGGGAAACACCTAGTTCCTGTGCGACTTTAAAAGCTAGAGCATCATCTGGGAAAATTTGATCAACCGTGGCTGGAGGAGCTTCTTGTAAATTTTTTTCTGGGGCAGTTGCAATGTTTGTTGTAGCAGCATTTACTTCGACTTGCTCTGCTAAAGGACTAAAACTAATCAAGGCCGTACATGCAAGACTTGCTAGAATAAATTTTTTCATGTCATCCTACTCCTTTTCTATAATATAAATGGAGTATAGCATGCAAATTATTTGAAAATAAAAAGCAATCAGATATGAACATTGCATAAAAAACCGCTAAAAAGAGTATGCTTCTTTTTAGCGGTTTTTTTCTTTATTCAAATTCCTCTATAGACTTATCTAACCATACCTCATACCATTCAAGAAAGCCTAAACGTTCTTCATTGCCAAAGTAAAAATCAGGATAGACGCCATTGTCATTATTTCTGTCATCCACCCAAATTTCTCCATAAGAAGGGCCATTTACAACAAGGTTAATCGAAACGCCACAACCAAAATTAGCGATGCGCAGAAGTCCAAAAACTTCTTTATCTTGGAAGCATAGTTCTTGCCAAGCGTCATAATCTTCATCGGACATTCCTTCTTTATAACCAGGCGCAATCCAGTCATCTGTATGTGGAAAAGGCTCACTTAGCGTTTGCACCCCGTACTTTTTATCCTTGTAATCAAGTGATGAACAAAGTCCGTCCTCAAGCGTTTCTAAACCATAATAAGGGCCCGTTCCGCCGTTACCGATCTGTTCTAGAAAAGCACGATAATCTGGAGGTAACGTAATTTGATGCTCATTTTCAAACGTGGTAAGAGTTTGATTAGATAAAGGTTCGTTGAGTTTATAGGCGTGGCTTTCTGAACCAAATAAATTCAAATCGGGATCTTTTTCTTTTAACGCAGTGATTTTTGCTTGGATTCTAGCTAGCCGATCTTGAAGGTCAGCCATCATTTATAAATCTGCTCCATTAGTTTCAATCACTTGTTTATACCAGTAATAACTTTTCTTCGGAATACGTGTCATTGGCGCATCATCTTCCACATCACGATCAACATAAACAAAACCGTAACGTTTTTGATAGCCATTTAACCAGCTTAGAAGGTCTGTGAAGCTCCAAGTACAATAGCCTAACATATCAACACCATCACTGATTGCATCGCGAATAGCGGTTGCGTGTGCGCTCAGGTAGTCAATGCGGTAGTCATCATTTACTTCTCCGTCCACTAATTTATCAAATTCACCTAAACCGTTTTCGGTAATTAAAATTGGTAAAGCATAGCGGCTATTAATACGACGAAGCGCAATTTGTAAGCCTTTTGGATCGATTGTCCAATCCCAGTTGGTTGTTTTCACGAAAGGATTAACAACTTTTTTGTAAACGCCAGGGACACCAGTTTCTTTCGTGCTCCCTTTTTTACCAGTGAAGTTCATTTCGTTATTTTGACCAACACCATCAAGCGGGTTGTAGGCTACAGTTGCGGATTGATAGTAGTTAACGCCCATGAAGTCAGGTTTTGCAGAAGCAAGAAGTTCCATATCGCCGTCTTCAATAACTGGCGCAATATCGTTTTCTTCTAAATATTTCCAAACCGCTTTCGGATAACGACCAAAAGCGTACATATCCATCCAGAAATAGCTGTTTAATTCTTCTGCATCATCAGCAGCTTGAACGTTTTTAGGATCTGTGTCGATTGGATAATGTGGTGTGTAAGCAAAACTTGGTCCGATTTTTCCATCAGGAACGATTTCGTGGAAAGCTTTGATAACACTAGCGTTAGCCAAGTTAGCAATGTGGTTTACTGCGTACATTCTTTTTGGATCGCTAACTTTTGGTGGGTGAAGTGCTTGCCCGTAACCCATGCCTACAAAGATATTTTGTTCGTTCAAGGAAACCCAATATTTCACGCGGTCGCCGTAACGTTTGAATAGTGTTGTGGAATAATTTGTGAAATCTTCAATCACTTGGCGAGATTCCCAGCCGCCATATTCATCAAATAATGCTTGCGGAATATCCCAGTGATACAACGTTACAAGCGGTTCGATGTCATATTTAAGCAACTCATCAATTAAGTTATCATAAAATTTCAACCCAGCTTCATTCACTTCGCCTTTACCATTTGGAAAAATACGAGTCCAAGCAATGGAGAAACGATAAGCTTTTAGGCCAGCTTCTGCCATTAATTTTACGTCTTCTTTATAACGGTGATAATGGTCAACAGCTACATCGCCATTTGTACCTTTGAAAGTAGTTCCAGGAATACGAACATACTCGTCCCAAACTGATTTACCTTTGCCGTCTGCGTCCCATGCTCCTTCGATTTGATAAGCTGCAGATGCAGAACCCCATAAGAAATCTTTCGGAAATGGTGAACGTTTTTGATGTTCCATTAATATAACCTCCATTAAAGCGATTTTTATTAAAAAACTCTACTAATATATTTTAAAGTATATTCTTTTAAAAAGATAGTTAAAAAACGCAGATTCGGAAAGGAATCTGCGTTTTTATATTATTTATCCAGCACAAATTTTTGAATTGCTTTTGCTACGCCACTATCATTGTTCGATGCGGTCGTATAGTCAGCTAATTGCTTAATTCTTTCTGGCGCATTGCCCATTGCAATTCCAAGTCCAGCGAATTCAAGCATCGTTACATCATTTTCTTGGTCGCCAATACAGATAACTTCGCTTTGTTTAATCCCTAGTTTTTCGGAAAGTTCTTTGACCGCGTTGCCTTTACTAGCGTCGCGATTTAGAATTTCTAAGTAGAAAGGGGTGCTGCGAACTAAATGGTATTTTTCACGGAAGGATTCAGGCATTTTCGCAATACCAGCTTCCAGTTCGGGTGCTTCTTCAATAAACATTGCTTTCGACATAATAAAATCTTCTGGAACGTTTTCGATTTCTTTATAAATCAGTTGGCTTCCAGTAAGATAGGCTTCGACAATTGTGTATTTGCCGATTTCTCGGTTCGGCGTGTAAAGCGCTTTGTCATCAAAGAAATGCATGTGCAAATTGCTATCTAAACTCACTTGATAAATTTCTTTTAAATCGTCTATGCCAAGCGTTAAGTGAGAAATAACTTCTTTTGTAAACGTATCTTGAACAAATGCGCCGTTAAAACTAATAACGTAATCGCCTTCCTCACGTAGTTCAAGTTCAGTTAAATAATTTTCTACACCAACGAGCGGACGTCCAGTACAAAGAACCACTTTTACGCCTTTTAGTTTTGCTTGGCGAATGGCATCTTTTACTTCGTCCGTAACCTTATGATCATCTGTCAGTAGTGTTCCATCAATATCAATAGCAATTAATTTATACAATATACTAGCTCCTTTTCCATCATAAACTCATTCTAGTATAGCATAAATTAGGACGGATTTCCGGCTATCTATTGAAACGACAGGGAATTTATGGCATGATTGACATGGAAACTTGATAAAAGAAAAGAGTGAAATAATGAAACGTAATTATCATGTGAAATTTTTAAATGAAAAAGATGTAGAACTTGCAGAGGCAGTTTGCGCGGCATCAGAAGATTATTATTTAATTGAACAAAATAAACCCGCATCAAAAAGCGATGCATTAAAAATTATCACAGAAATTCCAGACGGGAAAACGAGATTCGATAAATTTATACTGGCGGTATTGGATGAAAATGAAAAACCAATCGGCTTAGTAGATATTGTTTCTGATTATCCGAGAAAAGGTCGCTGGTTTATTGGCCTATTATTATTAACACCAGACGCTCGTGGCAATGGCCTTGGAAAAGTACTTCACCAAACTATTAAAGAATGGGCAAATGATGGTGGAGCTGATTCCTTAGCACTTGGAGTTCTAGCTGAAAATGAAAAAGGACGCGGATTTTTCGAGCATCTAGGTTATTCGAAACAAGAAACGAAACAAGCGACATATGGTGGAAAAGAGCAAGAAGTTGATATTTACACTATTGATATTAAATAAAAAAGGATGCAGCGTATATGCTGCATCCTTTTACTTATCTTATAGCATCATTATTTCTTTCTAGAAGTGCTTCCATATTAACATGCCATTGTAGTTTTACTTTTGAAATAATACCAGCTTCTTTTAATTCTTTTAATTGAGAATAGAAAAATGCTTTTGAAAGCGTACAGTAGTTTTTAATAACTGTTGTGCTGACTGCTTTAGGGATTATCGCTACGCCGTCTTCAGGTTGTATATCCAGGATTTTAATAAGCATTTCAAAAACAAAAGCTAATTGGTCTTTTTTATCACGATATTGTAGAAGTGATTTATAATAGCCGTGTTTAGCAATAGATCGCATAATTGTATACTGGAAGCCAAAGTTTTCAGGGAATAGGGAAAGAGAATACTCAATGTCTTTTTTCTTGTAGATGATGATTTCGCATTCTGTTAAAGTTTGGTACGTCAAAACAAGAGGTCTATTTTGGAAAATGGTGTAGTAACCCATGAAAAAATTAGAAGTAAATATAGAATAAATTTTATCATTGTCAAAATCGATATATCCTGCTAATATACCGGATTTTAATAAATAAACGCAGTCTTTATTTTCGAGAACTAAATCATTTAGTACCGTGTGTTCTGGTATAGTAATGCTGTTGGATTTTAAATTGTACTGTTCCATCATTGTAACAAATTCTTTGTGATTAAATGGATAGGCCATCTTTTATTTCGTCTCCTTCAGGTTCAGTTGTATGTACACAAGTATATTGTATCATCGTACAAGTGAATAAAGGTACTAAAAAAAGACCCTTTAAATAGCTTGTCTTATGCAATTACCCGTTTGTGAGAAAAGTAATCGTAATATTTTTGCCACATTTGTGAGGTAAAACGTCTAAAAAAATAAATAACAGCAAAGAGCTAGGAATAACAGCAGTTGTGCATTCCTAGCTCTTTTAAATAATTTATTTTCCTATTGTATAATTAGCGCCATTACCAGTAACAACGATGGTTTTGTTGCGGTCTGTTCGGTAAACTTTTGCTTTTGCTTTGGTTAATGTGGTAACCGTTTGCGAGGTAGGGTGGCCGTAGCCGTTTTTACCAACGCTTATTATCGCATATTTTGGTTTTACAACATTGACGAAAGCTTTACTAGTAGCTGTTTTTGAGCCTTGAGCGCTTACTTTTAACACGTCAGCTCGTAAAGTTTTCTTCGCTTTTATCATATCTGTTTCTGCTTTTGTTTGAGCATCTCCAGTGAGAAGGAAGGTATTTTTTTTATAAGTTAGGTGAAGGACGGCGCTCCAATTATTGCGATCTGTTTTTCCGTATGTTTTTACAGGACCTACAAATTGTGCGTTTACACCTTTAATTGGTAATTTCACACCAGCTTTTGCCGTTTTGATTGGTAGTTTCTTCTTTTTGGCTGTATTGACAAAATCTTTGTAAGCAGCTGTTGTGTTTGTGGAGTTTGGCGCATAGAGGCTCTTGACTTTAATGCTATTCATTACTTCGGGCAGACCGCCAATATTATCTGCATCTGGGTGAGAAGCAACCATGACTTCAATATCTTTTACTTTTAATTTCTTCAAATAATTAACTACAATCTTCCCTTTTCCTTTGTTGCCGGCATCGATTAAAATATCTTCGCCACTAGGAGCCTTGATGTAAATGGCATCCCCTTGACCAACATCAATGAAATGCACTTTTATCGTTGGTGTTGCGGCTTCGGCTTGAATGGAGCTTGGTACCGAAATCCCAGCTACTAAAGCTAACACTAGAAACAACTTTAAAATCCCTTTTTTCATCCCTTTTCCTCTTTTCCTATGAAATGAATTCTTTTAGAAATTTGTAAACCCCGTCTGCTTCATTCGTGTCTGTAAGTTGATTTGCTGCTGCTTTGACATTATCGCTTGCGTTAGCCATTGCAACACCAGTTCCTGCATATTGTATCATGCCAATATCATTTTCACCATCACCAAATGTGATAATTCTTTCTCTAGGAATACCGTAATATTTTCCAAGCGCTTCTACAGCAGTTTTTTTGTCAGAATTAGCAGGGAGAATCTCTAAATTATTATGGTGAGAGGAAAGTACGCGAATTCCATTTGCTTGATTTAACGCTTGACGCACATCGGCTAGTCGAGACGTATCGTCCTCTGAAACTACGATGGCGTTTAAAAATTGATTCATGTTTTCATCAAAAACATGCGAATCATTAATAGAAACAAGTGAAAAACTATTATGTCCAGTATCAAGTCGGCTTTTATCAGCAAGCTCTCGAAAAAACTCAGGTGGTTCTTTTGTGTAGAATAATGTATTCGTAGAGAAGAAAAATAATGGTAAATCAAAATCTCGCATAATATCATATGTTTCACGAATGGCTTTTTCTTCTAAAGTAGTTTTTAGAAACTCTTCGTCACGAATTGCTGCGTAAGATCCATTGGATGCAATAACATGACCAGACTTACTAACTTGAAAACCTACTTCACGGGCGGAACGATACATCCGTCCAGTAGAAATTGAAAAAATATGACCGTCATTTTCTAAAGTTTGGATTAAATCACGTGTTTTTTCAGAAACAGTCTGATCTTGGCGCAGTAGTGTACCATCAATATCCGAACAAATTAAATATTTATTAGTCAAATAAAATCATCCTTTTTAGTTAATAACATAAGTATACCATGTGCGAATCGGAATAGTTATATATGATACAATAGTTTTTGACAAGTTCGAAAATAAATATTTGGGGGAATTCCACGATGAAAAGACTTAACTGGGCAATTCTTGGACCAGGTTCGATTGCGCACCAATTTGCGGAAGGGATGCAAGGGTTAAATCGCGAAATCTATGCAGTAGGAGCACGAAGTTTAGAGAAGGGACAAGTTTTTGCAAATCAATACGGGATTGAAAATGTATACGATGATTTTGATGCGATGCTTGCTGATCCTATGATTGATGTAGTGTATATTGCTACACCTCATTCTAACCACTACGAATTTATTATGAAAAGTTTACATAATGGGAAACATGTTTTAGCAGAAAAAGCGATTACTGTAAGCAGTGCGGAACTGAATGAAATAAATGCATTAGCTAAGGAAAAAGGGCTAATTGTTAAGGAAGCCATGACGATTTTCCATATGCCGCTTTATAAGAAATTACGAGAAATAGTTGATTCAGGCGTAATTGGTAAACTTAAAATTATCCAAGTAGCTTTCGGCAGTGCTAAGGAAAAGGATCCGAAAAATCGTTTCTATAATATGGATTTAGCTGGTGGGGCATTACTTGATATTGGTACATATGCATTGAGTTTCGCGCGTTACTTTTTAAGCGCGGCACCTGATGAAGTATTAACGACGATGAAGAAATTCGAGACGGGCGTGGACGAACAATCAGGTATTTTACTGAAAAATAAAGAAGAAGAGTTGGCCGTAGTGTCGCTTTCTTTCCGAGCTAAAGTACCAAAACGCGGTGTTATAGCCTGTGAAGAAGGATTTATCACTGTAGATGAGTACCCGCGGGCAGACCGAGCAACTGTTACTTACACCGCGACAGGAAAAGTAGAAGAAATCGAAGCGGGTGAAACAGATAAAGCATTAGAATATGAAATTACAGCAATGGAAGAAAGTATTGCAACTGGAGAAAATACAATCTATCAATTAACGAATGATGTTATCGCGATTATGAGTGATGTTAGGTCGCAGTGGGGAATTAAATTTCCTTTTGAAAAATAAGAAAATCCCCGCCACACTTGGCGGGGATTTTTAAGTATATTAGTCAGTTAAGTTATCTTCTGTTTCTGGGTCAAAGAAGTGAGATTTAGACATTTCAAATGCTAAAGTTAATACTTCATTTGGTTGGTGTTCAGAGCGAGCATCAACACGAGCTACGAATTCGTGTGCACCAACGCGGCTATGAAGCATGAATTCAGCACCAGTAAGCTCGGCAACAATAGTAGTCGCTTTGAAAGTGTAACCTGGGTTTGCTTCAATAACGATTGGTTCATCATGAATGTCTTCTGGACGAATACCGAAAACGATTTCTTTACCGTCAAATCCTCTGTCTTTAAGAAGTTTAAGTTTACCTTCTGGAACAGCGATAGTGAAATCATCACCGATAAAGTTAGAACCTTCTAAACGACCTTTGAAGAAGTTCATTGCTGGGCTACCAATAAAGCCGGCTACGAACATATTCACTGGGTGATCGTAAACTTGTTTTGGTGAACCAACTTGTTGGATAACACCGTCTTTCATGATAACGATACGAGTTGCCATTGTCATTGCTTCTGTTTGGTCATGGGTAACGTAAATCATTGTAGTATCTAATTGTTGGTGAAGTTTTGTGATTTCCGCACGCATTTGCACACGTAATTTCGCATCCAAGTTGGAAAGTGGTTCATCCATTAGGAAGACTTTTGCATCACGAACGATTGCACGACCTAGAGCAACACGTTGACGTTGACCACCGGAAAGTGCACTTGGTTTACGTTTTAAGTATTCAGTTAAGCCAAGAATATTTGCTGCATGCTCAACACGTTTTTTGATTTCGTCTTTTGGCATTTTACGAAGTTTTAAACCGAATGCCATATTATCATATACAGTCATATGTGGATATAATGCGTAGTTTTGGAATACCATTGCGATGTCGCGGTCTTTTGGCGCAACATTGTTCATTACTTTACCATCAATAGATAGTTCGCCTTTAGAAATTTCTTCTAGACCAGCAATCATACGTAAAGTTGTAGATTTACCACAACCAGATGGTCCTACAAAAACGATGAACTCTTTGTCATCGATTTCTAAATTAAAGTCAGATACCGCAGTTACTTTGTTATCGTATATTTTATAAATATGTTCTAATGATAATTGTGCCAACTTACTTCGCCTCTTTCTATTTTTTAACTTGTGTTTATTGTATATGAAAACGCTTTACAAAAACTATGGCAATTTGCACAAAGAAAAAATTCATCTGTTGGGCAACTTGCATAAGTAGCAAAAAAATAAAAAGAAGTAAAGTGACAAAAGACCTTTTATGTGAAAGATTTTTCATGGCTTTTAATTCTTTAGTCCCAATTCAAAAAAATCCCCAGATATCATTACAAAAAAACTTTATATTGTGTTATATTATTATAGCAGACACAATATATAGTTAGTGGGGGATTATCATGTACGTGGAACAACTTAATGAACAAATGGTGATAAAAAGGGATGGCCGCAAAGCAAACTTTGATTTAATTAAAATTCGTAATGCCGTTGAAGCATCCATGAAAGCAATTGAATTAGAGGACGAAACTTTTTTAGAAGAGATTTTGCTTGAGGTTGTAAGTGAATTACCTAACAAGACAGATATGACCATCGATGAAATCCAGCAATGCGTCGAAAATACTTTAATGAAATCGACGTATCCTGATGTAGCGAGGGCTTACATAGAGTATCGTCACGACCGGGATCACGAGCGCGAAAACATCACAGATATGCACAAAAGCGTCGAAAAATTACTACAAAAAGACAAAACAGTAGTGAACGAAAATGCAAATAAAGATGCGACTGTTTTCAATACACAACGCGATTTGACAGCAGGAGCCGTAGCAAAAAGCTATGCCTTAAAATACATGCTACCAAAACACGTATCGAACGCTCATTTAAAAGGGGAAATCCATTTTCACGATTTAGACTACAGTCCATACCATGCGATGACAAACTGTTGTTTAATCGACATCGAAGGAATGTTATCAAAAGGATTTACGATTGGTAATGCCAACGTAGAAAGCCCGAAATCAATCCAAACAGCTACAGCACAAATTGCTCAAATCATCGCAAACGTAGCAAGTTCACAGTACGGCGGCTGCTCAGTTGACCGAATTGATGAAGTATTATCCGTTTACGCTCGTTTAAACTTTGAAAAACACAAAAAAGATGCGGCTGAATGGGTCGTTCCAGAAAAACAAGAAGGCTACGCAGCGGAGAAAACACGCAAAGATATTTACGATGCGATGCAAAGCTTAGAATATGAAATCAATACATTATATACAAGTAATGGCCAAACTCCATTCGTCACACTAGGCTTTGGTCTTGGGGAAGATTGGTTTGCCCGCGAAATTCAAAAAGCAATCTTAAAAGTTCGTATTGGCGGCGTTGGTAAAGATAAACATACTGCCATTTTCCCGAAATTAGTATTTTCGATTCGTCGTGGAACTAATTTAAATGCGGAAGATCCGAACTATGACATCAAGCAATTAGCGCTGGAGTGTTCCTCAAAACGGATGTATCCAGATGTACTTAACTACGATTCACTCGTTCGTTTAACAGGCGATTTCAAAGTACCAATGGGTTGCCGTTCATTTTTACCAGCTTGGAAGAACGAAAACGGGGAACATGTTAACGCGGGAAGAAACAATCTTGGTGTTGTAACGCTTAATATTCCGCGAATCGCCATTCAAAGTGGCGGGGACAAAGAACGTTTCTGGGAAATTTTCCACGAACGTATGAAAACAGTCAAAGATGCGCTGCTTTTCCGTTTAAATCGTGTTCGTCAAGCTCGTCCAGAAAACGCGCCAATTCTTTATAAATATGGAGCTTTCGGTAAACGACTACAAGACGGTGAAAATGTAGATCAACTGTTCAATAAAGAACGCTCTACGATTTCGATCGGCTATATCGGTCTTTACGAAGCTGCAACTGTATTTTATGGCGGCGAATGGGAAGGCGACAAAGAAGCAAAAAACTTTACGCTTGATATTGTGAAAGAACTAAAAGCCTATGCTGATAATTGGAAAGATGAATATGGCTACTGGTTTAGCGTATATTCGACTCCAAGTGAAAGCTTAACGGACCGTTTCAACCGTTTAGACAAAGAAAAATATGGCGTAATTAAAGACATTACAGATAAAGACTATTACCAAAACTCTTTCCATTACGATGTTCGTAAAAAAATCACACCATTTGAAAAAATCGATTTTGAAAAAGATTATCCAGAATTTTGCTCTGGCGGATTCATTCATTATTGTGAGTATCCAAAAATGGTTCACAATACGAAAGCACTTGAGGCTGTATGGGATTACTCCTATGATCGTGTAGCTTATCTTGGTACAAATACACCAATTGATAAATGTTACGAATGTGATTTTGAAGGTGAATTTGTTCCTACAGAAGAAGGCTTTAAATGCCCAAGCTGTGGAAACACTGATCCTGAAAAAGCAGATGTTGTAAAACGTACTTGTGGTTATTTAGGTAATCCGATGAAACGTCCAATGGTTCATGGACGCCACGTAGAAATTAGCAATCGTGTGAAACATATGGAGAACTTAGGTGAATAATCCAAAACCGTGCGAATGGAAGTCGAATGAATTATCCAGAGGGTATATCGCCGACTATAAAGCATTCAACTTTGTCGACGGGGAGGGCGTCCGGTGCAGTTTATATGTATCTGGATGTCCTTTCCACTGCGAAGGCTGCTACAACAAGGCCGCGCAATCATTTAAATATGGCAAACCTTACACAAAAGAATTAGAAGACGATATTCTAAAAGACATCGGACATGAGAGCGTTCAAGGTCTGACGCTGCTTGGCGGGGAACCATTTTTAAATACCGCCACATGCCTATCTGTCGTGAAACGAATCCGCGCGACATATGGGAAAACGAAAGACATTTGGTCATGGACAGGCTACACTTGGGATGAAATGATGCAAGAGACAACGGACAAACTCGAACTTTTATCCTTAATAGATGTTCTTGTAGATGGCCGCTTTGAACAAAAGCTATTCGATCCAAACTTAGCATTCCGCGGTTCCAGCAACCAACGAATTATTGACGTACAAAAATCACTTGCTGCTGATGAAGTAGTGTTATATGAATTGTGAAAGGAGCCCTCTATCACGGAGGGCTTTTTTAATAAATGTGAACACTTATTTAGGCATAAAATACGCTAAAAAAGCTAGCAATTGACTAATTTTTAACGCAAAGGTTCACAAAAAGCTCACAAAATGAAAACGCATTGATGATATAATGAAAAAAATAGGGTGATAAATCAGACAAATAGTTCGAAAAATTCGAAAACGACATTGAATCGGCTTAATTAACATTATTTCTAGAATGGAGAGAATAATATTTTGGAAGATATTAGTTTGAACATACATAACCTAAAAAAGAAATACGACGACAAGCCTATAATAAATAATTTGAGTATTACAATTAATTTTAATCGTAAAATAACTTTAATAACGGGAATGAATGGTTCTGGGAAATCAACTTTAGCGAAAATAATAGCGGGAATTATTTTACCTGACGAAGGAACATTACAGATTTCAAACCATACTAATTTTTCAAAATGGACAAAGAGAACCACGTACTATTTATCAAGTGCAGAACGAGGCATGTTTTATAAATTGAACAGCAGACAAAATATTGAATATTTAACATCATTAAAAGGTACAAATAAAAACGATGTGTTAAAAAAACTATCTAATTACTGTGAGAAATTAAATTGCAAAGATATTTTAGAAATGTCAGCAGAAAAGCTATCTACAGGCCAAAAAAAGAAAGTATTTATCTTGTCTGCGTTATGTTCGAACTGTCAGCTATTATTATTGGATGAACCTACAAACGGGCTGGATGATGAGAGTTTTTACGCATTTATTGAAATTCTGGCTAAATTAAGGCTAGAAAAAAAGATAGTATTAATTTCTCATGATAAAAGATTTTTAGATATGCCGAATATAGAGAGAATAATTTTTGAAAAAAACGGTGAGATTTATTGGGAAGGATGTTAGTATAATGGATTATTTTGGGGCTTGTATAGGAACACTTAAAGCAAATATTCTTATTCTTTTTAAGTACAAGAAAAACCTTGTTTCGGAATTAATAATGTTTACTGGTGTATATCTGGCAATATTAATGTTAAATGATAGCAGTTCAGTAACTAAGTTTTATGGTGCTTCTGCAATTCAGGGGCCTATTCTTTTATTAATTGGATATATGTTTTGGGCATTTTCTGATATGGCATTATCGAGTACGGCCAACTGGATTAGTACGGATGCCAAGATGGGACTACTAGAACCCAAAGTTCAAAGTATACTACCTTATCCTGTACAATCATTTTTGTTACTTTTAATCAGTATTTTAGAAACAATTATTATTCTTTTTGTAGTCATCCTTATTTCCATTTTCGCTGACAAAATTAGTTGGTCGCAAGTTCCATTCATTTTTTTATCCGTCATCATCCTTTTGCCGTCTGTTATAGGAATGTTTGGAATGGGTCTGGTATTCGGCGGTTATGCGGTTAAAGAGAAGAGTTTAGGAAATTTCGTAAACTTGTTTGCGGGCGCCTTAATCATTTTTTCCAATACATTTATCGTGGGTCTACCAAAAATCATTTATATCATACCATTTACTTCGGGCGTGGATTTTACGAGCAATCTGTATGTTTCTGGCAAAGCCGATTTAGGTCTCCTAAGCATAAATTTATTTATTAATACAATTTGGCTTATTGTAGGACTGATATTCTTTAATTATTCGTTAAAAAAAGAAAGAACTGTTGGTAGTTTTGATACTTTTTAAAAGATAACTAATCGTCTTGTAAGAAAAACGAAAAAACTCCATCTGCGTTATAGATGGAGTTTTTATACATCAATTTCTCTTGCTTTTAAATAATCATATACCTCTTTATTCTTAAGAACCCATTCTCTATCGTTTTTCCATATTTTTCCCTGGTCTTTTAAACGCGCTAATTGTTTGTAAAAACTGCTTTTTGAAAGATTACTGTAAGCGGCTATAACACTAGTGCGCATTTCTTTTGGTAAAATGACACTGTCTTTTTCATATGGAGTGCCGTGAAGTTTTCCGATGTTGATAAAAGATAGCTCTAACTTATCGGAGGAACTTGTTTCGGATGAAAGGCTTTTGAAGAAAGCATGGCGAGCCAAGTCACGCATAATGAAAAATTGAAAACCAAAGTTCTCTGGAAACATTGAAAGAAAATACTCTAAATCTTTAAACGTGTATTTATAAACCGTACAAGTTGATATCGTTTTAAATAAAAAGTCATCTACATTTCCTTGGAATAGACTATAGTAATTGACGAAGGAGCCTTTTCCAAGAATCGTGTAAATACTGTTTGATTCTGGGTTCATAGAAATGGAAACAAATCCGTCGATAATTAAATAGACATGACTATTTCTTTGATCGGCTGTATTAACTAATTCAGTATTTTTTGGAACTTTTAATTTTTCGTAGTTGATGTTACCTTCGTGAGATAACCGAATGAATTCTTTGTGGTTAAATAGTGCATCCATTGTTAGCAGCTCCTTTACTCTTTCGTTAACTATAATATATAATAACAAAATTAACAAAATTTAATCCACATAAATGATACCAAATTGCCACTTTATTGGTGGAAATTTGAAGATTTAATGAGAAATTGTAAAAAAACGCTATTCTGATTTTAGTATAGTTCAGGACGACGGTCGGTAAAAACAGGAATTATCCCTCTAGTTTCAGCGACTAAATTCAAGTCGATTTCAGCATAAATATTGCCTTCTTCTTCGCCACCATGAACAATAACATTTCCTAGTGGATCAATAACGAGCGAATGACCGTTAAAATGATTATTTGGATCATCGCCAACCCGGTTGACAGCAACAACAAAAGCTTGGTTTTCAATCGCACGAGCAATAAGTAGTTGTTCCCATTGTTTAATGCGTTCAGCTGGCCACTGTGCAGAAACAAAAATAACTTCTGAGCCTTCTGAAGTATGTTTGCGAATCCATTCAGGAAATCTAATATCATAACAAATGAACCCTGCACAAGAAATACCATCTAGTCGAAATAGATTTTTATCATTTCCAGGTTCTAAGTATAAGTGTTCATTCATAAGTTGGAATAAGTGTACCTTTTTATATGAAGAAAGTAGTCCGCCATATTTATCAAAAGCGTACATCGTGTTGGAAAACTTGCTTCCTTCTGAAATAGAAACCGAGCCGCCAATTATAGCGATTTGGTGTTTTTCTGAAAGCCCAGCTAAAAATTCTTTTGTTCTCTCCCCATTTAAATCAGCAACCCCAGCTAATTCATTTAAAGCATAACCTGTATTCCACATTTCTGGTAAAACTGCTATATCGGCCCCATTTTCAGCAGCTTCAACAATTGCTTTTTCAATCCGCGCATAGTTTGCATCCGGATATTTAAAAACTACATCGGTTTGACATAATGCCAACTTCCACATGTTCTTCGCTCCCTTTTTCTTTTAAAAATAACATAAGCTTGGTGGCGAGTCCATACCGGAACACTACGCACCAAGCTCTTAGTAGTAAAATTAATCTTTTTTAAGACGTCTAGATAAGAAATTTCCGAATGATTGTAGTGCTTGTACCATGATAATTAATATAATGATGGTTGTATACATGACAGTCGGCTCAAAACGCTGGAAACCATATTGATATGCAATCGTTCCAAGTCCGCCAGCCCCAACAAGTCCAGCCATTGCAGTTGCGCCGATAAGACCAATTGTAGCAATCGTTAAACCGAGAACGATACCAGACCGAGCTTCGCGAATAACTACGCTCCAAATGATTTTTGGCGTTGAAATCCCCATTGCTTGGTAGGCTTCAATAACACCACGGTCAACTTCAAGTAGGGCAGACTCCATCAAGCGAGCGATATAAGGTGCGGTGAATACAACAAGTGGCATAATCACACCTTGAATCCCAATAGTAGTACCAACAACAAAGCGAGTTACCGGAATCATTAAGAATAATAAAATAATGAAAGGTAACGAACGTAAAATATTAATTACCCAGTTCAAAATACTATATACAACTAGATTTTCTGATTGACCGCCTTTACGCGTTAATGTTAAAAATACGCCAAGTGGCAACCCAATTGCTAGTGAAATTACAAGTGTAATCCCAGTCATTGTAAGAGTTTCTAAAAATCCTTGCCAAAGTATCGGTCCCCATTCTTCAAAAAACAAACTCATAGTAACTCGACCTCCTCAACAACGACTCCAGATTCTTTCAAATAAGCAATAGCTTTACTATATTCGGCTTCGTCCCCTTTTAAATGAACGAGTAGTTTTCCAAGTGTTCCGTTTTTCAAATGATCTATTCCACCAGCTAAAATGCTTGGAAGAACGTCGAATTTGCGTGACACAAGAGCGAGCGCAGGTTCATCAGCCTCATCACCAATAAAATGAAGCGAAACTAATTTTCCGGTCGCGATATATTTTTCAAGCAAATCTTGCGGGATGTCGAAACTAGCTTCCGAGCCAACAAAGCGTTTTGTTGTCGCGTGTTTTGCTTTGGTGAAAATATCAAGAACGGTACCTTGCTCTACTAAATGGCCATTTTCCATCACAGCAACCCGGTCACAAATACGTTGAATGACATCAAGTTCATGTGTAATTAAGAAAATCGTAATGCCAAGCTCAGCGTTAATCTTAAGTAACAACTGCAAAATTGCTTCTGTTGTTTCAGGATCCAAAGCACTTGTCGCTTCATCGCTTAAAAGAATTTCTGGTTCATGCGCAAGAGCACGAGCAATCGCAACACGTTGTTTTTGACCGCCAGAAAGCTGACTTGGATAATTGTTTCTTTTATCCTCTAAGCCAACAATCGACAAGTATTTATTTACGCGAATCTCGATTTCGTCTTTTGGAACACCTTCTAATTTTAACGGTTTGGCAATGTTATCATAGACAGTTGCGGTTTTAAGTAAGTTATATCCTTGGAAAATCATACCAATTTTCCGACGAGCGACACGAAGTTCTTTACTTGAGAGGGTAGACAAATTCTTCCCGTCAATTAAAACTTGGCCGGCATCAGGACGTTCAAGCAAGTTGATGCAACGAACGAGGGTACTTTTTCCGGCGCCACTGTAACCAACGACACCGAAAATTTCTCCTTTTTCGACTGTAATAGAAACATTTTTGACGGCTTCTACGGTTTTTCCATTTACGTTAAATGACTTTGAAACTTGATGTAATTCGATCAAAATAAAACAACTCCCTAGAATGCAGGTACTACAGACCCATTAAATTCTTTTTCAATAAATGCTTTTACGTCATCAGAATGGTAGTATTTTTCTAATGTTTTAACGACTTCATCATCTTTGTTTTCGCTACGAATAACAAATACGTTTGGATATGGATTGTCTTTTGTTGGTTCATGGTAAATTGCGTCTTTATTAATAGAAAGTCCAGCACCCATTGCGAAGTTAGTATTGATAGCTGCTGCTGCAACTTCATCTAATTGTGCAGGGATTTGAGAAGCTTCAAGTTCAACGATTTCAAGGTCAAGTGGGTTTTCAGCAATGTCTTTTTTTGTTGCTTTTTCTTCCACGCCATCTTTTAATTTAATAATGCCAGCATCTTCAAATAGTTTTAAACCACGGTATTCGTTACTTGGATCGTTTGGAACGGCAATTTTGTCGCCTTTTTTCAGGTCTTTTAAGTCTTTAATATCGTTAGAGTAAACACCCATTGGGAATGCTACTGTTTTAAAAGCAACGTCTAATTTGTAGCCTTTATCTTTCTTTTGTTGCTCTAAAAACGGGATTGTTTGGTAGTTATTCGCATCGAGGTCACCGTCGTTTAAAGCTGTATTTGGTGTATTATAATCATCAAAAGTTTTGATTTTGATTTCAAGGCCGTCTTTTTTCGCTAATTTTTGAACTTCTTCAGCGATTTGTTGGTGAGGTCCTGCTGTTGTTCCAATGGTGATTTCTTTTGTGCTTAAGGCTTTATCGTCACTTCCGCCTCCACATGCTGCTAACCCTAGAATAAGGCTTGATGCAAGTAAAATTCCTAACCCTTTTGTTAATTTTCTCATCTTTTTTTCCTCCCTAGTATGTTGATTATTTATCCAGATTTATTCATGAAAGCAATAAAAAAACTTCTCTATTTAGAATAGAGAAGTGGAAAGTCGAACATATCCAGCTCCTCTTATCTACCAAAACGGAATACACCATTTTGCTGGAATTAGCACCTTCACTTTACGCTTAAATAAAGTTAGGTTGCCGGGCTTCATCGGGCCAGTCCCTCTGCCGCTCTCGATAAGAGAAAATATTTTAGAAAAACCTGTTAGTTAAAAATATACGCATTTTAAGATAATTTGTCAATGCTTTTTTAAGTTTTAAAAAAATCATACTGGACAAATACTTCAGAAAACTTTACTATTTTAATCAATGAAACTTGAAAAGGACGGGTGCCAAATGAAAATTTCCAAACGCTTGCAAAATTTACCAGATCAATTTTTTTCTAGCCTTGTAGAAAAAGTGGGAAAGAAAGTGGCAGAAGGTCATGACGTGATTAATCTAGGTCAAGGAAATCCAGACCAGCCAACACCCAAGCATATCGTGGAAGCAATGAAAACAGCTTCAGAAAATCCAATGAATCATAAATATTCGTTGTTTCGTGGAAAACAGGAACTTAAACAAGCCGTGGCTGATTTTTATGCGCGTGAATATAATGTAACCATCGATCCAAATACAGAAGTAGCCATTTTATTTGGGACGAAAACAGGGCTTGTTGAACTGCCAATGTGTTTAATGGATCCAGGTGATGTAATGCTTTTACCAGATCCGGGCTACCCAGATTATTTATCAGGAGCAGTTTTAGGAGAAGTTCAGTTCGAAACAATGCCACTTATTGCTGAAAATGACTTTTTACCAGATTTTAATAAAATTCCTGAAGAAATTGCGAAAAAAGCGGAGTTGATGTATTTAAATTATCCAAATAACCCCACTGGCGCGGTTGCTACGACTCACTTTTTTGAAGAAACGGTTGCTTTTGCTAAAGAAAACAATATCACGATTGCACATGATTTTGCTTATGGTGGTATTGGTTTTGACGGGAAGAAACCGATTAGCTTTTTAGAAACTCCAGGGGCGAAAGAGGTTGGAATCGAACTTTATACGCTTTCGAAAACATATAATATGGCTGGCTGGCGCGTAGGATTTGCTGTTGGGAATAAAGACGTTGTCGAAGCAATCAACCTCATTCAAGATCATATGTATGTAAGTTTATTCCCAGGTATTCAAGATGCTGCAATTGAGGCTCTCACAGGCGATCAAACTTGTGTACAAGAATTAAATGCTCGTTATGAAAGCCGTAGAAATGCATTTATAGCTGCTTGTGATAAAATTGGTTGGGAAGCAATTGCTCCAGCGGGCTCTTTTTTTGCATGGATGCCCGTTCCAAAAGAGTTTACAAGTAGTGAATTCGCGGATTACTTATTAAATGAAGTTAGTGTAGCTGTTGCTGACGGAAGTGGTTTCGGGACTTTCGGTGAGGGTTATGTACGCGTAGGACTTTTAATGGATGAAAAACGATTAGAAGAGGCAGTGGCGCGAATTTCCAAGCTACATTTATTTGATAAAGTGGCACAAAATTAAGAGATTATGTGATTTTAAGAGAAAATAGCTTGTAATAATTCAGATAATTAACTGTATGTGTTATAATTGATTAGTAAGTCTATTCTTAGCATGTTGTTTTATGAAGACAGGCCGGAATTTAAAGTATTTAGTGAGATTTTTTTGCATTAAATAAAAAGTATCTGTCCCGGTTAAAGCCGGCGAAATCCAGGAATGAGAGGACTGTAAAAAAATGGCAGAAAAGAAAATTCTTGTAGTAGATGACGAAAAACCGATTGCGGATATAGTTAAGTTTAATCTAAATAAAGAAGGCTTTGATGTATATTGCGCCTATGATGGCGATGAAGCGTTAGAACTTGTAGAAGAAGTTCAGCCAGATTTGATTTTACTGGACATTATGCTTCCAGGTCGTGATGGTATTGAGGTATGTCGTGAAGTACGTAAGAAGTATGATATGCCAATAATTATGGTAACTGCAAAAGATTCCGAAATTGATAAAGTTATCGGGCTTGAACTTGGTGCCGATGATTACGTTACGAAACCATTTAGTAACCGCGAATTAATCGCTCGTGTGAAAGCCAACTTGCGCCGTCATAGCCAAGTAAGCTCAAACGCTGCCGAGGAAGAAGAAAACAGTGAATTAGAAATTGGTTCATTAATTATTCATCCAGACGCATATGTTGCTTCAAAACGTGGAGAAACAATCGAACTTACGCATCGTGAATTCGAATTACTTCATTATTTAGCTAAACATATGGGTCAAGTCATGACAAGAGAACATTTACTTCAAACAGTTTGGGGCTATGATTACTTCGGTGATGTTCGTACGGTCGATGTTACTGTTCGACGTCTACGCGAAAAAATTGAAGATAATCCAAGCCATCCAGCGTGGTTAGTTACAAGACGCGGCGTTGGTTATTATTTACGCAATCCAGAACAAGAATAAATAAACAAGAAGTGGTCGCCAAGTAAAAAACTTGGAGGACCACTTTTTTTGGGTATATCCGCATACTTAATAATTATTTTTATAAATAAATTGACCCAAATAACAGGAAAAACAATACGTCTACCCCATAACATATGGTATACTAATTTAAATATATTACCCCGAATAGGAGTAGAAAGACTTATGCATAAAATGAGATTTTTTCAGTCTGTACAATTTAAGTTAGTTATTATGTATTTGCTATTAATTATTGTAGCAATGCAAGTAATCGGCGCGTATTTTGTACGTGAGCTGGAAGGGCAACTGGAGAAGAATTTTCAAGATTCAATCACGAATAGCATCACGTTGCTGGATTATAATGCTAGAGAAGAAATCATAAAAAATAGCGATAACTCAGTGAAGCTACAAAATGATATTCGAGAGCTTTTGGTCGACTATTCTCGTGCAAGCAGCAACATAATCGAAGTAAGAATAGTAGATGACAAAGGCAAAATTCTCGGGACTTCCAATTTAGATAATCAAGGCATCGTTGGGCAAAAAAGTAACGATCCCCTTGTTAAACGAACCTTATCACTCGGAACTACATCTGAGGATAAAATTTATAAAGACGAATCAAATAAAAATAACCGTGTCTGGGTGAACGTATCCTCCATCAAAAATAAAGGACAAGTGATAGGGGCTATTTATCTTGTCGCTGATATTGAAAGTGTATATAAACAAGTGGATGATATTACGAACATTTTCATTACTGGTACTTTGATTGCCATGATCATTACAGCGGTACTTGGAATTTTACTATCCAGAACGATTACGAAGCCAATTATTGAAATGAAACGTCAAGCCTATGCGATGGCGCGAGGAAACTACAGCCGGAAAGTTAAAGTCTATGGTGTGGATGAAATTGGCGAACTAGCAGATTCCTTCAATACATTAACAAAACGTGTTCAAGAAGCACAGGCCATGACAGAAGGAGAACGGCGCAAACTTTCCTCCGTACTTGCCTATATGACCGATGGAGTAATTGCTACAGACCGCCGCGGAAAAGTTATTCTTATTAACACGCCAGCTGAAAAAATGCTACGCGTTAAGCATGAGAGTGCCAATGGTCGATCAATTATTGATGTACTAGATATTGGTGATACCTACCAATTTGAAGATTTGATGGAAGTCGATGGTTCATTAACGATGGACCGTAGCACGCTTGATAAACCATACGTACTGCGCGCTAATTTTTCCGTTATTCAAAGAGAAACTGGATTTAATAATGGTGTTATTGCGGTACTACACGATATTACCGACCAAGAAAAAGTCGATCAAGAACGCCGCGATTTCGTTTCTAATGTGTCGCACGAATTAAGAACCCCGCTTACAAGTATGCATAGTTACTTAGAGGCTCTAAGTGACGGGGCATGGGAAGATAAAGAAATTGCGCCACGTTTCCTTGAAGTGACTCAAAACGAAACAGAACGAATGATTCGTCTTGTAAATGACCTGCTTAAACTTTCAAGAATGGACGGAGGAAGAGAGCAATTAGAAAAAAGTTTCGTTAATTTCACAGACTTCTTCAACCATATTATCGATCGTTTTGAAATGATGAAAAAAGAAACAATCATGTTTAAACGCCACATTCCAAAAGAACCGGTTATCATCGAAATTGATGAAGATAAAGTAATGCAAGTATTAGATAATATTATTTCGAATGCCAATAAATATTCACCGGACGGGGGTCGAATTTCTTTCTACTTGAAAAAATTTGAAGATGAAATTGAAGTTAGTATAGCTGACGAAGGTTTAGGCGTACCTGATGAAGATTTAGCAAATGTATTCGACCGCTTTTTCCGTGTTGATAAAGCTCGCTCGCGGGAAATGGGAGGAACAGGGTTAGGACTAGCGATAGCTCGCGAAGTTATCGAAGCTCATGGTGGCCGAATTTGGGCAGAACGCAACAAGTCCAAAGGTACGATAATTAAATTCACCCTGCCATACAGTGACTTACCGGAGGATGATTGGGAATGATGAAAAAAACAGGATTTCGCTCATTTTTATTAACAGTTCTAGTTGTGCTCAGTATCGTCTTAAGCTACTTTATTTGGAAGGGACAACCTGATTACGAAGCGATTAACGTTAAAGAAGTTGAAAAAACAACCATTGATAAAACGATGACAACATCACAAGTATTTAAACCATATAAATTAGCTGTTAATGCAAATGAAATTAATTACCAAAGCTTAGACTCAGACTTGTTAAATGAGTTAATGGCACAAGGCAAAGCATTTAGTTTCTCAGAAGTAGTTCTTGCCAATAAAAAAAGTAATGAAGAATACGAGAAATTAATCCATAAAAATGGGACGATAGAGATTATTTTCCCTAACAATATTCCGTTTTCAATTTTTGCTCAAAATTTTCAAGTGGAAGGAGAAGGGCTAGAATCTGCCTTCTTTAATCGTATTGTATTTGATATAAATAACACGGATACTGGGCTTCATTCCGTTTATTTTGCCAATGATGACCAAGAAAATATTTACCAAAGCTCCTTGCAAAATAAAGATATTGATAAAATTGAAAAAATTGTTAAAAAGAACGAAAGTAAACTCGCGCAAAACGATAAAGTTATTTCCAACAAACGCAATCTGTTCTTAAGCTCCGAAAAAACAAAGCTAAATCGCAAAAAATACATTACAGATTCGCTTGAAATCAATCTATTTACCTCAGCGCTATTTCAAGATTCAGGTACAGTTAAGAGCGAAGGAAATACCTATACAGACGGCTCTAGCGTCATTGAAATGGATACAGAAAATAAGGTTTTAGAATATGTGAATCCTTCTCAAGAGCGCACTAATCCAGAAGATTTAAACAACGTCAAACGAGCTGGTTTGATTCAAGATAGTTTCAATTTCGTAAATGATCATGCGGGCTGGACTGGGGATGGCGCTTATTATTTCACCGGTTACGCAGCCGAAAGCGCAACGACCAATTTTAGTTTGTTTATAGATAATTTACAAGTTTATAATGAAGATGGTATGGCTGATATTTCTGTTACAGAAGGCCTCGAAGCAGTTTATAAATACATGCGTCCATTTTTCCGTTTAGATACGGACGTTCCTGGAGAGAAAAAAGAAGTAACTATGGAGTCGTCTTATTCCGTCTACAATGCACTAGTTGAAAATCCTAATGTGAAAGCCGAAGAAATAGAAGATATTGTTCCTGGCTATCACATGACAAGAAGTGAATCATCTGGCATGAACCGCATTGTTACATTAGAGCCAACTTGGTTATATAAATATCATGATAAATGGTTCATCTTCCAACCAGAAGCAGAAAAGGCGGGTGAATAAAGATGGATTGGCGTAAAACACAAATGATTTTTATTGTAACGCTCCTCATTTTAAATGTCTTTTTAGCAGTGATTTTCTTTAATAAACAATTATCAGATGATCCAGACACATTAGGAAATGAAACTTTAGAAGAACGATTAAAAGCAGATAATATTTCTCATCCTGATTTATCAAGTAAGCCAACTAGTGGAGCTATCTTCACTACCGAACAAGCCGCTTTTACGACAAAAGATGTTAGTGATTTGACAGGACAAGCAATTACACTCAAAGACAACAATAAACAAATATATTCTGTCCTACAAACACCCATAAAAGCTGGCAAAAAAGGCAACAATCCTGATTTTCAAAAATTCATGGAATCCGATGTGTATCGCGGCGAGTCTTATGAGTTTTGGAACTACGACAAAGATGCGCGAACACTTACTTTCAATCAATTAATCAATAATAATATGGTTCTTTTTGACGAAGCTGGGCAAATTATCTTTTATTTAGATAAAGATGATCGAGTAATTTCTTACGAGCAAACGTGGATGTCCAAACAAGATGATTTAAAAGACAAGACAAACTTAATGTCATCCACTGATGCGTTAGAAGCTGTTTACCAACACGGTGAGTTAAAACAAGACAGTGACGTTGTTTCTGCGACTTTCGGTTACTATACGACCGTGCAATTGCCTTCAGGGAATGTCTATTTCCCAGTTTGGTGTTTTGAAGTGAAACATTCCGGCGAGACTAGTTACGTTCTTGTAAATGCAAAAGATGAACAAGTTATTAACCAATCCGAAAATAAAACAACAACCGAGCCAACCACAGAATTATCCAGTCGTCAAAAAGCAAAATAAAATCAGAGTCAACCTAAATACATGAAATTTAGGTTGGCTTTTTCAACCGATTGGCATGCAATTTTACCGAATTAGCGTTACAATGGAAGATATATAAGCCTTTAGGGGGATAAAAAAATGTTCGCAAATAAAATTCTAACTGAAAAAGACACGGACCAAATCCGATTTAGTATATTAGCCAGTGGAAGTTCAGGAAATGCAACTCTAGTAGAAACTGGCGACCAAAAAATTCTCATCGACTGTGGTTTAAGCGGCAAGAAAATGGAAGGTTTATTCGCGCAAGTTGGTCGAGATATGAATGATTTAGACGCGATTTTAATTACTCATGAACACTCAGACCATATTAAAGGCCTTGGTGTGCTTGCTCGTAAATATAAACTCCCTATTTATGCTAATGCAAAAACATGGAAAGCAATGGATAATATGATTGGCGAAGTTTCTTCTGAACAGAAGTTTCAATTTGACATGGAAACAGTGAAATCTTTTGGGAGCATGCAAGTAGAATCCTTTGGTGTATCTCATGACGCGATTGAGCCGATGTTTTACATATTTCATAAGGGGAATAAAAAATTTGTAATGATAACCGACACAGGATATGTTAGTGATCGAATGAAAGGGCATATTGCAGGCGCTGATGCATACCTTTTTGAAAGTAATCATGATGTAGAGATGCTTCGAATGGGACGCTATCCTTGGAATGTCAAACGTAGAATTCTTGGCGACGAGGGACATGTAAGTAATGAAGATGCAGCAATAGCAATGAGCGAAGTAATTACAGATCAAACGAAACGAATTTATTTAGGTCATCTTAGTAAAGACAACAATATGAAAGAACTAGCGCGGATGAGCGTAACGCAAACGCTTATTTCAGAAGGAATCGATGTTGGTGGCAAGCTAGAGATTTTTGATACCGATCCTGATAACGCTACGTCTATCTTCACTATCTAAGTTTCACCATTTTTTTAAAGCTTTTTCATTGTTTTTTCATATTTGCGGTTTACTATGGAAGTATATAAATGCGAAATTTGCAGAGAGGAAGGAAGACATGGACGAGAAAGAAAAAAATTTAAATGAAAACAGCGAGAACGAGAGCACGCCAAAAAGAGAGGTCGAGGAGACTTTACATACAAAAGATAGCTCGCAACCAGTCCAAGAAACTCCTATAGTAGAAGGCGTGACACCAGAAGGAGAGAAATTTGCCGGAGCAACAGAAGAAGCTGCTGAGGCAAGCTCTACCAATGCATTTTTTGAGGAAGCAAGTAGTAAAGAACCTGAACCAGCTAGACCAGCTCCAGGACCAAGACGTCCTAGTGGTGCAGGTGGCGGCACGATTCCACCGAATAGAGTGAATAACGGCGGCGGTGGCAGCGGGAATCAGCCTCCGAAACGCAACAAACACTTACTTGGATACTTTTTAACTGCACTTATTGGCGTTATTATTGGCGGACTTATTATATTCTTTGTAGCATGGGATAACGGCGATAACGCAGATACAACTTCTAACTCAAATAATAAACCGACTAAAGTAGAAAAAGTTTCTGTAAATACTACCTCTGATGTAACTAAAGCGGTTGATAAAGTACAAGATGCCGTAGTTAGTGTACTGAATTACCAATCATCTTCATCTTTAGACGGAACAACAAGTTCTGAAAAAGAAGCTTCATCAGGATCAGGTGTTATTTATAAAAAAGCAAATGGAAAAGCATATATCGTGACGAATAATCACGTGGTAGCTGATGCGAATAAATTAGAAGTAACATTTACAAACGGTAAAAAATCAGAAGCAAAATTACTAGGAACAGACGAATGGAACGATTTAGCTGTCCTTGAAATTGATGATAAAAATGTCAGCACAGTTGCTGCGTTTGGCGATTCTGATTCATTAAAACTTGGTGAGCCAGCGATTGCGATTGGTAGCCCACTTGGAACTGAATTTTCCGGTTCTGTAACACAAGGTATTATTTCCGGTTTAAACCGTGCTGTACCAGTTGATACAAACGGCGACGGAACAGAAGACTGGGAAGCAGATGTTATCCAAACAGATGCAGCAATTAACCCAGGTAACAGTGGTGGAGCTTTAATCAATATTGAAGGCCAAGTAATCGGTATTAACTCGATGAAAATTTCAATGGAAAATGTAGAAGGTATTAGCTTTGCGATTCCAAGTAACACTGTAGAGCCAATCATCGAACAACTTGAAACTAAAGGCGAAGTAGAGCGTCCTTCTCTAGGCGTTTCCTTACGCGATGTTGATACAATTCCAGAAACACAACAAAAAAATATCTTGAAATTACCAGATAGCGTAGATTACGGTGCAATGGTACAACAAGTAGTATCTGGCTCAGCAGCAGACAAAGCAGGACTTAAACAATATGATGTTATTGTTGAACTAAACGGTGAAAAAGTAACTAACTCCATGACACTTCGCAAAATATTATATGGCAACGATGTGAAAATTGGCGATAAAGTCAAAGTGAAATACTACCGTGATGGTAAAGAGCAATCAACAGACATTAAATTAGAAGCAGCAAAAACAACGACATGATAACGAAAACCATCCTCTTAAAAAAGAGGGTGGTTTTTTTCTGTGGAAAACTTGTGGATAGTGATTTTTTTCAGATATAGATATGGTAGAGAACAAGAATTCGGCTACTAAATATAGGCGGTTATTGTGGATATGTGGATAACTTCTGTGGATAACCTGTGTGTAAGCAGTGAATATCTTGTGGAAAAGAACAATTTTGATAATTAAATCAATAAACTCAGATTTATTTTTGAAAAAAACACATTTTTTGCGAAAATATAGGTCAAAAAGCAAAAATGTGGATAGAAAGCCATTTATCCACAATTGAAAGATAAATAAGGCGAAAATGTGAAAGCGAAAACAACTTTATTAAATATATAAATCAATGAGAGTGATTGTGGCACAGTTGGTTAGCTTGTTTTCAAAATGTACTTTCGATACAAAATAACAAGTATTTTTGCTTGTGGATAAGCTGTGGATAGTGAAAATGGGGTATCATATATATTGTATGGAATATACGTTCGGACACAAAATAGAGAATCGGCTTGTGGATATGTGGATAGTTTTTGTGGATAAGTTGTGTATAAGGGCGGGATAACCTGTGGAGTAAGTTTTTTGTAGTAATTTCTTTTTTTCATTTTGGCTAGTGTTGCGGGGCTTCTTTGAGGTATGATAAAAGTATTAATAAAGATGAGGGTGACGTTAATGAATATCCAAATTGTGACGGTCGGGAAATTAAAAGAAAAATATCTAGTCCAGGGGATTGCTGAGTATTTAAAGCGGCTGAGCGCATATGCTAAAGTGTCAATTGTCGAAGTTCCGGATGAAAAGGCGCCAGAAGTGTTGAGTGACGCGGAAATGAAACAAGTGAAGGATAAAGAGGGAGCGCGGATTTTAGCGAAGATTCCGGACGATGCCCATGTGATTGCGCTGGCGATTGATGGGAAAATGAAGTCGAGTGAAGAATTTGCGGCGGATTTGGATAAGCTGGCGACTTATGGTAAGAGTAAGGTGACGTTTGTGATTGGTGGATCGCTGGGGCTTAGTGAGGCTGTTTTGAAGCGGAGTAATGAGCAAATTTCGTTTGGGAGGTTAACGCTGCCGCACCAGTTGATGAGGTTGGTGCTGGTGGAGCAGGTTTACCGGGCGTTTCGGATTGTTCGGGGGGAGCCTTATCATAAATAGCTAGCCGCTTGAAAGGGGTGTAATCAACAACTTAACTTTTGAAAGCTGGTTTACTTTTTTCGATAAGCCATTTTTCACCATTTGAAATTGTATGATCTGCATGATAAATTAATGTTTTTCGAAGTGCTGCATATTCTGTGGGTAATGTTTCATAGTTTAGAAAATGATAGTTTAGTGCGATGCTTTCGGGAATAATTCCAACGCCAAGTTCATTATTGCAGATTTCGACAAGTGTTTCTGGAATATTGATCTCTGATATGGAGACATTTGGGATATTAAAATCATTAATGAGAGCAGCCAGGGCGCGGTATGAATAACATTGTTTGCTGAAGACGTATAATCGTTCTTCCGCTAATATTTTTTGGACTGATTTTCCAGCTGTGTTGCCTGCGAAAACTAGTTTATCCCATGAGAGCGTTTGTGAGATGATTTGGCTATCTTGAAATAAATTTTCTTTTTCGAGTTCAGCGACATAAGCGATGGTTAGTTCTCTGTTAGCTATTTTTGGTATTAATTCACTTGTACTTCCGCTAACGATAGATAATTTTTTATTTGGAAACTGTTGATAGAACTCTTTAATGATTGTGTTAAATTCCATAGGCAAAGAAGATTGCGTAATACCGATTGAGATCGTTTCTTCTTCATTATTGATAATATCAATCGTTTCCTCCCATAATAGAATCATTTTTTTGAATTGTTGATAGATTTTTTCGCCCTCTTTAGTTAGTTCCACACCATTCGAGTGCCGGAAGAAAAGTTGAGTTTGGAACTGTTTTTCGATATTTTTTATTTTATTGGACATATTAGACTGTAAATGATGCAGTTCATTCGCTGCTGCAGAAATACTCTTTAGTTCAGCTACTTTATTAAATGCTTTCATGTTTTCAATATCCATAATTTGCTCCTTTTGATATCAAAAATAATGATACCGGCATATGATTTACGCATTTCAAATGATGGCACAGATAGATTATACTTTATTTACAGTACAAATTCAAATGGGGGGTTATGTTATGAATACAACCATTCAACAATTAGTTAAACATGTTTCAGTAAGAGAATTTAAAAATGAAAGATTATCAGATGAAACCAAACAACATTTATTAACAGCTGCGAGAAGTGCCTCTAGTTCGCATTTTGTGCAATCTTTTTCTATTTTAGAAATCACAGATGAAAAGCTAAGAAAGGAACTAGCTGAAATTACGAATAGTGCTTCTTATGTAAACCAAACGGGGACCTTTTATGTGTTTGTAGGTGATTTATACCGACAATCAAAACTTTTACTGGAGAATAATCGAACTTTGGATGGGTTGAGAAATATGGAATCATTACTCGTCTCGGTGATAGATGCAACGATTGCAGCTCAAAATATGGTTATTGCTGCTGAGTCTCTTGATTTAGGAATTTGCTATATCGGTGGAATAAGAAATGATATTGAAAAAGTAGCTGAATTGCTAAACTTACCACCATTTACGATACCTGTTTTCGGATTAACTGTAGGGGTTCCGGTATATAAAAATCAAGTAAAACCACGGCTATTACTAGAAAATCAAGTAGGTGAAAATCAGTACCCATATGAACAATTTACAGATTTAAAAGCGTATGAGGAATTGACCAAAGATTATTATGCTTTACGTGAAAAAAATCAGCATCAAACTTCATGGGGAGACAAGAATGTAGAGTTTTTTGAAGAAATACGAAGACCAGAAATAGCGGGATTTTTGAAAAAACAAGGGTTTACACTGGATTAATTAATTTTCGTTGTAGGGTGTATAAAAAATAATAGGATTAAATTTATGAAAAGCTGGAAGAGTATTTTTTCCGGCTTTTTATTTGATTTGGGCTATTATTTAGTGATAGAAAGCTTAAACTAGATTAGATTGGGATAGATTTGTATAATTAATAGGGAATTTAAATTGCACTATTTTATCCTAAATAAATTTCATAAAAGGAGGATTCAAATGAAATTTCTAAAAAAATACGGGTTTTACTTTTTATTACTCGGCGTTTTGAGTGATTTTCTAACGCCTTACATACTTGGAATCTTTTACCCAGAATTAAACCAAATGACGCGGGTTATGAGTGTGTTTGGGGATGTGGCTAGTCCGGTGCGGGGAGCGTTTTTGGTTTGGTCGGTGGTGTCTGGGGTGTTCTTTGTGCTCGCTTTTCCGGCGATTTATCAGAGCGTTGTTAAAACTTCGCGGACTTTGGCGATTTTGCTTGCTTCTGCGATTGGTTTGTATGGGATTGGCGATTGTATTTTTACCGGGTTGTTTAGTATTGATACGGAGCAGGCGAGTTGGACGTTTTCGACTTGGGTTCATAATATTGGCTCGGGGCTTGGTTATGCGGGATTTTTGATTTTTCCGTTGTTTCTGGTCATTCTTTACCGGAAAACTGGCGATAAGACCCGCAGCAATATCTATCTAGTTTTACTCATTGTTAGTTTGCTGTCGGCCGGTGTTTATGGGCTTGCGCGGATTCCTGCTGTGAATGACTTGCCGGTTTTAGATAAAATTGGATTTTGTCAGCGAATTAGTTTCTTCTTTAATTATTTGCCGATTGTTGTTTTTGGAATTGATCGGATTAGAAAACCCTAGATTGTTTAAGAATCTAGGGTTTTTTGTTCGCAAAGTTCGATAAATTGCTGGAAATCTTCTTGTTTGGCTAATTTTTTTACAAAGCTGCGTTCGTTTAAGATGGTTACGAGTTGGCCGAATAATTCTTCAAAAGAGTTGTCGCGTTCTTCTTTCATGGTGAGCAGGAGGACGAGTTTGACGCGATTTCCACCCCAGTCGATTGGTTTATCAAGTGCGCATACTGCGACGGCATTTTTCTTTGCGCTTCGCTGGATGGCGTGCGGGATTGCGTAGTAGTTTCCGTAGCATGTGCTAGATAATTGTTCTCGTTCGAACACTTTTGAAACATAGTCGGAGTCGCAGTAGTCGAATGCAGTTAACTGTTCGCAAAGAAACGTAATTACTTCTTCTTTTGATTTGAAGTTTTGTTTTGGGAAGAAAAGCTCTTTTTTGAAAAATTTTCTAGAAATCGAATCGGCTTTTGGCTTAGTTTCTAAAATATGCTTGATTTTCTGCAAATCTGCTTCGGTTAAAAGTAAATCGTAATGATAGACTGGGATGTCGGTTGTTAAGTGTAATGGTTCGGCGGTAATAATTAAATGGATTTCTTTGTCTAAGGTGAATTGTTTTATGTCGAAAATGGATTGGGAAACGAGTAAATCAATCGAAAAATCAGGTATTTTCTTTAGTTGATTATGAATTAAGCGTTGACTGCCTGCGCCGTATGGGGTAACTAAGAGTATCTTTCTCTTTTTGCCGTGATTAATTGTTTCTGAAGCGGACAGAAAGTGTAACGCAATATAAGCGATTTCGTCATCTGGGAAAGTGATTGCAAGCTCTTTTTGAATAAAGGCAGAGGCATAAACACTGACGTTATAAATAAATGGGAACTTGTTTTTTAATTCTTCGGTGAGTGGGTTGGTTAAATATTGTTTGTGATTGGCTCTTTTGTAAAGGGCTGAAATGTGGGCCACTAGATAGGTGGCTATTTTTTCGTCAGCTGAAAAGTCGATATGGAAATTTTGGTCCACTGCTTCAAGGAGCCGAGTGACAACGCTGCCAAAAACTTTTGCGTCAATGGTGGAAGTTGTCGCTAGTTTGCCAGAATATAGCCGGGCGATATAGCTTAGTTCTTGGGTTGGAATATCGATGTGCAGTTCTTCTTCTAACGTTTCGGTTAGGTGCTCTGCCATTTCAAGGCTAGTTTTATCTTGCTCTAGTAAAGCGGTTCGCTCTATATAGCTGCCCATACTAATGCGCTCAATTAAAACGGCGATATGCAAAATGAACGAAATCGTCGAAAAATCATTCATGAAAAATTCGTTCTTTTTGTGGTAGGCAATAATAAGCTCGGAAAGTTGTTTTAGATTGCAATAATCGAAGTAATCGGCGTATTTATCTAGGCTTAATTGATGGTTTTCGATTTCCTGATTGAGGAATAGATTGAAGATGCAGCGCTTTTCTTCTTCGCCGCCCTCGGTTATTAGTTCGTTGTTTTTTCGAATAATACATAGCGACTCATCTTTTTCAGCGATAACCGCGTTAAGCTCTTTAATAATACGAGCTAACGTCGATTCGCTAATGAAAAATTGATCTGCTAAATCATAGAAATTGGTATGATCTTGTTCGATTATATGGCGTAATAATTCAAAATGTAAGTTTTCGTTATTTTTGGATAGATTCATTTGTGAAAGTTGCTCATTTGGTGTTAAAAAATAGCCTTTTCCAGCTTTTGATGCAATGATTGTGGAACTAAATGACTGGTTAATTTGAATAATGTCATTTCGCACAGTTTTGGAAGAAACGCCTAACATTTCTGAAAGTGCTTTTGCTGTTACTGTCCTTTGGCTGTCGTTAAGCTTTTCTAACAATGAACGTTGCCTTTCTGAAATAGTCATTATATCCCCCCCTAATTCTCCCTTAACCTATTGTTATTATACAACACCAAATAGAGAAAGAGACGAGTTTTTTGTCCCAATCTCTATTTAAGTGGCTATCAATTAGCAGCGATGTTCTCTTCTTCGGCTTCTTTTTCTAAAGCAACGAGATTTTTCTCATATACTTTTAGGAATGGGTAGTACATTAGACCGTTTAGGAAAATCAGGATGAATACGAGAACGATGGCTCGCCAGTCCATGGTGGATAGAAATGCTCCAATTGGCGCGGGCATTTGCCAAGAGAAGACGGCGAACGTTTTTCCGACAATCCCGAAATACATACAAAGATAAGTGATGACACCGTTGAATACGGATGTGAAAATGAACGGGAAGAAGAAAATTGGATTCAGCATTAATGGTGTTCCGAAAATCAGTGGCTCAGAAATTCCGAATATGGAAGGTAAGAAGCCGACTTTCCCGACGGTGCTTAGTTGTTTGGATTTGGATCGCATCATTAAAAAGGCAAGTGCGAGAACGGAACCAGAACCACCAATGATAACGAAATACGTCCAGAACGGTGTCGTGAAAATATTCGTCAAATCTTGGCCAGCCATTTTTTCAGCGGCGTTGATTGAAAGGTTTCCGTCACGAATTGGGCCTAGAATTCCGGCAAGTGCGGCATCGTGCACACCGAAGAACCAGAATAGGTGAACTAGGAAAATACTTAGAATCGTGAATGGTAAGCTATCGGCTGCTTTGAAGCTCGGTGCCATTTTTTCATATAAGAATTGGATGGCAGTTGTGTCTAGCAGGTTGAAAATGATAAAGATAATCGAGAAAAAGGTCATTAAAATAATACCAGGAACTAGGGCTGCGAATGTCTCAGATAGTGAGGCTGGGACGCTATCGGGCATGGTTATTCGACCGACATTTTTCTTGCGCATCCAGTGATAACCTTCTACGGTAACGATGGCGACGAAAATCGAAAGTAATATTCCGCGTCCGTCAAGGAAACTAATGTCGACTTCTTTGCCGTCCCAACCCATTTTGATTGGATTAAGTACGAGCATAAAGAAACCGGCGATAGAAAACATAAGTGGGCGTAAGAAATCTTCGTGGTAGTGCTTGCATAAATAATACGTGATACCGACGCAAATATATAACGACATGGCGCCAAGTGTGATTCCACTAATCCAGTTTAAGATTAAATCATATTTTTCAGCGAAGTTAGCCCAGGCAAGCAGGAAGCCGTTTTTCGTATCATCTGTGACTGGAGCCGCTTTCAAAATAATCGGAATTGAACCAAACAATGTAATTGGCAGCATGGACATAAAGGCATCTCTGGTTGCTTTCAAATGGCGTTGCTGGCTAAGTTTGTTAGCCAGCGGGGAAATATATTGATCCATTTTTTCGCTAATGGTATTAAATCGCATGTTTTTATCCTCCTATTAATTTCTGGATGTCTTCGTAAACCCCTTTGCCATCCATGATGCCGTATTTTACTGGTGAAATGGCATGGACTGGGACGCTGACGGCCTGTTTAATTTGTGGCATAAGGAAACGGATTTGAGGGCCGATAAGAACGAGGTCGACACCGTCCAAATAATCGGTATACTCGGATTCGCTATAAGCAGTGACGTTTAATGTGTTGCCAGAAGCGGCTTCGATTTTTTTCGCAAGCATTCCTGTAGACATACCAGCATTACAAACTAACATGATATTTTTCATTTTCCTGCTCCTTTTTTTAAAATTCTCTTCGTTTGATGAGTTTTCCCTGACTTTCAATCATTTCTTTGAACCAGTAGTAGGAAGCTTTTGGTTTTCTGATTTGGTTGTTTTCGAAATCAACGGCAACAAGTCCGTAACGCTTTTCGACTCCATTTTTCCAAGAGTAAAGGTCGAACGGGGACCAAGCGTAGTAGCCACGAACGTCACAACCAGCATCAATTGCGTTGAAAATGGCGTTAATATGGTCGTTCATAAAGGCGATTCGGTAGGCATCATCTACTTGTGGCACTGAAACATCTTCGCGAACACCAATGCCGTTTTCTGTCACATAAAGTGGTAATTGATAGCGTTCGTAAGCCTCGATTAAGCCATCTTGTAAGCCTTTTGGATAAATTTCTGTATCCCATTCGGTCGTTTCGTTGGCGGGATCTTTCACTTGTTCGAACCAGTTTTTGATGAGAACTTTACTTTCGCCTTTTTTACCGCTGTGGTTAAATTGTAGCTGGGTTTCGCCGCCAGTGTATGGTTTAACGAGCGTGCGCGAATAGTAATTTAAGCCGATGAAGTCGACAGTGTTTTGTTTAATTGTTTGTAGTTCGTCTGTTTTCATAAAGCTGATGTCGTGCGATTTTGCTAGTTCGGCAATGAGATCGACCGGGAATTCACCAAGTGCGGCTGTTTCGAGAATCCAGTTGTTGCAATAGTTATCAGCGTAGCGCATCGCGATTTTCGTTTCGATACTTTCATCGACACCGTTCACCGGCGTGTAGCTGTGAACAATACCAATTTGCCCTGGATAGCCGCCTTCTTTAAAAGTCTTCACGCCTAAAGCACTCGCGTACATCACATTATAAGCCGCAATCATTGTTTTTTGCGTATCTTGATAGCCGGGCGGATAGTTGCCGATTTTATATCCGTTAGCAACAAACCATTTTGGCTCGTTAAAAGTGGTCCAATTGGTGATTTTGTCGCCAAAGTGGTCGTAACAAACTTTGGCATAATGCTCGAATGCAGCACAAACGTCGTGATCCAACCAGCCACCAGTTTCTTCCCAATATTGCGGCAAATCCCAATGATAAAGTGTCACAAACGGCTCAATATCATATTTTTTACACGTATCTAGCAAGTTTTGATAAAATTCGATCCCTTTTAAGTTGATGTCACCTTGTCTATTTTTAATAATTCGCGGCCAAGATAAGGAAAAACGATACGAATTTTGTCCGCCTTCTTTCATCATCCGAATGTCTTCCTCATAGCGGTGGTAGTGGTCGCTCGCCACATCGCCATTCTCAAGACCCGCTTCGTGCAAGTAGTAGTCCCACATCGATTCTGCCTTGCCATCCACATTCCAAGCACCTTCACATTGATAAGAGGCCGTTGCACCTCCCCATAAAAAGTTATTATTCATTAGATAAACTCCATTTCCATTGATAAATTTCTCCCAGTTCCCGAATCATTTCCACGGCAATATCCGTAGAAGACAAGTGACCCTCCGCATGAACAAGCAGTAAATCCACCTCTCTCATTCGGTTCTCTGAAGATAGTTTTCGTAAAAGTTCCGCGTGCGCTCGGTGCGCCAGTTTAATCTCATCTTTCGCTTCAGTAATTTTCTGAGTGAAAGCTTCGATGTTTTGCTGTTTTACTTCTTTCAGTGCCTCAAAAGCACAACTTTTCGCATTCCCGGCGTGTAAGATGATCGCCATGGAATCGAGTTCTGTTGTTAGTTCGTTGCTATCTGTCACGTAAAGACCTCCTTTTGATTTGTCTTTACTATAGCTGGAAAAATGGGGGAGGTGAAATTATTATTTGCCACTTTGGAAGTGGAAATTGGTTTTGGGTTGGAATTTAGGGGTTACTAGGATATGATGATAGTTAGAGAGAAAATATTACATAGGAGATGAATAAATGATGAAAAAAACAGTACACGGATGGGAAATAATATCTAATTTAGACGTAAGAGTATACCAAGATGAAGCTGGCGGGGTTGCGATTTTAGTAGATAGAGATAATTTTGGTGATCAAGTGCCAGTGCTATTGAATTTTGATGGTGATGGAGTGGATATAAAAGCTCTTTCGTATTTAACAAAAAGTGTTCGAGTTTCGCTGGATAAGAATGTGCGGATTGAATGGCATGAGGATTATTTTGAAGAGAAAACACAAGCAATGGAGAACATCGAGGTGGAACGGGATTAACCGTTAATTATATAAAAAAAGGAGAGCAACAAGATGAGCAAAAAATTAGTAAGTATTATATTTTTAGGGATTTGTCTTTTGTTAGTAGGATGTGGTAAAGATGTTGTTGATAGCAAATTTACTGGGAAGTGGAAGTTGGAATCGGTTAGTGTAGGTACGAGTGACGGGAAGAATTTAAAAGATACTGGTATGGCAAGTAAGATGAGTGTGGATCTGGACATGGATGCAGATGGTAATGTAACAGAATTGTATATTGATGATGAAGTTGCCATAACGAATTCTTATAAATTAAAACAAAAAGATGGCGATAAATACCAATATGATGGTCCGGTAGTTAGTAAAAAAGTATATGGTTATGAAACAGAAAGTGAAAAAGCGAACGTGCAAAAGGTCCTTAAAATGCTTGAAGCACAGGATGGTATTGAGATAACGAAAAGTGAACAAAAAGGAAATGAATACCGCGTGGATACTAAAGAAAAAAGAGATTATGTACTTTCTATGGAGCTTGAAAGCGAGAATTTAGTTTTGAAAAAAGTGGATGACAAAGAGAACAGTTTGATTAAGGAAACATATAAGAAAAATTAAACTATAAGAAATGGGATCCGTTATAACCACCTATTGTTTTAAAAAATATAAAATAAACGCCTCCATTAATTTCATTTTAGATGAGATTAGTGGGGGTGTTTATGATAGAAGTCCTTTTTTTATTTTATCTGAGATAGTGAATTTAAAAATATGCTTGTTTACGAAATATATGAAACTGATAAGTAAATAGGTTCCGCCGAAAATAAGAAGAAAGATAGAACTATTTAAACTATGACTACTAAAATAACCAAATAATAATGCTCCTATCGGTAATGTGGCTACACTTAGGCTATAAAGAGCGCTGAAAACTTTGCCCAAATGTTCTTTTTGAATTAATACTTGGAAAAAAGGTTTTTGGACAACATGGGTGACTCCTAAAAAAGTACTTGCAATCCCCCAGATAAGAATAATAAGGGAAGAATTTACAAAATAAGAGCTTATTAACATTGTTAGCCCAAACATGAGTGTGCATAAAGTTAGTACTTTTCCGATTTCCATGAATTTCAGTAATAAGGTGGCTAGGAGAGTTGAGCCAATCAATGTTCCAATGGCCATTGTTGATGTCAATAGTCCAAGCACAATGGCACTTCCTTGCTCTTTTGCAATTAACACTTGGTAGACATTCAATCCGCCGAACATAAAATTTGCCATGCCTCCACCGATAGCGATAAATAAAATGGTTTTATTTTGAAATAGTTCAATGAAGCCTTTAAATACATTTTTTAAGAAAGGTTCAGGTTCTTTATTATTTGCATCTGTAGGTTCTTTTATTTTTGAAAAAGAAAATATTGCGAATAAGAAGGTAAATATATTGGCAACTAAAAGGGTGATTGTTGAAAAAATATTGATTAAGAATCCTGTTAGAGCATTAAATAAATATTCAGTACCATTATAAGCAACAGACATGTATGATTGAGCACTTGCTAGCTGTTCTTTTTTTATGATAAACGGAGTCATTGCGTCTTGTATAGTATATGTATTCATACCAAAAAGGGAAGCTAAAAATGCTAAAACACATAATAAAAGAGGACTTTGAAAATCCAACAAAATACTGATAACCATAATTAAAATCGCAAATAATTGCCCGAATTCGCATAAAAGTAAGGATCTTTTCTTGGAATGTGTATCTATCCAGTGACCAAATAAAAAGGAAAAAATGTTAGGTATAAAAATAGCAAAATTAACTACTCCTACCCAAAACGAATTATTAGTGAGTGTTAAAATATACCAAGATAATACAATGTAATACATGCTATCCCCGGCATTACTGATTAAACGACCTAACCATAAATATCTAAAATTTTTGTTTTTTAACATGTGTCCAGTCCTTTTGTGTTTTATAATATGTTGTACTTCTAATTTAGCGGTTATAATTAGAATTGTCAAAATTTTTATTATAATAATGTTGGAGGAGATTGATAGGAGAAGTTGCGGGAGAGGATTTGTTGAGTCTATAATAAACTAAAAGCTGAAGATTATAAGATATATTGGGTATATAATTGTTATACAATCAATCAAGTATATCGTAAAAGGAGTGAACCAAAATGACAAACACACTAAAAACCAGCTACCAAAAAACACCTTATAAACTAGGCGGAAACGGTCCGCGCAATGTTGGTGTTCTTACAGAAGCACTTCAAAATATTGATGATAACTCAGAAAGCGATATTTACGGAAATGGTGCAGTTATTGAAAACTTTGAAACAAAAATTGCGAAAATTCTCGGGAAACAATCTGCGGTGTTTTTCCCAAGTGGGACGATGGCTCAGCAAATTGCGTTGAGAATTTGGGCTGACCGGAAAGAGAATCGGTGCGTGGCATATCATCCTCTCTCTCATTTGGAGATTCATGAGCAAGATGGGCTAAAAGAATTGCAACAAATCACGCCAATATTACTTGGAACAGCGAATCGACTTTTGACAATTGACGATATTAAAAGTCTTCGCGAGCCAGTTTCTAGCGTGCTTATCGAACTTCCTCAACGAGAAATTGGTGGACAGCTTCCTTCTTTTGAAGAGCTTGAGGAGATTTCGGAGTATTGCCATGAACAGGGTATTTCGTTGCATCTGGACGGGGCTCGGTTATGGGAAATCATGCCGTTTTATCAGAAGTCTGCGGAAGATATTTGTTCACTGTTTGATAGCGTGTATGTGTCGTTTTACAAAGGGATTGGCGGGATTGCTGGGGCGATTTTGGCTGGGAATGCTGATTTTGTGCAAGAGGCGAAAATCTGGAAACGACGGTATGGTGGAGATTTGATTAGTCTGTATCCATATATTTTGTCCGCGGATTACTATTTTGAAAAACGAATTGGGAAAATGGCGGAATATTTTGAGGCGGCGAAAGGATTGGCTGAGCGATTTAATTCGTGTCCAGGCTTGAAGACTGTGCCGGAAGTGCCGATTTCTAATATGTTTCATGTTTATTTTGAGAAGTCGGCTGATGAGGTTGGGACGATTTTGACGAAGATTCAGGATGAAACTGGGGTTGGGATTTCGGGGTATTTGCAGGAGAAATCGGCGGATGTTTGTGCGTTTGAGGTTTCGGTTGGGGATGCGTTTGCGGAGATACCGACAAAAGATTTAGAATCAGCTTTTGAATGTTTGGAAAAGGAACTTAGACTATAAATTTGGATATGAAAAGACAAGCTATTTTCTATAGTAGCTTGTCTTTTTTAGTATGAATTATATTTTATTTCGAGTGATTACTTGATCTTCATAAGATTTTAGTTCGGATAGAATTTCATCAATTGTCTTAGTTTTTTCTTTTGGCATTTCTAAGGATGTCTCTTCTTTTTCTATAATTTCATCATAACCTTTTCTTGGTTCTTGAAACATTTTATCAAGTTCTTCAGAGCTACTAAAAATTTTCACATCTTTTCCAGCAGTAAAACTCAAATTTTTATCATTATTTATGTATCCATCAATACTTATTCCAATAGGATTAAATTCTTCATTGGTGAAAGTAACTGTATTAAAATCTGGAATATTGTGTTTAAGGTACAGTGTAACTTTTTCTTTTTGCTCATTAAAAAAAGCTTGATCTTTTTTTTCTTGCTCTTGATGCTGCATATAAAGATAACCTCCTACTATAGATAATATTGTGACAATTAGCACAATAACTAGTATAATAATTTTAGTTCGTTTTGACATAGAAGACCTCCAGAGATGAAAGGATGATTGAATTGGCTACGAAAAAAACTTTTACTGATGAAACTTATTTCAAGCTTTCTGAAGCGGTGTATCAAGATGGTACATTAAATAGTAAAAAAATTAATATTGAATTAAGTGATAGAACAAAAAGTAATTGGAAAGTAGTGTCAAAATTAAATGATAGAGCTACTAACACACAAGCTTTTGCAGTTATTCCAGAAGAAAAAGGAAAAGATGGTAAAATCTATTATAACCATAATAACATGATTTTTGTCTATCGCGGAACAAAAGAGTCAAAAGATTTTGGCAGTGATATTATTAATGTATTTGCAGGGAGAAATTCTAGAACTAGTTTAGATAGAAAATCAAAAAATCCTTTCCAAGTCTCTAAAGAATGGACAGAAGAGGTATTAAAAGAATTTAATCCTAAAAATCCTACTTCTACTGGACATAGTTTAGGCGGAGCGCTATCGCATTATAATTCAATTTTATACGATTTTAATGCGACTACATACGCAGCTCCTAATATTTATCAATTATTACCTGAAGATAAGCAAAAGAAAGTTCGTGATGGCTTTTATAATAATTCAATTATTGATTTCACTCATGATGATGACATGATTGGAACTTTTGATCAATTTAGTTCACCTATTATAGGTTCCCAATATATAGCAGAACGAAATAACGTCAAAGTTGGAGCCAAAGGGCTTTTTGGAGCTATTCCAGGACATTATAATGAGACATTTGAAGGCTGTTTTTCTAGCGATGGGACGATGAAGTTAAAAGTAGATGTAGATTCTATTATTAAACATGCTCAAGACATTGATGATATTATTCAGTCACTACAAACGAATAATGCTGACTTAGAGAACCTTGAAGAAAAACTACAAATAGGTTCCAAGAAAATACAAAATCAATTAGAGGAAGAAATAAGAATTGGTGGAGCTTATAGTGAATTGACTACCTGGGATATAGATGATGTTTTAACAGAACTATGCACAAAATATAAAAATGGAGTTTATTGCTTTTATAATCCGAATGAGTTTGAAAAATATTATGAAATGAATCATCAGACACGTAGACTATTGAAAAATTTTCAAATAGAGCTTATTGATGCAGCGCAGTCTTTTCGAGAAACAGATACGCGTTTAGGAAAATGGATTTCTAATAACAATTAAAAGGGAGTGATTATATGTATGGCAATACTTATCAACGTGAATACGCCCGTGCAATTGGGAACACATCTTATGATTTGAACTATCAACTTCAAATTATTGAGCGAGAACTCAAGAAAAAAGATTTAACTGCCAAAGAACGTTCGAATTTACTTGCAGCAGAAAGTACTTTGAAAAAACAAGTTCAATTGAAAATCTTAAAGCTAGATGCAAAAAAATCAGTAGAAAAACTAACTCAGCAAACTAGAGAAGAAATAGCTATAATTCAAAAAGTAAATGAAAAAATTGGAGATGAATTAGATTTTATTCAAGATAAATTAGCGGATGCATTTGAATCAAGAACTGCAAAAGCTGTTCAAAGTTGGATGAAGCATATTCGGGAAGAAGAATTGGAAGAGCAAAAAGAGGTTCTTGTTATTTGTAAAGAAAGTATCAGAATGGATTAATATAGCGACGAAAATTAAACGAAGTCTATTCTTGTGGGCCAATACATGAACGTGTGTTGGTTTTTTCGCATATTCAAAAGTTGATTTTTAGTTTATTTATGTATTATTTCACTTAATTTGACAAAAAGTATGTTTTTATATCTTTTTGATGCTATTTTCAATGATCAAATGTAAATAATTAGTCACATTTAGATTCATTATTTCTACTATAATAGAACTAGGAAGATAAATTTAAAATAAAGAATTTATGGGGGATGGAAGTATGAGCATTATTAATAGTAATTTTAGAAGTTTAGGTTCATACATAATGGAGAATGTTTATAAAATACCTGATTATCAAAGGGAATATTCATGGGACGAAACTGAGTTAGAAGACTTATGGATGGATTTAAGTCAAATCATAAATGGAGAAACTGAAAGTCATTTTTTGGGGCAAATTGTAATACACATAGATAAAAAAGTAGATGAAAAGCTTATTATTGATGGACAACAAAGAACAAGTACGTCCGTTATTTTGTTAGCAGCAATGAGAGATTTATTTATAAAAATACATGATTGTGGTTGGGAAGATGCACGTTTTGACGCAGAAGATATTACTACAAAATTTATTGGTCGATATACGCAAACTAGGGATGAACGTAAATTAATACTTGGCGAGAATGATAAAGAGTATTTTTCAAATAGAATTCAATTTATGACACCAGAAATAAAAAAGAAGCAAAAGTTAACTAACTCACAAAAAAGAATAGATTTTGCTTATGACTATTTTTATAAAAAACTAGAAAAATCCATGGACTCAGCTGAAACTTTGGAGAATAAATATACAGTTTTAAAAGAGTTTTTTAGTACTTTTACAGAAAAATGCTCTGTTATGTTTGTAGAAACAGATGACATAAATGAAGCTTTTATTATTTTTGAGACATTGAATGCTAGAGGAAGAGATTTAGAGACAGCTGATTTATTGAAGAATCATTTGTTTAGAGTTGCGAATAAGAAAATTGATGTTGTAAAAGAAGAATGGAAACAAATGTTAGAATTTCTTGGAAAGATTGATACTACTAAATATATCCGGCATTTTTGGAATTCCCAAAATTTATTTATTAGAGAAAAAGATTTGTATAAAGTAATAAGGAAAAAAATAACAACACCATTAGAAGCTAATAATTTTATGAAAGACTTACTGAAACTATCTGAAGTATATAGTGGCATGGTTAATCCAGCAGAAGATAATTTCTTTGATACGAATATTCAAAAAGTATTAGCTGATATAAATATACTTGGAGCTAAATCGTTTTATCCTATAATATTAGCGATGGTGAAGAAAGGTTATGATTTTAAAGAGATATACGATGTTCTCTCATGTATAGAAGTTTTAGTGGTAAGAAATTTCGTGGTTTCAGGATTAGTTGCAAATAAATATGAAATAGAGTTTTCGAAAATTGCTTTTAGAATTTATCAAGAAGATATTGAAGATTTTGCTGAGATTATGAGTTTATTACGGAGAAATATTGTAGCAGATAATGATTTTTTACATAATTTTTCCAGTTTTGAGATCAAAAATAAGCCTAGTATAAGATACATTTTGAAAAAGATTAATGATAGTTACTCGAAGGAACTTACTGTGTTAGATGATAATAATAAAGTTCATATTGAACATATAATGCCTGTAAAAGCGACTGATTGGGACATTATCAAAGAAGATCATGGTGAGTATTTATGGAAGCTGGGCAATCTTACTTTACTTGGTGGGGAATATAATAAAAAATCTACCAATAAAATATTTAATGAGAAAAAAGAAGTATATGAGTATTCGCAAGTACAGTTGACGAGAGAGCTATTGGACTACGAGGAATGGAATATAAAAACAATTAAAGAAAGACAACAAAGTTTGGCTGAGATAGCGGTTAATATTTGGAAGATTTAATTTAACTATTAGAAGATTGCACATGTCAGGAGATGAAAAGCAGCGTTGGAATTATCAATAAATATTCTAAATATTATTGGGATTCTTTTAGAAATAGGAGTTTCAATATATATTATTATTTCAGAAAAGAAGAAGAGCAAGAATCGAAATAGTGAAGCTGAAAATGATTTGATTCAACAAACGAATAATATTATAAATAATACGCAAGGAGATAATGCGTCATTTAATTATACTAACGTTCTTATGCAATCAAAATATCAAGAAAGAGCGTATCGAGAAATATTAAATGATTTAGGAGATAAAAAAGAAAACAAGCAGAAATCTAAATATGGAAAAAAGTGTTCATATTTAAGAAAAGTTATTAATATTGTCTGTTTGGGAATAGGTGGTTTTTGGGCATTTTATTATTTTGATTTAATGAAAATAACATCTTTCAATACCTATCTATTAAATGTGTTATTTCAAACCATTTATACATTAGCCACTTTTATTTTGATTTTTTCACTTTCCAATTTTGTTAAATTATTTCTAATTCATTTTAAAGAGTATAATTATATAGTTTTACGGAAAATCCAGTTATTCTTAACAACTCTTTTTGCACTGCTAGGTGCTACTATTTGGCTATATTTTGATTGGAGAGCGAATTTCAGACCATTATTTAATATGTACACTGAAAGTTCGTATTATACTTTAGGTATTATAATGCTTGGATTAGTATTTTATGTATTCCATCAAATGGCACAAAGTTTTTTATTAAATAATATTTGGGTTCCTAAAAAAGCAGTTAAAATATTATTTGTATCTTTAATTTTTAGTTTAGTAGCATCTATTTGTTTATTTATATGAATTATAGATATACTAAAATTAATAGTATTTGAATATCAGCATTTATTATTAAAATAGGAAAGGAGACCCACCCATGCCAAAACTAATCATCGACGCAGACGATTTCGGTCTATCCAAAGCCATCAACCACGGCATCATCGAAAGCTACAAAACCGGCATCACCACATCCACTTTACTCATGCCAAACCTAGAAACTGCCGAGCACGCAATCGCTCTCGCAAAAGACCACCCAGACCTATTCATCGGGCAACACACAAACTTCCTGCTCGGGAAACCATGCGCGAACCCGGCGGAAATCCCGTCACTTGTCGACGAAAATGGGGAATTCCATCGTTCCAAATATTACCGGGCTAACCCAGAACTGAAATTCCAATACGAAGATGTGCGCACGGAAACTATCGCTCAAATGGAACGGTTCAAAGCGCTAACGGGTCACTACCCAGAACACATTGACTGCCACTCAATCGGTGATGAAACGGTTGATCAAGCTTTCTTTGATATTGCGCGTGAGTTCGGGATTCACACCACTTTAAAATACAGCGGCGATAAAAAATGGCCAGATCAGGAAGGTTATTTGCCAATTACTAAACTGCTCGAGTCGGGCGCACTCCCTTATACAAATGGCGGAGTCTCGGTTGAAAACTTCCTAAATGATGATTTCGGATTGCTGAAACTGGCACCAGATGAAATCGCTGAGATGCATTTTGATGTCGGTTTTTTGGATCAATTTGTGTTGGATAATTCTTCTTATACGTTGATGCGGTGCCGTGAGCTTGCGACGATTTGTGACGCGCGGGTGCGGGATTGGCTTAGTGAAAATGGGTTTGAGCTTATTACATTTGGGGATTTACAGCGGTAAAACTCTATGTTATGATGAACGCAACTTAATAAGAAAAACTAGGGGGGCCGATTCTGGCTGAGATAGGAAGGTAATGCTTTCTGACCCTTTGAACCTGTTTGTTAGTGCAAGCGTAGGGAAGTGAATGTGAAAGTGACCGGAAAATTTATCGCGGCTACTGTTTCTTTGCTTATGCTAAGGGACAGTGGGCGCTTTTTTTATTGTTCAAAAGGAGGAATTTGAATGTTTGTTCACGGTTTTCAAGAAGAAGTAGGGGATTTATGGCAAGAAACGTTGCAACATCCATTTGTGCGGAGTTTGGCGGATGGGACACTTGAGAAGGAGGCGTTTTATTATTATCTACTCCAGGATGATTATTATTTGTCGCATTTTGAGAAGGTGATTGAGAAAAGTGTGGAGCAGGCTGGGACAGCGGAACTTGCTACGGAAATGAGGGAAGTACAGGTGCGGCTTCAGCAGTCGGAATTGTTGATGCGCGAACAGTTTTATCCGCGGGTTGGGCTAACGGAGCGCGATTTTTCCGAGCGAAAACCGGCGCCAACTGCTTATCATTATACTTCTCATCTTTACCGGATGGCGGATTTTGGCAGTTTTGGGGTGACAATTGCGGCGCTTTTACCGTGTTATGCGCTTTATGCTGATATGGGGAAAATGTACGAAGGGGCGCGGAGTTCGGAGCCATTTTATCAAGAGTTGTTGGATAGTTATGTGGATGAAAATTATCAAAAAGTGGTGTTGCAGCAGAAGCGGTTGGTGGAACAGGCGGCGAGTATGGCGGATGCGCGGGAACTTGCTCTGATGAAGCAGGCTTTTCAAATCAGTGTGGAAATGGAATGGGCGTTTTTTGATATGGCTTATAAAAAACAAAATTGGCGTGGGAGTGTGAATTATGTTTGATTTTATGATGTTGGAAAAGGTGCGGGAAAAAGGGCCGTTGGTACATAATATTACGAATATCGTGGTTGCGAATGACTCGGCGAACGGCTTGCTTGCGATTGGTGCGTCACCGATTATGGCTTCTGCGAAAGAGGAAATGGATGAACTTGCGAAAATGGCGGATGTGCTCGTGATTAATATTGGGACGCTGGACGGGGAGCTTGTTACAGCGATGAAAATTGCTGGACGTGCGGCGAATGTTGCTGGGACGCCGGTTGTGCTTGATCCGGTCGGTGTTGGCGCGACTTCATACCGTCGTAAAGTGGTGCAAGAATTATTGGCAGAAATTCAGTTTACGGCGATTCGTGGAAATGCGGGAGAGCTTGCGGCGATTGCTGGTGAAGCTTGGGAAGCGAAAGGCGTGGATGCGGGTGTTGGTTCGGCGGATGTGCTGAGCATTGCTGAAAAAGTGGCGAACGAATGGAGCACGGTTGTTATTATTAGCGGCGAAGTAGATGTGATTTCGGACGGAACTCGTTTTGCAAAAGTGGCTAATGGTAGCGCACTGCTTCCAAGAATTACTGGTTCTGGTTGTTTGCTGAGTGCGGTTTGCGGTAGTTTTATTGCCGTTCAGGATGATGCTTTTCGAGCTAGTGTCGAAGCGTGTGCGAGTTATGCGGTGGCTTCTGAGTACGCGGAAATCGAATTAGAAAGAAAACTTCCAGGTTCATTTCGACCGCTATTTTTGGATGCGCTTGCTAGTTGGTCGGTCGAAAAAACGCGTGCCAAAGCTAAAATTCAAGAAAGTGGTGAACACAAATGATTTTCCCACAAGTATTAACGATAGCTGGTTCAGATTCTGGCGGCGGCGCGGGGATACAAGCGGATATCAAGACATTTCAAGAGCGCAAAACCTTTGGCATGTCCGTCATCACGGCAATCACGGCACAAAACACGCTAGGTGTAAAAGCAGTGCATAAAATCCCGGTAGAAATGATCCGCGAACAGTGCGACGCGATTGCAGAGGATTTTCAAGTAAGCGCTGTGAAAACTGGAATGCTTGCGGATGCAGAAATTATCCGGGAAGTGGCGCGGAATATCCGTTTGCACAACTTCCCAAATATCGTTATTGATCCCGTGATGATTGCAAAAGGTGGCACTGCTTTGCTTGAAAACGAGGCGACACAAGTGTTGAAAGATGAGCTTTTGCCACTTGGTACGATAATTACGCCGAACATTCCAGAAGCCGAAGAAATTCTGGGAGAAAAAATCACAACAAAGGCGGAAATCGAACAAGCTGCTAAGAAAATTTTTGATTTAGGTGTAAAAGCGGTTGTTATTAAAGGTGGACATAGCGAAATGAGCGAGGCGGCTGATTTTTACTATGATGGTGAAATGACAAAATGGCTTACGAGCGAGCGCTTTGATACGCCTCATACGCACGGGACGGGTTGCACTTTTTCGGCATGTATTGCGGCTGAACTTGCGAAAGGTAATTCACTTTTAGACAGTGTTGTAGTTGCGAAAGAGTTTATCACAAGTGCCATTAAATATCCGCTTGGAATTGGTCACGGTCATGGTCCAACCAACCATTTTGCTTACCGATTGGAGGATGGGAAATGAGAGCTGAACTAGCTGTATATTTTATCGCTGGAACGCAAGACATAGTCCGCGGAACGTTGCCAGGTGTGTTAGAAGAAGCACTGAAAGCCGGAATTACTTGTTTTCAATATCGCGAAAAAGGAGCGGGCTCACTCCAAACTACCTCCGAAAGAAAAGAAATGGCGCTGAAATGCCAACAATTATGCGCAAAATATCAAGTGCCATTCATTATTAACGATGATGTCGCGCTAGCCCTCGAAATCGGCGCAGATGGTATCCATGTCGGGCAGAACGACGAAGAAATTCGCCAAGTTATCGCGAGTTGCGCCGGGAAAATGAAAATCGGGCTTTCGGTTCATTCGGTTAGTGAAGCAGAGGAGGCAGAACGACTTGGCTCGGTGGATTATATCGGCGTAGGACCAATTTTTCCCACGATTTCAAAAGCGGATGCAGAGCCAGTAAGTGGAACAGCAATTTTGGAAGAAATTCGTCGGGCTGGAATTAAGCTACCAATTGTCGGGATTGGCGGAATTAATGAAACAAATTCAGCCGAGGTTCTCACAGCAGGTGCGGACGGGGTATCGGTTATTTCAGCGATAACTCGGTCGGAAGATTGCCAATCGGTTATCAAGCAATTAAAAAACCCAGGTTCCCCCTCCTAAAAGGGCAAACCTGGGTTTTCTCATTTTTATAAATCTTCACCATTGGTAGCAATAACGTTCTTGTACCAATCAAAACTTTTCTTCTTATAACGATTTAGCGTACCTGTGCCGTCGTTGTTGCGATCGACATAGATAAAGCCGTAACGTTTCTTCATTTCAGCAGTGGAGGCACTAACAAGGTCGATACAGCCCCATGAAGTGTAACCCATCAGCTCAACGCCGTCTTTAATCGCTTCTTTCACTTGCGATAAATGAGCGCTCAAATAATTAATACGGTAGTCGTCATTTACTGTGTAATTGCCGTTTTCGTCTTGTTCTAGTTGGTCGATAGCGCCAAGACCGTTTTCTACGATGAAAAGTGGTTTTTGGTATCTATCCCAGAATTCGTTTAGGACAACGCGTAAACCTTTAGGGTCGATTTGCCAACCCCATTCGGATGCTTCTAGGTAAGGGTTTTGCACGCCTCCTAGGATGTTTCCTGCGCCAGCTTTGCGTTTCGACTCGTCAGCTGTTTCAGTTGTGCTCATGTAATAGCTGAAGGAAATGAAATCTACAGTGTTTTTAAGGATTTCTAAGTCTTCTTCTGTTACGTCTAATTCAATATTATTTTCTCTGAAATAGCGTTTCATGTAGCCAGGATAAGCGCCGCGAACATGAACATCGGAGAAGAAGTAGTTTTTGCGCTCTGCTTCCATAACAGCGATAATATCATCTGGGTTGGAAGTTAGCGGATAAGTTGGCATTGCTAGGACCATGCAGCCGATTTGAGCTTCGGGCATGATTTCGTGACCAATTTTTGTAGCCAGCGCGCTCGCCACAAGTTCGTGGTGGACAGCTTGGTATAAGTCTTTTTGAGATAATTTATCTGGGCTTGTAGAAATACCGCCGCTCATGAATGGTGCGTGTAAAATGGAGTTGATTTCATTGAATGTTAGCCAGTATTTTACTTTGCCTTTGTAGCGATTAAATACAGTGCGGACATAGTTTTCATAGAAGTCGATCATTTTTCTATTTACCCAGCCGTCGTAAGTTTTCGATAAGTGAAGTGGTGTTTCATAGTGAGATAAAGTGATTAGCGGTTCAATATTATGTGCTAGAAGTTCGTCGAATAAATCATCGTAAAATTGTAGTCCTGCTTCGTTTGGCTCAGTTTCGTCACCATTTGGGAAGATACGGGACCAAGCGATGGAAGTACGGAAAACCTTGAAGCCCATTTCAGCAAAAAGTTTCACGTCGTCTTTGTAACGATGATAAAAGTCGATTCCTTCTAATTTTAAGTTATCTGGTGTTGGACCGTCAGTAATTTGACCGAATCCGCCTTTTGGAGTAACATCTTGAACGGAAAGTCCTTTTCCATCAACGTTGTAAGCGCCTTCGAATTGATTTGCGGCAGCAGCTCCACCCCATAAAAAGTCGGCTGGAAATCCTGTATTTGTATGCATGTTAAAAACTCCTTTTCTACATTTTAAAGTATCTATAAAAAAAACCAAATACTTTTCTAAATAAATGCAGAGAAACATTGTACTTAGAAAAATATTTGGTTATGCCCGGCTTTCGTCGGTAACATTCCGATTTATAATTAAAATATAGCAAAAATAACTAGGATAGTCAACGGAAACAGATAACATCTACTCTGTTTGGAGCGGATGTTATTTACGTTTAGAAAGAGTGAGCATACCGAATAAAATGCTTGCTGTGCTCGCGGATTCGTCTGTTTTTGTTGAATTTGATTGTCTTACAGAACTGACTTGCTCTTGTGCTATTCCTGCGTTCAGTTGTTGTTCTGGACTGGTCACAGTATCAATTTGCGCCAGTACGTCATTATGGGTTACTTTTTTCATAATATTTCCACCTGTCTCTGTATTTGAACGAACAATAGAAATTATACTATTATTATAGCCCTAACATGAATTTCCATTTTTAGTCACCGATTCCATAATGGGAGTTTTTATATAAAAATAGACTTTTAGAAGAATAACTTTGCTTGAAAAGTAGCGTTTTAGTGCATTTAATGAGCTGTTTATGGCAAATGTATTGTATTGTTTTTTTGGGGAAGAACATAAGGAATGATATAGTGACAATTGTTTGTTAGTGAGTATAAGAGGGAAAAAGGTAGATTGAATGATAAGGATTTGTAAAAAAATGTATAGAGGGGGAGTCAGTGTGGGTTCAGCTTTTTCAGCTATTTTGTCACCGGCAGTAGGTATTTTAATTAGTCCATTTCCAATTGTAGGGCTTATTTTGATTTTACTGAGCAACAAGGCACGGATTAACAGTATTTTTTATACGGTTGGTTGGATTGTTGGGAATATTGCTATTTTCTTTATTGGATTATTTTTAATGAGTTCGGCGGTTAGTTCGTCCGGAGATCAGTCAACCTTGGTCAAAGTGGTACTTATTGTGTTAGGGGTTTTACTTATTTTGCTCGGTGCGCATGATTTTACGAAACGTCCAAAAAACGGGGAGAAAGCTGCAACACCAAAATGGTTTGAAAAAATGAGCAATATTAAACCAGTTGGCGCGATGATTTTTGCTTTCTTATTATCTGCGGTGAATCCTAAGAATATGTTGCTTTCTCTGACTGCGGGTGTTAGTGTTGGTGCGCTGAATTTAACTGGCGGGCAAGAAACAACGGCAACTATTATTTTTGGAATTATCGCTTGTTGTTCGATTTACATCCCAACGATTGCTTTCTTACTGGCTGGGAATCGACTTAACAACGCATTAGATAGTACGCGTAAATGGCTTATCCAAAACAATTCCGTGATCATGGCTGTACTGTTCTTGTTTATCGGTCTAAGTGTTATTAGTAAGGCATTTTAAATGATAAAAGGGCTACTTGTTCTCAAGGATTAGTAGCTTTTTTTTATTTAAAAATGCAGACTGTTCACATAATGTCTACATACTATGAAAACGTTTTATGCTAATATGGCTTCACTTGTTCATTTAAAATTGAATAAGAATACTTACAACAAAAAGGATGGGTTTCATGTTTGACAAACTAATGGGAAAAGCAGCAATTGTTACCGAATCATCTTATGGCATAGAACGATTTTTAGAAGATGATGAAAAGATTATTCAAATTTTTAAATTTATAAGAGATGAAGTTATTATTACTTCAAAAGGGATTTTTAATGTGGATGCTCAAGGGATAACTGGTAAGAAAGTAGAATTCAAGTTTTTCCCGAAGAAGGCATTAAAGTATGTTTCGATCGAGACGGCGGGAACTTTAGACCGTGACTTTGACTTGAAAATTGGTGTTGATGGCAATACGGTCGTGACACAAAACACCTCTTTTTCCGCGCCAATCGCCTTAAAAGTGCATAAAAATGATACAGAAATGGGATTTGCGCTTTATAAAATGATTAAAGAAATGTTATAAGTGAAAGAGAAGACGATATTCGTCTTCTCTTTTTTATGCCCATTCTAGTGTTGCAGTCACAGGGAAATGGTCAGAAGCAGAACAGCCATCTACTTGATCCGTGATAGTTTTGTAAGAGTGTACGCGGAACTCTTTAGACACGAAGATGTAATCAATTTTTTCTAATTCGTTTTCAGGTCGAAGTGGTTGGAAGTCATGAAAACTACCAATTGGACCTTTTATAGGAGTTTGAGAAATCAACTGCGCATCCTGATATTTTTTGGTTATGTAGTTATACGTTGGTGTTTCTGGTTCTGTATTGAAATCTCCTAGTAAAATCACTGGTAAATTCTCTGCAATCAGACCGGCTTTTTGAAGTAAAAGCTGGCTTGCAAATAGACGAGCTTCCTCCGAGACGTGATCCAAATGCGTATTGAAGATATAGAACTGTCTTCCATCAGTCGAATCCTCTAGTTTTCCCCAAACGCAAATTCGTGGAAACATCGCTGTTGAGTGAATAGAAGGGACATCTGGCGTTTCTGAAAGCCAAAAATGCCCTTCTTGCAGTAATCTAAAACGAGTAGAATTATAAAAAACAGCCGTAAATTCTCCTTTTTCAAAACCATCATCTCGTCCTACCCCGAAATAATCCCAATCTAGCATTTCTTTCATGTCGCGCATTTGTGGCAGAAGAGGTTCCTCCACCCCCATGAAATCCCATTGATATTTATCAAGTAATGATTTTGTTAGTGTTTTACGCAATTCCCAGCTCTTTTTCCGCTCAGAAGTATCATCAAAACGAATGTTAAAAGTAGTTACACTGAACATTTTTCCACATCCTTCTTTTCATTGGAATGTTTACAAAGAGAGTTTAGCATATTTATGAAAGCGTTTCACTTATTTGAGGTTTTATGTAGTATATATTCGACATTTTTTCAAAAAAATAAAAGTCATTGTATTGTTATGAAAAGGGAGTGTCACTATGTTGCGAAAAGGTAGTTGGTTGCTCATATTATTATTGATAGTATTAGTGGCATTATCAGCTTGCGAAGATAGGGAGAAAGGAGACGCTCATAATGTCTCGGCTAAAAGGGAAAAGCAGATTTTCTCTTCAAAAGATACTAAAAAGGGATGGCTAGAGCTCATTGCAGCAGATGAAATTTCAAGTCAAGATGATTCTCCTTGTATTTATAAAGCGGGGGAATCTGTAGAAAAATTGGAAGTGCATATGAAAGAATTAAGTACGGCGAGTTTGACCTATATTTACATTGACGGCTACATCGTACAAATGGAACAAGGCGGCGAGCTCTCTTTTCAAATTCAATTAAGTAAAACAGAATTAAAAAAAGGATTTCATGAATTAACGGCTGTTCAATATCAGGAAAATAACCCTGAAACTAAAAAAGTAGAGTTATTAAAACGCGCTAAGTATGAAGTAAAATAAAAAGATTAACGAATGATTTAGAACGATATTTTTAAAGAGAATGTGAAAAATGACATTCTTTTTTTGTGCTATTAATACTTAGGAAAAGGAAAATGACGATATTGTAAGTAGCTTTTCATCTTTAAAAGAATTAAACTACTAGTATTTAGGGTATATATTTTAGAACAATTATTCCTAAATGGTTTGGAATAGAGCAAATAAGGCATAGGCATAGATACTGCATTCCGACTTTTTGAAATGGAAGAACTTAATTAGGGGGATATCATATGGGTTCATATGGCGAATTGATTCGGGAAATACGGCTATCTAAAGGTTTGACTCAAAAAGAGGTATACACAGGAATTATATCTAGGTCTTATGCAATCGGATTTGAAAAAGGTAAACACGAGATTACTTTGAGTTTGTTTGAAGAAATTTTAAAGCGGATCATGGTTCCTCTAGATGAATTCTTTTTTATTTACAGAGACTTTTCTTCGACAGAGGATGATAGTTTTTGGATTGATTTCGTCGAGCTATCAGGTAAAAATGATGTTGTAGGGATGCAGGCGTTGCTAGATAAAATAACTTTAGAGCGAACGGAGCAGTCAGAAGTTAGAAAAGCGATACTTCATACGAGAATTCAAACTATTAATCATTATTTGCGTACGAATGTGTTTGATGAATCAAACATTTCCGATGAATATAAAAAAATTATTCATGACTATCTTTGGAAAATGCAGACGTGGACTTTAGAAGAGGTTCGTATTTTTTCCAATAGCATATCTTTTTTTGAGGAAGAAGTACAAATTCACTTTTATCAAATTATGTTGAAATCGTATGAAAAGTATAGGTACTATGATAGAGGAAGACTGCTATTTTGCCATCTATTTGCTAATCTAACAGACGAACTCATCATACAGAATAAAATCAATTATGCGAATCTAGTACTCGAAAAATTAAAAGAAGCATCTGAAACAAGTGGTAGCTTTAACAGTGCTTTTTATCGAATAGTAGCCAATTATTATCAAGGGGCTATTTGGATGAAAGAAGGCGAAGTGGAAAAGGGCTATCGCCAAGCCAAAAGAGCGATTCAAACATGGAAAGAACTACGCTATGAAGCAATAGCAGATTTGTATAGTGTGGTATTAAAACAATTTTTAGAAAAAGAAAATATTAAAGTAGAAGATTAGCTACCCTAAGATTTTCTATTTAAAAACACTAAAATGGAGTCGTTTTAGTGTTTTTTTGTTTGTGGTAAAGAGGTTTTATGTACTATATATAGCACTATTTACAGAGAGAAAACAAAGGAATGTAAAATAAAAGCAAGAAATGAGTCAAGAGGAGGTCTTCGGGTGATAAGTTATGGTGAGCTGATTCGGCAAATAAGGCAGTCTAAAAAAATCTCCCAAAAAGAAGTGTACACAGGGGTTATTAGTAAATCTTATGCAATTGAATTTGAAAAGGGAACCCATGCAATATCGAGCATTTTACTAGAGAAAATAGTAACAAAACTAATGGTAAGTATGGAAGAGTTTTTCTTCATGTATCATCAAGAGGAGTTGCCTGAGAAAGAGGACTTTTGGGAAGCCTACGAGCGGGCGTGTAAAACGGATGAAATTGCTATTTGGGAATTACTTTATCAAAAAATATCATCGGAAGAAGGAAAAATCAATCAAGTAAAAAGCGCGGCGATAAAACTTGAATTAGACCATATAAAAGGCAAACAAGTTATGGATAAAAAAGTGGTTCGGATTTTGGAGAACTACCTGATTGAAGCTGTTTTTTGGACGTTAGAGGATATATTCTTATTTACTCGGATGTTGCCGTACTTGTCTTTGAAAAGTCGGGTGCCATTTTATTATAAATTATTAAACACGCTGGACAGGTATCGTCATTTTGAACGAGGAAGAAGGATTTTACAAACAGCGATTGCTAGTATTATAGATGATTTTATAGAGAAAAATGAAATCGAGCATATGGAGCTGATGATAAGAAGTTTAAAAAAGATTAGTGATGATTGTGAGGGTGCTTATTTTAAAATTCTCTGCATGTATTATCATGGAATTATTGAGCGGGGAGAAGGCGCAGAAATCAAGCAGGCGATAGCTATTTTACGGGTGTTAGGTTATGAGAATAAAGCGTTAAAGTATGAAGCAATGTATCGACAATTTAGTTTAAAAGCAACGATATAAAAATAATTTAAAGAAAGCTAAAAAGAACCAATCTTTTTAGCTTTCTTTTTTCGAGTAGTATATATGCGACATTAGAAAATTTTAAGACTCCGCATAGTATTATATAGACTGAAGTACGGCTTAAAGCCACATTGACAGTGAAGGGAGGGGCTTTGGCAAAGAAACTAAATGCCAACTGACACTGCAAATTTAGCGTTAAAAGGAGGAAGATTGTTATTTTAAAGAAAATATTTATTGCATTAATTGCGCTTGTAGTTATTATCAATACAGTTAGTTTTACGGCTGTTTCTGCAAGCACACCTACATGGTTAGAACAAACCATGAATAGTAATGAACCGTTTATAAAAGAGATTGAAAAAGAAACTGGTAAGACGAGAGCGAATATTACACAGACAGATTTAGAAGCTATAACCGCCTTGCGAGTAACAGGGGCAAGTGATATTCCGACAAATATCGATATGTTAACTCATTTAACTACGTTAGAAGTTAAAAGTGGAACATTATCTTCTGTATCTAACTCAGTGGGGAATTTAAAAGAGTTAAAAATCTTAGTTCTGAATGATAATAATTTAAGCACCTTTCCAACGATTGTTTTCCAACTACCTAAGTTAGAAGAATTACAAGTTTCTGGGGGAACGATAGAAGAAATCCCTGCCACAATAACAAATATGGCGAGTCATTTGAAATTCTTAGGGATATTAAATAACCATTTAGTGAAGGTTCCAGACGCAATTTTCACTACGAACTGGACAAATGCTACTGGGGGAGACTTAGACTTAATGGCTGCAGGGAACCAGATTGTAACCAATATTCCTGCCAACTATATAAGCCAGTTTAATAATGGGAATAACCTATTAGAATTTTACGATAACAACTATCAAAAACAAGACCAACTAACTACAACACCTGGATATACCATTGATGTACCTGTTGGAACTGATTTTAATCAATTAACACCAGACAAAACGAAACTCGCACTAACATCTGGACGAACTTTACTCGCGCAACACGAATTCGAGTATTATGATGATGGTTCAAGTTCACTAATCCACAATGGCGTGGCAGCAGCACCGGGTCAAGCGACCATTTTCATCAAAAGCAAGTTTTCCACGCAATCAAACAAATTTGCCAGAACACAAGTTACAGTAAACATCATCGCGCTAAACGGCGGACCTATTACAGTGAAACATGAAGATACGAAAGGACAAGAACTTGCGCCACCTGTCATTTTAAATGGTAAAGACGGGGACCCTTATACAACGACACAAAAAACTTTCCCAGGCTACACTTTAGTTGCAACACCAGCCAATCAAAATGGTACATTCACCATGAACCCGGCTACAGTCAACTATGTATACAGCGCAAATGATTATAAACTAACCTCTACTTTCAAAGATGCCCAAGGTCAAGAACTGAAAGCGCCAGTTGTGGATACAAAAGATTACCATATCCAAGACAACTATACTACAACAGCAGCAACCATTCCTGGCTATTCTTTAGTTTCCACACCTGCTAATCAGAACGGAACTTTTGGAGCTGGGAATGTCACGGTTAATTATGTATACAAAAAAGACGATTATACACTTACTTCCACTTACAAAGATACGAATGGTCAAGAACTAAAAGCACCAGTGGTAGATGCGACAACGTATCATTATCAAGACACGTATACAACAACAGCCGCAGTTTTCCCAGGTTATACGTTAGTAGCAACGCCAACAAACGCTACTGGGACATTTGGTTCGTCAAACATCACTGTTAATTACGTATATCAAGCAAATGGCTATCAATTAACTTCTACATTTAAAGATCAACAAGGGAAGACAATCGCACCAGATGATGTCGATGCTAAAACCTATCACGTGAACGATCCCTATACAACAACTGCCAAAACGATCCCGGGTTACACATTAGTGACGACCCCTGCAAACAACCAAGGTAATTTTGGAACAAGCGATATTACGGTTGATTATGTTTATAAAGCAGAAGATTATACATTAACTTCGACGTACAAAGATGCACAGGGTAAAGAATTAAAACAACCCGTTGTAGATAGTAAAAAATATCATATTCAAGACAACTATTCTACAAGTGCAGCAGCCATTCCAGGTTATACGCTAGTAGCGACACCTGCGAACGAAACAGGAACCTTCCATACGAGCGATGTTACGGTTAATTATGTGTATAAATTAACAGACTTAAAATTAACTTCAACATATAAAGATGCGCAAGGAACTGAGTTAAAAGCCCCCGTTGTAGATAGCAAAACGTATCATATTCAAGATAACTATGCTACAACTGCAGCTGTCATTCCTGGCTATACATTAGTCGCAACACCAGCGAATCAATCAGGTACTTTTGGTAGCACGGATATCCAAGTGAACTATGTATACCAAGCAGTTGCTTATAAACTAACTTCGACGTACAAAGATCAACAAGGGAACGATTTAGCTTTACCAAAAGTAGATACAAAAACGTACCATATTCAGGATGGTTACACGACGAGTGATATTGCTATTCCAGGTTATACATTAGTCGCGGCTCCAACGAATCAAACAGGTACATTTGGTGCGAGTGATGTAACCGTGAATTATGTCTACAAAGCCAATGACTACACACTAACTTCAACATATAAAGATGCACAAGGTAAGGAATTAAAAACGCCAGTCATAGACAGTCAAAAATATCACATTAACGACACTTATACTACGACAGGAGCTACTATTCCAGGTTACACATTAGTCGCAGCACCAGCGAATCAATCCGGTACATTTGGCGCGGCGAATGTAACAGTCAACTATGTCTACAAAGCAGATGATTACACATTAACTTCGACCTACAAAGATGCAAACGGCAAAGAATTAAAAGCGCCAGTTGTAGACAGCAAAACTTACCATACAAAAGATAACTATTCTACTAGCGCAGCAACCATTCCAGGCTACACACTAGTGGCAGTACCAGCAAATCAAACAGGTACATTTAATACGAGCAATGTGACAGTCAATTATGTTTACAAAGCGAATGAATATACCTTAACTTCCACTTTCAAAAATGTACAAGGAACAGAACTAAAACCAGCTATCGTGAAAAAAGGATTTATTATTAAGGATGGCTATGCGACTAGTGGCGTAACAATTCCAGGCTATACATTAGTGGCAACACCATCGAACAAAAAAGGAACGTTTGGTGCTAGTAATGTAACAGTTAATTATGTATATAAAGCGAATGGTTATGCATTAATCACAACATATAAAGACACACAAGGTAAAGATTTAAAACCACTAGCCATTGATACAAAAATATACAATATTAACGACCCATACACTGCAACAGCGCTAAACATCCCAGGTTACACATTAACAACTACACCAGCCAATGAAAAAGGTGTATTTGGCGCAAGTGATGAAACAGTTAATTACGTATATAAAGCAAATGATTATACGTTAACAACTACCTACAAAGACGCAAACGGCAAAGAACTACAAGCACCTAAAGTAGACGCGAAAACTTATCATATCCAAGACACATACAAAACAACTGCAGCAGTAATTCCTGGATATACATTAGTTGCAACACCTAAGAATGACCAAGGTGCTTTTGGAGCGAACAATGTAACTGTGAATTACGTGTACCAAACGAATGATTACACGCTAACTTCGACATTTAAAGATGCTCAAGGAAACGAATTAAAAGCAGCAGAAGTAGACGCTCAAAAATATCATATTCATGACACTTACACATCGAAAGCAGCCGTGATTCCGGGTTACACTTTAGAAAAAACACCAACGAACGAAACGGGTACTTTTAATGCGAGTGATATTCAAGTAAATTATGTGTATAAAGCAAATGATTATCAACTTACTTCTACTTTTAAAGATCAACAAGGCAACGAAATAGCATTACCAACAGTTGATGCGAAAACTTATCACATTCATGACGCGTATACAACGAAAGCTCGCTTGATTCCAGGATATAGCCTAGTAGCTGCACCAAAGAACCAAATAGGTGCTTTTGGAACAAGTGATGTAACAGTCAATTATGTGTATAAAAAAGATGCTATTATCAAACCTATTACTCCAGCGAAACCAACTATTATTACAATAAAAACACCTGCAAGTAAAGTAATTAAGACTAAAGTAGTTAAGCAAACTCTTCCTAAAACAGGGGATGACGATGCCGGACTATTAAACCTACTAAGACTTATAGGACTCGTTTTAATTTTAGGCGTATTTTTGGCAGTCGGAAGTAAAAAATTAAGATAAGCATAACGTAGATTAAAACACCGCCGCAGATTGTTGTGGTGGTGTTTTAACTAATATATACGACATTAGAAATACCCATTTTGGAAAAGATGTATGATTTTTATTGTAAAGAATTTCACAAAGGAAGAGGCGATTCTTTGTTAGAGAAAAAGTATCAAATCCATTTACAAAATCATTACGATGCAACGAGTAGGCAAGTGCAAAAGAAAGAAATAAAAGTCTTAAAAAAACGCAAAAATTTATTAATTGGGGAAGTTTTCCCATATCAAATTTGTTTAGAAAGCACGATGGAATATTCAAGATTTATGTTGTGGTTTGAAAAAGAAGTCCAAAAAATCGTGAAAGAACTTTGGAATCAACATTTTATTATCAAACTAACATTATCCCAATTACATTTCCGCGAAACCATTCTCTTTTTAGAGCATTTAAAAGATTTTAGTAAACGGATAACGATTGAATTTATCGGTGAAGACACACCAGAAATTAAAAAACATTTTTCCGTCCAAGAGCAAGAAGCGTTTTTTATAGGGAAACTAAGAATGCTAAAAAAATGGAAATTCATTATTTCTAAACATATCGAAGGCTGCTCAGTGGAACAAACCCTTGCTTTTACCCCGTGTCTACATGAAATAAAATACACGATGAGCCAACAAGCACGAATGGAAGAAAATATTATCGATTTGCACATGTTCATCGATTTTTGGGAATACTGGGCTTCACATAAAAAATTGAAATTTGTAGTCGAAGTGAAAGAAGAGGATTTTATTACGAAGTCTTTGATGCATAAAAAGGTCCACGTACAATTTGAGAATGCGTAGCGGATGAAGTGGACCCGAGAGTTTACTATTAATTAATAATGTTAAGCTGTAGAAAAAGGGAGAAATCTTTTTTACTACAGCTTTTTGATTGTACATTTTTTGCCAATAAGTAATCTACGTTATCAACCTGAAAAGTAGATATAGAAAAAACCTTATCGCGAATGATAAGGTTTTTAATCACTATTAGACTGTTTTTTTCTTTCGTTTGATGAAAAATAGAATACCGAAGCTTAAACAAACAATTCCAGCTAATGACAAACTTAAGCTAGTAATATCACCTGTTTTTGGCAACTGCTTTTCGACTACTTTCACAGGTTGCTTGTCTGTACTTTTCCCACTGTTAACAGCTGCACCATCTTTATCGTTTCCGGGACTTTGCTCGTTGTTAACATCTGTATCATCTTTATCTTTTGGTGGAGTAGGAGCGACAGGATTATCTGTACTTGGTTCTGCTGTCACATATACAATGACGTCTTTCGTAACATCTGATCCTGCAACGCTTAGTGTTACAACGTACTTACCAGGTGTTTGGAAGTCTACTGCGTCTGCGAAATTGCTAGTGATGGTTTCTGTTGCTGGAGTTACGCTTGCATGAATATCGGCAAGGAAGGCTGCTTCTGTTTTTGTAGTGCCTTCTTTGTAACTGATCTCGTCATCACTAGAAATGCTGATAGTTTCTTTGCCAGTATATGGCACAGTAACTCTTCCGGAAAATCTACCATAATCTTCATTTTCAAATGTGTAACTTACTTCACCGTTATCCGGTAAATTTTCCCACGTAATCGTTCTAGTAGCTGCATCATAAATTCCGCCGTTATCTGGTTTGATGATGGAAACAATATTACCATCCTTATCTAACAGGTCTGTCGGAACTGCGTATACAAGTTTATTATTTTGTGTGGTTTGGGTTGGACTTACTAATGTTTGATCCATTGCTTGGTACCCGCCATTCTCAGCAGTAAGATAATCTGGTAAAGAACTAATATCTTTTAACTGGTTATTATTACATCTTACATCCAATACTGTCTCTCCAACAACTAGATTCGTTAGTTGATTATTATTACAAGATAAAAGTAATAAATTTATGTTTTTTCTAACATCTAAATTCGTTAGTTGATTGTCATCGCAATATAAAATCTCTAAAGCTAGATTTTGGGTAGTATCTAAATTCGTTAGTTGATTGTTTTCACAAGATAACTCTATTAAAGCTAGATTTTGATCAATATCTATATTCTTCAACTTATTGTTATCACAAGTCAAATACTCTAGAGCTTGGTTTTGGCTAACGTCTAAATTGGCTAACTGGTTATCAGAACAAACCAAAGTGTTTAAATTCGGATTTTTGCTAACATCTAAATCTGTAAGTTGATTTTTAGTACAACCAAGATTTGTTAAAGCTGGATTTCTACTAACATCTAAATTGGTTAATTGATTGACATCACAAGCCAAATAACGTAAAGCTGAGTTATTACTAACATCTAGCTTTGTTAACTGGTTTCTAGGGCAATATAAATACTCTAAAGCTGTATTTTGGCTAACATCTAGTTGTGTTAATTCATTGTTATCACAAGTCAGTTCTTCTAGAGCAAGATTTTTACTGACATCTATACTTTTTAGTTGATTATCATCAAGATTAAGTATCTCTAGTCCAGTCAAATATTCGATTCCAGTACTATCTTCTATACCTTGGCTCCGTGCATCTAATTCAGTTATTTTAGCTAATTCCTCCACAGTTACAGATTCATCAACGTTTTTGTTCATTTTTTCTGCTACCGCTTTAGCCAAATTATTATCTGGAAAGTAATCATTATAGGTTTTAGTTCCAGCTTGGACAATTTGGTTTTTTAAGTTGTTAGCTGTTGTTTTTTCTTTTAAGTCTGTTGCAAGCGATTGGCTCTCGCTTTTAGTTTCGTTTCCGGTTGTGCTCTCTGCGTGTACTATTGGTATCGGAAGGCTGCTTGTTACGGTGGCACTTAATGCAATTATTGTAAAAATTTTGGACAGTTTCATATTTAGTTACTCCTTCAGCTGCTATTGTCTTTAGCCCGTTCAGTTATATTAATCAAGAAGTATATTAGCATGGGAAGATTAGATTTTATATAGAAATCTCAAAAAAAATACAAAATACCGGACAAATAGTGTCGAAATTGTTACAACTTAGGTGGAATTCTAATTTCTGAACAATACTTAAAATGATGGATTCGTGGATGAATGGTTCTATGTCTTTGTTTTAATCGTTTTTTGAGGTAAAAAACTAATCGGAGGATTTGTCTCTGTGGAGCGCGGTTTTACTAATGATAGAGAAGAATTTCGCTTATTTCTAAATGAATAAGTCATAATAATAGTATAAATTTGTTGTGAGATTGATTTGAATAAGTTAGATGGTATAATGTTAAGTTTTTCACTTGAAAAGCTGATTTAGAGCTATTTTCCAATGAATTGTTTCACAGAACGCTCACAAAAGAAGTGCGCTACCGGTGATATAATGAGGGGGAAGGATATACATAGAGAGGAAGCGTACAGATGAGAGAAATAAAAGTCAACGAAAGGGCCTTCCAGCAACATGCAACCAAATTTGCAAGTAAAAGTTCGGGAAGATACTTGCCATTAAAAAACGGGAACATGGCATATTCGAGAGCCAATTCGATTGATCAATTGCGCTCGGCTTTGATTGAGTTGGTGGATGTCGTGGAAGATTTCCAACATGTGACCAAAAAAGATGCGAGCCGGCTTAAGAAAATGGGTATTGCTTATGCTAAACAAGACCAATTGATGGGACAAAAAATCAATCAGTTGGAGGTGCGTTAAATGGATAGCGCACATAGTCAGCTTGAACAACAACTCCAACAAATTAAAAAAGCGAAAATAACGGCAGAAACAGATGTTGACCAAACGAGAAGAAAACAAAATGAACAAGATTGGCTAGAAGAGGACAGCGACCAATTAACACAAGAAAAACGGATGTTATTAGACTTTTTGCGCAGTGGCTGGCAAGGCGAAGAAGCCAGTGGTTTTCATCGTTATTTAGAAGAGCAACAGCACGAAGAGTCCGTGGCTTGGAAGAAGGATCTCCAAGATAAAAGAACCGATTTAGACAAGGAACTACAAGAAAATAAGAACAGGCTCCACGCACTAGGAACAAAACAAGCCACCTTGCAAAAGGAGTGGAGTAAGTGAGCCGGATAGATATTGCGGAATTGAATGACTTTCTCTACGGCTTACGAAAGAGTAACGCGGAAGCTAAAACGATGATTAATCAGATTAAAGATGCAGCGATGGATTATGCCCAAGACAATAGTTTAAAAGGGGAAGCAGTTACTACATCCAAACGATATTTTTCTAGCGCCTATACAAGTATTTGCCAGAGCATCATCGAAGCACTAGATGAAAGTGAGGAGCGGCTCGCGCAATATATTCGCGAGTTCGGGAGCCAAGTGGATAGTTCGCCTTCCGCTAGAATTGATGCAGAAATCTTACAAGAAGCGATGGCCAAGGTTAGCCAGTTGCAGCGAAAAGAAGAAGATTTACACCGGCAATTGACGGCACCGAACACGAAGCCAGATATGCAACAAGTCTATGCAGTGAAATCAAGAAGCGTTCATACCCAATTGCTGAAAGCCATCGAACAAGAGAATATCCTAGAAAAATATTTGGCTTTTGAACAAAGTCATGGCCCGTTTTTTAATGCATTAGCCGAACTCATTCGAGCATAGATTGTTAGTTAAAGTTTTTCATAAAAAAACTAAATCGTTTGGAACTGGGAAAAGAAGGCATATACAAAGGTACTTCATTCGAATTTTGAAATAAAAAACATAGAAAGGAGAAAATCATATGGTTTCACGTAAACAATTAACCCATAAAACTCAACTTTCTAAAACAAAAAAACAAACCCTAAAAGTAACCATAGATCGCCCTATAGGTTATACCGACAAATTCGACAATGTCTATCCGCTGAATTATGGATTTGTGGAAGGTGTCATTGGTGGTGACGGGGAAGAACAGGATGTGTATGTTTTATCGAGAGAGATTTCTGAGCCGATTGAAACGTTTCAAGGAGATTTAATTGCGGTGATTACTCGGAATGATGATGTGGAAGATAAATGGGTTGTCGCACCGCCAAATGAGAATTTCAGCATAGAGGAAATTAGGGAGAAAGTACATTTTATCGAGCAATATTTCGATTCGGAAATTAAATTGATTTAGGGTGCTTTTACAAGCTAGACAAATAAAAACAGGAATTCTCTATTTGGATGTAGAGGATTCCTGTTTTTTACAGTTCATTTTAATTGCTTGGAAATTGATTGGTCACATTTAAAGTGTTCATTCCGCCCCAAAAGCCTTTTGAAAGAGCGATTTTCTCTATCTCTTTTAATACGTTTGCTTCCTCAGGATTTAAATGGATTTTTTCGACGAAGCATAAGGTATGGATGTTTTGATAGACAGAACGGGCTTCTAATTCGACTGTTTGAGAGGCTTTTCTGACTCTGATGGTAGCTGTAGTCAAAATTTCTTGTAACCGGGACGAATTTTGGTTATTTAAAGAAGTATCCGTCTCAAATAAATTCTTCAATTCCTCGAATAAATCTATAAGCGCCTCTGGAGTATTCTTTTTCATTAAAACGCACCTCTTTTAATAAAGTATCTTACTATAGAATACTCCTTTTTGATAATTGAATCCACCTACAACTGCTTCAATGCAAGCTCCGTCAAATTATCCACAGTAAACCCAAATCGCTCTGCTAGCTCATCTCCCGGGCCAGACATTCCAAATGAATCAATCGCGAGGATTTCGCCTGTGTCGCCAAGGTATTTGTGCCAGCCGTATGATGCGCCCATTTCTGCGGCGAAGCGTTTTTTCACTGCTTTTGGTAAAATGGACTCTTTATATTCGGGGCTTTGTTTGTCGAATAAATCAAAGCTTGGCATGCTGACTACGCGTGCGCCGAAGCCTTTTTTAGCGAGATTATCTCTGACAGCTGTCATTAGGTGTACTTCGGATCCAGAAGCGAGTAAGATAATATCTAGTTTATTAAGCGGGGAATCGGCTAAGATGTAAGCACCTTTTGCTAGACCGTTTTTTGCTTTTGCTGCGCTGTTTGGTAAAATTGGCAGGTTTTGGCGGCTGAGGACTAGCATAGTAGGTTGTTCTTTTTGAGTAAAGGCATAGCGGTATGCTTCTACGGTTTCGTTGCCGTCAGCTGGTCGGATGACGTGAAGTCCAGGCATGGCGCGGAAGGATGCGAGATGCTCGATTGGTTCGTGTGTTGGACCGTCTTCACCGACCGCGATGGAATCATGGGTCATAATGAAGGTGGATGGAATGCCCATTAAGGCTGCTGAACGAATCGCGGAACGTAGATAATCCGAGAATACGAAGAAGGTCGCGCCGAATGCTTGAACTCCGCCGTGAAGCGTCATGCCGTTGACTGCTGCTCCCATCGCAAATTCGCGGACGCCGAACGAAATATTTTTGGCGGCATAGTTACCTGGAGCAAACCGTTCGCTAGCTTTTAAATTGGTTTTGTTGGAAGAGGCTAAATCAGCTGCGCCACCAAATAAGTTAGGTAGTTTTTTCTCCAATTCTTGAAGGACAATCCCTGATACTTCACGGGTTGCAACTGGTTTATCATTATTTTCATCAAAGACAGGTAATTCTGCATCCCAATCTGGATTCAAATTATCATCCATTAATTGTTGCAAACTTTCTGCGAGTGCTGGATATTTTTGTTTGTAAGCATTGAATGTCCGGAGCCAGCTGCTTTCACTAGCACGACCTTTAGAATGATAAAATTCTTTCTGATTTTCGACAGTTTTTGGTAATTCAAATGGTGGCATTTGCCAATCGTAAGCTTCTTTTGCTAGTTTGAGTTCTTTTTCGCCAAGCGGGGAGCCGTGTGCCGCTGATTTTCCGGCTTTTCCAGGGCTACCATAACCGATGACCGTCTTCACTTCGATTAAAGTAGGACGGGATTTCTCGGTTTTTGCAAGATGGATTGCTGCATCAAGCGCATCTAAGTCATTCCCGTCGTCCACACGTAGCGTTTGCCAACCGGCTGCTCGGAATCGGAGTTCGATGTCTTCTGAAAAAGACTCGTTTAAATCGCCATCCAGTGAAATATCGTTTGAATCATATAAAACAACTAATTTTCCCAGTTTTAAATGACCAGCAAGGGATGCGGCTTCGTAGGAAATACCTTCCATCAAACAGCCGTCACCGCATAGCACATAGGTATTATGGTCAACAACCGGGAATTCTGGTTGGTTAAATTTGGCGCCAAGGTGAGCCTCGGCCATTGCCATCCCAACTCCCATGGCGAAACCTTGACCAAGTGGACCGGTAGTTGCATCGACACCAACCGTATGACCAAATTCAGGATGACCGGGCGTTTTACTGCCAGTTTGGCGGAAGTTTTTCAGCTCGCTCATTGGTAAATCATAACCAAATAGATGTAGCAAACTATAAAGCATTGCCGAACCGTGACCAGCTGACAAAACGAAGCGATCGCGGTTAAACCAAGTTGGATGTTCTGGGTTGAATTTTAAATGATTTTTCCAAAGCGAGAAAGCCATTGGTGCGGCTCCCATCGGCAAACCGGGATGTCCGGAGTTCGCTTTTTCAATCATATCCATTGATAATACGCGAATCGAGTTAACCATTTGTTCATCAATTCTGCTCATATTAATTGCCTTCTTTCTGACTAAACGCTTCCCAATCTTTTAAAAATCCTTCAATACCTTTATCAGTCAAAGGATGAGACCAAAGTTTCGGGAAAAGGCTTCCTGGGATAGTCGCGATATGTGCTCCGGCTTCAGCAGCTTCTTCTAAATGCCCGATATGGCGGATGCTTGCGGAAATGATTTCTGCTTTTAGACCATAATTATCAAGCACTTTTTTCAAGTTTTTAATTAAAATCATTCCGTCTGTACCAATATCATCTAGTCTTCCTAAGAACGGGCTAATATAAGTCGCGCCAGCTTTTGCAGCCATTAATCCTTGGGAAACAGTGAAAATAAGCGTAACATTTGTTTTAATGCCTTCAGCTGTGAGGGTATGGACTGCTTTTAAACCTTCTTCCGTCATAGGAATTTTTACTACTACATTTGGCGCCCATTTTGCTAGAATTCGAGCTTCTTCTACCATTTTGTCTGCTTCGAGGCCGATAACTTCTGCGCTAACTGGGCCGTCTACGATAGAACAAATTTCTTTAATTACTTCTTCAAATGGTCGACCTTCTTTAGCGATGATGGTTGGGTTGGTTGTCACACCGTCCACTAAACCTAGTTCGCTAATTCGTTTTATTTCCGATACGCTTGCTGTGTCCAAGAAAAATTTCATTATTTACTCGCTCCATTCTCTCAGCTGAACTTTAAAGCTGAATACTTTATTTAATCGTATAACCGCCGTCGATAATAAGATTTTCACCAGTAATAAGGCTCGCTGCGTCACTTACTAAAAAGAGGGCACATGCGGCAACTTCTTCTGGATAACCAAATCTACCGGCTGGAATTAATTTTTTCATGTCTTCGCCGACTTGACCTGCCCAAGCTTTTTTGCCTAGTTCCGTCAAGATAACGGTTGGGGAAATCGCATTAACATTAATGTTGTAAGGCGCCCATTCCATTGCTAGCACTTGAGTCATTGAAACAATCGCAGCTTTACTAGCACAGTAGGCAACGTGTTTATCAAGTGCGATGACAGAAGCTTGAGAGGCCATATTAACGATTTTACCGCCGCCAGTTGCAATCATTTCGCGACCGATAATTTGCGCCATTAGGAACGAACCTTTTAAGTTCAGTTCCATTGTTTTATCCCAGTATTCTTCTGGTAAGTCTTCTGCTTTTTCGAGAAGTGCGACACCAGCTGAATTGGCCAAAATATCGATTTTTGGATAGACTTTTTTGATTTCGGCAACGACTTTTTCGATGTTTTCTTTCTTAGTAATATCGACTTGAAGTGCGAGCGTTCTTGATGGGTTGATTTTTGCTGCGACATCTTTTACATCTTCTTTAATATCAAGCAAGACAACATAAGCTCCTTTTTCGGAAAAAAGCTCTGCCATTGCTTTACCAATCCCGCTTGCTGCCCCAGTTACCACGGCTACTTTGTCTGTAATGTTAAAATCTTTATCAAAACCTTTAAAAGTCATTTTTCATTACCTCCAATAAATTTTTTTATCTATTTTTTTGGTCGATTTCTTCCATTAAATCTACTTTTGCTTGGGAACGTCCACCTGAAAAGTGGCTATCCAGCCATGTGTCAAGCAGCGAAACGGCAAGGGATGGCCCGATTACAAGAGCGCCCATGGTCATAATATGTGCATCGTTACTTTTTCTTGCACGTTCTGCTGAATATGAATCATGAATTTGTGCTGCGCGAATGCCGTGAATTTTGTTTGCTGTAATGGCCATTCCAATACCTGTACCGCAAATGAGGATCCCCCGGTCATAATCGTTGTTTTTTACTTCTAGTGCTACTTTTTCGGCGATACTTGGATAAAGTACTTTTTCATTTTCAAAACTGCCGAAATCAGTAAAATCAATATTTTTCTCCTTTAAACGTGTGATGAGGGTTTGTTTTAGTTCGAAACCCATTTCGTCACAACCAATTGCGATTTTCATACTAACTCATCCTTTCGTTTTGCTAACAATAGAAACAATGTCGGCAAAATTTTGCGGTTTATGGCCAAATCTTCCGACGAATAAACCATCGACATTTTTTTGACGGACAATTTCTGCGGCGTTTTCTTTGCTGACCGAGCCGCCGTAAATAATTCTTACGAGCGTTTCATCACCGCCTAGTTCGCGAATAATTTCGCGCAAAGCTTGATGAGCGCTTTCGATGTAGTTTGTCTCAGCTGAAGATGCCTTTCCAATTGCCCATTCCGGTTCATAAGCCAGAACAACATTTTCCCACTGTGCTAAATTAATTGTCTGAAACAGCGCCTCGATTTGTTTTTTTAGCGCTTTTTTTAATTTATTTGTATCATTCGCATGGATTTCTTCACCCACACAGACAACCGGAGTGATTTTTTCATCCAATGCGAGTTTAATCTTCTTAGCTATCTCACTTGTTTTTTCATGAAAAAGGTTTTTGCGTTCTGCGTGACCAATTTCGACATAGTTCGCGTTTAGATCAATGATAGATTCTACCGAAAATTCACCAGTTAGCGGGCCGGATTTCTCCGGCGCCATATTTTGTGGACCAAAGCCAAATGATGTCCCCGCTAAAAGGTTGGCGGTCGTTTCGAGTGTGCCCATAGAAGGAAAGATAAACGTATCCACATCAGAAAAATTTTCAAGAAGAGGGATAGTCGCTTCTAACCATTCAGATGTCTGAGCCCGAGTGTTAATATAGTTTTTCATATTAATTCCAACTAAGGGTTTACGCATAAATCAGACCGCCTTTTTTAAATTTTCTAAAATGACATTCATTAACATCCAAGACGATTCAGAGCCAGGATCAAGATGACCGATTGCTCGTTCGCCAAGTCTTAGTGCGCGACCTTTCTTAGCAATAAGTGGGATAGTGGACTGAGCGCCAGCATGCATAGCATCTACAAATGCGGAAAAAGTTTCGATTGGATCTGCATTTGTATCTCGATTTTGAAGAACTTCCACGCCAGGCAAGAAGGCGTCCATCATCGTTTTATCACCAAGTTCGGCTTTTCCGCGATGTTGAACCGCAGCGGCCCCATTTATAATCATGCCGCAAAGCTCGTCGAAGTTAACCTCCGTTTTCCCAGGAACATCAGCGCCACATTTCATAAAGAAACTGCCATAAAGCGGGCCAGATGCGCCGCCAACTTTTCCAAGGAGAATCATTCCGGATTTTTTAAGCAAGGTTGCAATATCGGGAGAAACAGTGAGTAATTCGTCTAATTGTTTGTTCACTTCACGGAAGCCTATGCTGAGATTGATTCCGTGGTCGCCGTCTCCAATATCCGAGTCCAGTCCGGTTAAGTAATCACGTTCTTTTTCAATTAGCGCTCCCATGTCCTGTAAAACGTGGCCGAAAAAAGCGCTATCCATAACTAATTCGCTCATTTTTATTCCTCCAGTAGTAATTTAGTCCACTTTGAAATATGGTGTGTCGCACGGTGTATCTAAAAGATCTTTCAGTTCATCGTCTAAACGAACCAGTGTAATTGACATACCAATCATGTCCATCGAAGTCGCGTAGTTCCCAACAAGTGGGCTATGAATGTGTACACCTTTTTCTTTCAAAATTTCATCCACGCGGCGATAACAAATATATTGGTCCATCACTGGTAAACCGCCAAGTCCATTGATAAGTACATGTACTTCTTCGCCAGCAGTTAATTTCATTTCTTCTATAAGATAGCCCATAATTTGATCGACTACTTTATCAGCTGGTTCGATGGAAGTACGTTTAATTCCTGGTTCACCGTGGATTCCCATACCAACTTCCATTTCGCCTTCTTTCATTTCGAAAATGGCTTTACCAGTTACAGGAAGGGTAGAAGAAGAAAGCGCAACGCCCATCGAGAACGTATTAGCATTTGCTTTTTCAGCAGCTTGTTTTACCGCATCTAGGTCAAGGCCTTTTGCTGCTGCAGATGCCGCTGCTTTAAATACAATTAAGTCACCAGCCACACCACGACGATCTTCTACATTTTCAGCAGAGTAAATATCATCTGTTACAAGTACTGTTTCAACGCGAATACCGTCGTCCGCAGCCATTTCAGCGCCCATATCAAAGTTCATCACATCGCCAGCATAATTTCCATACATATATAAACAACCTTTACCGCTATCAACAGCTTTTACTGCGTTATAACAAGGTTCTGGAGAAGGGGAGGTATTAATATTTCCGACTACTGCCGCATCCGCGAAATCTTTTCCAACATAACCAAGGAAAAGTGGTTCATGACCAGAACCGCCACCAACGATAATCCGCACACGAGGTTCTTCGCTCATTTGTTTGCTTACGATTACTCGCTTATCATTTTCTGCAAAATCTACGTATTTCCCTTGTGCCGCAACATAACCAGCTAACATTTCTTCTACTGCTTCATACCCATCATTCACTAAACGTCTCATTTTTCTTCCTCCTTCATATTTTTATAAGAATAGTGATAGTAAAAATCCGCCAAGCACGCCGCCAACTACAGCTGCTGCCAAATTGACTACCGATTTAGAAAATTTACCGCCTGTTAAAAGGGAAGCTGTGAATACACCAATACCAGCTGCAACCGCCATATCTACCCAAACTGTTCCAGATTGATAGATCATTGATTTTGGAATACCATGATTAATTGTCCAAACTGTACCAACGATAAATGCTGCTGCCATCCAACCTCCGATAGCACCCCATTCATCAACCATTTTCCCCCACATCATTCGAATAGCAAAAGGGAATAAAAAGCCACCTGCAATCGTTGCTAATGCAATACCAATGCTCATTATTTACACTCCTTTTTAGACTAATTGATTTTCGTTTAAACGCTCTTCTTCTTTAATATTCATGCCAGGTTCTGTTTTTTCTTGTTTTGCTTCATGTTTTCTTGCCATATCTTTTTCAATTGCTGCTGCTACGATTCCAGCTAAAACGGCTCCAATCGCAACAAGACCAATCGTTGGAAGCGAACTTACTAACTCGCCACCACCACGCATAAAGACATCACGCATAATTCCGCAAATCCCAATTCCGACAGCCATATCAACGAACGCTGCATCTTCATCATTTTCGATTAAACCAACATGGTGATTCATAAACCACATTGGCCCAATAATAATGAACGCTGCCAGATAACCTCCAAAAATACCATAATTCTCGGCAAGTGGAGTCCAAACACTCATAACAATCATACCTGCGATACAAAAACCAATCATTCCTCTAAAGAATTTCATAATAAACTCCTTTCGAAAATAGTATTGTCATGTAAAAATTAATTTACATTGTTCCCAGTTACAAAATTGCGTTTTATTACTTTTTTAGTGCACGTTTGTGAGTTCTTGTAGGATAGCTTCTTTGGATGGATTAACGAGAGATTGAACAGCAGCAGTAAATGCGCCTTCAACTAATGGGGCATCAATTATCGTTGTTTTTTCTAGAAGTTCAGTATCTAATAATTCAAGTGCTGTTTCGGCACTTAAGATAGCGCTTCCAATATCGCAAAAAATATAAATATGTTCAGAATTAGTGCAAGTCGCGATATTATCGGCTATCATGAGTGCATTTGTGCCAAGGCGCCCATCGCCAGTTCCGCCAGAAGAAATAATATGTACTGTATCTCCAACCATTTCAACAATCATTTCCTGGAGGCCTTCTGTGATTTTTTGACTGTGAGATACTAAAACAATACTTATCATTTGGTTGCTCCTTTCTGTTTTTAATTGTGTTTAGTTGCTATTTAAATCCTAACATACTTGTTTTTTATTGTAAAGTGTTATCTTTTGTTGTGTTTTATAAAATATATTTGTGTTTTGTTATTTTTTTGGGTAATATGTATATACATAAAGAAATCATTGATAGGTAAAAGGAGGGCGAGCAGATGTTTCCATTTGAAAGACAAAACAAAATTATTCATCTACTAGACCAAAATAACAAAATAACTGTACCAGAATTAAGTCGTATCTTGGATGTCTCGATTAGCACCATCCGAAATGATTTATCTGCGTTAGAAGAAAGCGGGATGATAAAAAAAGTACACGGGGGTGCGGTACTTTTAAAAAGCGAAGAGAAATTTACTAATTTTAATGACCGAATTATTCGCAACATCGAAGAAAAAGAAGCGATTGCGAAAGAAGCGGCGACTTTAGTAAAAAACAACCAAACGATTATCCTTGACGCCAGTTCAACGGCGCTTGCACTAGCAAAAGAATTACATGGTTTTTCAAGACTGACTGTGATTACAAGCGGTCTTTATACGGCGATCGAACTAAAAGACAACCCGAATATTAGCGTCATTTTAACTGGCGGGATTGTAACAACGAACTCTTTCACACTGGAAGGGATTCTTGGCGCAAATTTAATCGAAAATATCCACGCTGATTTATGTTTTATGTCAGCTAAAGGTTTTACAATGGAGGAAGGCTTAACAGATTTCAACATTTATGAAACCGAACTAAAACGACTTCTTGCAAAAAGAACCAATAAACTGGTTGCGCTTCTAGATCATACAAAAATGGGAGTAATCTCCACCGCAAGCATTACAACAGCAGAAAACATCGATTTACTAATTACGGATAACAAGATAAATAAAGCATTATATAAAAAATTCCAAGATGCGGGACTTCCGGTCAAAATTGCGGAATAAAATAGAGATTGAAACTCTTTGGGCGACAATTGGTTCAAAGAGATTTTTTTGATAGGAGATTGAAAATGGATTATATTATTACAACTGATTTACCAAATGCGGAGGAATTTGTTAAACTTCGAGTGGATGCTGGTCTTAGTTTTCGATCTATTGAAGTATCACGTCAGGCTCTGTTGAAGAGTGTGTATTTTGTGGGGCTACGTTCGAAGGAAGACGATACGCTTATTGGAATGGGGCGGCTCGTTGGTGATGGAATTATGTTTATCGTTTCTGATATAGCAGTACTTCCGGAATTTCAAGGTAAGGGTTATGGAAAACTAATTATGACCCATATTAAAAATTACATTGATTCGAATTTAGATAAAACTGCTTGTGTTACATTACTTGCCGATGTACCAGCAGATCGTTTATACAAACAATTTGGCTTTCGGGAGTCAGCACCAGCTTCAATCGGAATGATTTACCAAATGAAATGAAAACAGCTTGAGGGTGTCCTCGAGCTGTTTTTTTATGTTTCTGCTGATAAGAAAATGGGAACTAGATACTATTAAACTTTTTTGTCAGGGGGAGCAAGATGAAATCTAAAGGGAGACTGTTTTTGTACGTTGTTTTGGCGTTGTCGATTGTTATTGGAACGAATGTATTTATAAAAATAGACGCATACGCAGCCGCTGCACCGCCAGCTGCAATCAACCAGATTTTTCCAGATGATGCTTTAGCGAAAGAAATTCAAAATGCACTCGGAAAGTCTAGTACAGCAGAGGTTGTCACACAAACAGATTTAGATACTATTAATTCATTAACCCTTACATCTAAAGGAATCAGCTCCATAGAAGGCATGAACTACTTGACCAATTTAGGAACTTTAATTTTATCAAGTAATCAAGTAAGCGATATTTCGCCACTGAAGGGATTAACTAATTTGACCATGCTTCAGCTAAGTGGAAATCCGATTAGCGACATTAGCGCACTTAGTAACTTAAAAAACTTACAAGCTCTAGATATTAACGACGCGCAAATCACTGACATCACGCCACTGAGCGGTTTAACAAATCTAAAGGGTTTAGGCTTATATAATAATCAATTGGATAACCTTAGTGGAGTAAACAATTTACAACAACTCCGCTCCTTAAATGTTAGTAATAATAAGCTTACAAACCTAGATGAGCTACAAGCGCTAAGCAATTTAGGCGTTCTATATGCAAATGGAAACCAAATTAACAATCTTCAGGGGCTAAGTACTTTAAAAAATCTGTTCTTGCTTGATTTATCAACGAACCAAATTGTGGATACTACTCCACTCGCCGGCTTAACCAATGTACAAACATTATACTTATCAAACAATCAAATTAGTGATGTAACTGGTCTTTCGAGTTTAATAAATTTAGATTGGCTCGATATAAGTCAAAATAAAATTAGTAATATTAGACCTTTAAACAGTTTAACAAAGCTAACAATTATTCAAATGACCAATCAATTAATCGTAAACGAACCAATAAGTTTCGAAAGCACCATAACTATTCCTAATTTAATAAAAAACATTGCGGAACAAACGATTGATCCAGATACGATTAGCGATAGCGGTGTGTATGCGAATGGATCAGTTACGTGGAATTTACCTACTTATATTCCAAAAGTCAGCTATACTTTTATTGAACGTGATACGGTTGGGAATGCAACTGGTAATTTCAGTGGGACTGTAGAACAACCGTTAGTGCAATATTTTAAAGCGACTTTCAATATTGACGAGCAAGAAACAACGGAAAATGTCGAAACAGGGACACTTTTACAAGAACCACCAACCCCAGTCAAAGAGGGTTATACATTTAACGGGTGGTATGATGCTGAAACAGGTGGAACAAAATGGGATTTTACAGTCGATACGATGCCGGCAAATGATATAACCTTGTATGCCCAGTTTAGTATTAATAGTTATACCGCGACTTTTGATGCAGATGGCGTCATTTCTACTCAAACGGTAGACTATCAAGGTTTACTGGAAGAACCACCAGCGCCAACTAAAGAGGGTTATACATTTAAAGGTTGGTATGATGCCAAATCTGGTGGAACAAAATGGGACTTCACAAACAATCAAATGCCGGCGAAAGATATAACCTTGTATGCCCAGTTTAGTATTAATAGTTATACCGCAACTCTTGATGTAGATGGCGTTATTTCTACTCAAACGGTAGATTATCAAGGTTTACTAGAAGAGCCACCAGCACCAACTAAGGATGGTTATACATTTAAAGGTTGGTATGATGCCAAATCTGGCGGAACAAAATGGGATTTCGCAAACAATCAAATGCCAGCGAAAGACATAATCTTGTATGCCCAGTTTAGTAAAGATGCAGCTTCTAGTGGGGACGGTGGAGGAACCGATGAAGGCGGAGGCAACTCTGAAAATAGTACAGATGGAACTACTAATACGGATACTATAAACCACATCGTACTACCAGCAACAGGAGATCATCGTGTACTTTTTCCAATTTTTATTGGGACATTTCTTACGGGTTTAGCACTCTTTACACTTAGAAGAAAATAAATGAAAAAGCAGCTGCATGACGCAGCTGCTTTTTTGAAACTTATTTTTTCAATTCTCGTTCCATCTGCAAACGTTGTACTTTCATTGTTGCAGTGCGCGGAATCTCATCATATTTCATCACAATTGGCTCATTCATATGTGGTAGATCAGAAACTGCGTCCCACCATGCATCCCAGTTCATTTCTTTATCATCATGAACAGCGATAATTGGTTGCGGGCTGCCGTTTTCACCGCGGATAATAACGACTTCATCGAGGAAAGTAAGCGTATCAAGCAGTTTATCTTCAATCGCAAGTGTGCTATCGATCGTTTCGACTAAATCAACTTGACGATCTTGCAAGAATAAGCGGCCTTGCTCATCTTTCATACCGTAGTCACCGCTGTCCCACCAAGGTCCATACACATTTTCTTCAAAACGAGCTTCTTCTTTGTAATAAGTAAGGGCGCGACCTTTAGACAGCATTTGGATATTACCGCTAACTCCGGGTGCAACTGGATTACCGTCTTGGTCCACAATCCGAACCTCGGTTAAACCTGGTACACCAATTCCCATATCACGCGCATTTAATGTTTCGATGGATTGCAGTGTATGGCCACGTAAAATCATTGGACCACATTCACTTTGCCCATAAATTTGTAAGAAAATTGGTTTTTTATATTCAGAAGTACGAAGGAAAACCGCCATTGTTTCTTTGTTAATCGCATCAAATGTAGAATGATAAAATTTAATGCTTTGGAAAACATCTGGTTTTTCACGAGCAAGGGAAGCCCATTGTACAAAATGGTTTGGATGGGTTTCAAGCACGTATGGTTTATATTCGCGTAGTACTTTTTCAATATTTGTTTTAGAAGGATTTGCGATTGGTAATAATGGGAAACCAAGTGACATCAAGGAAGAAACTCCAATATTAAAACGAGAATGAACAGGTGAAATATGGAAAGCCACAAGCCCTCTTGGTTTGATGAAATTAAGAATACGTCTTTGGTATTTCGTTCTCCAGCCCATCGAATTAGCGGAGTGCGCAATTAATTTTGGCACGCCAGTTGTTCCAGATGTGTGGGTCATATAAGCAATCATATCTTTTGGTAATTCCTCTTGCTCACAAGTATAGCCGTCTAATGGCGCTTTAAACAATTGTTCAGCATTGATCAATCTTGAGTCCGGCAAATTGTTTAACTGATGGCTTTTATCAGAAGTCTCAGAATCAAAAAGCAACCAGGGTTGATCAAGGCGATTAACAAAAATATCAATAGTGGATGCTGGAAGATGAGGCGAAACCATAATTGGCACAGCACCAATATAAGAAATCGCAACTGCTAAAATATAAGAATCAAATTTGGCAGATTTATAAACGATTACTTTTTCTTCCTTACGCACACCGAATCTATGTAGATGAGCTGCTTTTTGGATGATAGCTTCTTCGCATTTTTTGTAGGTGGTGTGAAGACCTAATTCAGGAAAAGTAACAAGCTCTTCATCAAAATGGATTGGCATTTCTGGATAGCGTTCAGCAGATTTTTTGAAGTTGGTATAGAGATTAAGCGGTTCATACTTTTTTATCGTCATATGGCGATGCTCCTTTAATATTTGATGTTGTTATTATATCACTTTGTCGAAATAATGAGGAGTGGTTACTAAAAACATTTTCGTCATTTTAAAAAAATCTGTAAATTGCTTGTTTTCTTAATTCAAGAAATCCTACAGATACCCTATAAAGAAATCTCAATTAATGATATAATATGTTAATATAATCACAAACTGTTTGGCAGAAGGAAAATTTTTAAAAAAAGTGGAGGTACAAAAAATGAAAAAAAGGTTAGCTACAACTCTCATCATGCTACTATCGCTTGCATTAATCATCGCAGGTTGTGGCAGTAACAACACAAGTAAAAGTGACTCGGCGAAAACGAAAGAAAAAGAAAAAACAGAAGTAACATCAGGGGCGTCGAAAACAAGTTATACAGACCCATCTGAATTAAAAGATAAATACGATATTGTTATCGTTGGTGCAGGTGGCGCGGGAATGTCAGCAGCACTAGAAGCAAAATCTAAAGGGATGAATCCAGTAATTCTTGAAAAAATGCCACTTGCAGGCGGAAACACAATGAAGGCCTCTTCTGGTATGAATGCATCTGAAACTAAATTCCAAAAAGAACAAGGAATTAATGATAGCAACGACAAGTTTTATGAAGAAACATTAAAAGGCGGTCACGGAACTAACGATAAAGCAATGCTTCGTTTCTTCGTAGATAACTCCGCTAGTGCAATTGATTGGTTAGACTCTATGGATATTAAATTAAACAACTTAACTATCACAGGCGGAATGAGCGAAAAACGTACCCACCGTCCTGAAGATGGCTCAGCAGTTGGTAAATACTTAGTAGACGGTTTACTAAAAAATGTACAAGAACAAAAAATTCCAGTCTTCGTTAATGCAGATGTAAAAGAAATTACACAAAAAGACGGAAAAGTAACTGGTGTTAAAGTAAAATTAAACAATAAAGACGAAAAAACAATTAGCTCGAACGCAGTAGTTGTAACAACTGGTGGTTACGGTGCTAATAAAGATATGATTGAAAAAGAACGTCCAGACTTAAAAGGATACGTAACAACGAACCAAGAAGGAAGTACTGGCGACGGTATTAAAATGATTGAAAAACTTGGCGGGACAACAGTAGATATGGACCAAATCCAAGTTCACCCAACAGTTCAACAAGATAAGTCTTACCTTATCGGTGAAGCTGTCCGCGGTGAAGGTGCGATTTTAGTTTCTCAAGAAGGTAAACGTTTTGGAAACGAACTAGATACACGTGATAACGTAACTGCTTCCATCAATAAATTACCAGAAAAATCCGCATACCTAATATTCGATTCAGGCGTAAAAGATCGCGTAAAAGCTATCGCGCAATACGAAGAAATGGGCTTTGTTGAAGAAGGTAAAACAATTGATGAATTAGCTAGCAAAATCAATGTTCCAAAAGAAGAACTAACGAAAACATTAGACACTTGGAATACAAGCGTTAAAAACAAAAAAGACGAAGCATTTGGTAGAACAACTGCAATGGATAATGATTTATCCAGAGCTCCATACTACGCAATCAAAATCGGCCCAGGAATTCATTACACAATGGGTGGCGTAAAAATCAATACAAATACAGAAGTTTTAGATAAAGACGGTAAACCAATCACAGGCCTATTTGCTGCTGGCGAAGTAACTGGTGGCTTACACGGGGAAAACCGTATCGGTGGGAACTCTGTCGCTGAAATCATTATTTTTGGACGTCAAGCTGGCGATAAATCAGCAGAATTTGTAAAAGCGAAGTAAAAATTTCTTAACCAATAGTTATGTGATTACTTAAAAATAAAAACTTGCTAAGACGCTTAAAATAGACGTTTTAGCAAGTTTTTTTATTGGCTAAGTAAAGCGATAGTGTAGTACTATGGATAGGAGCTAATACTAATTTTAAAGCTTTAATAAGGAGGAAATAATATGTTGAAAATGGGTTTTATCGGAAATGGGAAAAGCACGAATAGATACCATTTACCGTTTATTTTAGAGCGCGATAATATTGAAGTGAAGACAATTTATAATCGAAATCCCAAAACAGCCACATGGGACAAAATCGAAGGGGTGCATTATACAACAGATTTAGATGAGCTATTAAAAGACCCTGAAATAAAGCTAATTACCATTTCAACTACACAAAGCTCTCATTTTGAATATGCAAAAATGGTCTTGGAAAATGGTAAAAATGTACTTGTCGAAAAACCATTTATGATGACTTACGACGAAGCTAAAGAAATATTCGAACTAGCTAAAGAACGCGGTTTACTAGTACAATGCTACCAAAATCGTCGTTTCGATTCTGATTTCCTCACAGCACAAAAAGTGATTGAAAGCGGAAAATTAGGCGATTTATTGGAAGTGGAAATGCATTATGACTATTTCCGTCCAGAAATCCCAGAATCCGTCCATGAATTTAAATTCTACGATAGCTATCTTTATGGTCACGGCTGCCACACGATTGATCAAGTTTTATCTTATTTCGGAAAACCAGACGACATTCACTACGATGTGCGCCAACTGCTCGGCGAAGGACGAATGAACGATTATTTCGACCTTGATTTATATTATGGCGTAACAAAAGTTTCTGTAAAATCAAGCTACTTCCGCATAAAAGCCCGTCCAAGCTTTGTCCTATACGGCAAAAAAGGCATGTTTACAAAAGAAACAAAAGACCGCCAAGAAGAACATTTAAAACTCTTTTATATGCCAAGTAATCCGGACTTTGGGATTGACTTACCAGAACACTACGGCACGCTAACGTATGTCGATGAAGCAGGAGTTTGGCACGAGGAAAAAGTTATTTCCGAAGTTGGCGATTATGGTCGCGTGTATGACGATTTATACGAAGCGATTATTAATGGAAAACCTAAACAAGTAACGGACGAAGAAACCTTGCTACAAATGGAGATTTTGGAAAAAGGCGTCGAAGCTTGTAAATAATGAAAAATTGTCTGCGGGAGCAATCTAGCGGACAATTTTTTTAGATAAAAATGATTGATTTCGTTCAAATAAACCGTCAAAACAACCGTAAAAATGAACTTTTTGCATAATACACCCATAATATTGAATGAAGTCGTTCAGCATGATATAGTGTAATCAAACAAGTGAAGCGCTTACTTTGTTGAGAGAGGATGTGGATTATGAATATATCGAATTTAATTAATAAAGACCGAATTATTTTTGATGATCGTATTCAAACAAAACAATTATTATTTGAAAAAGCAGCTGAAGTACTAGGTGAAGAAGGGTCTATAACAAATCCAAAAAAATTTATACGTGACTTATACAAACGAGAAGAAGAAACTTCCACTGGAATTGAAGATGGTTTTGGCATCCCTCATGCAAAAAGTAAATATGTAAAAGAACCATTGATTGTTTTTGTTCATTCTGGCATTATAACTGATTATTTTGGATTAGATGATTCACCGATTGAATGTAGTTTTCTTATTGGCGTTCCGAAAAAAGCCACAGATGTTCATTTGCAAATATTAAGTGAGCTGTCAAGGAAGTTAATGAACGAGGAATTTTGCGAAAAATTAAAAAATTCCAAAAACAAAACTGAAATTATAACAATTTTATCGAACTAAGGAGGCGTTTCACATGAAAATAGTTGGTGTTACTGCTTGTCCCACTGGTATTGCTCATACGTATATGTCTGCCGAGAAATTAACTATAACGGCAGAAGCGCTTGGTTACGAAGTGAAAATCGAGACTCAAGGAGCAAAAGTAGAAAATGTTTTAACAAAAGAAGACATCGCGACTGCTGATTATGTCATTTTGGCAGTGGATAAAGAAATAGATACATCAAGATTCGCTGGAAAGAAAATTAAAAAAGTATCCACTTCCAGAGCGATTAAAGAGGCTGATGTGGTTATTGAAGAAACTATTTCAGGTAAAGGGTTAATCAATTTAGAGGCGAAAAGTTCGGATGTAAGCTCTGAACAACCTTCAAAAGCAAGTTTATACAATCACTTTATGAATGGTGTTAACTATATGTTGCCATTTGTTATAGCTGGCGGGATTTTAATTGCCATTAGTTTTGCTTTTGGGATTGATGCCTCAAACCCTGACTCTGATTCGTATAACGCACTTGCAGCTGCATTTTCTAAAATTGGTGGGGATACTGCGTTTGGTTTAATGGTTCCAGCACTTGCAGCGGGGATAGCGGTTTCTGTTGCTGGTCGAGCAGGATTTGCGCCCGGACTTGTCGCAGGGACACTGGCGACTGTTGGTGGATCAGGATTTCTAGGCGGTATGATTGGTGGTATTTTGGCTGGTTACGTGGCGCATTTCTTTGCTAATAAAGTCAATGTCACTAAATCACTTGCTTCGATTTATCAGTTGATTGTTGTACCGCTTTTAGGGATTACGATTGTTGGTTTGGCGATGGTATTTATTATTGATACACCAATCGCTTGGGTTTTAAATGCGCTCACGAGTTGGTTAAATGGACTTGGTGAGACATCCGGCGTTGTGTTTGGCCTACTCATTGGTGTGATGATGGCAGCAGATATGGGAGGGCCAATCAATAAATCTATTTCAACCTTTTCAATCGGGTTAATGTCAGCAGGTGTAACGGCGCCGATTGCGGCTTGTATGGCTGCTGGAATGGTTCCGCCACTTGGATTAGCACTCGCAACATTATTATTTAAAAACAAATTTACAAAAGAAGAAAAAACAGCGGGGAATTCTTGTTGGGTGTTAGGTGCATCCTATATTACTGAAGGAGCAATTCCTTTCGCAGTTGCTGATCCGCTTCGGGTTATCCCGAGTTTGATGTTAGGTTCTGCAACAGCGGCTGCAATTTCGATGGGAGCAGGTGTTACTTCGATGGCGCCTCACGGTGGAATTTGGGTAATGTTCATTCCAAACGTTATTAACCATCTATTTATCTACTTACTAGCAATTGCAGCAGGTACAGTCGTGACAGCAATTTCTGTCGGACTATTAAAAACCCCGGTAAACAAGCGAAAAAATAAAGAGGAGATGATATAATGTTATATACAATGAAAGATCTTTTAGCAGTAGGAAAAGAACATCAATTTGCGGTACCAGCATTTAATATCTGTAGTTTTGATATGTTAAAGGCGATAATGGAGGAAGTGGAGGCAAATAATGCTCCTGTAATTTTAGAAATTCATCCGGATGAAATAGAATATCTTGGTGATAACTTTGTTGCAACAGTAAGAGAATACGCACATAGAAGTAAGGTGCCGGTCGTTATTCATATGGATCACGGTGGAACAATTAAAGATGTGATGCGGGCTATTAGAAATGGCTATACTTCCGTCATGATTGACGCTTCAAGAGCCAGTTATGAAGAGAATGTCGCTTTGACAAAACAAGTGGTTGAACTTGCGCATAAAGTCGGTGTTTCTGTTGAAGCGGAACTTGGAACAATCGGGAACAATGGTTCAGCAGAAGGCGGGGCGGATACAATCATATATACTGACCCTGACCAAGCAGAAGATTTTGTACAGAGAACTGGCATTGATACGTTGGCCGTAGCTATTGGAACGGCGCATGGTTTATACCCAAAAGATAAAAAACCAGAACTGAATATGCCTCTTTTAAAAGAATTAAATAAACGCTTGGATATTCCGTTTGTACTTCATGGTGGTTCAGGAAATCCAGATAAAGAAGTCAGTGAATCAGTACAATACGGCGTTAGGAAAGTAAACCTTAGTTCAGATCTGAAAAGCGTGTTTTTTGAAGAGGTTCGCCGCGTTTTAGTGGATAATCCTGCGATGTATGAACCAAATCAAGTGTATCCATCAGCTAATGAAAAAGTAAAAGAAGTTGTAAGACATAAATTACACATTTTAAATACTACTGGTCAAGCAGATAAATACTAATAAGAAGGGTAGAAGCGCTAGTTATAGTGCTTTTGCCCTTTAAGGAGTGGAGGAACATGTTAAGCACAGCAAAAGAACGGCAACTAAAAATCGTTAACCGGCTAAAAGTGGAACAATTTATGCGGATTATTGATTTAGTGGAGCTTGTCAACTACAGCGAAGCCACTGTTAAACGGGATTTAGTAGAATTGGAAAAAGAAGGACTTGTGAGACGAACAAGAGGCGGCGCAATGATTATCGATAATAAAAAAATCGATTTGCCTTATTTAATGAAAATGAACGAGCGGAGTAATGAAACGAGTAAAATAAGAATTGCCGATATTGCAAAATCACTGATTCGCGATGATATGGTGATTTTCTTAGACTCAAGCTCAACCTCCCTGCATTTAATCGACGTTTTAAGTAAATTTGATGGACTGCAAATTATTACAAACGGGGTCATGACGGCTTCCATGCTATCAGAATTTACAAATGCAAGAGTTAGTATTTTAGGAGGCTCGATTTTAACGAAGCGATACACGGTGAACGGCGCAAAAGCATACAATGATGCCCTAACTTATAATGCGGATATTGCTTTTGTTTCATGCCGCGGGATCGACTATGACAAAGGTGCAACCGAAACACATGAAGGTGAAGCGCTCATCAAACAAGCTTTCAGGCGCCAGTCAAGTTCGCTCGTTTTACTTGTTACTGAAGAAAAAGTAGGACACAAGTTTATGCACCAAAGCTTAGCATGTCATGATATTGACTATTTAATTACGGACTTCAAACTGGACTCAGATGTAGAGGAACAGTTCAAAACCCATCAAATTACTTGTTTGTATTAATTGAAAAATGCCTTGAAATCCACATCCGATTTCAAAGCATTTTTTTCATGTTCATTTCCTTATCCATTCGCCGCACAGTAAAGCCAGACACAACAATGCTAATCTCATACAGCCCTATGAGCGGAATGGTAATCATCAAATGCGATAAGATTTCTGGTGGAGCGATGAATGCAGCGATAATCAATAAGCAGAAGTAAGCATATTTCCGTGCGCGCCGCATTCCGTTTGGTGTTATCAGTGACAACCTCGTTAACAGCATAATCACCATCGGAAGTTCAAATAATACACCGAATGAAAGCACAATTTGTAGTAAAAATTGAAAATAAGTTGCGAGGCCAATCGTCGTTTCAACGCCAAGTTCAGCCGCGAATTGGAACATAAATTTTAAAATAAATGGAAAAGTAATTACATAAGAAAAAACGACACCGCATAAAAAAAGTAAAAAAGTAATCGGAATATAGCGCAGGGTAATTCGTTGTTCGGATGCATGTAAGCCGGGTTTTACGAAGGCCCATAATTGATATAAAATAACCGGAAATACTAAAATAAGCCCGATAATAAACGCCATTTCGATATAGATTTGAAAAGCATCCGTCACTTTAAAAACGTGCAAAATCACTTCTTTTGGTAAGTCATCTTTTTGGAGAAATAAAATTAACGGCTTGGAAACGAAAAGCCCCACAAAGAAAGCGAGAAAAAAGGATAGAAGTATGATTAATAATCTGGTTCGCAATTCTTTCAGGTGTCCAGTGAGGCTCATGGAAACTTCAGTCACGGGCGTGAATCTTCTTTTTTAGTTTCTTCTTTTGAATCATCCATCATGCCTTTTGTCGCATTTTTGAATTCGCGAAGAGTGTCTCCAGCAGCTCTACCAAGCTCTGGCAGTTTTTTTGGTCCGAAAATCACAAGGGCAGCTCCGACAATTAAAGCGATACTTCCTGGTCCGATCATTTCGATTTCCTCCATTCATTAGTTGAAAATGATAATCATTATCAACTAATTCTAAATCGAAACCTACTGGATGTCAATCTGTTTTTCCATTAGCAAGTTTAGTGATTACTTCTTCATCGCGAACGAGAATAGCTTCATGATTGCTAATCGGATGCATTTTTAAACTTTTAGTATAGTCAGCAACTACTTTTTGCGTTATTTTTTTAAACGGAATATTGTTGTAGTGCGGGAGTGTGTAGAAATCGACTAAGTTTAAGGCATCGTAGTTTGTTAATTGTTCGGCTTTTTTGGGGCTGTCCATCGATTGAATGTATGCAATATTAGGTGAGGTGATAACTGCTCCGGCTGATTCACCGATGTATAATTTTCCAGCAGCAATTTCTTCTAAAATTAGTTTATCTGCCCCAGTTCGCTTTAATTCCTGTAACAAAAAGAAGGTATTGCCTCCAGTAACATAAATAAAATCATTTTTTCTGAGTGTCGCAGCAATGTGGTCTAAACTTTCTGTAGCAACATCGAGTTCTACGACGAATAACCCCAACTTCTCCAGTGCTTTCTTACCAGCTTCTACATAAAAAACTACTTCTTCGACTGTGCTAGCGGTCGGGATAAAAGTAACGGTTTTTCCTTGGAGATTGCTTTCAAATTCAGTAAATAATGGCACAACATCTTTAAAAGACGAGGTTAAAAATAAGTTTTTCATTATTCTAGCTCCTTTGGTTTGGTTTCTAGTTATAGTATAATATTAAAAGGTATCAAATAGTGACACCTTTTAATATTGAAAAAAGAAAAGAGATGGCGATGAATAAATCAGAACGACTAAATGATATGATGTTGTTTTTAAATGATAAAAATACGTTTCAATTAAGCGAGATAATGGCAAAATATGGCGTTTCTCGTAGTACTGCCATTCGAGATATAAAGTCTTTGGAAGAAATAGGTATGCCGATATATTCGGAACGGGGACGAAATGGTCATTATCAGGTGCTTCGTAACAGGCTACTTTCACCGATTGTCTTTAATATCGATGAGGTATTTGCGCTTTATTTTTCGATGCTTACGTTAAAGGCTTATGAAACGACACCTTTTCATTTAAGTGTGGAAAAATTAAAAACGAAATTTGAACATTGTCTTTCAGCTGAAAAAATCGAAATGCTTCGAAAAACAGAAGAAGTATTTAGTCTCGGCTATATAAAGCATAATAATCAATGTGAATTTCTAGATATTATTTTGCAATTTACGATGGAAGAGAAAGTGTGTCAGATTAATTATGATAAAAATGGGACTGAAAAAACGTATATTGTTCAATTTTATAATATATCTTCGGCGTACGGGCAATGGTATGTGACGAGTTATAACTTCGAAACGAAACGGATGCAGGTATTTCGTTGTGATAGAATTCTTGGGCTAAAAGAAAGTGATGCTTTTGAAGCCAAAAAATTAGTGGATTTTAAAAGAGCAGCCGAAAATTTTTATAAGAAAGAAGATGCAACTAATTTTGAAGTGGAAATTGCTTCAAATGGTGTTGATTTATTTTTTAAAGAAAATTATCCATCAATGAAGCTTCGACAAGAGCAAGGGAAAAATTTTATTCGTGGCTATTATAATAAAGGAGAAGAACGATTTATTATTAATTATTTACTAGGTTATGGCGATAAAATAATAGCCATTCAGCCAGATTCATTACGCGAAATGCTACTAAATGAGCTTGGTTCCTTGCAAAATCACTTTTTAAAATTATCGTTATAAAAAACTTCGATTCCATTATCGGAGTTTTTTTATTTGGATGAAAACATGAAAAAATTTATTGACTTTTTTGAACATGGAGAATATGATAATGATAATCATTTTCAATTAGAAAGAGGGGTGGGTTGTGTATGGGGCAAAAGCTTCTAGGCCGATTTATGTTGCTATTAAGCGTTTTAGCAGTGGTTTTGACTATCAATTTTAGTGAAACCTTTGCTGCAGAAAAACCGAATATTGATAAACCCGTCAAAGCATTAGAGCAAACTGAAACGGCAGTGGAAGCCCTTGATTATCCTAAAGCGAAGGAAGCTTTTCAAGAAGATAAATTATGGTGGTCAGAAAATAAACAAGTTGTTAAAGAAAAATCATATGACTTGGCAGGACAAATTGATCGGCAAATTGCGGAAATATCGCTTGGGATTTTAAATAATGATAAACAGCAAGCGATGGATGGGATCACTTCACTTCATAATTTGCTCAAGACCTATCAAGAGGGTACATATACGGATAACGAAGGCAATACAAACATTACTCTATCAAGCTATATTGCAAAACTGACTGCGACAAAGAAGCTGATAGATGAGAAAGAATGGGCAAAAGCATCAACCCAAATTCAAGACTTAAAAACAGAGTGGCTTGCGGTGGAAGGTGATGTGGTCAGTCAATCGCAAGCAGCTTACGATAATACCGAGCGCGATTTAATGTTGCTTGATGCGTATATTAATGATCCTACTAAACAAGCCAAAACAGCAGATGTTCTAGATGGGATGACGGAGGAGTTAAAACCTTTTGCAGATGTGACTTACACTTGGTTCGATGCTGCGCTAATTCCATTTCGAGAAGGACTTGAAGCACTTTTGATTATCGCGACACTTCTTACTTATACAAAAAGAACGAAGACACGCGCGGCGAAAAGATGGATTATCGGCGGGACTGCAGCTGGTTTGGTGGTTAGTTTGGCGCTTGGCATGGTCGTGGCGTTTTGGCTATCAGCGCTTGCCTTTGGAGATAATAATAATTTAATTAATGGTTGGGCTGGGCTGATTGCGAGTATTATGATGCTCTATGTCAGCTACTGGTTACATCGAAATTCAGATATTACTCGTTGGAATAACTACATGGAAGGAAAAAGTAATCAAGCACTCTCCAATGGAAAAATGATTTCCTTTGCATTTTTAGCATTTTTAGCGATTTTGCGGGAAGGTTTAGAAACGGTTGTTTTTCTAATTGGCATGGTTGGGCGGATGTCGAATTTTGAGCTGTTAATGGGAATTTTGGCGGGACTTGGTGTGTTGCTTATTATTGCTTTTGTGATGTTGCGATATAGCGTACATATTCCTGTGAAGCCATTCTTTATGATTTCTAGCGCGATTGTGTTTTACTTATGCTTTAAATTTATGGGGTCAGGAATTCACAGTTTGCAACTTGCTGGAGTCATTCCAACATCAGTAGAAGATTACTTGCCATCTATTCCAGCGCTAAGTATTTACCCATCTTGGTATAGCTTTTTACCACAAGTATTACTCGTTATTTTTGGATTAATTATTTTAATAAAACAAAAAATTAAAAAAAGAGCGGATTCTAAAAAGGAATTCGCACAAGGGGGAAAATCATGAAAAAATGGATTATTGTTATGTTGACTATTTTAACAGCAGTATTGGTTGTTGGTTGCGGTGGAACAGGTACAGAAGATAAGGCAGAAACAAAAAAGGAAACAACAAAAGAAAGTAAACAAGCAAATGCGGTCAAAAAAGAAGTAAAAGAAATGAAATCAAACTTGGATGACGTGAAAAAAGCCATTGCGGACAAAGACAAGAGCGCGCTTCAATCTAGTGCAGCTGAACTACATAAACATTGGTTAGAATTTGAAAACAACGTCCGTGACTTGTATCCATTACAATATACAGATGTCGAAAAATATGAAACACCAATTTTCTATGAATCAAAAAATGATAGCCCGAATTTTGATAAATTAAATGACAATGCGACTGGACTTGACGCATCGCTAGATACACTTGCAAAAGCCAAAGAAACAAAAGCAAAAACTTCCGAAGTGCTTGATAAAGCGGTAGATAATTATTATAAATACGTAACAGATCAAGTAGATGAATTCGTTGCACAAACTGAAATCTTCACGAATGCTGTGAAATCTGGTGATATTGAAAAAGCAAAAGCTACCTATGTTTCGCCACGCTTGAATTATGAACGCATTGAACCAATTGCAGAAAGCTTTGGCGACCTAGATCCAAAAATCGATGCACGTATTAACGATGTGGAAAATGAAGCAGACTGGACTGGTTTCCACGTTATTGAACGCGCGCTTTGGGAAAAGAAATCACTTGATGGCATGGACGTTTACGCAGATAAACTTTTAACAGATGCAAAGGCGCTTCAAGCGGAAGTGAAAAACTTGAAATTAGAGCCAAAACCAATGGTCGCAGGTGCGATGGAATTACTGAATGAAGCCGCAACAACGAAGATTACTGGGGAAGAAGAAGCGTACTCTCACACGGATTTAGACGATTTAAATGCGAATGTGGAAGGTTCAAAAGTAGTCTACCAAGCGATTATTCCAGCTTTAAATGCTCAAGATAAAGACTTAGCTGACCAAATTGATGCAGCTTTCAACAAAATGGAAGACACATTAGCGAACTACAAAAATGGTGATTCATTCGTACTCTATACAACGCTTACGAAAGACCAAATTCGTGAAATCAGTGACCAATTGAGCCATCTTTCCGAATTAATGGCACAAACAGGTAAAATTTTCTAAGCATAGAAAGGAAAACGATGACAGATAAGAAGAGCGATAATCAAACGGAAAAGACAGAAGTCAAGGAAAACAAAGGAATGACTCGGCGTGAAATGCTAAAACTTTCTGCTGTAGCTGGGACCGGTATTGCCGTTGGGGCAACTGGTCTTGGCACGATTTTAAATGTGGTGGATCATGTGGATAAGGCGCTCACTCCGAAAGAAAAAGCGGAAACAGGTGTACCGTTTTATGCGACAAATCAAGCGGGAATTATTACTGCGCAACAAACCTATTGTTACATCGCCAGTTTTGATATTCAAACCGATTCACGTCAAATTTTGAAAGATTTATTTGGAAAATGGACAAAATTTGCGGATTTAACGGCAAGTGGCGGGGTTCTGCGCGATGTGGATAATGACATGTTACCGCCGAACGATACCGGGGAAGCTGATGGGTTAGGAATTTCTAACTTCACAGTGACACTAGGTTATGGTCCGACTTTTTTTGAAAAAGATGGCAAAGATCGATTTGGTGTAAGGGCGAAAAAGCCGAAGTATCTAGAAAAAATTCCACATATGGCGCATGATAGTTTGGATGAAGCTTATTCTGATGGTGATCTTTGTATCCAAGTGTGCGCTGATGATCAGCAAGTCGCTTTCCACGGAATTCGTAATTTTATTCGTTTAGCGAGCGGTGTTGCTGTAGTTCGCTGGATTGAAGAAGGTTTCCTGAGTGCGCCAAAAAACGAGACGCCACGCAATCTATTTGGCTTTAAAGATGGAACAGCAAACGTTGACCATGACTCAAACAAAGGCTACAAAGACGTCGTTTGGGCAGAAAATGATGAACCAGAATGGATGCGAAACGGCAGCTATCTTGGCTACCGCAAAATCCAAATGCTCATCGAAATCTGGGATCGTTCATCCCTACTTGATCAAGAAGACACTTTTGGTCGGAAAAAAGCATCTGGTGCACCGTATCATAAAAAACATGAACACGATAAAGTCGACCCAAGCAAACTGCCAGCTGATTCACACGTACGCCTAGCCAAAGACACGAAGCAACAAATGCACCGTCGCGCGTATTCGTACACAAACGGTATTGATAAAAGCACGGGAACGATTGATGCTGGATTGCTATTCATCTGCTTCACCCAAAATCCGTCCAAACAATTTCTGCCAATGCTAAGTATCATGGGGAAAATGGATAAATTAAACGAATATACTGTCCCAATTGGAAGCGCGATGTTTGCTTGCCAAGGCGGACTTGCTCCGGGAGAAATTTTTGGAGAAAAACTACTGTAGTCTAAGGTTCGCGAGCCTTAGACTTTTTTTGTATAATGAAGGTAAGTCAGTGATTAGAAGGAGCCGATTTTAGTGGAGGAATGGGATTTACTAAATGAGAATCGTGAACTAACAAGGAAAACACATATCCGCGGTGAAAAACTAGCACCCGGAGAGCTTCATTTGGTTGTTCACGTATGTATTTTTAACGAAAAAGGGCAACTTTTAATCCAAAAGCGTCAAAAAGATAAAGAAGGTTGGCCGAATTATTGGGATCTTTCTGCGGCCGGATCTGCACTAAAAGGCGAAACAAGTCGACAAGCTGCTGAACGAGAAGTGAAAGAAGAACTAGGCATGACAATTGATTTAAGTAACACCCGTGCCAAATTCAGTTACCATTTTGAGGCAGGATTTGATGATTATTGGTTTATTACGAAAGACGTTGAACTAAGCGATTTAACATTACAAACAGAAGAAGTAGCAGATGTCCGTTTTGTCGCCAATGAAGAGTTAGAAGCATTAAGAAGTTCGGGCGAATTCATTCCTTATTTCTTTTTAAATCAACTTTTTGAACTTAAAAACGCCACAACTATTCACTTTTAACGAATATAGCTAAATTTCCACTTAACAAATTCGTTTCCTACACTTATAATAGTACAGAGACATGAGAAAAACTCCAATTAGAAAGCGAGTGGTAATATGGGCCGTAAATGGGCAAATATTAAAGAGAAAAAAGCGTCAAAAGATAAAACAAATAGTCGTATCTATGCGAAATTTGGAATTGAAATATATGTAGCGGCTAAATCAGGCGACCCAGATCCACATTCCAACCAAAAATTACGTTTTGTTATTGAACGTGCAAAAACATACAATGTGCCAAAACATATTATTGACCGTGCAATCGAAAAAGCGAAAGGCACTGGTGATGAAACGTATTCAGAACTGCGCTATGAAGGCTTTGGTCCAAACGGCTCGATGATTATCGTTGACGCACTGACAAATAATGTGAATCGTACAGCATCCGATGTTCGCGCAGCTTATAGCAAAAACGGCGGAAACATGGGCGTTAGTGGCTCTGTTGCGTATATGTTTGATAATACAGCTATTTTTGGTGTCGAAGGAAAAGACGCAGATGAGCTATTGGAACTTTTAATGGAAGCGGATATTGATGTTCGTGACATTTTAGACGAAGATGGCCAAGCGATTATTTATGCAGAACCAGAAGATTTCCACAAAGTACAAGAAGGTTTGAAAGCGGCTGGAATTGAAGAATTTACAGTAGCAGAAATCGAAATGATTCCTCAAAACGATATTCAATTATCAGGTGAGGATTTAGAAAAATTCGAGAAACTAATTGATGCTTTAGAAGACTTAGAAGACGTGCAAAAAGTATATCATAACGTCGAATTAGAAGATTAACAGCCAACTATTACAACAATCGGAGGAATTGATAAAATGTCAAAATTACCAAATTGCCCAGAATGTAACTCAGAATATGCCTACGAAGATCGCGGTCTATTAATTTGCCCGGAATGCGGACATGAGTGGAGCGCCGTAGCAGAAGAAGCTACCGAAGAAAAAGTGTTCAAAGACTCAAACGGCAACGTACTAACAGATGGCGATTCTGTCACAGTCATCAAAGATCTTAAAGTAAAAGGCGCATCAAACCCAATCAAAATGGGAACAAAAGTAAAAAATATTCGCCTAGTAGATGGCGACCACGACATTGATTGCAAAATCGACGGCTTCGGCCCAATGAAATTAAAATCAGAATTTGTTAAGAAGATATAAAAAAACAGCGATTCTCTACTTCAGAGAGTCGCTGTTTTTTTAATTCTGCACAAAAACCGTTTCAAACACAAACGATTCATACGTATGGCGTGTAATCGAATATTCAAACACTCGGCCATCTTCCAAATGCGCTAATTTCTCAATTTCCATCATAAAAGTAGGTTCTTCTAAATCGAGGAGTTTACTATCTTCTTGATTCGATTTATCCCCGCGTACCCAAACATGGGCACTCTGCATCTTGAGTTTTAAATCATCACGAATATAATTATAAATCGAATCTTCTAAATGGTGCGGCTCAAGTCCTGGAATAATCGCAAGTGGCATATAAGTATGTTCAATCGAATAGGCTTTATGACCAACTTCTCTCATCCGGATGATTCGGTAAATATAGTCATCCTGCATCTCTAATTTTTCTGCGACTTCTTTCGATGGTTTTTCAATGGAAAATAAAATGACTTTCGATTTAATGTTGTCTTTTCCAAATGTATTTACAAGTCCAGACATTGGCCCTAGCGCGAATTCACCGCCGTTAGTAGAATGAGATTTCACGAAAGTACCAGCCCCGCGGCGTCTAATAATCATGCCTTCTTGTACAAGCATATCCAGTGCTTTTTTGACAGTGAGCTTGCTGCAATCATACGTGCGAGCCATACTATCCCCATCAGGCAATTTCTCGTTAATTTCGTATTTGTTTTGATTGATTTTATCACGGATATCTATGTATATTTCCATGTATTTAGCCATTCCCGACATTTTATTGGCTCCTTTACTGATGTAATAAGCATAGTATACCATATACTTTTACAAAAAGGTATCCCTATGAAGAAAAGTATATATCTTTTAATAAAAGTATTGTTTTTTAAATAAATGTATGCTATATTTATTTTGACAAAAGGGAGGCCATAAAAAATGAAAGAATTATTAACGTTTCCAAAAGATTTTTGGTGGGGCTCTGCGTGGTCTGCGGAACAAGCAGAAGGTCGCGGCGACACTGGTAAGGCAAAAACTGTTTGGGAGCATTGGTTTGAAACAGAACCGAATCGCTTTTACGAAGGTGTAGGTTCAGAAATTACAACAGATCATTTTAATCGGTATAAAGAAGACGTACAGTGGATGAAGAAAACAGGACATAATTCGTTCCGGATTTCGATTTCATGGGCGCGAATGTTTCCAAATGATGGTGTTGGTGAAGTGAACCAGAAAGCTATTGCGTTTTATCGTGATTTACTTACTGAAATGAATGAAAACGGTATCAAACCATTTGCGAATTTATATCATTTCGATATGCCCGTTGCACTTCAAGACGCTGGGGGCTGGGAATCAAGGGAAGTTGTTGATGCTTATGTCCATTTTGCGGATACTTGTTTTAAAGAATTTGGCGATTTAGTTTATCACTGGTTTACATTTAACGAACCACTTGGACCGATTCTTGGCGGTTATTTAGAAGATTTCCATTATCCGAATCAAATCGACTTCAAACGCGGCGCACAAGCTGGTTTTAACACGATTTTGGCACATGCTTTAGCTATTAAAGCTTTCAAAAAATTAAATTTGTCATCCAAAATCGGCGTTATTTTAAACCTTAGTCCGACTTATCCGCGTAGCCAAAACGAATACGATTTAGAAGCTGCAGAAATCTGTGATGCTTTTTATACGAGAAGTTTCTTGGATCCAATGGTTAAAGGAACTTTCCCAGAAAAATTAGTAGAAATCATGCGCGAATACGATCAAATGCCGGAATATACGGAAGAAGATTTGACGATTATTAAAGAAAATACGGCGCAAATTCTTGGCCTAAATTACTATGAACCAAGACGCGTCAAAGCCCGTTTAACGGCGATTAATGAAAAAAGTCCGTTTTTACCAGATTGGTTTTTTGAACCGCACAATATGCCAGGTAAACGAATGAATATTTATCGCGGTTGGGAAATTTATGAACGTGGAATTTATGATTTATGTATTGATATTCGCGATAATTACGGCAATATCGAATCATTTATTTCTGAAAATGGTATGGGAGTGGCAAATGAAGAGCGTTTCTTAAATGAAGAAGGACAAATTCAAGATGATTACCGGATCCAATTTGTTAAAGATCATTTGGCGTATGTACATCAAGCGATTGCAGAAGGTTGCGATATTAAGGGGTATCACCTGTGGACTTTCATTGATTGTTGGTCGTGGATTAACGCATATAAAAACCGTTACGGACTCGTTTCACTTGATGTCGAAACTGGCAAACGCACAATGAAGAAAAGTGGCGAATTTTATAAAAAAATGAGCGATATGAACGGTTTTGAATATGAAACAAGCAAACTAGTTGGGACGAAAAGGGAGGAAACAACTAATGGCTGAAACGAAAAAGAAGTCGATTGTTAATGGTTTTATTAATGTAGCACAACGTCTTGGTGGTCAGATTCATTTGCGTTCATTGCGTGATGCTTTTGCGAGTATTATGCCGTTCATGATTTTAGCTGGTTTTGTCACACTGATTAACTATGTTATTTTAGAACCGACTGGCTTTATGGGCAAAATTGTTAACCCAGATACACTTAAAACATGGCAAGAGATTGGTATTTCAATCGGAAATGGTACCTTGAGTGTTATTACGCTTTTAGTCACTGTGGCGATTTCATATCATTTATGTTTGAATCGTGGCTATAAAAACGTCATTGCTCCAATTCTTGTTGCCTTATCTTCATTTATCGTCGTAACACCGATTGCGATGACGTTCCTTCCAGAAGGCGCATCAAAATCAATCGAAGTACCGAACGTTATCCCAGTTAGTTATACTGGTGCGTCAGGTATGTTCGTCGGTATTATCGTTGGCTTAATTGCAACCGATTTATTCATTAAATTATCGAAAAACAAACGTATGCAAATCAATTTAACAGGAAATATTCCACCGGCAGTTATTAAATCATTTAACGTGTTAATTCCAATTATGATTACGGTTATTATTTTCTCAGTTGTGTCATTTGCAGTTAATCAAATTTTCAGCATGGACTTTAACACGCTTGTTACAACGATTATCACGAAGCCACTTAGCTATGTGACGACAAGTCTTCCAGGATTCTTGCTAATTACATCCATCGCCAACTTATTCTTCGGCTTAGGGATTCACCAAGCAGTTATTTCTGGTCCGTTACTAGATCCATTTTTACTTCAAAATATGCAAGAGAACATGGTGGCTTATGCTAATCATCAAGAAATTCCGCATATTATTAACATGGCTTTCAAAGATACATTTGCGGTTATGGGTGGCTCAGGAAACACGATTGGCCTACTAATTGCCATTTTCATCTTTGGAAAACGAAAAGACTATAAAGATATTTCCAAACTATCAGCAGCACCGTCGCTATTTAATATTAGTGAACCAATTATCTTTGGTTTACCGATTGTCTTCAACCCATTACTAATTATCCCGTTCGTATTAGCGCCGATTTTCTCTTTAACAACTGCGTATTTTGCGACGGCAGCAGGTTGGATTAATCATGTAGTAGTACAAACCCCGTGGACGACACCGCCGATTATTTCAGGTTTCTTAGCAACTGGTGGGGACTGGCGCGCGTCCGTTCTACAAGTAATTATCATTGTTATAACAGTCTTTATCTATCTACCATTCCTACGCATGGATGAAAAAGTTGCTTTTGCTACAGCTCAAAAAACAGAGGCAAAATAAGAAAGGAAGTCTAACCAATGAAAAACATTTTATTAGTATGTAATGCTGGTATGTCCACAAGTTTCTTAGTAGAAAAAATGAAAGCAGCAGGCGCGGAGCAAGGTATTGAAGCAAATATCTGGGCTGTATCCGACGCTGAACTACACGAAAACTGGGAAAAAGCAGATGTCATTTTGCTTGGACCACAAGTTGGTTATTTAAAAGGAAATACAGAAAAAGTAGTGGAAGGTAAAATTCCGGTCGAAGTAATTAATATGTTAGACTACGGCCGTGTAAACGGAGTAGCAGTGCTTGAGAGAGCAATCGAATTAATCGGTTAAAAAAGTAAGGGAGTGTGGCTTATAGTCGCACTCCTTTTTTATCAGACAAGAAAGTGTTATAATGTGTGAAAAGGAGCGGAATTACTATGAAATATGTAAAATCACAAATGAAAGAGCTTGTAAAAGATAGCGTAGACTTGCAAGAACGCCTTCAAAAGCTAATGAAAGAAATGGACTTAGAAAAAACTTTCGCTTTAAAAGCACTTTATCATTCAGAAGTAGCTGATGGTGGACCGTACCAAACAGCGTATCAAGATTTGGATTATAAATATAAAGATTAACATCAAATGGCTCTGCTAATTGTTTAGCAGAGCCATTTTTAGATATATTTTCCTTGAATTTCTGCTAAATAATCAACAAAACTATCGTAAAAGTCATCACGGTTTTGAATGGTTACATGCGTTCCAAGTTGGAGCAAAAAGCGGTACCCAGCCTCATGATCGGGAAGTGTCACTTTTACTAAAAAATGCTCTTCATCTTGCTGTGAAATTGCAACTGGATCAAAGCGTTCAACGATTTGTTCACGAGCTATTTTATCTACAATTAAAGTGACTTCATGCATCAAGAACGTGGGTCTATCTGCGGTCATGCCGAACGGTTTTACAACAAAAGGCCGAGCTTCAAAAGTGTCTTCCAGCGTTTTCAGTTCAACAATACGCGACATTTTAAACGTCCGAAAATCGCTACGCTCCAAGCTGTAACCTTGTAAATACCAAGAACGATTCCTAAACAGGAGGTGATACGGCTCAGTTTTACGAACGGTTTGATTGCCGGTTCGATCAATATAGCTGAGTTCCACTAGTTGATGTTTTTTTATCGCTAAATATAAACTTTCGACTTTTGCATTTAACTCTTTTTTCATGGATAAATTGGAGAAATCAAGCGAAATCGAACTTTTGGGTGGTTCGCTGGAATGGTCGAGCATGTTTTTCATTTTTTGGAGCGTTTTTTTAGTTTCTGCGGAAGAAAGTAATTGTTCCATACCGTCTAAGCTGGCGATAATAGCTGTTAAATCATCTGCTGTCAGAAGCTTTTTATCGACTTTGTAGGTAGGCATAATTCCAATGCCACCTTTCGTTCCGGCAATCGTGTAAATCGGGATGTTCGCCATCGAGAGCGTGTCAATATCGCGAAAAATAGTACGTTTAGAGACCTCAAACATCGTAGCCATTTCAGAAGCACTGACTAACTCACGTTGGAGGAGCAGCATGATAATTCCGATGAGTCGCTCGATTTTCATTTTTTTCTCCTTTTTTCGAAATGATGACAGACAGTTGTCATCATTCGCGTGTTATAGTTACATCATATCAAAGTTAAGTAACTTTTTGGAGGGAAATATTATGGCATTTGAAATTGTTGAATTGAAAAAAGAAACATTTACTGGAAACAAAGTAGAAATCCCTGAATTTGATCCACAAAAAGGCTTTGGCCCAATGAGCGAAATCAAAGAATCAGCCTACACAAAATTTGCAAAAAACGAAAAAGACTACGTTGGCATTAACGCAAGTCTTGACGGCTTACAATATTACATCGTGGCAAGCGCGAACGGCGAAAACGGCGACACAACCTTCGACATCCCAGCAGGCAAATACGCAAAATTCGTAACAAGCGAAACAGACCGCCCAGCTCTAGACGCCTTCATCGGCGCAGCATACGGCGAAGTGAGCCAAAGCGACACGGTTGGTATTGCAGGATCGTTTAATTTGGAAGATCTTAGAGAAGCGGATTTTACGCTTTATATTCCGGTTGTTAGTAAGTAAGTTGAGGAGATCTCTTTCGGATGAAAGGGGTCTTTTTTTATTTGTATAATTAAAAGTAAAGTAAAAAAACACACTAAAAATAGTGTTAATTAGTTATATTTTTGATCATAGGTTCACAAATTGCTCACAAAATTAAGGAGCTGCTGATGATATAATATAGTAAATAGTAGATATAATATAAAGTTTCTATATTCAACGTATATTTTTCTAATACTGAAGTCCTTTTTATTAATTAAAGAGAGAAGGAGACATGATTATAATGGAGAAAATAGCTTCCAATACAAATTCGACTGTTGCAGCTGTATCTGGAGTGAAATCAGTTTCTGTAGATAAAGGTGAAAAAATTTCTCTAGAAAAAAGTAACATTTCAAGCATGATGTTTGGAGAAGAAGTTAATAATGAATTGTTGCCTAATTTAATTGATTTAGTCGAGTGTGTACAGACACAAAGTGAAAAATTTCCGAAAATTGCTAAAATGATGGCTCTTAAAGATAGCCAAATCAAATTTTAAGGGATGAAAAAATTGAATGAGAAAACAAATGAACAAAAACGAGCAACATATAATGAATTAATTATCCAAAAAGAAAATCAGATGGATAAGTTGGTAGAAAATCAAAAGGAAATTGAAAAGTCTCTTTACCAATTAGATGAAGATTTTAAAAGAGGTTTTCAGCGATTAAGGTATTTGAATGAGGATAATACTGGGACGGGAAAAAATGAGCACTATCAAGCTCAACAATGGGATGATCATTTGGAGAGTAAGCTTCGACATCAAGTTCAATATGCACAAGAAGAGTTTAATTATTGTTTTCAAAAAGAGATACTTGAAATAGATAATGAGCGAGAAGAATTATTTAAAAAAAGGAGTGAGATTCCTTGGGATTGATTTATTCAAGCCGTGATTCGGAGCAGGTGATAAAAGCACTCTCTAAAAATTTAGCCAGTGGAAAAGATGTAGTTGCACAACTAAAAGAGGGAAGTAAAAAAATTATTCAGGCTGTTGATGGACGAACCTTATCTGGAGCAGCTTATACAGCGGGTAAGGATTTATTTGTAAATCTTGTTTTACCTACAATCGAAAAAGTAACATCAGCTTGTGATGCAATTGAACACGAATTAAACAGGTACCAGTCAACCAACTCAATAGTCTCAGGTGAAGGTTACCTTGACGAAGACATCTTAAAGCAACAAATTGAAGCTAAAAAAGATATGAATACATCAATAGAAAAAACTGTTACCATAATGAATATGATAATGAAGACAAGTTTAATTAGAGCATTATTTGATGCTGCACAAGATTGTAAAAGAGAGCTAAACCAGATGTCGGATGTTCTTCAACAGGATATTGAAGAACTCCAGAAGAAGCTAGAGAAGTTATATGAATTTGATGGACAAACAAAAAACTTATTTACTAGCAGTCTTGATGAAATGAAATTAGCAATGCAAGGTGTTTTGATTTTAAATAATACAACTGTAAATAGCGATGGGAGTTATCAACTTCCTGCTGGAATAGATAAAAGCTGGTTTACAGAATTGAAAAGTGAAAAACAACAAACTGAAATGATAGAGAAGGAAAGGAATGCAGTAATTAAGGAGTTAAATGAGTTATTTGAGAAAAATCCAGCAGTAGCTATTGAAAAAATTAAAAATAATGATCGTTTATTCGGTTACGTAATCGGAGCTTTAGATAAATTCCCTGAAGGACTTCAAAATGCAGCTCTTGGAATCTTTATCGCACAAGAGAGTTGGAATAAACTTCCAAAAGATGTTGCTACAAAAGTTTTAAATAGTGCTAAATTCGCTACATATATCAGTAAGACATCTATCGCCACCCAAGCGATTGTCTATAGTGGATTGATTAAACTAAACGAAAAAGGATGGAATGTCCTTGCTCCAATTGGTTATACAACAAAAGTTCTATCTAAAACCAGCGAGGGAGCAAAAATAATAGCTGGATCTAAAGTGGGATTTGATTTATTTAAGAAATTAGGACCAGTTTCTGATTTTATTAAAACTCATAAAGTGACAGTTGAAGGTATTGGTTATGCTGGAGATGGGTTTAGTATAACTGCCTATGCGTATGATGAATATATAGATCCTAAGAGCCCGGCTTATGGAAACGCAAGTAAGGCTATATATGGAGGTCTTAATTTGTTTATATTAAAAGCTGGACCACTTGAAGGTGCTCAATATGGAGGTTTACCAGGTGCATTATTTGGAACAGTGAATACTGCAGTTCAAGGGATGGAGATTCAAACCCCATTTAAGTGGTTAGGTGATAATGGGAAAATAGGTTGGGATGGACTAATGGGATTTGGTACAGATTCAGATGCAGAAAAATGGCTGGCTGAGCAGTATGAATTATATGATCAAAGAGAAAAAAATCTTAATGAAGGAAATGTTGGTAAGATAAAGGAAGATTGGTTTGGAAAACAAAGTGGCCGTGTAAATGTAACTGATTTTAACAAGGGCCTCCCAAGGTGGTAGAGATGATGAAAAATGTGAGTTATGAAGAAGCACGAGATACAATCAGTTCCAAAGAAATAGAACAGATTAATACAATGAAAGAACATACATCTAGCTATATAGGTAAGATAATGGTGAGTATTTTATTCGCCTTATTACTATGTTTACCAGCAATCAATTATTATCCAATATACCCAGCAGTAGCTTGTATTCTTATAGGTAGCCTGTTAATTAGATATGTTGCGTTACAACCAATTTTCAAAGTAACAAACTATAACTTGGTATTATATTTAGTATGGCAAACTGCTGCAATCTTTTTTATGATTGTTTTTTTACGAGTAGAGGCAGATAGATATCACTTGATTCCGTTAGTTTATATTATTTTGGGCTACGGAGGTTCTATTTTATTAATTCGGGCTCGAGTAAATACATATGTGAAAGAGATATTTGAAACGACAGCTAAATCTGGAAAAAAAGTGTTTTCAAACATAATTACTAAAATTTTAGGAGCTTTTCTGGTTCTTGCTGTAATTGCTGTTTTATTTTATCGTGGAAATAAATGGTGGCTTATGAATATGGATACCGCAGTAGGAAATTCAAGTTTTTTAGAATATGTTGTGTGGGGAATCGGTTTGTTCATTTTGCTTATTGGCTTTACTTTGTTGCCAACATTGCTATTTTCGCCATCTCAATATGTAAAAGCAAGATTGATTGGGAAATATGCAGAGGAATTTCGAAAAGCTTATAGATTTACGGAGAAAGAATGGTACGGAGAAAAATAGCCAAATCAAGAGGCCCCTTTCATATGAAAGGGGCTTTTCACTAAACCAACCTCACCAAAACCCCAACATCCGCACAATACCCCAAACACCCACCAGCCATTTCCTTCGACGTAACCAACCAATCAAATTCCGCCAGCTCCCCGTACGTAAGCAACGCCGATTTATCCACCTTTGTATGATCCACCAGCAAAAATTTCTCCCTGGCTTTTTCCATCATATGGCGCTTAATCTCATACTCCAAAATATCCGAGTTCATCACCCCATGCGTAGTCGAAAGTGCAGTCGCGGCCATGAAAGCTTTTGTAATATTGTATTTCTCAAAAAACCCCCAGTTCTCCACGCCAACAAATGATTTAGTACTCGTTTTAAAAGTCGAGCCAATCACAATTAATTTCACATTATCCATTTCACTCGCAAAATTAATCACATCTAGGCTGTTCGTAATAATAGTAATCTCCTTATCCGTTGGCAGAGCCGCAGCGAGACAGCTAGTCGTTGTCCCGGAATCAATAAAAATCAAATCATTCTCTTCAATAAAATCAGCTGCTGCTTTTCCGATAAGCTGTTTTTCAGCATGATTTTCTGTATCACGATTTTCGAACGGCCGAATTTCTTCAGGATTATTATAAATAGAAACGACACCACCATAGACTTTTTTGATGGTGTTTTTTTGGAGAAGTTTGGCAATGTCGCGACGAATAGTATTTTTAGAAACGTTGAATTGTTTGCATAAATCATCGAGGCTAGCGCTGCCTTTTTCGTGAATTAAATTCTCTATCGCTTGAATGCGTTGTACTTTCATTTGAAATTCATCCTTTGGCAAAAAAATTGTTTTCTCCCCTATTTATAACACATGCTCAAAAGGTAATCAACTATGATTTTTTATGGTGAAGTTAGTGACAAAAATTAAATTGACTCTCCAATTTTATTGGCTTAAGATGGGGTTATAATCGATTGATGGTTAACTTATGAGTAATTTTAAGTGGAGGGATAATTTATGGCAGATGTACGGAAATTAAAGAATTATATTAATGGTGAATGGGTCGAGAGTAAGGCGGACAAATACGAAGATGTCATCAATCCAGCGACGGGCGAAGTGCTGTGCCAAGTGCCAATATCGACGCGCGCGGAATTAGACCAAGCCGCTGTCATTGCCGAACAAGCTTTTGAAAAATGGAGCCAAGTTGCTGTGCCAAGACGTGCACGGGTTCTATTTAGTTTCCAACAGTTACTCATTCAACATAAAGAAGAACTAGCAAGACTGATTACACTCGAAAATGGTAAAAATTTATCTGAGGCACGCGGCGAAGTGCAACGTGGTATTGAAAATGTTGAGTTCGCGGCGGGAGCACCAACACTCATGATGGGTGATTCGCTTGCTTCGATTGCAACAGATGTGGAGGCGGCAAATTATCGCTATCCGGTCGGAGTTGTTGGCGGAATTGCACCATTTAACTTTCCGATGATGGTTCCTTGTTGGATGTTCCCAATGGCTATCGCGCTCGGTAACTCGTTTATTTTAAAACCTTCTGAGCGAACACCGCTTTTAATGGAGAAATTGGTTGAATTATTTTCCGAAGCTGGTCTTCCAAAAGGTGTGTTCAATGTGGTATACGGCGCGCATGATGTGGTTAATGGTATTTTAGAAAACGAAACAATTAAAGCGGTTTCTTTTGTAGGTTCTAAGCCGGTTGGGGAGTATGTCTACAAAACAGGAAGCGCGAACTTGAAACGTGTGCAAGCTTTGACAGGCGCGAAAAACCATACGATTGTGCTTAATGATGCGGATTTAGAAGATACCGTGACGAATGTTATTTCAGCGGCATTTGGATCGGCTGGCGAACGGTGCATGGCGTGTGCGGTTGTTACAGTTGAAGAAGGTATTGCGGACGATTTTCTAGCGGCACTTCGAACAGCGGCGCAGAATGTGAAAATTGGAAACGGGTTAGACGATGGCGTTTTCCTTGGTCCGGTAATTCGCGAAGAAAATCAAAAACGCACAATTGCTTATATTGAAAAAGGCGTGGAAGAAGGGGCGAAATTAACGGTAGATGGTCGTGAAACAGGGCTTTCTGAAGGATATTTTGTTGGACCGACGATTTTGGAAGATGTTACGACGGATATGACAATTTGGAAAGATGAGATTTTTGCACCAGTTTTATCTGTGATTCGTGTGAAAAACCTCCAAGAAGCAGTACGGGTTGCGAATCAATCTGAATTTGCGAATGGCGCTTGTATTTTCACAAATAATGCCAAAGCAATTCGATACTTTAGAGAAAAAATTGATGCTGGAATGCTTGGTGTGAATTTGGGCGTACCTGCTCCGATGGCATTTTTCCCGTTTTCTGGTTGGAAATCGTCCTTTTATGGAACGCTTCATGCTAACGGCAAAGACAGTGTGGATTTTTACACGCATAAGAAAGTTGTCACTGCGAGATATTCATTAAAAGGTTACGAAGAATAGGAGGTGCGGACATGAGCAAACTATTACGAAAACCGTTAAATGAAAGAATAGCGCCTGGCGTTACGCTTGTGCAGGATATTAACCAAGGGAATTCTCCGCTAAGTTATGTTGGGTTTCGCTTGATTGAACTGGAAAAAGGCGCCGTTTATCAGGAGGCTCTTACTGATTTGGAGTGCTGCATTGTCGCGCTTACTGGGAAAATTACAGTGAGTGAGGGTGACGATATTTTTGCGGAGATTGGGACAAGAGCGAACGTCTTTGAAAAAATTCCGACAGATAGCGTGTTTATTTCTGGTGGACGGGCGTTTCAAGTGAAGGCGGACACAGAAAAAGCTCGTGTAGCGCTTTGCTACTCCCCGGCGAATCGAGACTTGCCAACGACACTTATTAAAGCTAGTGATAATTCGATTGAGCAACGCGGAAAATATCAAAATAAACGACTGGTACATAACATTTTGCCAGATGTAAGTGAGGTTGCGAGCAGTTTGTTGGTTGTGGAAGTGTATACGGATGGCGGAAATTTTTCGAGTTATCCGCCGCATAAACATGACCGCGATAATCTGCCAGCAGAGTCGCTTTTGGAAGAAAGTTATTATCATGAAATTAATCCGGAGCAAGGTTTTATTTTTCAACGTGTCTATACGGATGACCGGACGCTTGATGAAACGATGGCTGTGGAGCACCAGAATGCGGTTATTGTTCCAGAGGGCTATCATCCTGTGGGGGTTCCGGACGGATATGATTCTTACTATTTAAACGTGATGGCTGGACCGAAACGGGTTTGGAAATTTCACAATGATCCAGACCATGAATGGATTTTAGAGCGAGACTAAGAGGAGGATTTGGAGCATGAATCTAAACAAATATAGCGAACGAAAATTTGATTTAATCACAGTAGGACGCGCTTGCATTGATTTGAATGCGGTCGAATACAATCGTCCAATGGAAGAAACGATGACTTTTTCTAAATATGTGGGTGGTTCCCCGGCGAATATTGCGATAGGAACCGCAAAACTCGGCTTAAAAGTAGGCTTTATCGGCAAAATTTCAGATGATCAACATGGTAGGTTTATTGAAAAATATATGCGCGATTTGAATATAAACACGGCTGGAATGGTGAAAGATACAGCTGGGCGCAAAGTTGGTTTGGCGTTTACGGAAATTAAGAGCCCGGAAGAATGTAGTATTTTAATGTATCGTGAAAATGTAGCGGATTTATATTTGACGCCGGAAGAGATTTCGGAAGACTACATAAAAGAAACACGGGTGCTCCTCATTTCAGGTACAGCTTTAGCGCAAAGTCCATCACGGGAAGCCGTTTTAAAAGCAGTCCACCTAGCTCAGAAAAACGATGTAATAGTCGCTTTTGAACTGGATTATCGCCCGTATACTTGGAAAAATACGGAAGAAACAGCGGTTTATTATTCACTTGTCGCGGAACAAGCGGATGTGATAATCGGTACGCGTGACGAATTTGATATGATGGAAAATCAAATTGGTGGTAACAATGAAATGACAATAGACAATCTTTTCAAACATAAAGCAGAAATTATCGTGATTAAGCACGGTGTAGAAGGGTCTTTTGCGTATACAAAAGCAGGCGAAACATTCCGAGCACAAGCCTATAAAACTAAAGTCCTCAAAACATTTGGCGCAGGAGATTCCTATGCATCTGCATTCTTATATGGACTGTTTAGCGGCGAAAATATCGAAACAGCACTTAAATTCGGAAGTGCGGCGGCTTCGATTGTTGTGAGTAAACATAGTTCTTCCGATGCGATGCCAACAGCCGATGAAATTAAAGCGCTTATTGCGAACGCGGATTAGGAGGGATTTTGATGACTGAAAAAACAATTCGACTAACTACTGCGCAAGCTTTGGTGAAATTTTTAAATCAACAGTATATTGAGGTGGACGGTGAATCTGCGCCGTTTGTGGACGGGATTTTCACATTGTTTGGGCACGGGAATGTGGTTGGGATTGGGCAGGCTTTGGAAGAAAATCCAGGTCATTTAAAAGTCTACCAAGGAAAAAATGAGCAGGGCATGGCGCACGCGGCAATCGCCTATGCAAAACAAAAAAATCGTAAGCGCATCTACGCATGTTCCACGTCAGCTGGACCAGGTTCTGCTAACTTAATTACAGCAGCTGGAACAGCATTTGCAAACAATTTACCAGTATTATTCTTGCCAGCCGACACATTCGCAACCAGACAGCCCGACCCAGTTTTGCAACAACTAGAGCATGAGTCGAGTACAGCAATCACAACCAACGATGGCTTCCAAGCAGTTTCAAAATATTTTGACCGTGTGCAGCGACCAGAGCAACTAATGAGCGCACTGATTCGCGCCTTTGAAGTCATGACCAACCCAGTAAGCGCCGGCCCAGCAACAATCTGTATCGCGCAAGACACAGAAGGAGAAGCATTCGATTACCCAGTAACGTTTTTCCAAAAAAGAATCCACTATCTTAATCGGCAAATTCCGACAAAACGCGAACTAACCGAGGCGGCGAAACTTATCAAAGCTAGCCAGACCCCGGTTATCATTGTTGGAGGTGGCGCCCGCTATTCAGATGCCCGCAAAGAATTAATCGCCCTTTCCGAACAAAACGACATTCCGCTCGTCGAAACGCATGCTGGGAAATCCACCGTGGAGTTTAGCTTCAAAAACAACCTAGGCGGCACAGGCATCCTCGGTACACTGGCTGCAAATAAAATAATCCACGAGGCCGATTTAGTGATTGGAATTGGCACACGCTATACCGATTTCACAACGAGCTCCAAGACAGCCTTTAACCCAGCGACTAAATTTATCAATATCAACGTCAGCCGTATGCAAACATATAAACTAGATGCCTTCCAAGTGGTCGGTGATGCCAAAGCAACCCTAATCGAACTCACGCCACTTTTAAAAGGATACAAAACCCAATTTGGTGACAAGATTTCGACGTATAAAAAAGAATGGCTAAAAGAACGAACACGTCTACAACATACAAAATTCAATCGTGATAATTTCGCTCCAGAAATCAAAAATCAATTTGATCAAACAACTTTAAACGAATATGCCGATAGCTTACAGACGGAATTCACACAAACCGAAGCATTGATTACAATTAATGATACCGTGGCGCCAGATAGCATCGTAGTGTGTTCAGCTGGTTCACTTCCGGGCGACCTGCAACGACTGTGGAATCCCGCTGTACCAAACACGTATCACCTAGAATATGGCTACTCTTGCATGGGCTACGAAATAAATGGTGCTCTTGGTGCAAAAATGGCCGCAAGCGATAACCAAGAAGTATACTCTATCGTCGGTGATGGCAGTTTCTGCATGTCCCACTCTGAACTACTGACTTCCTTACAATACGGCAAAAAAATTAACATTATGCTCTTCGATAATTCCGGATTTGGCTGTATCAACAATCTTCAAATGGCAAATGGTAGTGAAAGTTTCTTCTGTGAATTCCGCGATAACAATAACCAAATTATGCAAGTCGATTACGCTAAAATTGCAGAAGGATACGGCGCAAAAGTCTATAAAGCCAACACAAAAGAAGACTTAGTCAACGCGTTAGAAGACGCCAAAAAACAAACCAAAACAACTTTAATCGACATGAAAGTGTTGCCTAAAACCATGTCAGAAGGCTACCTTAACTGGTGGAATGTAGGCGTTTCCGAAGTTTCAAATAAAGAGAGCATCACCCGAGCATACGAAGCGAAACAAATAAACCTGAAAAAAGCCCGACTATATTAAGCTAAACAAAAACAAGCCTGACTCAGAGGCTTGTTTTTGTTTGCCGTATCTAATAGCCGCGCCTTGCATCACAGCAGTTTTTCTTTATAATAAGAGTAACTGTAAGATTATGTTTTTTAGGAGGAAATAATATGGAAGCTTTTGCAGAATATCTAGCTGAGATTGAAAACCCGGAACACCGCGCACGAACACAAGAAGTTTTAACCTGGGTGGCGGAAACTTTTCCAAATCTAAAGCCAGAAATCAAATGGAATACACCAATGTTCACCAATAATGGTACGTTCATCATTGGATTCTCAATTGCAAAACAGCATATGAGTGTTTCCCCAGAAGTAGCTGGAATTGATCGTTTTGAAACGGAACTGAAAGAAGCTGGTTATAGTCATACGAAGGGAATTTTCCGGATTTTATGGAAGAAACCAGTAGATTTTGATTTACTAGCAAAAATAATCGAGTTTAATATTCAAGATAAAGCTAATTATAGTAGTTTTTGGCGCGTATAAGTAAATTATAGTTACTTTGTCGCGTAGCAAATCCGGATTTTTTATGACATAATAAATAAGCTAAAATGTATTTTAAAAAGAGTGGTGTAAAATGCGTATTTTTTGTGGAATTATGTCAATCCAAGCAGGCTTTATTGGTGCTCTTGCTGAACTACTAAGTCCTGACAGCAAAAAAAATAACTTGTTTATGATACCGGAAGATCTTGCGGCGTCATCGGGCTATCTAATGTCACTTGCGATGATTTTAGCAGGAATCCTCATTATTTGTGCTTATCGAAATGATTTTCTAATATTTATGGCACTAATTTTATGGCTATTTGGACTTGTTTTTGGACTGATTTTCACCCCTAGTTATTCTGGATTCTATTTCCGTCCAATCGTATGTTTAATAAGCTTCTTAATGGGCCTGTTTATTTTTACGGATTATACAAGACATCGAGATGTGAACGAAGAAAGGTGAGCGAAATGCCCACCTTTTTTTATTTTATATCCGTGCAGGTCGCGAAGTCCGAAACTGCAACCCAAGATCAATCAATGCACAAATCCAAATGCTTACAAAACTAACAAATAACGGTAAATTTGTATAAAGATTAAGGAAAAACAACCCAACGAGAAGCAATAATAAAAGCGCATCTTTCCAAAAAGAAAAGCTCACTTCCACCTTTTTGTGGGTTATAAAAACGAATTGTTTTGAGATGAAAAATAGTGCTACAGAGCCAAACAACATCAAAAGTAATACGTTTTTTTCTAAATGATCCTCAAACAATAAATGCAAATTCGCCGCAAGTAGCATAATGGAAATAATAATAAAGAAATGTCCATAAATTAAGTACTGCCCATATGTTTCTTTATGATGATCGATTATTTTTTCAAAGCTATGAAAGTAAGAGACGAAGAGTGTGCTGATAATTAAAAAGCCGAGAAAAGTATAGCTGATAGTGTATAAATCAAGCGTATGCCCCACCAAAATGGTAGTAATCGCGACGATGCTCTCACCAAATGTAATAATGACGAACAAACCAAATCGCTCTGCCAAATGCGGGAAATCAACGGGAACTTTCCGTAATGTTTTTGCTAAGAATAACGGTAAAATAATATCAACTGCGATACCTAGATACATTACTAAATAACGAATAAAGCCATCAAAGAAAACCGAAGTAGCTGTCGTGAAAACCCCAAGCAGAAACACACTTCCTAGTATAATCGCCACCTTGCGCGCGTTTCCACTTAGCTGTCTACTAATAACAAAATACTGAATAACCGTAATAAATCGAATGCCTAAATAACCAATTAAAAAAGTATAGTACGTATTTGAAAAAGTTAAATCAAAGCTCGCCGTCATCAAAATCAAGAAAAACATTTGCGGCAACATATAAAGTTCAGGTAATTTTATCTTTTCACCAAAACGGTTGAAAAACATCGTCTGCCCCACCCATGCCCAAAACATCGGCGTTACCATCAGTAAATATTCGCCAAAATAAACAGCTGTTTTATCGGGATGATTATCAACACTAAGTAAAAGATGGGTCGTGGAAGCAACCGCGGTAACAAATATTAAATCAAAAAATAATTCTAGCCAAGAAACTTTTCTTTCAGTCATTATTTCACCCCATTAAATGCTCTTTTTTTAAAATTATACCACGCGGAAAGCTATTCTTATTTACTTTTGACAGTGGCTTGTCGAGAAAAGTATAATGGAGGAACAAATTACTAGGACGGGAGAGAGCAAAATGGTGAAAACTTGGGATGAATTTTTAGAGCAAGAAGCCAAACAGCCTTATTTTATAGAATTGATGAAAGCTGTGAGTGAAGCGAGAGAAGAAGGAAATGTTTATCCATCAGAGGAAGATATGTTTTCGTGTTTCCGCTTATGCCCTTATGATAAAGTCAAAGTTGTCATCCTTGGTCAAGACCCTTATCATGGCCCAGGTCAGGCACATGGCTTAAGTTTTTCTGTGCAAAAAGACGTTCGAATCCCGCCAAGCCTTCGAAATATTTACAAGGAACTAAAAAGCGACTTGGATATTGATCCAGCTAATCACGGTTATCTTGCTAAATGGGCGGAACAGGGAGTTTTACTAATGAACACAAGCTGGAGTGTGGAGGAAGGGAAAGCCGGAAGCCACAAAAAATTAGGTTGGGCGACATTTACCAATCACGTTTTAGAAGAATTAAATAATTACGATAAGCCGCTCGTCTTTATTTTATGGGGAAATCACGCTATAAAAGCTGCAAGTGGTATCACTAATCCAAAACATTTACTGATTAAAGGAGTACATCCATCACCCCTTGCCGCAAGTCGTGGCTTTTTCGGAAGTAGACCATTTTCAAAAACTAATGAGTTCTTAAAAGAGAATAATAGAACGCCAATTGATTGGGATTTAAATAGTAAATAATAGCAACATTTTGTCGTTTTTTCTTCCTATTATAAATTTTTCTTTAAAAGTGAAAAAATTTACAGAATAATTGCTAAAAGTTTTTTACATAAAGTTTCTTTCATGTTATGGTTATTACAGGAGATAGTTAAAACTTAAAAAAGTTCCTAAAGAAGGTGACTGGTTTGAAGCATAATTTTACAGAAGATGACTTTGTTTATGGAGAATCATGGGGACTCGTGCATCGGGGGGTTTTAGAGGACAAAGAAATAGAAAGAATGAAAGCGCTACGAGACAAAGTAGTGGGCAAAAAAGGTGTAGCACAAACGACACTTAAACCGATTGGCAGTGTCAGAATAGACGGAGAAGTCTATGAAGCTCGCTTGAAAACAGGTTATTTGGAAGTTGGAAAACCAATAATTGCAGTAGGTATCGATTTCGGATACGTACTAGTTAATGAAGATATACAGGAGGGAGAAAAATGACAATGATTGGACCAATTATTATCGCAGTATTGATTATCATCTTTTTAATCGTCTTTTTTACTTTAGTACCAGTGGGGTTATGGATTAGTGCATTATCCGCACGTGTACCAGTAGGACTAGGAACATTAATCGGGATGAGATTACGTCGGGTTGTACCTTCTCGCGTTGTAAAACCGTTAATTAAAGCAGTAAAAGCAGGACTTGATTTAGAAGTAAACCAACTTGAAAGTCACTATTTAGCAGGTGGGGACGTGGATAACACAGTTGATGCGTTAATCGCCGCACACCGCGCAAATATTGAATTAGATTTTAGCCGTGCAGCAGCCATTGACCTTGCTGGACGTGACGTACTTGAAGCAGTACAAACTTCTGTAACACCAAAAGTTATCCGTACACCTGAATTTACTGGTGTGGCGCAAAATGGGGTAGAAGTAAAAGTTATTACACAAATTACCGTACAATCTAATATTGAACGTATCGTCGGTGGTGCGGGTGAAGATACAGTTATCGCGCGTGTCGGTGAAGCTGTAGTATCTACAGTCGGTGAAACGAGAGAACATACAGACGTACTTGAAAATCCAAACAGCATTTCGAAAAAAGTCCAAGAACAAGGACTTGGAGACGGAACTGCATACACAATTTTATCTATTGATATTGCTGAGATGCGTATCGGTGACAACATTAAAGCAAAACTAGACATCGAAAAAGCCAACGCGGACATGGAAGTTGCTCAAGCAGCTGCATCGAAACGTAAAGCTGAAGCGATTGCCCTAGAACAAGAAAACAGAGCTGCCGTAGTAGCCGCAGAAGCAGAAGTACCACGTGCTCTTTCTCGCGCTTTAGAAGAAGGCAACTTAGGCGTAATGGATTACTACAAAATGGAAAATGTACAATCAGATACAGCAATGCGCGAATCGATTGCACACGAAGACGAAAAATAAACCTTGATCTTTTGCAAGAAAGAAGGTGTTTTCATTGGATTTAAATGATTTTCTAAATAGTGGCTGGGAAGGTGTTTTAGTTATCCTTGGGGTGATTGGCGTTATTGTAAATCTCCTTAGTAAATCGGGCAAGGCAGCTGACAGCGAAAAAAAAGAACCATCCAAGCTAAGCCAAATGTCGCGTGCGAACTACAAACCGCAACATCATAACCAAACCACTAAAAAACCACAAAAACGAAAAGTATCACAAGGAACTTTTACACAAAATAAAGAACAAGACAAAGTTATCGCGGAACAAAAAGCCGCACAAGAGAAAATGTTAAGAGAAATCCGCCGGGAATCCGACGTGGCCAAAGGGAAAAAGATAATGAAAACTTCCACGCATCGCCCTAAAAAAGCTCGAAAATTACGGGGTAGATTACAGGAAGCAATAATTACCAAAGAAATCCTTGATAAACCAGTCTCTTTACGAAAAAACCATCTATAGAAATAAGCTCAAGAACTCGTTTCTTGGGCTTATTTTTTTGCTGTGTCCAAACTGTTACATAATAAAGTTAAGTTTTAAAATAGCTGTATTACAACTGTAACATTCACCTGATATGCTGTGGGTATATAAAAAAGGGGTGCGTGGATTGAAAATAATAGCAGCGAGAAGAAAGATTTTTTTTGCGTTAATAGCTTTAATGATTTCTTTTTCAGTACTATTTTTACCAACAAATAGCGCATCAGCAGCAACTACTTACAAGATGACGACAACAGCTGATGTAAATGTTCGCACAGCAGACAATACAAGCGGCAAAGTCATCGGTTTTTACAAAAAGGGTACTACGGTTACTTTTACAGCCAAAACAAAAAATAACTGGTACAAAACAACATACAACGGTAAAGTAGGATATGTTTCAGGTAAATGTTTAACTACATACAAAGCACCTGTTGCAACAACACAAAGTTTTACCGCATTAAATAATGAAGCGAGAAAACACCTTGGCAAGCGCTATAAAATCGGCGCAACTGGCCCAAGCTGCTTTGATTGCTCTGGATATACGCAATATGTATATTCAAAAGGAATAAAAAAATCTATTCCTCGTACAGCTAAACAGCAATATGCTTCCGCCAAAAAAATTAAAGCAAGCGAACTAAAAAACGGCGATTTAATTTTCTTTAATTACGGCAAAGGGATTGCCCATGTTGGGATTTATGTAGGAAATGGAAAAATGCTTAACGCCCAAAATAACGGCGTGAAATACGACACTATCAAATCTGGCTACTGGAAAAAATATATTGCTGGATACGGTCGTGTAGCAAATTTAAAATAATTTTACAAAGCGTCACTTTCCGGTGATGCTTTTTTGTGTAATTAATAAGGAGGAATCATAAGTGGAGTTTAGTATAAAAGAAATGCCTTTAGAAGAGTTGGAACCGAAAGTAATCGAAGGTCTGATGAATCATAAAGAAAGAATGGGATACTCGATACCTAAAAGTGAACCTGTTTTTATTGGATTTGCGGCGATAAATCACGAAGGAGAAATAGTCGGTGGCGTAACAGCTAAAATGAGTTACGGTGAACTCTATGTGTCACTGCTTTCAGTAGATCAAAAAATGCAAGGAACAGGGGTAGGGACAGCATTAATAGAACAAGTAGAAAGATATGGTAGAGAACATCATTGCCACCATATCTCTCTAACGACATTCAGTTATCAAGCTCCGGAATTTTATAAAAAATGTGGTTTCATAGAGCTTGGCCGTATCACAGATTTTCCATTAAAAGGTGAGGAAAAATACTTTTTCGTCAAATATCTATAAAGTCTACATGGAACTGTTTTTGTTAGCAGCGGCTTGAACGGCACTAATGACAGAGGAACGGAAACCTGTATCTTCCAGTGACTTGACTGCTTCGATTGTTGTTCCACCAGGAGAGGTGACCATGTCTTTTAGTTTTCCAGGATGTTCGCCAGTTTCTAATACCATTTTTGCGGCACCAAGAACGGCTTGAGCTGCGAATTTATAAGCTTTATCTCGCGGCATACCCTTCAAAACAGCTCCATCAGCAAGCGCCTCGATAAACATATACACATATGCTGGGGACGAACCACTGACGCCCACTACGGCATCCATCAAGTTCTCAGCAACAACTTCGGCTTTTCCAAAACTAGAAAAAATAGTAGAAATATGCGCTGTTTCTTCCGCAGTTACATTGCTATTAGGCGAAATGGATGACATTGCTTCGCCGACAAGCGCCGGGGTATTTGGCATAACGCGAACAATTTTAGTTTCTGTTGACGTTAATTCTTCTAAGTCTTTAATTGTAACCCCTGCTGCTACAGAAATAACGATTTTTTCAGGTATTATCTTATCTTTTACTGCTGTTAAAATCTCAGGAATAGTATAAGGCTTAACGGATAAAATGATAATATCTGCTTGTTCTGCAAGTTGAGCGATATCCGTTGTTAATTGAATTCCGTTAAATTCCGTTTTAAGTGGTTTTAATTTTTCCATATCTCTACCACACACAAGAATGTCTTCTTCTTTCCCCAAGTTAGCTTTTGCTAAACCACGAATCATTGCTGCACCCATATTTCCCGCGCCTATAAAACCGATTTTTTTCATACTAATTTTCGCTCCTAACAAAATCTTTTTTTCTATTATCTCACGTTATGTGGCTTTGTCCAGCTTTTGAGGAGTGTAGCAACAGTCAAATTAGATTTAAAACAACCTTAGGACTTATTCTAAGGTTTTTTGAGTTTGGGATTGTATTTTTTGTGAAAAAAAGTCTGTTTTTGAACTAAACTTGTAAAGCCATTCATGAAATTTATAGCGCAACTAAACTTTGGCTCGTATGAATAATAAAATGTAGCGAAAATGTGTCAAAAGCGACTCGCTTGACAACTAAAAATAAACATTATTGTGATAATTGTCCCCAAATAAGTGATTCTGAGCAACAGTGAAAATTAGCTTAGGATACCATATAGCACTCAATGTTTTTAAGGTTTGAAAGCGCTATAAATGGCGTTTTTATCAGCTATAATTAACATTGGATAACAGTTCCAACTACATAATACTGCGAGGTGAAAACATTGAATTTCTTTCTACAATTATTAGGCAACTTTTCTGGCGCTTTAAATTTCCCAGACGTAACAGAAATCCTAAACAACTTAATTAAAGTTATTTTTGGTTGATTTCAAAAAAATAAAACAAGAGAGGAGGTAACTAAAGTTGAATTTCTTTCTACAATTATTAGGTAATTTCTCAGGAGCGCTTAACTTCCCGGAAATCACAGGATTATTAAACAACTTAATGAAAGCAATCTTTGGTTGATTTTCACAAAAATAAAACAGCAGAGGAGGCCACTAAAAAATGAATTTCTTTTTACAATTATTAACTAACCTTTCAGGAGCATTCAATTTCCCAGAAATCACAGGATTACTAAACAACTTAATCAAAGGAATCTTTGGTTGATTGCTCATTAGAATAAGTTGAAATATAGGGTTAAGGCTGACTTAACCCTATTTTGTAATTAAAGATGTAAATGAGGAGGATTTTTAATCCATGAAAAAAATAATCGCGTTAATCACAACAGTTGCACTTCTATCAATGGTTGTCTTTAACTTTATTCCGAGTATGGTTGCAGATGCGGCTAGTACTTCCGAGAGCAATTTGACATATAAAGATGTACGAAATGGTTTTTACTTTGTTGGATATGAAGATGTGCAACTTGAAAAAGGTAAAAGTTATAAATATACAGTAGCTTATGAAGCAAATGTTGACATGCAAGCGACTGATACTGTTACAGGTCAATCAGCAAAAGCAGGACTATTTATACCAAATTCGTCTGGCGTAGAACTTGATAGTAACAATGTGACTACTACACAAAATAACGTAGTCGATGTAGCAAATGACGGAAATAAAGTATTTACACATACATTTGAATTTACAGTAAAAGAAGATACAAAAGCAGATATTGGTACTTATTTAGGAGCAGGATCTGTCATCCCAACGACTCCAGATGCAACAATAATCTGGAAAAACGTATCAGTAACAAATGAAACGCCCGCAGAACAACCAGAAGCTCCAGTTATTAATGCAGAAGATAAAACAATCGAACAAAACGAAACTTTTGATGCATTAAAGGAAGTAACTGCAACAGATAAAAAAGATGGCGACCTTACAAAAAGCGTCAAAGTAACTAAAAACACAGTGGATACGACGAAAAGCGGCGAGTATGACGTTGACTATAGTGTGACAAACTCAAGCAAACTCACAACGACAAAAAGCATCAAAGTAACCGTTACTCCTGTAGAAACAAAAACAAACACAGCTCCAGTTATTGATGCAAAAGATCAAACAATCAAAGTTGGTGACCTATTTAATTCGTTAAAAGGAGTTACGGCAACGGATAAAGAAGACGGCGATCTAACAGCGAAAATTAAAGTAACAAAAGACACTGTAAACAATGCGGAAAAAGGCGTTTACCAAGTAACTTATACAGTTACAGATTCCGGTAATCTATCAGCCTCTCTTACAATCAAAGTGACTGTTACTCAAGATGGAAAATTAATTGTTAATCCAAGCGATCCGACAAATCCAGCTGATCCATCCAATCCAGAAGTAACAAAAACTCCTGTAGAATTTGAAAGAGCTTCAGTTGATCCAACAACGACTAAAGTAAATGTGAACAAAATTCCAAAAACTGGTGATAGCTCGATGATATGGGTAGTCTTAGCAGGACTAGGCTTAACTACCATTGGCATCAGCTCTTATCGCAAAAAAGCAAATAGATAATTTATCATTGATGAAAAGAGTATGCTAGATCTGAAATCAGATACTCTTTTCATTAACTAGATGATAAAATGGCAATCAAGGGCTATTTTTAAAGAGCTTTACACAGAGAGGGGAGTCATTTATGCCAAAAATTGCTAAAAGTGATCGATTGGAGAATGTTGCTTTTGAGTACATTAAGAACAAAATTACAACAGGGGAGTATCCTACCGGGTACAGAGTAGTAGAAGCGAAATTGTCTCAAGAATTAAACATGAGCAGAACACCAATTAGAAGGGCGATTATTAATCTTTGCCATTCTGGTTTTTTAGTTCATCAGTATAATCGTGGTGCCTTCGTTCAAAATACAGAGGTAACAATTACTGAGTTTTTTTCAAGAATGAAATTGGTCGAACTTTTAGTGTATGAAAGCACGGAAAAATTAGCTTTACGGGAAGATTATATTGTTGTAGATGACATCATAGAAATAGCAGAAAAAGTAATTCAATATGAAAAAAATAGAGAATATGAGTTAATGCGGGGTGCTTTTGAAGATTTTATTAGCACGTTTATCGGTAAGTTGAACAATGATTACTTTAATAGAGTAATTCAAGATTTATGGAATGAAATAAATGACAACGCAACCAAAGAAGTAAGACTTATTATTGTTTCTGCGAGTGATCGAATTGCGGAAGAATTAGCGCACATGATTGAAATTTTAAAATCATGGAATTACGAACAATTAAAAAAATGTTTTCAACACATAATGAACGCAATGATTTTAATTGCTTTTTAAAGAGAGGTTTATAACTATTGAAAAAAATAAGCTGGATGATTATCATGCTGATTATCGTTGCTATATCAGTAGGCTATTATTTTATAAAAGAAAATGAGAAAAAAACACCACAAGTAATTAATTACAAAACAGTCGAAGCGAATAAAACAGACTTAAGCGTCTATGTTTCCGCAGAAGGTCATATCATAAAAACAGTAAATGAATGGCCAGATTATAAAGATTTTGCAGTACAAATTATGGTGGACGAGCTAGAAATCAATCAAATAAAAGAAAAACAAGCAGCAAATGTCCACGTTGAAGCCGTAGATAATAAGATTTACAAAGGCAAAGTTTCTGATATAGATGAAAAAGGCATCATAAACGGCTCCGTAACATCGTATAAAGTTACGATTGATTTGGAAAATGATGATAATTTAAAAGAAAATATGTCAGTAAGTGCTGACGTGCTCGTGGCACTAGAAAAAATGATTCTGACAATCCCGATAGAAGCAGTTCACACAGATAAACAAGACAAAAATTATGTTTATATTGTTGATGAAAATAAGCAAAAAAAGAAAATCTGGATTGAAACAGGAAAACATAATACAAAATCTATCCAAGTAGTAAAAGGACTTACAGAAGGACAACCTGTGATTATTCCTTAAATGGAGGAGAGTGCGACATGATTCAACTATTTAACATCTCAAAATCCTACCAAATGGGAGAAAACACAATAAAAGCATTAGACGACATATCGCTTCAAATCAGTGAAGGTGAATTTTTAGCCATTATCGGCCCATCTGGTTCTGGAAAATCTACCTTAATGAATATACTTGGAATTCTTGATAAGGCGACGGTTGGTGAGTACTATCTCAATAAAAGGAATTTAATGCGCGTATCAGACCGAAAGATTTCTAAAATTAGAAATCGGAAAATCGGTTTTATTTTCCAGCAATTTAATTTAATGCCCCGACTCACTGCTTTTGAAAATGTAGAATTGCCGCTTGTATATCGAGGTGTAGGTAAAGCTGTTCGAAAAAGAGTCGTATTAAAAAGTTTAGAACGAGTTGGATTATTAGATAAAAAGAAACATCTACCTGCCCAGCTTTCAGGAGGTCAGCAGCAACGTATCGCGATAGCACGAGCCATAGCAGGAAGTCCGGAAATAATACTAGCAGATGAACCAACAGGCGCGCTTGATTCTAAAACCGGAGAAGAAGTAATGTCGTTGCTTAAAGAAATTCACCGAGAAGGAAATACATTAATTATGATTACACACGATCAAGAAATCGCCCAACAAGCAGAGCGAATAATAGAAATTAAAGACGGCAAACTCTGTGAATGGAACAAATTATGAATATTTTTCAAAGCATTAAATTAGCTCTAAAACAACTACTATCCGCCAAATTTCGAACATTTTTAACAATGCTTGGAATTATTATTGGTGTTTTTTCTGTTATATTACTTGTTTCAATTGGCGAGGCGATTTCAAAAAATGTTTCTAGCCAATTAGGAGATATGGGGAGTAATCTGGTATCTGTTAGCTTTTATTCCGATAATCCAAACGAGAAATTCACCTATAAAGAAGCGAATGGCCTTTTGAATGAGGAAGAAATTGGTTCGCCGGAAGTAATGAAGACCAAAGAAGTAAGAACGAATGTAAAGACAGCAAATAGCCAAGTAACTGGAGTAAATGAAGATTATGCGACTATAAAAAACTTAGAACTTACATCAGGTCGATTTTGTTCTAATGTAGATGTTCGATTTGCTCAAAAAGTGACTGTCATCGGTTCAGAAATTGCTAAAACGTATTTTAAAAATCAAAATCCAGTAGGAAAACATATCCAAATTGCCGGCGCTAGATATTTAGTTATTGGCGTTTTAAAAGAAAAAGGCGAGAGCTTATTCGGGTCAGCGGACAAGAAACTTTTTATTCCGGTCACTTCCGCAGAACGACTTTTTAAAACGGATTCTGTAGATTTATACTATATTCAAACTAAAAATACAGAACAAGTACCGGACGTTGTGAAGCGGACAAAACAGCAACTAAGCCAACTTTTTCCAAATAATAAAGAGGCGTATACGGTTGTCAATCAACAACAGGCGCTTGATACATTTGACAGCATTACTAGCACGCTTACCATTGGTTTAGGGGCGATTGCTGGGATTTCTTTGCTCGTTGGCGGGATTGGAATCATGAATATTATGCTCGTCTCGGTTTCAGAACGAACGCGAGAAATTGGTATTAGAAAAGCAATTGGTGCAAGTAGTGGGGACATTTTGAGGCAATTTTTGATTGAAGCGATTGTGCTTAGTTTGTTAGGCGGAGGTATCGGTATTTTACTCGGAATTTTTTCCGCGCAAATAGTTACAGCCGCATCTAGTTTTGACATGCATGTTTCTGCTACGACGATTCTTTTAGCAGTTGGATTTTCGATGTTTATTGGAATTGTGTTTGGTGTAGTGCCAGCGCAGAAAGCTTCGAAAAAAATGCCGATAGATGCGTTACGAGCAGATTAACTATAGGGGGCGTTTTTATGGAGAAAGAACAACAAGTCGATGATACATGGGTTTTAGTAGAAATTGTTAGTCTAGTAACCAATGTAGAACGACAAAGACTGAGAGAACTTAGTTACGCTGACTTAGAAGAATTTTATGAAAGAGTTGTGGTAGAACAATAAAGAAAATCCTACTTTTTGCGAGAATAATAAAACTATGCGAAAATAAAAGCAAATTAGTAGGAGGGGTTTAGATGTACGAATCGATTAGGAAACGTGATGATGGTACGACGCTCGTTGAATTTGGATTAGAAGTAAATGCGGAAGTAGCAGATGTATTTTCCTTATTAACGACCAACGAAGGGCTAGCAAAGTGGTTTAATGAGCTTGAAATAGGCGAGCTTGGCGCAAATGGGCATCTTCTTTTCATCATGACTCCTGAAGAAAAAATAACCATGCCAATCCGTGCATTTGAACCTAACAAAAAAATCGCCTTTCAGTGGGATCAAGATGAAGTAGCGTTTGAACTATACGAAATCGCGGGAAACAAAACAAAGTTAGTTTTTACAGAACAACTGACCGCAATTACAGAGCACAGCCCAAGAGATGTTTCCGGTTGGCATATTTGCCTGAAAAAACTACAAGCAAGCGCGGAGAAAAAGACGTACGATTTTAACAAAGCCACATTTGAAACCCTATTTGCCAAATACCAAAAAGCATTGAATAACGAAAAATAAATCCTTTAGAAAAGCCATAAATGAAGCTGGAAACGCTTTGTTTATGGCTTTTTTCTGTTTCAATTAATCTTTTTCCACTTTAACTGGAAATTCCTTATGTTCAAAAAAGTAATCGGTTTCATTAGAATGTAATTGTAAGCAAGGCATTGAAAAAATACGGGGTGACGAAATGATAGTATCGGAAGAACAATTATTTTTAAATCAGCATCTAAGCACAAAAGAAGAAGTGCTAGCTTTTATTGCAGACAAGGCAGAAGAAATCGGTATCACAACAAATTCAGCTCAGGTAGAACGCGACTTATGGGCTCGCGAAAAAGAATACGCGACTGCAGTACAACAATTAATCGCCATTCCACATGCGAAAACAGAGGCAATATCGGAGGCGAAACTGCTTTTTATTCGCCTAGTTGAACCGATTGATTGGGATTCCAAAGAAGGCTTTAAAGCACAAGCTATTTTTGCGATATTAGTTCCAGCAAGCGAGGCAAGTCAGCAACATTTGAAAATTTTATCAAGTGTGGCTGTGAATTTACTAGAAGAAGCGTTTCAAGAACAAATTTTAACGATTCAAACGGAACATGAGCTAATGGATTACTTGAAAGATAATTTGGAAGGAGAATTGATATGAAAGTTGTAGGAGTTACGTCATGTATTGCAGGGCTTGCGCATACACCAATGGCAGCCAAAGCACTAGAAAAAGCTGGAGTAAAATTAGGACACGATGTCAAAATTGAACAACAAGGAGCGATGGGCACAATTGATGAAATTACGCCAGCCGAAGTGAGCGCAGCAGATGTAGTTATCATCGCAGCAGATAAAGTTATCGACGGGGAAGATCGTTTCAAAGGAAAACCAGTCGTTCGTGTGAAAATTGGTCAATGTGTTGCGAACGGGGAAGCGGTGTTAAGTAAAGTAGTTGCAGCAATTGAAGCACGTAAACAAAAGGAGGCTAACTAAGTCATGAAAGGGAAATTAAACGAAGCAAAAGACCACTTAATGTCGGGTATATCGTATGCGCTACCAGTCATTATCGCAGGGTCACTTGTTGTAGCTGTTGCAAAATTGATTGGGATTATCGGTGGCGTTACAAATCTAGATGCCTACGCAGATGCAAGCGGATTTTATCATTACGTTTACTTATTCCAAAATGTAGGTTGGGCGGCAATTGGCTTACTTAACTTAGTACTTGCGGGATATATTGCTTATTCTATCGCTGGGAAACCTGCTCTTGCTGCTGGTTTTGTCGGCGGGGTCCTTGCTACTAGTACAAATGCTGGTTTCTTAGGCGCCGTTGTTGCTGGTTTCTTCGCAGGTTGGTTAACAAACTGGGTGAAAAAACATGTTCGAATCACTGGACCTGCTGCAAGTTCTTTACCACTAATTATTTTGCCACTTATCACAGTTGGTGCCACGGGGATACTGATGTCGCTAATTCTCGGCGGACCACTTGGTTGGTTAAACCAAACGTTACTTGATTGGGTAACTGAAATGTGTAAAAACGATACAAACGTCATTATTCTCGCACTTATTTTAGGAGCTATGATTGGTTTTGACCTTGGTGGACCGGTAAACAAAGCTGCTTGGATGGCTGGGAATGCGCTATTTATGAGTGGCATTTACCTACCTTCGATCATGATTAATGTCGCAATTTGTATTCCGCCACTTGGCTACGGAATTGCTACACTTTTACGCAAAAAGAATTATTCTACTACATTCAAAGAAGCTGGAAATGGTGCACTAATTATGGGACTGATTGGCGTTACAGAAGGTGCGATTCCATTTACACTACGTAGCCCTGGTAAATTAATTCCGCTAAATGTAATTGCCTGTGCGATTGGTAGTGCAGTAACAATGGGACTTGGCGCTTATGTGAAAATGCCGCCGATTGGTGGAATGTATGGTTTCTTCACCATTGGTAACGGCTGGGCTTACTTAGTTGGTGGCTTGGTTGGTGCATTTATCATCGGAATCTGCGCTAACTTATTCGTGAATTTCACCGAAGAAGAAACAGCTGCAGCAGATGACGCTGTAGATGATATTGATATTAGTTTTGATGAAATAGAGATTAAATAATAGTTGGAGGATTTAATTAAAATGGCTAAAACGAAAGTACATGTAATTCCGCATTCGCACTGGGATAGAGAATGGTATTTCACTTCAAGCCGTTCGACAATCTATTTAGTGAAGCATTTAAAAGAAGTGATTGAAACTTTAGAAGCGAAAGACGATTACCATTTTTACTTAATGGATGCCCAAAGTTCTTTAATAGAAGATTATTTACGCTATTGCCCCGAAGATAAAACTAGATTAGAAAAACTTATTGCTGAAAAACGGCTTATTACAGGGCCTTGGTATACACAAACGGACCAATTAGTCATTTCACAAGAATCAATCGTTAGAAACTTGCTGTATGGAACGAGAATCGCTCGCGAAATGGGACATAGTATGGCTGTCGGCTATGTCCCCGATGCATTCGGACAAGGCGGGAATATGCCGCAAATTTATAAAGAATTTGGGATTTCAAAGTTTCTATTTTGGCGCGGGGTTGCCGATAATCGCTTGAAACAAACCGAATTTATCTGGCGCGGTGATGATGGAACAGAAATGCTAGCAGAACAAATCCCATTCGGCTACTACTACGGAGCGAACATTCCGGAAAATGAAGCGGAACTAAAAACGTATTTGGATGAGCAAATTGGCGCTTTAGAAGAAAAAGCATCCACGCCAAACGTATACTTCCCGAACGGCTTAGACCAAGCGCCAGTCAGAAAAAACTTGCCAGAATTGGTTGCGAAATTTAATGAATTAGATCATTCGCGTGAATACCAAATCGCTTCTCCAGAAACATTTTTTGCTGATTTGGAAAAAGATGTAACTGATTTACCGGTCATTGCTGGGGAATTAACAGAAGGTAAACATAGCCGTCTGCACAAATCGATTTTCTCCACTCGGGCAGATTTAAAACAAGCAAATAATGAAATCGAAAACTTTTTAAGCAATGTGCTAGAGCCGGTTCTGTCGATAAGCTACTCACTTGGAAATCGCTATCCACACAATGAGCTCGCGGAAATTTGGAAATTGATGTTTGAAAATGCTGCGCACGATAGCATTGGTGGCTGTAACAGTGACACGACTAACCGCGACGTCAAACATCGCTATAAATTGGCTTCGGATTTAGCAACCAATTTACTCGATTTAAACATGCGTCTAATTAGCGAAAAAATCGCACAAAAACAACCATTCCAATTTACCGTTTTCAACCCACTGCCATACGAAAAAAGCGGCGTGATTAAAATGACCGCGTATATCCCAGAAGACAATTTCACCATAGAAGATACGCGAGGAAACACGCTTGAATACACCATTCTAGAGAAAAAGGACTTAACGGAATATGTCTTAAATCAACATATTTATCTGAACCCAAGCAAACCAGTTTATTTACCAGAAAAAGTCTTTTTAGCAACGATGCTAGTCGATGTGAACAGCATTCCAGCGCTTGGATATGACACAATCTACTTTAATTTAGAAAAAGAAGTAGCTGAACAACAACCAAAACAATCTGCTGAAACAAAAATCGAAAATGAGTTTTACAAAATTCAGTTAGCAGATAATAATTCATTAACAATCTATGATAAGAAATCCGGAAGAACCTACACAGACCAAATGATTTTTGTGGAAAATGGTGATGACGGAGATTCCTACAATTATTCACCGCCGCGTAAAGATCTATTAATTTCATCTAAAGAAGCGATAATAGATAGCGTAGAGGCAAGTGTATCGGGCATTAACCAAACTTTAACTATTTCCTTCAAGTTAAATGTACCGTATAATCTAGAAGAACGTGCAAATGGTGAAAAAACAAAAGAAATGACAATCAAAACGTTAATTTCTTTACGAAAAAGCGAAGAGCTTATTCGCTTTGATGTGCAAGTTATCAACCAAGTACTGAGCCATCGTTTATGCGTCACTTTCGCAACTGAAATAGCTAGCAAATTTTCCACAGCTGACCAATTATTCGCCCCAATCAACCGTCCTGTACGACTGCCAGAAATGGACGTATGGGAAGCGGAAGAATGGCAAGAAGCACCCATTTCGATTGAAGCAATGCAAAGCTTCGTAAGTTTACATGATGAATCGCACGGTGTTGCCGTAATGACAGAAGGCGTGCGCGAATATGAAATCATTGGTGAAAATTATGATACGATTTCGCTAACATTATTCCGCACATTTAGTCATATGGGTAAAACGGATTTACTGTACCGTCCTGGTCGTGCTTCCGGTGAATCAATCGTTGAAACACCTGATGCTCAATTACTCGGCGAAATAAACGCCACATTTGCGCTAACCTTATTTGAAAGTTCTTTTGACGAAGCAAACATTGCGAAAAAAACAAAAGAATACTTATCAAATCCACCAGTTTACCAAATGTCTGATTTTCTTAATGGTCGGTTGATTTACGTATATCGCGACGAAGAAAAAACATTAGACAGCACGTATAGCTTGGGACTCCCAGTGATAGATGGGGCGATTATTAGTGCAGTGAAAAAAGCCGAGGATAGTGATGCCTTCATTACCCGCTTTTTCAACCCTTATTTACAAAAAGAAATTGCCATCCCAGAAATTTTCCAAGGCAAAGAACGTCACTTGGATGAAAGCAATGAAGCTGAAACAAAAACAACCTTAACACACGCTAAAGTGCAAACATATTTATTTGAAAAGTAAAGTTTAACTACCTCAAAAAGGAGCTGCTTATGATGGGATATTTCGCTTATAAACGTTTAGAAACACTATATGGCATGCTCCTTGATGCGGGTAGCCACCTGTCAGCTCAGAAACTCAGCCAAGATTTACATATTTCAGAACGAACAATCCGGACGGACATAGCCAAATTAACCGAATTCCTCGAAACAAACGGAGCAACCATTACCTTAACTAGGGGCGCGGGATATAAAATAGAAATCCTTGATCCCACTGCCTTTGAAGCATTTCAGGCCGACAAAAATAAACCAAAAAATGCGGATTATTTTGACTTGGATAACCCGGAAGAACGCGTGAAATACGAGATATTCTTACTACTTTCTAGCGCTGATTATATTAAATTAGAAGATTTGGCAGACACCCTTTTTGCTAGTCGTGCGACGATCTCTAATGACATGAAACAAGTCCGAACAGTTATCGCATCTTATGATTTAACGCTCGTCTCAAAACCAGGAAGTGGCGTGAAAATTGTTGGAGAAGAAGAAAAAATGCGCTACACACTAACGGCTCTGATTGCCTCGAAAAAAGCCCCAGAGTCCTACTTAGAAACATTTTTTGAGTGGCATAAACAAAAAGAAAAGTTGCAAAAGTTAATGTCAGCCGTGACGGATTATTTTTTTGCAAACAACATTCGTTTTACAGATGAAGCACTTCAAAATTTGCTCTTACATATGATGATTTTAGTAGAGCGAATTGAACTAGGGCATTCTTTAGAACAATTTGAATTAACAGATGTTAGCGAAGAAGAAATCACAATCGCAAATAATTTAGCTGGCATTCTAGCTTCTCTTTTTGAAATTGAAATCTCAGAAGGGGACAAAAACTATTTACTTCTCCAAATTGCTAGTAAACGGATTTTGAATGTGGAAGATAAAGAAATTAGCGAATTCGATGATTATGCCTATATTGAAGGGATGTTAAATCGGATTGAATCGCAATATTTTTATCGTTTGCAAGATGATTTACAGTTAAAAAAAGATTTGATCGCACACATTCATTCCATGCTATATCGCGTGAAATATCATATGACTGTAAAAAATCCAATGACCGAGCATATTAAACGATACTACCCACTGGCTTACGAAATCACGCTAGATGCAGTAGAATCACTAAAAAAAGATTATCCATACGATATTAATCAAAATGAATTAGCTTATTTGGCGCTTCATATCGGGGCATCATTGGAACGAAACTATCAAATATCCTATTATCGCCATAAATCAGCGCTCATTGTGTGTGGTTCGGGATTTGGAACTGCACGAATTGTCGAAGCGAAAGTAAAATCAGCCGTAAGTAATTTAGACATTACTAAAGTTGTTTCCATTCAAGAATATAATCGTTTTATTCATATTGAAGAAGATATTATTCTTTCCACCGTCAGAATTCCAGAAAAAAATAAACCAGTTATTAAAATTAGCAATATCCCGACGAACGAAGAATTAAAAATGCTTGGAGCGATTATCGAGGAGCAGACAGACCCTAATCGAGGCTTCTTATCTTCCTTTTTTGACGCTGCATTTTTTGCGAGAAGTACGCTTACTAATAAGACAGCGATTTTGGAAGAGATGGTTGAGTCACTAAAAAGTAAAAATATTGTTGGCGACGAGTTTTTGAATTCTGTAATAGAAAGGGAACGGCTCGGTTCAACGGTGCTCGGAACTGGAATCGCCATCCCGCATCCTCTAGGCTTAATGGCTAAAGAGACGAAAATCGTCATCAGAATTTTAGATAATCCGATTAAATGGGATCAAAAACAATCTGTTCACGCTGTCTTTTTATTATGTATTAGTAAAAATGATTATGAAGAAGCAATCAATATTTATGAATTACTTGTGGAATTAGTTCGCGAAGAGTACGGTGAAAAACTTGCGGCTTTAAAAAGTTTTACGGATTTTACTAGTTTAGCGAACGATATTTTAAAGAAAAAGTAAAAGCTACCTCCTTTTTATCAAGGAAGTAGCTTTTTTGATGAAGTTTTAGTGAACTTTTTGATTTTACCATTTGGTCAAAGGCGATTTCATGGTACACTAGTAAGGAGAATAATTATACAGATGGAGGATTTAATGAATAGACAAACAGAATTTATTTTGCTTATAATAGGCGCTTCTTTTAGTATCATCACTTTTTTTGCAGCAGCATTATATGCACTGGTTTTTGGATTTAGCGCAATTGTTTTATCGGGTTCACCAATGACTTATGGTGGTTCTGAAGAAATGATTATGTCTTGGATATTTACTTTCTTTTCTATTATTGCTGTGATTTTTACAGTAGCATCAGCTGTTTTTGGATTTATTGGAGCTTTTAAAATTAAAAATAACAGCTCTAAAGTAAAAACAATTGCTGTTTGTTTTATCATATTAGGAGGATTGCAAGTTTTTTCAATACAAGGTATTCTATTTTTAATCGCAGGAATTTTAACTCTTACAAAAAAGGAATACAAAACAAATTTTAGAGAAAATGAGGGGATAAAATGGGAATAGCAGTCTTCTTTCCAATATTTTTGATTTTTGCTATGTTTCTAGGACTCGCAGCAAAAGTGCTATTAGCTATTTGGATTTATAAAGATGCAGAACAACGCGGTATGAATGCGATTCTGTGGTGCCTATTAATGATTTTCATAAATGTAATTATTATTCTAGTTATTTATCTTATCGTTCGTACAAAAGGCGAGGTAATGAGAAAAAACTTAGGTCTACTTATTAGTGGGATTGGTGTAGCGGTAGTAAATACCTTTATCGTCATTATTGCCTGCATTTTCTTGCTGTTTTTCGCAGTAAACGATGGTGGAATGCATAATATGATGAACGATTATAACTACGATTATGACAATGAATATCAATATGATATGGACAACTGGCAAGAATTTTAATAACATCTGTAAGAATCTGCTACCAAATATGGAGCAGATTCTTTTTATATTTACATAAAAGGGGTATAGACTATAAAAAAGTGAATCTCGACAAGGGGAATTGTTGAATGGATACGGTTATTTTAATAACGGTTATTATCGTTATAATGGGGTTAGCGTTTGATTTTATAAATGGGTTTCACGATATTGCAAATGCCGTTGCTACGAGTATTTCCACTAGAGCGTTAAAACCACGTGTGGCGATTGGGATTGCTGCTGTGATGAACTTTTTAGGAGCGATTTCTTTTACAGGAGTAGCCGAGTCGCTTACAAAGAGTATAGTGGATCCTTTTTCATTAAATAACGGAGAATTTGTGGTTTTATGTGGTTTAATTGCTGCGGTGATTTGGAATTTGATGACTTGGCTTGTTGGGATGCCGAGTAGTTCCTCGCACGCTCTTATTGGTGCGATAGCAGGTGCTTCTATTGCTTCTGCTAGTAGTTTTAGCGTGCTTAATTGGTCTGGATTTACAACGATTATTATCGCGTTAATAATTTCGCCAATCATTGGTTTTACAGTCGGTTATTTAATATATTCGCTGTTTAAAACCCTTTTTCATGATAAAAAACTTGGTAAAATGAATCGGCGTTTTCGTTTTATTCAAATTGGAACTGCAGCCGTTCAAGCATATTCTCACGGAACGAATGATGCCCAAAAAACAATGGGGATTATCACGCTAGCTTTAGTTGCAAGTGGACTTTTAAAAGAATCAGCTGGAATTCCGTTTTGGGTTCAAGTTAGTTGTGCGGCTTCCATGGCGATCGGTTCATCTGTCGGTGGTTACCGGATAATCAAAACAGTTGGAACAAAGATTATGAAAATTACACCAGTAACAGGAGTAGCTTCGGATTTAAGTTCGCTTTCAGTAATCATGTCAGCTACTTTAATCCATTTACCAGTGAGCACAACGCAAGTAATCGATAGCTCAATTATGGGTGTTGGAACTGCTAATCATAAAAAAGAAGTAAACTGGCGTACAGGTAAAAATATGGTGGTCACCTGGTTCATCACGTTACCATTAGCTGGACTCTTAGCGGCAGTGGTATACTGGATATCAGCAGCCATTTTCTTATAATTAGGAGGAATTTAAATGAAAATAGAACATGTAGCTTTATGGACAAAAGATTTAGAAAAAATGAAACAATTTTATGTGACTTATTTTGGTGCAACAGCTAATGAATTATACGAAAATAAAACAAAAGGCTTCAAATCCTATTTTCTCTCTTTTAAAAGTGGGGCAAGGCTGGAAATTATGAGCCGCATCGATGTTGCTGGAAAAAACACCGGCGAAAGTTTAGGCTGGGCACATATTGCGATCGCAACGGACTCAAAAGAAGCCGTGGATGAACTAACAGAAAAAATAAGACAAGCTGGTTTTAGTGTCGCTGGTGAGGCGAGAACAACTGGAGACGGCTACTATGAAAGTGTAGTTCTTGATCCAGAAGGCAATCGAATAGAAATCACTTGTTAGTACCTATTTGTCACTAACTTATTTATCATGTAGTATACAGTTATACATATTATTGATGAGGTGAATTTATGGATATTGTAACTAATAAAATTGTCGTAGAGAAATACAACTTTGAAACAACAATGGAAGAAAATCAACCGTTCGAAAACAAAATTGAATTAGAAGTCCATGAAGTAGAACCAGTTGATGGAAACGTAGAATTAATGGCTAAAGGTAAGATTTTTAAAATCACGATTCCGTTTTTACTAGTTCTTGAAAATTTCCGGATTGACGGTCGAATTAGCCGTATTATCCAGTTAAAAGACTTTTTTGGTCAATTTTCTGACTTAGAAGCAAAAGATGTGGAAGGTTTATCAAATCCACTAATTGATTACATTAAACGTCTTACTTACGATGTGACCGAAATTGCATTTGATGAGCCAGGGGTTAGTTTAGATTTTAATGCTAATCATAACGGCTAGATAGGAGAAGAAATGCGCCAATATATGAAAATGGTACGCCCATTTGATTTTGTAATTATCGTTGCACTGATTTTGGGTTCGTTTTTACCACTATTGTTATTTTCCGTTGCTGAGGCTAAAAATACCGGCGATGAAGTCGTAGCAATCATTTCACAAAATGGCAAAGTAATTCGGGAAATTCCGCTAACAGGTCATAAAGGAAATGAGCAATTTACGATTAAAGGAAAAGGCGCACAATATAATTTGATGGAAGTAGACGGCGAGCGAATTCGCATCAAAGAAGATAACAGCCCTGACCAAGTTGGTGTGAAAATGGGCTGGAAATCTAAAGCTGGTGACACCATTGTTTGTTTACCCCATAAAGTATTCGTGGAAATAAAATCAACACAGAAAGATAGCAAAGATCCTGATACAGATTTAATTGTGCCAAATTAAAAAAAACAGCAAGCGCCAAATACTGGGCTTGCTGTTTTTTATTTAATCAAGGAGTTCGATATATCCTTCTGTTCCATTTATTCGAATACGTGCACCATCCTGTATAATTTTAGTGGCATTTTCGACACCAACAACAGCAGGGAGACCATATTCCCGAGCAATTACTGCACCATGTGTCATCAGCCCGCCAACCTCGGTGATAAGCCCTTTAATCGAAACAAACGCGGGAGTCCAGCTTGGATCGGTAAAAGCTGTAACTAAAATATCGCCATCTTCTAAATCAGCTTTTTCCATATTTAAAATAACGCGTGCCCGACCTTCAACCACACCCGATGAAACAGGCAGACCGAGAATCGTATTTTCCGGAAGGTTTTCGCGGTGATATTGCCCGCTAATCATTTCGCCGTCCGATGTAAGAATCCGCGGTGGCGTCAATTTTTCATAAGAAGCAAAATCGCTTTTTCTAGTATTAATAAGTTGATAATCAGCTTTATTTGTACGTACAACTTCGCGTAATTCATCAAAATAAAGGAAATATATATCTTCTTTTTCTGAGATAACGCCACTTCTCACAAGCTCTTCGCCAGCACGAAGCAATGCGCGCTTATAAATAAAGTAACGATTAATCATTCCGTATTTTGGATACTCGCGATAGCCGATGAAATTACGTAAAGTATCGATTTTCGTTTTTGTTTCGGCCGCTTTTTCAGCCCCGTCTGGAAGCTCTGCTAATTGTTTTAAAAGGGTTTGTTCTTTTTCGCGCGCTTCTTTTTCGCCTTGTTCGAACTTGTGTTTACTTGCATTTGGTTCGAAATTTTTAATATTACTCAAAATTAATGGAACGAGCGCTAGCGGGTTTTCTATCCAGCGCGTTTTTGTTAAGTCGATTTCGCCGGCGCAGCGCATTCCGTATTTTTCTAAATAGGCTTCTATTGCATGTTTTGCTTCTTTACCACCTTCTAAATGAGCTAGATCAGCTAAGAAATCTGGATTTTTAGTTTGTTCTAAATAGCTTCTAACAGCAGGATATGGTCGAATAGCATCGGCTACATCTAACAATTCTAAGCCCATCTTTGAAGTAATATTATTGGGTGCGGATTCAGAAAGTGTATCTGCTACGTTTTTTTCACCAAGCCATTTGCTAATATGCTCGTTTAACCATGCAGAAGCGTCCATACCAGCCATAATTGCATCAATGCTTGTCTGGTTAAATAAAACGCTTTTAAGCTCCAGAAGGTCCTCTACAATGAAATCAAATAAGGCGGAACCTGATTTCGTTTTAATCGTCTCATTAAGTTGGTTAATGGATGCTTCACTATTTTTTACTAATTCAAAAACGACAGCGGGATCAGGAACATTTCGTACAGGTGGTTTGCCTGGTGCGGTCGCATGATTGGGTGTGTTTTCCACTGGTAATGGTGGCAAGAAATCTTTTTTATTAATAACTGTCAAAAGAGCATCTTTAATTAATGGGTCAGACGCGCCAAGTGTATTTACCATCATATCTCTTGAAGTGGGGAAGGATAGGCTTTGGGTAATATCCACGAATAATCTTCCACCAGCTGGATACATCGAAGCAGAGGTTGTCATTAAATAAAAGGAAAGACCAAGTGGCTTCATTGCATCAGTCATCATTTGTTGATGAGCCACAGATATATAGACCCGATTTCCTGGCTCGTCCACCTCAGGAACTGGATAAAGCGTAGTAATCGGACGACTTTGAACAATATAAAATTGCCCCTGAGCCAAACACCATTCAATATCTTGTGGTTTATTAAAATGAGCTTCTACGGTTCTGCCAAGTTTAGCTAAAGTTAAAATTTGTTCATCGGTTAATGTTTGAGCTGTTTGCTTGGATGGCTCCAGTGGCCTCGTTTCCGTTCCGCCTTCTTTTAACCCATATATGGCGATTTTTTTAGTGGCAATGATTTTATTTGTAATAGTATTTTCTTGGATGGTATAGGAATCTGCTGACACTAAACCGGAAACTAGAGCCTCACCTAAGCCGAAACTTGCATCAATAGCTAGTGATTTTCGATTAGACGTGATTGGATCTGCGGTGAATAGGATGCCAGAAGCTTCAGGGAAAATCATTTCTTGAACAACTACAGCCAAATGCACCTTGCTATGTTCAAAATGGTTTTCGTTTCGGTAAATAATAGCACGCTCGGTAAATAAAGAAGCCCAGCATTTACTAATATGGCGCAGTATTTCATCTATACCAATAATATTTAAATAAGTATCATGTTGCCCAGCAAAGGAAGTATGAGGGAGGTCTTCGGCGGTAGCGCTAGAGCGGACAGCAAATGCCGCGCTCGCATCGATGTTCATAATAGCAGCATCAATTTCAACGCTGATTTCTGGAGCAATCGGGATATTTTGAATGAGTGTGCGAATCTTTGCGCTAATTTCACGAATGTCCGCTGTGTTTTCGTTTTCTTGGAGTGTGAGTTGTTCCAGGAGTTGTTTGAATTCATGATTTTCTGCTACGGTTTCTTTGTATGCTTCGGTCGTAACGGAAAAACCGGCTGGTACGCGCACGCCTTGAATCTTTGCGCACTCGCTTAAATTCATTCCTTTGCCACCAACTAAGGCTTCATTTGTTTCGTTGGTTTCCTGAAATTTCAATACGTATGACGTCATTTCGTTCCCTCCCAAATTTTCGCAAAAATAAATTCTTGACTGTAAAGCGGGTATGTTATATAATTAAAGTAGGGATTTCTTTACGTAAGTCTATTTAAGCGATTATATCTTTATAAATTTACCATGAATCCAGCTATTTTTCAATTAAAAACCAATATAAAAAGCAAAATTTCTCGTATTAAGAAATTTTGCTTTTATTTTTATTGCTCGAATTTACATAGTGATAAGTTTCTAGATTTAGCTTCTGCAATGGTTACAGCTGTTTCGCCGTTTGAGTTGTTTAAACCACGACAGTTTTGGTCGTAATGGTATTTTTTGCCAGTTGCAGTGATATAAACCATTTCGCCTTGTTTATTACTTGTATCTGGTTTCGGAGCAGAGCGTTTTGCTTCAGCTCGTTTTGCCTCAGCAGCTTTCTTTTCGGCGGCAGCTTTTTCGGCAGCGGCTTTTGCATCGGCAGTTCTTTTTTCAGCGGCAGCTTTTTCATCTGCAATTCGTTTTTCTTCTGCGGCAACTCGTTCACGTTCTACTCGCTCTGCCTCAGCTTTTTCAGCAGCAACACGCTCGGCTTCAGCTTTATCAGCAAGCTTTTTCGTGTAACCGGGGCTCATTTCTAATGATAGTGTTTGTTCTTTCGTTTTTCCATCAATAGTAATAGAAAGAACAGCATCTTGGGCCCGGTCAAGTTCATTTACACGAAGGCTGAATTTTCCGTCCTCGTCTGCGGTTGCAGTTGCATCTGGATTATCAACAAAATCTAACGTTACTTCAGCGCCAGGGTTTGTTTTTCCTTCGACAACAATAGCTCCGTCATCCGTTGTTTTAAAGGTCTTTTCTGCTTTTAAAAGTGGTTCAACTGTAACTTTCTTTGTTTTTTCTTCTTGCTTAGGTTTCTCTGTGGATGCTTCCTCTTTCTCGCTTGGCACAATAGCAGAGCCAATAAAAATAGCTAAAATCGAACTAATAATTACAATTTGCGTTTTTCTACGTGGCCATTTTTTCTTTCTAAAACTTATAAGCCCATAAATCAACACACCAATACCTACTAGAAACAGTATTGTCCCAAATCCCGTCATAAAAAACTCCCTCTCCCTTTTTTTGTCTAACGATTTATTATAGGCATAATGTGAGGTTGTGCACAAGAGGGTTTAAGTAAAAAAAACTATTTTTTTGTACGTTCTGCTAAGGCATTGCATAAAATTCCAATAAAAAGCATCAAAATCATAAAAATTGTCACAGATTTCATCCATATTATATTAGAAAAAAAGGTGCTGTTGAAATTTAAAAAAACCAAAACAGGACCGATAAATGCTAGTAATAAGCTAATTGGAATCAGATAAAAGGCAAGTTTGCCAAGTTCTTTTAAGTTGTTTTTAATAGCAATCATCCTCCTTTTTTAAGCTTTCAACAGGAGTATACTACAAAAAATGGCAAAAAAGAACCCTCTTGAATAATACAGATGATTGCTTTATGATGAAGGAAAGACAAGCGTTTTGGAGGTGCTTAAAGATGACGAAACCAATAGAAGAAATCGGCGCAGAAATTGGCGCTAAAACAGAAAAAGTTGCACGTAAAACTGGAGAAATTGCAGGAACTGTAGCTAAAGTTTCTATTTATGGTTCGATTTGGGCTGTAAAAACTGGGGTAAACAAGTCTCGTGCCTTTACTCGAGGATTTAAACAAGGTTGGTCTGGCAAATAATATAGTCAAAAAAGGGAGAAAGTGAATTGTTAAGTTACTTATCGACGTTAAACCCGGTACTTTTAGCATTACTAGCAGGAATCTTCACCTGGGCTTGTACAGCAGCGGGAGCATCACTCGTGTTTTTCTTTAAAAATTTAAATAAAAAATGGGGCAATGTAATGCTCGGTTTTGCTGCTGGTGTTATGCTCGCAGCTAGTTTTTGGTCACTTCTTGCACCTGCAATCGAAATGAGCAAGGATTTAGGGAAATTTTCTTTTGTGCCAGCTTTAGTCGGTTTTTTACTCGGTGGCATATTTTTGCGTGTCATTGATCGCATTATTCCTCACTTGCATTTTGGATTTCCCGAACAAGCAAAAGAAGGTCCTAAAACATCACTTCGAAAAAGTATTTTGCTAGTGCTTTCGATTACGATTCATAATATTCCAGAAGGCGCGGCTGTTGGTGTGGCTTTTGGGGCTGTCATAACTGGTGATACGGAAACGCTTATTACTGCGATTGTATTAGCACTTGGAATCGGCATTCAAAATTTTCCAGAGGGAGCAGCTGTTTCGATTCCATTACGCGGGGAAGGTTTATCAAGAGGGAAGAGCTTTTGGTACGGACAGTTATCTGCAGTAGTTGAGCCGATTTTTGCCGTTATCGGTGCTGTTTTAGTTGTTTTTGTTACACCTATCCTGCCATTTGCGCTTGCATTTGCCGCTGGAGCGATGATTTTCGTGATTGTGGAAGAGCTAATACCTGAATCTCAAGTGGAAGGTTCAGCCGATTTAGCAACGGCTGCAACTATGGCTGGTTTTGCAGTTATGATGGTTTTAGACGTAGCTTTAGGATAAATAATAACCTGCCGTAGAAACGTTATTTAATATTTGCGAAATACGTTTTTTTACGGTAGAATAAATAGTGAAATATTTCACAATATGCTAGTTTTCAGGGGTAATCCTGTAACTATAAATTGGACACGGAAAAAAGCTCCCACTTTATCCGTGTCTTTTTTGTAACAAATGTTACGATTCTGTTGGTTCTATTTTCCTATTTTAGTACAAAAACTAGAAACTTGTTTTTTTTCATGTATAATTGTTTTATACGAAAAACTGGGGAAGGTTTTTCTAAAGGTGAGGTGCATAATGTGAAAATAAGGTGGATTAAAGTTTCACTAGTTACGATTCTCATTATTGCCGTGGTTTTTGTTGGTGTCATAGGGTTCCAAAAATACCAATTTTCAAAGTCGCGCAACAAAGTAATAATGCAGATGGATAGACTAATGAAAGACCAAGATGGAGGTAATTTTCGCCGCTTGGATAAGAAAGAGGACGGAGTAGAAATTATTTCTTATATTCCTAAAACTTCCACGAAACAAGACAACGAAATTATCCAGAAAGAAATTGAAAAGGCTAAATCTGCAGAAATAAAGAAATTAAACAGAGATAAAGATAAGCAAGGGATTATTTTTTACACTTATCAAAAGCAGAAAATGGCCGAGCAAGTAGTATCTTACAAAGCTGTCCAATCTGAGTACGTAAAAGAAGGTAAAACTAAATTTGTACTTAAGGACAAAAAAGATATTTGCAAAAACATTGTCACTGACGCCAAAACAGGCGCTCTGTTAACACTTGGGGATGTGTTAATAAAAAATGACGAAACAAAATTAAATTTAAAGACTGCAGCAGAGCAAGAACTTATTAAAACAGGGGACATTCCTTTAAAAGATGTTGGGAAACTCGGAGGAATAAAGAGCTTAGTGAAATGGGATCAAACTGATTTTGAACTTACTAACTCGGAACTAATTGTACCAGTTGAAGCACCAGGGATTTCAGGACCGAAAAAAGTAAATCTAAAACTTGCTGACATTGCTAGTTCTGTGAATAAACGTTACTTACCAAGCAGCGTAAAAGTCCCAGAAATACCAAAAGCAAAAACAAACAAACGTATTGCACTTACTTTTGATGATGGCCCAAGCGCTTCAGTAACACCAGGCGTACTAGATACATTGAAACGCTATGATGTAAAAGCGACATTCTTTGTACTTGGCTCTAGTGTTGTGCAAAATCCAGGTTTAGTAAAACGTGAATTAGATGAAGGACACCAAGTTGGTAGTCACTCATGGGATCATCCACAGTTAACTAAACTATCGGAACAAGAAGTTTACAACCAGATTCTACAAACACAAAAAGTTGTTTTTGATCAAACAGGTTATTTTCCAACGACAATGCGTCCTCCTTATGGCGCAGTAAACAAAAAGGTTGCTGATGAAATTGGACTTCCGATTATTCAGTGGTCTGTTGATACAGAAGATTGGAAAAATAAAAACGCAAAAGTAGTTACTCAAAGAGTCCTTGCTGGTGCAACGGACGGAGCGATTGTGCTAATGCATGATATTCATAAAACAACTGCTGCGAGCTTAGATGAAACGTTGAAACAACTGAAAAGTCAAGGCTTCGAATTTGTAACTATTAACGAACTTTATGGAGAGAAATTGCAGATTGGTAAGCAATATTTCGATAAAACAGAGTCGAGAATGGTGAAGTAAAAGAAGAGTAGCTAAGATGAGTAATCATTTTAGCTATTTTTTTATATTTCATGTTAAGTTTTCTTTACGTAAGAGGATTTTTATTTTATACTAAGTGTAAATATATCTTTACATGGTGGTGGTTATTTGAAAGTTAGTAATAAAGTGAGGCAGTTGCGAGAAGAAAGAGCTATTGGCCAAAATGAGTTAGCTCTTGCATTAGAAGTTTCGCGACAAACAATCCATGCCATTGAAAAAGGGAAGTATAATCCTAGTTTAGAGCTGAGCTTGAAGATGGCGAGGTATTTTCATTTAACAATTGAAGAGATTTTTCAACTAGAGGAGGATTAGTATGAAACGATACATTATTAATCGAGGTATTACGGTAGTTGCAACAATTATATATATGTTTCCACTTCTAGGAATTATTAAAGGGGAAAAAATATTTGGGGATATCGTTACGCCAATTGTTATGATTATTGCGGCTTTAATTGGGACACTAACTTCTATGTTCTTATTTGAAAATAAATCAAAGCGAGAATATGAGCAAGAAAAAATAGAAAAAGATGAAAGATATATCAATAATCGCAAAACATTTTCTTATTATGTACTTATTGTTTTAGCTTTGACGATACCAATTGTGTTGATTGTGCTGAATTTATACGGGATTGAACAAATCTCCATTTCGAGTTTGACAATCATTTTTCTTATCTTCTGTTTTGCATATATGATTGCTTTGGAATTCATCCGGAAAAAAGTATGATTGTAGGCAAAATAAAAAACATCCAACTTTTTCGTTGCATGTTGCCTAGCATTTACCAAATTTTGGTGACAATGCCATAAATACTATTACGTGTAATCCAACCATTCACGTGTTTGTGATTATTAGAAATTTGATATTGTTTGCCGCGGATTTTACTGATTTTATGTGTAAAAAAGCTACCGCGAACTTTGCAAAATACAATGTCGTTTACTTTGAGTTCTCTCGTGCCAATCGGTTCTAAACGAACAGGTTGCATTGATTTAATCAAAGGCAACATCGAATTTCCGCCTTCTTTATAACGCTCAATGGTTTCGCCACGTCTGAGTATTTCTACTGCATCAAGGCTTCTCATAATTATGCTCCTTTCTTGTTGTTAGTGCCAGAATAACAAAATAGTAAAGCGAAGTCAACGAAATTTTTCGCTGACTTTTTTTGTGGAGCGAAAAAAACTTATAATACCAAGCGCGAAAACAAATATGAAACGGATACTTCGGAATTTCTGATTACAACATATTTTAAAAGTAAAAAAGCAATTCTGTTATAATAGAATAAAATCAACTTTAAAAGGAGCTTAAACAGATGATTAGAGCGATTTCTGTAGATATGGACGGGACTTTTTTAGATGGAAATGGTGAATATAATCGCGCTAGATTTGAGAAGATTTATGCAGAATTAGTGAAGCGTGAGATTAAATTTATTGTTGCGAGCGGTAATCAATATTATCAGCTAAAATCATTTTTTCCTGGAAAGGATGAGGAACTTTTTTATGTGGCTGAAAATGGGGCGGTTATTTTTCATCAAGGGGAATTACTTAGTGTGAATCGTTTTGATGAAAGATTGGTTCAAAAGATTTTGCGGACGTTGATTCAAGAATATCAGGATTTGCAAGTGATACTTTGTGGGGTGAAAAGTGCGTATTTGTTAAAAGCGGCCGATCCGGATTTTAAAGCATTTGCGAAAAAGTATTATTTTGAGTTGCAAGAGGTGGATTCGTTCGATGTGCTTCCGGATGATACTTTTATCAAATTTGCGCTTGATGTGGAAGTGGCTAAGACTGGGCAAATTGTGGAAGATTTAAACCAAACGTTTGCTGGGGAAATTCGTGCTGTGTCGAGCGGGCATGGGAGTATTGATATTATTATTCCGGGCGTGACGAAAGGGAGCGCGATTCAGCAATTATTAAATGAATGGCAAGTGGCACCAGATGATTTACTCGCTTTTGGCGATGCGAATAATGATATCGAAATGTTGCAATTAACGTCGCATAGTTACGCGATGCAAGAAAGTAGCCCGGAAGTTCTTGCAACTGCAAATCATGTGGCTCCTTCTAATAAGGAAGCGGGCGTGTTACAAGTTATAGAAGATTATATGGAAAAAAGCCAAAGACCATGAGGTGGTCTTTGGCTTTTTTGGGGAGTGGTAAATGTGCCGATGTTTCGTAACGGTTATATACTAAATCAATTTACCAGTGTAGATTCTACAATATCTTTTCTGCGATAAACGTTCAGAATAAGGCCGAGTAGTGCAGCGTAAACTAGTAACATGCTTCCCCCGTAACTGATAAACGGCAGGGGGACTACCATGATTGGAACTATTCCAAGCCCCATAAGAATATTCCAAAAAGCTGGAACGGTAAATAATACAGCCCCTCCGATTGTTAATAATCTGCCGAATAAATCCTTTGTTTTAAAAGCGTTTAATGAAATTCGCAATATAAATACAAGCAGTAATAGACAAAGGAAAATTCCGAATACCCAGCCAAAAGAGTAGACAAGGAATGGAAAGACAAAATCTGTATGTGCTTCAGGGATTGTCAGATTGTTATGAAGTCCCTTGCCGAACCAACCAGCCTGCGAAAGGACAGCTTTCACTGATATGAGATTATCAGAGAGATAACTACTAAAGAATTTAAGAATCATCGTACTAATGAAAATAACACCTACAAGCAAATTACCAAGCGCTACTTTAATGGCAAATTGGTTACGACGATAATAAAAAATATACATCACTAATACACACAAAAAGTATATAATACTAAATACAAATTGGCTGAGTATAATGTAGAAAATAACTGGGAGCCAAAATAGGATTAGTAGACCTACTAGTTTTTTCCAACCTTTAAAGTCAGTAACTTTGGTGAAAATACCAGCCCACGCTATCAAGAATAAATATAAGCATATAGCTGGACCATTAATCATAATACCCCCGAAAGAAAGCCATATTCCTCCGCCAATAAGCCTGGTACCAACAAAAAAAGATATGAAAAATAGGATTAAGGCAGCCGCGTAAAAATACATCCATAAATTTTTTAGTTTTCTATAATCAAAGAAAAGAAATCCAATCAGAGCAAGAATCGCAAGGGCGAGCCAGACGATTTGTTTTTTTATAAAGAAAGAATTAGGTGATACTACATCACTCATCAGTGGAAGAAAACCAATACCGGCAAGTAGGATAAATAACGCAATAAGGAGCCAATCCATTCTTGGTTTATGAAGCTGATTCATGTTTTTGCCAACAGTCGAGGGATCTCCCATTTCCTGGATGGCTTTCTTATTCGCATCCTCTATAGATAATCCTCTCTTTTGAAAGGAGTGACTTAGCTCTTCTAAGTGATTACTAAGCTCTTTTTTAATCATACTGTGAGCTTGCTTGGATTTTACTTTAGCTATTACTTTACCTAAATATTCCTCAAATATAGCAGAACTCATAAAGAAGCCTCCTCAATTAAATTTTTTAGTAATCCGCGTTGTTTAGAGCCTCTATGTTCACAAGTAGCTACAAATTTTTTCCCTTTTGCAGTTAGGGAATAATATTTCTTATCTTCTATCCATTTTGATGAGAGGATTTTCTTATTTTCAAGTAGATGTAAAAGGGTATACAGCTGACCTTCATTGTTTTTGAAGCTAAGTTCATTTTTTTGAAATAGTTGGGTGGAAATCTCATAGCCATGCTTTGCTTCATCGTGCAGTGAATCTAAAATGTTTTTAAGCGTTTCTTCTTTCCAGTAGTGAAGTTCTAGGTGAGATTGCTTCTTCCGGATTGTTTCTTTTACTGCAGTTTTTCTCTCCTCGGAAAAAGAAAAACCCTCAAAATCTTTTTTTATAGAATCCTTTAAATTATAGAATGGATCATCCATGATTATACCTCCTTTTTCATCTTGGTTTTTAATAATTCTCTGGCGTGTTTTAACCTGGTTTTCAATGTATTGCTATTTACACCAGTAATTTTACTGATATTCGCTAAAGAGAGTTCTTCGTAGTAATGTAAGAAAACAACTTCCCTGTATTTTACGGGTAAATCCATAACCGCGCTCATTAAGCTGTTTGCTACATCTTTTGCGATAATTTCTTCCTCAACGTGTTTTGACTTGGACGGGAGATAATTCCAAATTTTTTCGCTGAAATTTAGTTTGCGATAATGCCAACTACCCAAGTAATCTTTGCAATGATTAATAGCAATTCGATATAGCCACGTTTTTATGGATGACTTGTTATTAAACTGATCTAGTTTTTCATAGCATTTAATAAATATCTCTTGCGTTAAATCTTCCGCTGTCGTTCGATTCTTTACATAAGAAAAAACTAGATGCAGTACATCATCGCTGTAGTTATCCATTAACTGGCTGATTATTTGTTCGGTATTTTCTATGCTATTAATATTAATTCCTATTTCTTCAAGTTCAGTCATTTAAGTTTCACCTTCTTCTGCAATATTAGACGAAGCAAGTATCATTTAGGTTTGGAAAAATTTTATTTATATCCCTAAAATAGCGATAGTCATCTTATAAAGTATTAACTATCTGTTGAAAATACGCAATAAAAAAAAGACTGTAAACAAAATGATTGCTCTACAGTCTTTGGCTTTTTCTATTTCAATAAACTAAGGAATACAACACCCACCATAATTAACAGTATGCCAGAAAGGATAAAAGTCCATTCTAACGGGCTTTTTTTCTGTTTAAAAATGAGGATGCCGCCGATTGTTGCGACGATAACGCAAGCTTGTGATATCGAGAAGCTCGTTGCGACACCAAGTACAGCAGTTGCTAAGAACATGCCTAGATTGGCGATTGACCACGATAATCCGGTCATTAAGTTGAATGTAACATTTTTTCGGGAAATAGCAGTCTTTTTCGCTAAGTTAATACCAATGGCGCATGTCAGCATACCGATTGCTTGTGGTAAAATGATAGAAAAGCCAGTGACATCAAAAAGCTGGTTTGTCACTACGTAAAGCGTTAAAAAGAACGAAGATAGAATAACGATACCGTAGACATGAAATGAAACCGACTCCGTGATATGATTCCCGCGTTTTTGAAACCCGGTCATTACCACCCCAATCAAGATTAAAATTACTGCAACAACTCCGATGATAACAGCCGTAACCGTTTGCCATTCCTGAAAAACAAGGACTGCAAAAAGCGTTGCGCCAACGAGTTGTGTACCATTTGAAATCGGCATTGCCTTCGCGACACTAGAAGCCGCAATCCCTTTAAACTGCAGTAATTGCCCAAAACTCCAAAAGATACCCGAAACAAAACTCACTATAAAAGAAAGAACTGTTATTTCTGGTGATAAAATCCAGAACAAAATGAAAGCAAATAATAGCGCGCTAATCGAAGTCCCCAGTAGTTGTTCCTCGGGGGTGCTTTTTCGTAAGTTCGCAATTATCGGCATAAATCCCCACCCAAGAACAGGGAGTAACGCAATAAGATAAATAGACATAAAATAAGCTTCCTTTCTAGGTTAGTGGTGCTAATTTAAATCTACCATTCTCCAAAATGAACAGCAATATCCCAAAATTACGGTATTCAATGCGGTAATTTTCGTAGTTTTCTGGGGATGAGTCTTTGTAATAGAATAAGCGTAGGGAAAGGAAAATTAAAAATGAAAGCGGTAACGAAAATGATTGCAAATCGCGAAAAAAATATCATTCAGTTTCTAATGAAGACAGGTCAAACACGTGTTGGAACTATCGCGAATCATCTTGGACTTTCAGAAAAAACTGTCTCAAATTCACTCAAGGAAATCGATGTTTTTCTAAAGGATTTTGATATGACAGTTGTCCGTAAACCAAAAATCGGTGTGTATATTGAGGGCGATAACAAGGCTTTTGCCGAAGTTAGCCGATTCCTAGATAACCAAGTCAGCCAAATCCCATCAACTAAAGAAGAGCGGGTTATCTACATTTTCAGTAAGTTGCTTAAAGCAGACGATTATATCACAATTCATCAACTGGCCGACGAACTTTATATAAGCCGGAGCACGATTGAGAAAAACATGGTTGAAGTTACGAAAATGCTGGAAAAAGAAGGTATTACTTTGTATAAGAAACCTAGTAAGGGCATGAAACTCCTTATTAGTGAACGAGAAAAGCGCGCCTTAACATCGAAATTTATTAATAATTTTTGGGGCAATAATTGGTATTTGAAGCAAGAAGGCGAAAAGGTCCTCCAAGCTTTTGACACGATTAAAGCCGATGTCACCGGAATTTTTCCAGAAGAGGGCTTGAAAGAAATCATTGCGATTGTTCAAGAATTTAGTGAGCGACATGATTTTGCTTTTACCGATTATGCGTTTCAATCGATTGTCATTCACCTTGCGATTGCTGTAGAGCGTATTCGAGCAGGAGAGTATATCGAAAATGTTGAGAGCGACCCAATGAAAGATGTATTTGATTCGCAGCGAAACAATACGGAAATCCTCGTTAGCATGCTAGAAGATCGTTTGGATATTAAAATTCCAGCATTTGAAGTTGGCTATATTCAGTTGCATTTAACAGCAGCATATAACCAACAGCATGATGAACTGCTTGTAAGTGTTCGACCACAAGAAGACGATGTGGCAGAATTTGTCAGCACGTGTTTAGTGGAAGGGAATTACGATAAGAGCTTACTTGATGACTTGACGACGCATATGAAATCCGCCATTAACCGCTTAAAACTTGGTATGCATTTTAAAAACCCGTACCTTAGCAAAATTAAGCAAAACTTTCCCCAAGCGTTTGAAGAAGCGCTATATTTTAAAGCTAAATTTGAACAAAAGTACGATGTGCAAGTGAACGAAGATGAAACGGCATATATCGCACTACATTTTGAAGCATACAAAGAAAGAAGTCGTTCTTTCCCCGACCAAATTCGAGTTGTACTTGTATGCAGTACCGGGCTTGGTTCATCAAGATTACTTGCGGCGAGAATTAAAAAATATTTTCCAATGATTATGATTGAAAAAATATTATCCGTTCAGGCGTTAATGGAAACCGAAGTCGATGTAGATTTAGTCATCAGCACGATTTATCTCGAACTGGAAGATATTCCAAGTATTGTTGTCAGTCCAATGATGAGTAAAGCCGATTTACAACAGGTTGAAAGCCAAATCGAACGAACGAGACGTAAGAAAAAGAAACGCAGCCAACCATTTATTGACTTGATTGAACCGAAAACTATTTTTGCAAAGCTAGATGTTGCAACGATGGAAGACGCAATCGCGCAAATTGGTGATAAGCTTGTGGATCTTGGTATTGCTAAATCAGGGATTGTTGAAAGTGCGCTAAAAAGAGAAGCGTTATCGTTCACTTCTTTTGAAGAAATGGCGACACCGCACGCAGATCCTGCACTTATTAATGAATCGCACATCGCTATTGCTACACTTAAAAAACCAGTGAAATGGGGCTTAGTCGAGGTTGATAAAATCTTTTTTATCGCTCTGACAGAACAAAATGGTATTAATTTAGATGCGATGTATGAACAATTTTATAAATATATTGATAATAAAAAATGGCTTGAGAAGCTGACACAACTAAAAAGTGCCGCAGAAATTTATGAGCATTTGTTAAAGGATGGGATGTAATGGAAGTAAAAGATATTTTAACAAAAGAATTAGTCGTCTTTGATTTAGAGGCGACGACCAAAGAAGCAGCAATTGAAGAAATGGCAGAAATGCTAGATGAACGTGATATTTTAGCGGATAAAGCGACTTATGTCCGAGCAGTTTTGGATCGTGAAGCACATTCAACTACTGGAATAGGTAATAACATTGCTATCCCACACGGAAAAAGTGAAAGTGTCACAAAATCGGCCATTGTTTTTGCAAGAACGAAAGAAATGATTGAATGGGAATCACTGGATGACGAACCGGTAAACATGATTTTCTTACTAGCGATTACTGATTCCGACAAAACAGACGGACATTTGAAAATCCTTGCTGAAATTGCGACGAAACTAATGGACGATGATATTGTCGAAAGTTTAAAAAATACACGAGATAAAGAAGAAGTTATTCGAATTTTAAATGGAGGCGTAGTAGAGATATGAAACGTAAAATTATTGCAGTAACCGCATGTGCGACAGGAGTGGCGCACACATATATGGCAGCACAAGCACTTAAAAAAGGCGCGAAAAAAATGGGTAACCTTATTAAAGTAGAAACACAAGGCGCAACAGGAATTGAAAATGAATTAACCGAAAAAGATGTAAATATTGGCGAAGTAGTTATTTTCGCAGTGGATACAAAAGTGCGTAACAAAGAACGTTTTGACGGTAAAGTCGTGCTGGAAGTTCCAGTAAGCGCACCAATTAAAGATGTGGAAAAAGTAATCAACGCAGCTCTTGCGTTAATTGACGAAAAATAAGGAGGATCTACCATGTTCAGAAAAATTGGGAGTGAACTGAAAAAACACGTTTTAACAGGTATTTCATATATGATTCCGCTCGTTATTGCAGGCGCCGTTATTATGGCGATTGCGCGGGTTGGTGGTTCGTTTTTCGGAATTACAGATATTTGGGATGCGAAATACGCAGATAGTGCGAATAGCTTAATTTCGCTACTGCATAGTTTAGATGGTTTTGGTGGCTTGGCGCTTGGAATGATGTTCCCGGTTATTGCAGCATTTATCGGGTATTCCATTTCGGACAAATTAGCACTGGCACCTGGTCTTGTTGGTGGTTTACTGGCACGTGATATTGGCGCTGGTTTTCTCGGGGCACTTGCAGCTGGTTTAATCGCTGGTTATACATGTCTTTTAATTAAAAAATATGTGAAATTACCAAAAGCAGCGGCTTCAATTGTACCAGTATTTTTAGTACCAGTTTTTGGCACACTTATTACCGTTCTTATTATTAATTATGTGGTTGGTATTCCTTTTGCTGACTTAAATACAGCGCTTGAAAATTGGCTTAATGGTATGTCTGGATCAAACCAAATTATGATGGCGGCTATTATTGGTGCGATGGTTGGTTTTGACTTAGGCGGACCAGTAAATAAAGCGGCTGTAACAACGGCGATGGCTCTTTTAACAAGTGGAATTTATGCACCAAACACAGCAGCACAAGTAGCAATCATCATCCCACCACTTGGTCTTGGTTTAGCTACATTAATCGCAAAACGTAAATACAATGCAGAAATGCGTGAGGCTGGAAAATCTTCTCTTATCATGGGACTTGTTGGGATTAGTGAAGGGGCAATTCCTTTCGCGGTAGAATCTCCACTGAAAGTTATTCCGGCTACAGTGCTTGGTTCTGCTGTCGGCGGTGCGCTAGCTGTAGGTCTTGGCGCAATTAACCAAGCGCCAATCAGTGGTTTTTATGGCTGGTTCACAGTTGAAAATTGGCCAGTTTATATTTTAGCGATTGCAGTTGGAACGTTAATCGTTGCGGGTATGTCAGTCGCTTTACGTAAATCGAGTGCTGGTGAGGAAATGGCTGGTTCAAGCTACGATGACGAAATTGACGAAGCAGAATGGGAAGCTTAAAAAACGGAGGTAACTATGGTTAAAGCACATATTGTGAACCATACGCATTGGGACCGAGAGTGGTATTTCACCTCGGTCGATGCACTGGTTCTAAGTGAACAACTTTTTACAGAAGTAATTGACGAATTGAAAAAGCACCCAGAAGCAAACTTTGTACTTGATGGGCAGTTGTCGATTTTAGATGATTATGTCGCACTGTATCCGGAAAAATTAGCGGATATTAAACAGCTGATTGCGGATAAACAACTTTTCATTGGACCATGGTTTACACAAACAGATGCCTTTTTCGCGCATGGTGAGTCAATTTTGCGCAATGCGATGATTGGGATTTTTGATAGTAAAAAATACGGCGACTACATGAAAATAGGTTATTTGTCAGATACATTTGGCTTTAATGCTCAAATGCCGACTTTACTTGAGCATGCTGGCTTTGATAATGTGATTTTCTGGCGTGGGATTCATCTTGGTGAACATGTTGCGTCTCCGTATTTTAAATGGCAAGGACTTGGCGAAGAAGCGTCTATCTATGCGATTAACATGCCACAAGGATACGGCACAGGGATGCTTCTGGAACCAACTTCGGCATACGTGGATGGGCGCCTTGATCCAGCGATTGATTTTATCGAAAAATATAGTAAAACGACCGAAGTATTAATTCCATCTGGAAACGATCAGCTGAATATTATTAGCAATTTTGCCGAGAAATTAGCAGAAATCAACAAGATGGGACGCCATGATTATCAACTTAGCACCTATCAAGATTTTATTCAATATGTAAAAGAGTTACCAGATTTAGAAGAATATCGCGGCGAATTCAGAAGTCCGGTGCTTGCGCGAGTGCATAAAACCATTGGCTCCAGCCGAATGAATATTAAGCTAAAAAGCGCGTCACTCGAGCAAAAACTGCTAACACGTATTGAGCCACTTCTTGTTATTGCTAAAGCATCTGGAATTGCCATTAGCGAACGGTTACTAATGCATACGTGGAAGAAACTCCTAGAAGGTCAAGCGCACGATAGCTTGGCGGGCTGCGTTTCTGATCCAGTTGCCGAAGATATTTTGCACCGGATGAAAGAAGCTGACGAACTATGCGATAGTATTGAAAACACGATTGTGAAAAAAATTGCTGATGATTTGTCACTTGCCGCGAACGAAATTATCATTTTTAATACGGATTTACATGATTTTGACGGATATAAAGAAATACAAGTAGTAACTGAGCATAAAAACATCCATTTCCCAGCGTTTCCGGACGCAACGATTGTCCAAGAAGAGTTCATTCCATCGCGCGAAAATGTGCTAGAAGAAACACCAGCCGGAAACCGGTTTATTGAAGAACCTGGCTACTATGTGCTTCAAGTGCGCGTCAAAGTGGAGCTTCCAGGCCTTGGTTACCGCGTGATTGCTTTTGAGGAGAATGACCGCGAACTGGATTCGATGATTGCTTCCAATGATGTGGCAATCACGAATGATTTCTACAAAATCACTTTTGAAAATGGCGAAATTGTTCTTGAAAAACCAAACGGCGAACGCCTGACTTCTTTCATTACGCTAGAGGATGACGTGAATGCAGGTGATACGTATGATTATTCACCACTAGCTGGGGATGTTGCAGAGCTGTTCACTTTTTCCACAGCAAATACAGAGAAATCGAGTGAAGTCGAACGTTTAATTTTAACAGGAAAAAGCGATTTCCCGCTTGATCGTTTGACGAAAGAAGGGCACGGCGACCTGCAAATCAAACTCATTTTAGAGGTGAAAAAAGGTAGCGAACTGCTGGATGTTAAAGTTGAAGTAGATAACCAAATTAAAAATCACCGTCTACGCTTAAAAGTAAACACAGGTGTGAAAACAGACTACAATATCGCCTCACTTCCATTCGGATATATCGAGAGAAAACCAGTTGTACCAGCGAATTGGCAAGAAACATATAGCGAAATGCCAATCGACATCGAACCACTGGAACAAAGCGTGACGCTAACAAATGAAGCAGAAAGTTGTACCATTTTCACACAGGGCGTTAAAGAATACCAGCAATTGGATCAACATTTAGCGCTGACATTACTCGCAACAACCGGACAACTCGGAAAACCTGACTTAGCTTACCGTCCAGGCCGAGCATCAGGCGACACAACGAAAAAAGGTCACGTGCTCATCGAAACAGAAGGTGCGCAGTTACTTGGTAAACATGAATTCACACTAGCCATCTATCTTGGCGACGGAGCTTTCGATGAACATAAAACCGCTGAACGAACAAAAGCGTTCAACCAAGCAAACGTATCTTATCAACGCCAACCGTTCAATCACTTTTTACATCGCTTGGATAATAAAATCCAGAAAACAGAACGGAAATTAGGCGCGAAGCAAACATTAGGTATGTTGAATTTACCGAAAGAATACTTAGTTTCAGCGTGTCACCCGTCCTACTACACAGCAGATAAATACATCATCCGCTTGGAAAACCCAACTAACACACCACAAAAGTTGGTATTACCGGATGTGTCATTTGAGTATGTGAATGCTATCGAAGAAGTTGTCGCGAATGACAACAACACGATTCCAGCATACGGGGCTGTTACGTTGCGATTAGACTTATAAAAAGAAAACTTGCTCAAAGCATTTATTTTGAGCAAGTTTTTTGTATTAATCGTAAAAATTCCTTCGAAGCACTGGAGAAAGTTTGATTCTTTTTCCATACAATACTAATACCAGCAGTTAGAGGCGGCGAAAAAGGGATAAACTTTAAGTTAGTATTTTCCGTATTGATAATACCGTCAATGCAAAGAATACTTGCGATGTTCTCCTTAGCGAGCAAAGAAGCGTTATACAGTAAATTATATCTCCCAATAACATTCAATTGTTCAAAATGCCCTCCAAGCCAACTAGCTAGCTGATTATCAATGAACGACTGGTTTGAAACGACAATCGGATTAGCATCAATATCACTAGGAGTTACAACCACTTTTTCCGCTAAAGGATGTTTTGTATTGACTAAAATCCCCCAAGTATCTTCTATAGTAAGTGGTAAATATTCATATTGTAGTTTTTCCGCAGGATTAATTACCAACCCAAAATCCAGTAATCCGTGCTCAATTTTTTCTAAAACATCATCCGCATTGCCGCTATGCAATTGAAAAGTAATGTCGGGATGTTTCTCTCTCAGTTCATGTAACACGCTGCCGATAAATTCAAATCCTCTTGTTTCAGCAGCACCAATCATTATTTTTCCACTAATCGTCTCATTTTGCAGCAAATTCGAAGTAGTCAACTCCACTAAAGACAAAATTTCTTTTCCACGATTCGCTAAATAAAGCCCATCCTCCGTCAACGTAATAGACCTATTTCCACGAATAAATAAAGTTACCCCTAGTTCTTCCTCAAGTTCCTTCAATTGTTTAGAAAGCGTTGGCTGAGAAAGATGAAGTACTTCCGCCGCTCTACTAATCGTTTTTTCACGTGCAACAGTTAAAAAATAATTCAACACACGAAGCTCCATTAAAACCACCCTTTCCCATAACTAAAATGAATAGTTGGATATGCTTTATAAGTATTATTCAATTATAACTTCTCCCGCTATAATTAAATAGTAAAAGGTTTTCGAGGGGGAAAGCGCATGATAGAACAAGATTTACAGAAAAGACTAGTCGAACAAGAAATTCTCCAAGGGTCGGATTTGTTAGATGAAATTCACGAAGTAAAACAAAACAATGAACAACTTATCATCGAACTAAACACCAAGTACCACACAAAAAAAGAAGTGACTAAATATCTCAGTGACATCACCGGAAAACCAGTCGATCCGTCAGTCGATGTCTCACTTCCTTTTTACAGCGACTTCGGGAAACACATTACTTTTGGGAAAAATATCTTTATCAATTTAAATGTAACTTTCGTGGATTTGGGTGGGATTACGATTGAAGATAATGTCTTAATTGGTCCGGGAGCAAGACTTGTGACCGTCAACCATTTAGTCAGCCCTAAAAAGAGACGTGGACTGCGGGTAGCACCGATTTGTGTGAAGAAAAACGCCTGGATTGGTGCAAACGCAACGATATTGTCAGGTGTAACAATCGGCGAAAATGCCATCGTTGCTGCGGATGCTACCGTCACAAAAGACGTCCCAGCAAACGTCATCGTCGCCGGAAGCCCAGCCAAACAAATCCGTAAAATTATCGAGGAATAAGGAGAGATAGCAAATGACAATCAAAAATAAAGTAATTATTATAACCGGAGCATCATCCGGAATTGGTGAAGCAACAGCCATACTTTTAGCCGAAAAAGGGGCGAAGTTAGTTCTTGCTGCTCGTCGCGTGGAAAAACTGGAAAAAATTGTCCAAACCATTAAAGCGAGTTCAGGTGAAGCAATTTTTGCCAAAACGGATGTAACAAAACGCGAAGATAATAAGAAATTAGTTGAATTAGCGATTGAAAGATACGGAAAAGTAGATGCAATCTTTTTAAATGCGGGAATCATGCCAAACTCGCCATTATCCGCTTTAAAAGAAGACGAATGGGAGCAAATGATTGATATTAATATTAAAGGCGTACTGAATGGAATTGCGGCTGTTCTACCTTCTTTCATCGCCCAAAAATCAGGTCATATCATCGCTACTTCATCTGTTGCAGGATTAAAAGCATATCCCGGCGGTGCGGTTTATGGTGCGACTAAATGGGCAGTCCGCGATTTAATGGAAGTATTACGAATGGAGTCAGCCCAAGAAGGCACCAATATCCGCACAGCGACCATTTATCCAGCAGCTATCAATACGGAATTACTAGAAACAATCACGGATAAAGAAACCGAACAAGGAATGACGAACCTCTACAAACAATATGGCGTCACACCAGACCGAATCGCCAGCATCGTCGCCTATGCCATTGACCAACCCGAAGACATCAACGTAAACGAATTCACAGTCGGACCAACGACCCAGCCATGGTAAATAGAAAAGCCTTGAACTGATTGATTATTCGTTCAAGGCTTTTTTTGGTATTGCAGGAGCTGGTTAAACATGGTATCTTAAATTGAAAGCGCTTAAAAAGGAGATGACCCAATGAACCGTAAACAATTAGAACAATTAGACCAAAAGTGCCTTTATGAAGTATATGATGACGAGCAAGAAACAAATGATTTTCGTGTGGGATATATCAGAGCTATTTTTGATTCGTTCATTATATTGGAAAAATACCATACTAGAGTGGGATTTGATGGTTTTGCACTCGTAGCAAATGAAGCTATTTTTAAAGTTCAACAAGATACTCAATATCTGAAGCCATATCAAAATTTAAACCGCCCCCAGGAACAAATACCTGAATTAAGTGAGGACGGCGACACACTATTGAATTTTCTTGAATGGACGAAAAAGAACAACAAATTAGTGGAAATAATGACTGTCTGGGATGAGCTAATTATCGGGACAATAGAAACGATTGAAGAGAATTTAGTGATGCTTAATACCGTTGCACCAGAAGAATTTCAATCTGACGGGAAATGCTTTATAGAATGCGACAATATTGTTGATATTTGTATTGATACAGCGCGACTGAAATTTATTACTACTTAACGTTAATTATAATTAAGAAAATTAATAATTCAAATAAAAAGTAAAAAAATTACAATTCTGTTCACCAAAAAAGAAAAATACATGCTATAATAATTTTGTAATATTAAGAAAAGGACCAGTTTTATTTCAATTAAAACTGGTCCTTTTCTAGAAAGAGAGGGCAGTGAGGTAGATAACGGGAGATAGAAAAAGAAATAAAAGGTAAGGCATCGACATCGAATGAAATTACATTAAAAGAGGGAGAGCTTGACACATGAAAATACATGCAAAAGCAAAAAATGTACTAGTGAGCTTGATAGCATTTATGTTATTCTTTTCACTATTGCCTGGTTATGCACCATTAGCGGAAGATTCACCTGTAGGAGTGGATGCGCCAGACAAGAAAGCGGGAGAACAAGCACCAACAGAAGTTAAAGAAGAACGAACAGAAAATGAAGTGGTTTTTGATAACCACGACGGGAGCTTTACAAAACAAATCTTTGCGGATCCTATCAATATGGAAGTTGACGGGGATATGAAGCGCATCGATGCGAATGTGGAGAAAGAAGCAGATTCTGACATGATTGTTCCAAAACAAACCCCATTAGAATTAGGCTTCTTAGAAAAAATGGAAGACGGGGCATATCAGAAACTAACAAAAGCTGGCGCAGAAGTTACTTTTCGCTTAAAAGGAGCACGTACAGGCGAGAATGAACAAGCAGTAACAGACCAACCAGCGACCTACAAAGAAAATGAAGTTACTTATGAAAACGTATTTCCTAAAACAGATCTAAGGCATTTAACTTTTCCACAATCAGTTAAAGAAGACTTAGTACTACAGGAACCAAATCAAGTAGATACGTATGTTTATCAAATTGAAACAAAACTAGATTTAGAACTAGCGGAGAATGGCGATGTGCTATTCAAAAATAAATCCGACGAAACAATGTATACGCTTCCAAAACCAGTCATGACAGATTCCAATGTCGGCACTGAAACCGGGGAAGCGGCACAATCCGAAAATGTTTCCTTTAAAGTGAAACAACTGACCAAAACAGTGTATGAACTACAACTAAAAGTAGATACAGAATGGCTAAATGATGACGCTCGCGAGTACCCTGTCTATATTGATCCATCTGTTCGTTTAGATAAAATTTATAATGCCAATATTAATTCGGCTAAACCAACCGAAACAAATATTGGTAGTAAGCTATGGGATTCTGGTCAAAATGCTTATACGTTAAAACTCGGTAAATGGGACAATTCAACAGGAAATAATGCCGCTTTTTTAAAAATGGATACATCTACTTTAAATAAAGCGACTATTTCTAAAGCAACATTGAAAGTCTATAACATTTGGCATATGTCCCCAACGGTTAAAAATGATCTTTGGTATTACGAGGCAAATGCAAAATGGTCTCCGTGGCAAGTGACTTGGAATACAGTGCCACCTGTAACGAGATTAGGGAGTGTTAACGTTGGTCGTGGTGAGTGGGCGAACTTAGACGTAACCAAAACTGTCCAAGCATGGGCAAGTGGCTCACGAGTGAACAACGGTTTTCGCTTAGGTACTAACATTAACAAAAACTATTGGAAAAAAGTTGTAGCAAGTGAAAACAATAAAAATTATCCCTATTTGGAAGTGAATTATACGTACGCACAACCAGAAAAACCAACCGTGAAAACAAGTTCAAACGGTGTTGGAACTGGAACAGGATACATGGATTTATCTTGGAAAGCGGTTCCTGGTGCGACTAGTTATAATATTGTTATTTCTAATGGATATAAATACGAATATTTTAATACAAAAAGTACAGCAACCACTTGGAGTACCAAAGGAAAGAAAATTTTCCCAACAAATGACGAAATTGCTAAAGGAGAATTTGAATTCCATCATGATGGCAAAGGAACCGACTTCGCTCTTGATCCGCGAGCGCAATATGAAAATGCCTTTCAAGCCGGAAGTACTTTTGGACTTCGTAATTTAACACGCTATTTATTCAGAGTACAAGCCGTTTTCCCGGGTGGAGAAAGTCCGAATTCCGACTTAGTATTCGCCTACATGCCAATCGAGAAACCACAAGCTCCTGTTGCAAAAGCGTATTCTAACTTGGCACATAAAGAAACAGGATACGTGGAACTTAACTGGGAAAAGAGCCCAATGGCAGATGGGTATAAAGTACTTGTCTTTAATGGGAAAGCCTACGAAGAATACGATGTCGGCGCAGAAACAAAGTGGACGACACAAAACAAAGGTATTTGGCCAACCAAAGAAGAAATTGCTGAAGGGAAATACGCTCTACACCATGACGGAAAAGGCGCAGAACTCGCAAAAGACCCTTCCCCAGTGTATACCAATTCTGGCGGAAATTATAAAGAGCGCACAAACTACTGGTTCCGCGTTATCGCTTATCAAAAAGCAGGAAATAACACAACTAGCGTGCAATCAGAACCAGCCACACCATCTATTCCAGAGGCACTCAATAAACAACTAGGAATGGTTGATTACTGGACAAGTGTGCCAGTTCGTGGCGGCGAAGTGAATGCTACAAACGGAAACTTTTTATTCCATGAAACAGATTTCAACTTAGAAGGGCGCGGTCCAAGCATTAATGTTAACCGTACATTTAATAGCCAAGATGATGCAACTGGCATTTTCGGTAAAGGCTGGACAAGTACGCTCGAAGAAAAACTCGTAGAAGAAGAAAACGGTAATATCGTTTGGGTGGAATCGGACAAGAAAATCCATCGTTTCACAAAAAAAGGCGATAAATACGAAGCTCCACCAGGCATTTACTCCGAGATTACTAAAAACGCAGATGGCTATTTGAAAATAGAAGAAGATAAGTCAGAAACACGCTTTTTAGTTGATGGACGATTAAAATCCGAAAAAGACACAAAAGGTAACGAATTAACATACGAATATACTGACGGCAAACTCACAAGCTTGCGCGACGCTTCCGGACGTACCGTTACTCTCACGTATGAAGGCGAGCTCGTAAAAGAACTTGTCGGACCAGAAGACCGTAAAATCAGCTACACGTATAATGACAAACAGGAGCTAATCAGTTCATCCACAGCCCGCGGAAAATTATATCGCTACGGCTACACAGATGGCTTATTAACCTCGATTTACGATCCAAAACATACAGAAGAAAAACCATACGAAACAACTTTTGCCTATGAAGAAGAAAAATTAACAGAAATAACCGATCCAGTCGGCAAAAAAACAACACTTTCTTATGACAAAGCAGAACAACAAACTACTTTAACAAACGAGAAAAAGAAGAAAACCATTTATTCCTACAATGATGCTGGAAATCCAAAGAAAGAAATTGTAGATGCAGATGGTCTCAAACTCACAACGACCTACACGTATGAATCAAATAACTTAGTAAAAGAAGTGAATCCTAAGGGACAAGAAGAAACGTACGCTTACGATGCAGATGGTAATATTACGAAAGCGACAGATGCATACGGAACAGAATCATACACTTACAATGATAATAACGATGTAACGAGCTCAACCGATACAGAAGGACGAAAAACAACCGTTACTTATGACGGAGCAGATGCGGTATCAGAAACACTTGCGACAGAATCCCAAGTATCCTCTGTAACACAGTATGATGCCTATGGAAACCCAATTCGCGGTAGTGGCGAACTTTCTTCCGGCGGTAACTTACTTCAAAACAGCGGCTTTGAAAAAGGAGCAGGAGTTTCCAACTGGACACTGATTCAATCTGATGCAAAAGGAAGCATGACATTCGATAACACACAGTCAGCTCCAGGAGCACTTGGCGGCAGCGGTTCCGTTAAACTAACGAGTGAAGCAAATTCTACCGTAAAAGGCTATTCATCCGTTACCCAACGCGTCGATGTAGAACCAGAAACCACGTATACATTTAGCGCCTGGATTAAAACATCCGGAATGACAAACGCCGATGCACTTCTCATTGGCCGTTTACAAGATGCGAATGCAAAAGACGTTACCGATGCCGGCGTATGGCAATCCAACCGCGCCACATCGATCAAAAAGAACGGCGACTGGGTAAAACGCCAACTAACCTTTAAAACATCTAAAAACACGCGCCAAGTCTTGCTTTATTTGGACAACGAACAACCAGCTCCACATAAAGGAAAAGGAACGATTTGGTACGATAATGTTCAATTTGAAAAAGGCAGTGTTGCTTCCAGTTACAACCCAGTAGTCAATAACAGCTTTGAAAATCATAATGGAACACTTCCGACTGGCTGGATGCGTACAGGCAATACCGCGCTGACACAAGCAAAAGTAGTCGATAATCAAAGCCACAGCGGTGATAGCGCCGTTTACTTCGAGCGAAAAGCAACAAGTGAAGCTTACACGCATATTGTCCAAGATGTACCCGTAAATCAAAAAGAAGCCAAAGCATTAACAATTTCCGCACTATCCAAATCAGAAGACGCCAAAGCAAACGGTTCTGTTGCAACGATGTCGAACGATTATTCGGTATGGGGCACAGTATATTATCAAGATGGCACAACTTCTTCTGTACAAGGTCAATTCCCACTCGGAACGAACGACTGGAACCGAAGTGCTGTAGTTGTTAAACCGACCAAGCCAGTCAAAATGATTAAAGTTTACACCATGTTCCGCAATGGTTTAACCGGAAAAGCTTGGTTTGACGATGTACGTGTCATAGAAGGCGAAGTATTAACAAAAAATGAATATGACGCTTCCGGAAACTATGTAACAGCTAGCTATGACGAAGAAGGCCGCAAAATCAGCTTCACTTACGATATTTACGGCAATAAAACATCCGAAACAGACGAAAAAGGCAACAAAAAAACTTTAACTTATGATGCAGACAACGCACTTATAGACACCAAACTAGCGAACGGCACATCCGTAGCCTATAAGTACGACGACAATGGCAACACCACCGAAAAAAATGTCACTGCATCTGGCAAAACGCAAAAAAACATCTATGAATATGACGTAGATAACAAAATTACCGCATTTACCGACGCACTCAATCGCACAATCAAGTACGAATACGATGCAGCCGGTAATGAAACAAAAGCAATCATGCCAAATGGTCGCGTAACCGAAAGCACATACGATTCCGCTGACCGCATGGACGGGATTAAATGGAATGATAAACTAGCATTTAAATTCCAATACGATCCAAACGGCAACCAAACAAAAGTAACCGACGAAATTAACAGCATCGTAACCGACAAAACCTACGACGATGCCAACCGAATCACCAAAGTAGCCGAACGAGGTGGCGACGTAAGCTACACTTACAAAGACAAACCAACAAAAGACAACAAAGGGAAAACAGACAAAGTCGGCGAAGTAGCCATTAACCACGGCGACTACACAGCAAAAACAAGCTACACATACAACGACTTAGACCGGAATACCCGCGTAAACGACGGAAGCAAAAACGCCTATTTCGAGTTTGACGAATTTGGAAACATCAACGTCTACACAGCAGGAAACGGCACCGCAGCCAACTACACCTACGATAGTACCCAAAAAGTCACCAACGCAGCTATTAGTAGCGCAAGCGGCACCCAAATTTTAGACGAAAACTACACCTATGACGCAGCAAGCAACCGTACAAGCATCGACAACAAACAAGACGGAAAAACAACCTACGAATACGATGCAGTCAACCAACTAACCAAGGAAACACTACCAGACGGCACCGTAAAAGCATACACATACGATGGCTTCGGAAACCGCACACAAGTAGCAATCAGCGGAAGCGAGACAAAAACAATTGCCGCAAGTTATAATGATGGTAATCAACTGGTTTCGTGGAACGGAGAAGCGCTGACGTATGACGCCAATGGTAACCGTACAAGCGATGGCAAGTACACGTATACATGGGATACCGGCGACCGTTTAAGCAGCATCACGAAAAAAGGTGAGAGCGAGCCGTTTACGAGTTATACGTACGATGATGATAACCGCCGCTTGTCGAAAACAGTCGATGGCGTGACGACGAATTATCATTATGATGGCGATAGTATTGATGTTCTGTATGAAACTGATGGTGATGGAAAAGTAGTTCGTCAGTATGTTTATTCGGATGATAATGTTCGTTTAGCGATGAAGATGAATGGCAAAACCCTCTATTATCACTATAATGCGCATGGCGACGTAATTGCACTCACAGATGAAGCAGGTAAAATTGTCGCGGAATATGCTTATGATGCTTGGGGAAATGTGCTGAAAAACACTGCCTCTACAGAAGAAGCCAAAGCGAATCCTTATGGTTATGCAGGATACATGTATGACAAGGAAATCGAACAATATTACTTGATGGCGCGTTATTACGAACCAGAGCAAGGCGTGTTTACCGCTTACGATCCGTACCCGGGCGATGAAGATGATCCGCAAACGATGAATGGGTATAATTATGCGAATAATAATCCTGTGATGATGTTTGATCCTGATGGTAATGTTGCATGGTGGATTGCGGCAGCAGGTTATGGGGCATTCGAAGGTGGGGCAGAATATTTATTAACAACTAAGAAGAAGAATTGGAAGGGTTTTGGTAAAGCTGTTGTAAAAGGAGCTGTTTTAGGTCTTGGATTTGGTAAATTATACAAAGGTTTTAAGTTTTTAAAATCAACAAAAATTGTAAGAAAAAATTCAAAAAAATTCAAAAAAACAAAGATATATAAAAAATTTAGTAAGAAAAAAAAGGTTGTTAATAAGCCCTCAACTAAACGAAAAAAGGCTAAGAAAAAAAAGAAGAGCCGAAAAAAAGGGCATTAAAGATTGAAAAAGAGAGGAGTTTATTTTATTGTTATTAACAATTTATATAGCCCTAGTGATTATTTGTCTATTAATTTGTCTTAGTTTAGAGTCGAAAAAACAAAAATGGAGTAAAATATTGTTCTGGTTAGTATTTGCTGTAGGGGTTTTTTTTACAATTCGGATAGGGGATTTATTTCTATAAGAAATGAAAATTTAGAAATTATCTTAGTAAACAACGAATCACGCTTATTTGGAATGTAATAAATTAAAAAGTAGAGAGCTTCTCTATTTTGGTGACAAAGTAGAACAAAATTTGATGAACAAACTAAAAATAAACTGAGAATAAGCCTTTCGCTTATGTAAGGAGAACTTATTCCGAAAATGAAAGTTAAGTGGATAGTTATATTGTTAGATGTTCAGAAACAAAAATCCTTGATAAGGAAAAAATAATGCTAGACAAAACTAATAATGTACCACAAATAAAAATATTTAATAATATTTCGAACTAAGCTCGGTTGCTAAAAAATTACACCCAGATTAGGAATGTAAGTAATTGAATAATATTTTTAGTTTAATCGTTTAGCCAAAAAATATAACTATTCTTTTTAAACTCCTAAGGAGGAACCAAAAATGTCCACAAAATTCATGTATGAAAGATTACTAAAATGCCAAGAAGCAAATAAACTAGTAGCCATCTATGCGTCACGCGAAGACGAATATTTCGAGGCGGGCTACATTGAAGCAGTTACAGCGAGTGATGTTATGTTTCGCTCGAGACGTTCGGACGGTTACGAAGAGGGACATGTTGTTCTTCCGTTAGAATTAGTGTACCGAATAGAAATTGACACGGCACATTTAAAAACAGCCGAACTACTCGCAAAACATCTTAATCAACAAATCAGCTCAGGATTATTTGAGAAAGCACCAAACAAAAAGCATTCTCTTTTCGAAATTGCCGCTGATTATGTATACCAAAGTAAAGAGATAATCTTTATTGACATCATAGGCGACGAGACGCCAGTAATTGGAATGATCGCTGAAAATGAATATGAAGGATTAGAAATTACTTTAGTGGATGACGAAGGTCGATTAGATGGAACTTGTTGGATAAAGAAAGAAGATATTCTAGCCCTGCGTTTCGGCGGCAGTGTAGAACAAGATTTGATGAACAAACTAAAAAAATAAACTAAGAATAAGCCCTCCACTTTTACAGGGAGGGCTTATTATAAAAGTAAGAGATGTAAATAATACAAATCAGAAAAATAAACTTTACGGGAGCATATGATTAAATAATAAAAGAAATACTTAACTTGAATTCGAATAATTTAAAAATAAAATGTATCCGCTATAAAACTTACATTTATTACGTTGGTGGTATTGAGGTTCTATATGAAGCGGATAGGAAAGTAGTTCGTCAGTATGTTTATTCGGATGATAATGAAGACGAATGGGAAAACACTATATTTATAATACACATAGTGATGTTAGTACTTTGATGAATGATGCTGGTAAGATTATCGCATAGTATGTGCATAATTCTAAGCTTATGTAGTGATTTTGGGTTGGAAAGAGGTTGGCCTTATGAGCAAATTAACTAGTGATGAAGTCGAATTTAAAATAAAAAAACTTATCGATTTAGAAAAAAATTTACCGAAACAAATATTTTCTAATCCCTCAAAATACAATTTTTATTTTGAAGAACCAGAGGCTATTTATATGGATACGAATGAATTTGTCCATATGATTAAACAAATTGTGGAAATTACACAGGATGAGAAAGCATATATTAGTGAAATTTTGAAAGAAGATAAATTTTTACAAAAGAGCAAAACTATCTTTAATTTAAAGGAAGTAATAGACTTTACACAGGAAGAGGGTAGTATAGTAGAAAATTTGGATTTTGAAAATATAACCGAGACAACGATATTTTTATATTGCTATATGTATTTTCCTTCTGAGCAACTCTTTCTTTTCGTTAATGAATATTCAGACACAGCCCTTTTAGCGATTGATAAAAAACTTGATATTGATATTCCTTGGTATGATGTAGAAACATTTTTGACTGTGGAGAATCTGGGGATGAAAGATAGGCTATACAGGAAGTTCAGGAAGCGTTTAGTTAATAATTATAAAAAACATGAATAAATAAGTCTTTAAAAAATTAATAATTATTTTTAGTAAATCCAATCCTTTAAAAGGATTGGATTTATTTGGCTATCAACAGATTTTTTACGACTCTTTGTAAAGTTAGCTCTAACAAGGTATATCGATTTTTATGATTCTCATTGTTCACTTTTTGTTCACATTGTAGCTTTTTTTACGAATTTTGGATGAAACCGCATATATTTAATGACTAATTGGTTATTTATAATGAATAGTAGTCGACTTACAATATTTAGAACGGAGGAGAAATGAATTGATCAGAAAAATCTTTATCGGGATTTTGTCATTTACTATCTTAATCCAAACTGTGATTGTTTCAAACTTTAATGTTGTTTATGCAACTACTGAAGAGCAACAACAAAAAGTTATTAAGTTAGAAAAAAAATCAACTAATAATAATATAATTTTAATAAAAGATGCTGTTAAAGATAAAGAATATAAATTATCTTTACCAAAATCTTTTAGTTTAGATGAGAAAAAGACAGGCAAAGAAGTTGAATATAACAAAGAAAAAAATGAACTAACAATTATAGGAACAGGGGAAGAAATAACGCTATATTTACTTGCTTCTCAAACAGGAAAATACGAACTTGAACTAAAAGAAGGGGACAAAGTACAAGCCAAGTTAGATTTAATTGTAAAAAATGTAGATGAAGAAGTCGCAAAAACAGTCGAAAAATCAAATAGACAGTTACTGCGTTCATCCATTTCGGATAAACTATTTCTTCAAGCTGATTCAAGTAAAGCCACATTAGCTAATTATACAGAACAAATAACTTTTAACTATTCTATTAATTTTCTAGATGGTTCTACGACATTGAAAAACGGTAAATTAGTAATAGATTTTAATAACTCTAATCTTGAACTAGTGAATTATCCTAAAGATACAGCAGCAAATAGGAATATAAAATCAACATCTTATAGTGCGATTACAGGTAAATTAACCATTAACTTAGTGGATAATATATCTAGTGGTGCTCCATTTGATATTCCAATCGTTGTAAGAGCTGGTTATGGTGCAAAGCCAGGAGTACCAATGAATCTAAAAGCTACACTGTCAGGAGAGAACAGTGCTGGTGCCACATATACACCAGCAGAAAAAACAACCACCGTTAATTTAGAAGAAAATAGCAGCAATCTAGACTATAGCCCAATTACAGCAGGTGATAATAGCTGGGCTTTTAGTATGAAAGAACTCGCATTTTCACTTAAGCCAGGTGGATATACCATCCAATGGCCTGAAATCCAGAAGAAAAGTTCGGAAAATAAAAGTTTCAAAAATTTAAAATTAGAATTTCTTAAAGAAAATGGTGGGGATATTATATCTGTTAATACGGCAGATCCTTACGTAATTAGATTCGGAGAGCCTTATTGGTCACAGCTTAGCACAGTTAATGGTAAAGCAAATGTACTTGTTAATGATGATGAGAAACAAGTAGTCGAATATGGACCCATTAACGCTAATATTTACCAAAGAATACAGGTATCAATGGCAGCGAAAATACCAGCAGATGCGGTTAAAGGAACAGAGTATACTGGTACGGTAAATGTATATGATGAAGATATTTTGGTAACTTCCATTAAAATTAAGACCGAAGTGACTGACTCAGCGACTTCAATAGCTGTTGATAGCAAAGTTTCTAAAACAAGCATATCAGAAGGCGATGTACTGGAATGGGGATTCATGCCTAGAATATCTTCTGCGGCACCAGGTGTTAATGATTTAGAAATTGTAGCACCAATTCCTAAAGGGATTAAAGTACTATCTTACATCCCGAACAATAACTCAATGGCAAGTATGAAAAAATTAGAGTACTATCAGAATGGTAAATGGGTATCAATGGCTCCACAAACTTCTAGTGGTTGGGATTTTTCAAAGATTGACCAGTCTGTTAATCGTATTGAAAAGCTAAAACTTACTTCTAGAGACGGAATTATTAATGATAAAGATATGCCGCCGTATACTCATGGAACAATACGAATGCAAAATACTGGTGTGAAAGCAGGAGAATCCTTTACACTCCAACCAGAATCTATCACTTATACAGACTCTGATAAAACCAGTAAAGCAATTGATACAACTGCAAGTAGCTATGAAAAGAAAGTTCAAGTAGTAGAAAAAACTTCTACTCCAGCGAAAATAAATGGCGATGTTTTCTTATCTTCAACTGCTGGTATTTATGGCAAAGGATTTGAAAGTACAATTTTTTTTAATGGCGACAAAATTGCACAGTCAGTTCGTTTAGGCTCATACGGAAGTAAACTAGAAAATCCATATATTTTTGTGGTAGTACCAAAGGGTATCGATGTAGAAACTATGAAAAATTTCATTCAACAACCGTATAGAAGTATATTAAATTATACGTATGCTCCTGCTAATGGAACGAATACTCTTTACCCTAAATCCAGTGCAGATGTTAAGGGAAAAGAAACTTTATCAGATGGTTCCACATTGTATTACTGGGAAGCGCCGGATACTGGTTTAGCACCAGGCATGGAAAATTGCGAAATGCTAGCCTTAGATTTAGTTTTTAAATTAAATAAAGCAAACAGTGGCGCAAATAAAGTAGAATTTGGTATGGGATCAATGACAGATTCCAGTTGGAATTTATATGGTGCTGCTAATTCAGGATTTGAAACAAAAGAATTATCTGCCGAATTACAATCCAAACTTCCCGGAGTAACATCTACTAAATACTTGTCTAAATCGAAGACGGCAAATGTAGGTGCATCTAATAGTATTGCAACTAAAATGAAAATTAAAGGAAGTCAAGATAACGACTTTGTTGATGTTAGTGCAAATACAGCTACTACAATTCCAGGTAAAAGAGTAGATTATAATTTAACATTTGAAAATAATGGTACAAGAAGTATGAAGAACTTAGAAATTATCGATATACTTCCGCACAAGGATGATCAGTATGTTTTAGGCACTGGTCCACGCGGATCGAAATTTTCGGTTATCCCAACTAGTGAAATTGAAGTTCTTGTTAATGGGAAGAAAAGTGATTCAGCAACTTTAGAATATTCAACAAGTAATACACCTGAACGTTTCGATGCAAACGGGGAGGATGTAGCAGGTGACCCTTGGCAAATCGTGGCACCAACAAGTATGGCAGATGTGAAAAGTTTCCGTATTAAGCTACCAAATACAGAATTCAAAGTAGGAGACGAAATCAGCCTAAACTTTGAAGCAATAGTGCCAACAGATGCTCCAAGAAATGGTGAAATAGCATATAACTCGATTGCTTACCGGATTGATAAGGAAACAAGTTCTGGTACAAGCAAATTAGCATCAGAACCCCCTCGTGGCGGAGTAAAAAGTACAAATCCATCAACAGATTTAAACATAGCCGGTAACTCTTTTTCCGATCTTAACAAAAATGGTGTACAAGATGCAGACGAACTAGGTTTAAACGCTGTTAAATTAGATTTATACAAAAAAAATAACAATGAATTTGAGAAAGTGGAAACCGTTTATACTTCCTCGGACGCTTTGGATAAACAAAAAGGTTTATTTGATTTTAATGGCTTGAGTAATGGAACATATAAAATAGCTGCTCATCTACCAAATAAAAATGCAGACTTTATTACTACCGGTCCAAATAAAATCGTAAAAGACTCAAAAGATGATTCGATTGGCTGGATAACAGTCAATAACTCTACAGAATTCACAATTGATGATTTGGCTAACGGAAATCCTAAAAATCTAGTTGGGATTCAAATTCCTATTTATATGGCAACACCTATAAAAGGCGCTGTTGTTTTTGTAAATAAAGACGGAGAACCAAAAATCACATCTTACGGTCAAGATTATGAAATAGCTTTATTTGATAAAGATGGAAATGAAGTACAATCAGCAATTAAAACGAATAGTAAGGGAGAATTTTCTTTTGATGATGTAGCCATTAAAAACCCAGCTGATTTTAAATTAAAAGTAACTGCACCAACTGGAACGAATTTTGTCTACTCAGCAAAAAATCCTTTATTTAATATGTCTACAAAGGAATATACTTTAAATAGTGTAGTTCCAGGCGTGGGTGGGGTAGCAGAAATTTATATTACTGAAACTAGTAAACCAACTACAAAGATTATACTAGATAAAGCAGTTACTCCAAATGCAATTACAATTGAATCAAGTGATGAAGCTACAGAAGTAACAAATGAATGGACAGTAGTAGATAGTAATGGAACAGTCGTTTATTCTGGAACCGGAAATACGATTCGTATTCCAAACGATGAAGGAACGTATATAGCTAAAAACACAGCAACAGATGAGGCTGGAAATACCGCTTCTGATGAAAAAACGTTTGATATAGATTATACAGTTCCGACATTAACAGTTAATCAAGATACATCAGCAGAAGTGAATAGTACTGAGGCAAATATTGATTGGATTAAGCCGTTAAATGTAGCAGCAACAGATACGCATGATGGAAATATCACGCCAGTAGTAGATTATAGTAAAGTTAAATGGGATGTACTTGGAACATACCCAGTTACTGTTACAGCAACAGATGCAAGTGGCAACAAAGCTACTCAAACAGTAAATTTACGCATAGTAGATACTACTTCGCCTACAATTTTAATAACGAATAATCCATTAACGTATTCTATCGAAAACATGCGAAAATTAACTGAACAAGAATTGTATAAAGCGGCAGGACTTATCGGTGGAGATAATTATGATTTAGCACCAGGTCAATCAGTCCAACCAAATAAACAGCCAATGGTATTTACTAGCAACTTTAGTACTATTTTTAGTGACATCGCTAGTGTGAAACCTGGACAATATCAAGTTCAAGTGAATTTAGCAGATTCTAGTGGAAATCAAGCTATTCCACAAACAATTACTATTAATGTAGTAGATACCATGGGACCAGTGATTAAAGCAGATAATGTGTCTTACCACGTTAATACAACAAAAACAGAAGCAGAATTCTTCCAAGATGCTCGTTTAGATGTGACAGATAACAATGATGATACAACTAATTTAATTATTACTTCTAATTTTGCAGAAAAAGTGAATTTGAATAAGCCTGGTAAGTATGAAGTAACCATCAGTGCTACAGATACTAAAGGCAATCAAACAACAAAAGAAATAACAGTTCAAGTAAGCAAGGATAAACCAGTCATTACTGCAGGTCCAAAAATAAGCTACCAAGGAAAAACCGAAGTAACAGAAGCTACCTTTTTAAGCGATATCCACGGGGAAGTAACGGATGAATTAGATGGTGATGTTAAAATTACTAGTGATTTTGCTAAAAAAGTAGATTTTAATAAAGTAGGAACATATACGGTTACTTTAAATGCGAAAGATGAATATGGTAATACTGCAGAACCTGTAAAAGTGTCAGTACGCATCTTTAATAAGATCGCACCAACTTTCAATAATGCTGATAATAAAACAATTGAAGCAGTAAACGAGTTACCATCATTAGAATCTATATTTAACATTGAAGCAAAAGACTATCTTTCAGGTAATAAATTAAAAGTAACTTATACACCAGATCAAACAATTAAAGGCAATGTTTTAGGTGAGTATTCTATTAAAGTCACAACGAAAGATGATTCAGGCAACACAGCTGAAACAACTGTTACTTTAACAATTAAAGATACAACAGGACCAAGCATAAAAATGACTAAATCAACAAACAAATTAGAAGTACAAAGCAAAGAACCGAATTGGATAACTTTCTTTGGAGTAAAAGCGACTGATATTGTTGATGGTGATGTAACAAAAAATATTAAAGTAGACAGTAGTGAAGTCAATCTTAATAAAGTAGGAACTTATCCTATCTACTTTACAGTTACAGATGCACTTGGAAATGAAGCTAGTAAATCAAAAAGCACAGTGCAGATTGTAGATACAAGTAGTCCTGCGCTAACAATCGACAAACTAGAAATTAGTTATCCAACAGGAAAAACAGTTTCTGATAAGCAATTTCTACAAGATATTGGTACTAAAGTTACAAATAGTTATGGAACAGTAAAAGTAACTACTAATCTAAGTAAAATTGTTGATTGGGACAAAGCTGGACAGTATAAAGTAACTGTAACAGCGACAAATTCATCTGGAGGCGTTGCTGAGAAAACGATTCTATTAACGGTCAAAAAAGCTGATTCAGCGTTTATAGCAATACCAAGTAAGAATGATAATAATAACAAACCAACAAAAAATATCCCAAAAACAGGAGATACTTTAAATACAGAGCTAATTGTCTTTGGTGTTATGTCGCTACTTGTTGGAGGATGGTTGTTCTTAAGAAGAAAAACAAAAGTAAAAACAAAGTGATTCATAATATTTGAAGAATGTTGTAAGACTCAAAAGTTAGACCTAAAACCGCCCAGAGGAATCTGGTCGGTTTTTTATTCGGCTTGCATTCTATATAACCAATAAAAATACGCCCCAAGAGTTAGATTTTTTGGTCTAACTTTAGGAGGCGCACTAAATTGAGTCCGTTCTTTTTTACAAATATTTAGTAATAAACTCACTATTCTGCGGTCGATCTTTCATTTCCAGTACAGATATATCATGGACGATACTATCCAGCTTAATTTGATCCATTTCAAGTTCTATTTTTTGTTGGAGAAGTTCATATTTACTTGAAAGTACTTGTTGGATATTGGCTCCGACGATGCAATCTGGGTTGGTTTTTGGATCGACATGGATTAAATTTGTGTTGCCTTCAATACTTTTATAAACATCTAGCAGCGATATTTCCTCGGGTGGCTTGGTGAGAATCGGATTCGCTTTACCAGTTTGTGTTGTAATAAGGTTTGCTTTTTTTAAATTGCTCATAATTCTTCTAATATTGGCAGGATTTGTTTTAACACTACTAGCGATAATTTCACTCGATAATAAATTCGTGTTTTTGAAAATCTCTATATAAGCCAAAATGTGGATAGCATCACTAAATTGGATGGAGTATTTCATTTTATTCAATCCTTTCAATTTTTCTTCTTGACTTATCTTATCATAATGTTTATTATAAAGGTGTAAATTATAAATGTACAGCTTAAATAATTAAAATTTTGAAGGAGTGGTTTAAATGACTTATTTAGTAACTGGTGCAACAGGTGGACTGGGTGGTTATGCCTTAAATTATTTGAAAGAATTGGTTCCAATGACAGATATTTATGCTTTAGTTCGTAGTGAAGAAAAAGGTGCGGATTTGAAAGCAGCGGGATTTAATATCCGAATTGGTGATTATAGTGATGCAGAGTCAATGAAACAAGCATTTGCAGGAATCGATCGTGTCTTGTTTGTCTCAGGTGCTCCAGGGAATCGGCAAGTAGAGCACGAAAATGTGGTGAATGCTGCAAAAGAAGCAGGCGTTTCTTACATTGCTTACACAAGTTTCGCAGACGCAGATAATTCCACAAGTGCTCTAGCGGCAGACCATATTTTTACAGAAAAAGTAATTGAAAAATCCGGAATTGAACATACATTCTTGCGCAATAACTGGTACTTCGAAAATGAAATGCCAATGATTGGTGGCGCTTTGAATGGTGGAAAATTTGTTTATGCAGCTGGAAATGGAAAAACTGGCTGGGCATTGAAACGAGAATACGCAGAAGTTGCTGCTAAAGCGGTGGCAGGAGCTCGTTTCCCTGAAATCTTAGAATTATCTGGCCCAGTAATGACATACGCAGAACTTACAGAAGCATTAAAAGAAGCTACTGGAAAAGATTTCGAAGTCATTTCTTCTGATGATAAAGGATTTGTCGAAAACCTGGTCAATGTTGGTATGCCACAACCAGTTGCAGAAATGTTCTTATCTTTCCAACATGATATAAAAAATAATCAACTAGATGTTACTTCTAGAGATTTCGAAAAAGCATTAGGAAAACCATTAACGAACCGTGTGGATGCGCTTCGGGAATTACTGCAATAAAATAAAAACGTCTATCTTCGCGATAGACGTTTTTTTATAGTTCATCATGTGCAAGCAACGTAAATTCACGAGCTAATTGATCTAAAAAATGCTTCTGCCAATCATGATCTCGTGTGGTGCCGTGTAAGTTAGTACTAAGCGTCAATTCACCGCGGAAAGTAGTAGCAGCGACTTGGAAAAACGGAGCATATTTTAAAGAGCCACAAATAAAACAATCCGTTAAAGTACTGCCTTCAAAAATAAGCTTCTCTTCATCAATAATACCGATGTTTGTAAAACTCGTTTTTGGAATAGAATACATTTTTTCAGAAGCTTTTTTCGCAAAAGAATAGCTTTTCTTCTTGAAAATCAGTTCCAACAAATAATAAATCCGTAAAGGAGTAAGACTGTTTTTTTGTGGATTAAGTGAATTTTTAACGGCTTGGAGGGTGCTCTCGAATGAAGTTAAGTCGTCATTTGCGTTAATTTGGCAGGTAATATTAGCTGTTAAGTTGGTAATTCCTTGGCTAGCTTTACCTGGCAAATATTTACGAAGATCTACTGGACAATCAATCGATAATTCATTTTGGTGCGTCGTCTGCTGAACTATTCGTACCATTGCGGCAAAAAAAACATCATTTACAGTTGCATCGTTTTCTTTCGCATAATGAACGATTCTGTCAAAAACCTCTTTTGGTAGCTTTGTCCAAATGATTTTCGGGTTTTTCGGGTCACCTTTGAGTGGAAATGGTGGGTTATAGACAGTTTTTCGATTTGTTTTTTCGGTAAAAATGGTTTTTATTTCTTTGCGTGAAAATTGATCGAAAACTTGTTTTAAATTTCTCGAGCCTAAACTCAAATTGGCTTGGTAGTTTGGGTTTTCCAATAGTTTCGAATAAAGTTCACTTAACAAATAAAGATATTCTTTAAAACCAGCACCATCAGCCAACATGTGATTCAAAATAATGACAAGTTTATCAGCCGATTCCGTACGGACGACAGTTAAGCGAATTTGTGGACCGTTTTCTGTAGATAATTTCCTCACTAGCGCCCGATTTACTTCAGCTTCGGGTTCGGTGGTTTTAATAAGGAAAACCAAATCCTCCGCTGAAAAAACACTTTCTTGCCAAAAAGCGCCTTTGTTCGTTTCTTTAAAATGGCAAAGTAATAGCGGAAGTTTTTTAGTAGACTGCATAACTGCTTTTTTTAGAACGTCTATATTTAAATGATTATCAAATGTAAGAACCGTATGCAAATGATGGTCATTTTTCATTTTTTCTCCAGAAATATAATGCTTAATATCAGAAGGTTCAGCGGGATAACTCGTGATTTTTACCATGGGATTTCCTTCTTTCTTCGGTTTAAATAGTTGTTAGTAGTTTCCCTGAAAGCCGGTTTGCGAAACTAAACCAAGTAACTCCAGTAAAAAAGAGCCATTCTGTTCGCGAACAGAATGGCTCTTTTTTTATTTATACATACTTTCAATTACTGGTTTTAGCTTATCGATTACAAGTCCGCTACCGCCGCGACCTTTGACGTTTTCGATCATTCCTACCATGAGGTAATTGGGATTGTCGGCATCGAAGGCATAAACAAAGCCATTTTCAAGGCCATCTTCGCCTTGTTTTTCTTTTAGTTCGGCTGTACCGGTTTTGGCTGCGATATTGTGACCTTGAATTTGTAGGGCGTGCGCTGTGCCTGCTGGGTCAGAAACAGTTTTGACTAAAGCTGCTTTGACTTGGTTAGCAGATGCGGCTTCGGTTGCTTGTGTTTCCTTGCCAGCTTTTTCTTTTGTATCTAGTTTTGGATAAGGCATTTTTCCGTCGTTGGCAATGGCCGAGTAAGCAATCGCTTGTTGAATTGGCGACATCAGTAATTCGCCTTGTCCGTAAGACGTATCAGCTAGTAAGATTTCTGAGTTCAGCCCGTCATTTGAAATTTGTGCTGGTTTCATTGTGAAAGGTAAGTTATATTCCTTATCAAAATCGAATTTTTTCAAGCCAGCAGTTAGTTTATCTTTGCCAATCTCTAGACCTTCTTGGGCGAAATAAATGTTATCAGAGTGTACAAGCGCGTCCGTCATATTTACTTTTGGAACATCATGGACACGAGTAACAAAGTATTTGCCCCATGAAGCATCTTTTTGCCACTGTAATCCAGAAATTTCACGGACTTTGTCGGGTTTGGTAATTCCAGTATCCAGCCCAATCGTTGCAGTAATCGTTTTAAAAGTAGATCCCGGTGCGTAACGATTTGCGTATCTTGCTAAGAAAGGAAGGCGTTTATCGTCATTATATTTTGCGTAATCTTCGGAAGTAATTCCTAGCACCATTTGATTTGCATCATAAGAAGGTGTGCTCACTAATGCTAATAGTTCGCCGTTTGTTGGGTTAATCATTGTCACTGCGCCAGTTTCAGAGCCAAGACTATCAAATGCTTTCTTCTGAACATCAGCATCAATAGTTAGTTTAATTTCTTCGCCGTCTTTTTTATCGATTTTTTGTAAAGTATCTTCTTGTTTGGTTTGATCATTGATAATTTTGATTGCGCCACCATTTTTACCGCGCAATTGTTTGTCATAGTAACGTTCTAAGCCACTTTTCCCAATGACATCGCCAACGCTGAGTTTTGGATTTTTTTCAATGTCTTCGGCGCTAACTTCACCGACATAACCAATCAAATGCGAGGTTGCTTCATTTAATGGATACGTCCGCATTTCTTTTTGAGCGTAAGTAAGCCCTGTTGCTTCTGGAAGTTTATCTTTATTTAAAGTAACTAGTGGCACAAAGCTATCTGCTTGAACCCATTTTTGATCGAGTTGTTTGTTGATGTAATCAGTTGAGACTTCTAGTTTTTTGCTAATATCAGCAATGTTTTTCACTTTTTCATCGCCTTCACCAAGCTTTGAAGGAACAACTCCAGCTTCGGCAAATTGGCCTGTAGTTGCAAGCGGTTTTCCATTTCTGTCAACGATTTGACCACGTTCTGCATCATCTTCTGTCATTCGAACTTTATCTGTTTTCACCATTCCTGGGAAAATTAGTGCCGGTTTCCAGTCGATTTTCCAGTCGTCATCTTGCTTGGAAATAGTTGTTTTATATTTTTGCGTAGCGAGTTTTCCAAGGCTTGTCCGCATTTCTAGTTCATATGTTAAGTTGAATTTGTTTTCTTTGTCATCATAGACTGACTTTAAATTTTTGACTTTAATATCTTTCGCACCAATTCCGTCGTAAACAGCTTGATACTTTTCTTCCATTTCTTTCTTTGTGAACTCTACTTTTTTCAGAGATTCACTTGAGACGCTATTTCCTAGTTTATCGTACTTTTCTTTAGCGATATTTGATGTAAAAGTTTCTGCGGCTGCTAAAGCGTTTTTTTCATCTTTATGTTGATTTTGGATGAAAAAATAAATGGCAATACCTGCGAGGACGACAACAGCAACAATACTTCCAATGATAATTGCTTTCTTGTTGTTACCTTTTTTCCCATTTAAATTAGCCATAATACACCCCTTAATTTCATGTTATATTCAATTAATTATACCAAACACTTCTAAAAAAGTTGAAAAAATTAAAGAAAACTTTAGATTTGCCCGACATATTTTTTTCTAATTCATGTCATAATTTGTTCTTATTTGCTTGGTAAAGTAGTGGTAACGAAAGGATGATGTTGGATGGAAGAGATGGAACAACCAGAAAAGAAGGTCATTATTCGTGGGAAAGGCATCCACAATAAATGGAAGTGGAGCACGATTATTGTTAGTATTCTTTCTGTCATAATTATTAGTGTTTTAAGTTATCAGCTGTATTCAGTTAGTCAAAATACCCCGGAAAATAATAATGGAACGATGCAAGGCCCTGGAGGAAACGGTGCGCCGAGTGGAACGCCGCCATCTGGTGAGCCAGGTCAGGCACCTTCAGACGATAGTTCGGATTCTGGAACAAGTGATAGTACTAATAGCGGCAGTACGCTTTAGAATACGCTAGAAGCCCTCTAAAATCATGTTTTTAGAGGGCTTATTCCAATCTTTAAAAAATCTTATGGAATTATCGCTCTCTTTTTTTGTCATTTTATTGTAATATGGAGGTAAGTTACAATAAATGAGGTGTGAAAAATGGCAAGACATGCACAAAAAAGAAAGGCACGTAAAGGTAGAATTTTTGGTACGATTCTTGTAGCCCTATTAATTTTAGTTGGTGTAGTTGCAGTTATAGGTTATTTTCAATATCAATCGAGCTTAAAAGAAGCGCAAAATGATAGTAAATTAAAAGAATACAAATTTAACGGTGCAAAAGCAGTTGGCGATGAGATTAATGTTTTACTTATCGGTAGTGACTCTCGTGGCGAAGACCAAGGGCGTTCAGACAGCTTGATGATTGCTCATTATAATACGAAAACAAATACGCCAAAATTAGTATCAATCATGCGTGATACTTATGTAGATATTCCAGGTCATGGCAAAAATAAAATCAACGCAGCTTATTCATACGGTGGTCCAGAACTTGTCCGCCAAACGATTAAAGAAAATTTTGGTGTAGATGTGCAGTATTATGTAGTAGCAAATTTCGAAGGTTTCCCTAAGATTGTTGATACAGTAGCACCAGAAGGCATCAAGATCAATGCAGAAAAAGATATGTCGAAAAATATTGATGCAAACATTAAAAAAGGCGAACAAGTAATGGATGGTAAAACATTATTACAATATGCCCGTTTCCGTAAAGATGCTGAAGGAGACTTCGGTCGAATTCGCCGTCAACAGCAGGTTTTAGAAGCGCTGAAAGAACAAGCTATTGATGTTGGAGATGTTACTAAAATTCCAGATGTCATCGGAAAATTACAAGGTTATTCTTCTACCAATATCCCGACTGGCACATTAATGTCAATTGGCGCAGATTTCCTACTAGGAAAAACAGAAACAATGGAAAAATTCGCGATTCCTGTAGAAGGAAAATGGCACAATGAAAGAATTGACGGAGCAGGAGCAGTTCTTCGTTTAGACGATATGGCTGCAAACGCGAAAGCACTACAAGATTTTCTTAAATAAATAAAGCAAAACACGGAAATCCATTCTTCGGATTTCCGTGTTTTTTTAGATGAAAATAAGCATTAACTTTCGTAGATTGAGACTATATCATAAATTCTACGCTTCATTTTTTCACGAACATGTAATGGCTCTAAACATTCGCATTTATCGCCAAAACTCAAGAGAATATCATAGTGATACTCGTTTTCTATAAAAGGAAAACTGACAATGTAATGCTCCTCACCATCGGGATGAAAATTTTCATAAGAGCAATAATCAAGCACTCTATCGATAATGGATTGATGAATACGAATTTTAATTTCTATCTGCATAATTGCTACAATATCTTCCATTTCTAACTGTGGCTTTTGAAAATCTCGCAGTGTAAAAGTGTCCTCAAGTATTTGCAGACCAGACATACGAGATAACCTGAATAAACGAAAATCATTCCTATTTTGGCAATACCCATACAAATACCAGTGGCTGCTTTTCATTACAAGCTGATATGGTTCAACTATTCTTACGGTCTTATTTCCTTGGTGAGCTATATATTCAAAGGTTAGTAACTTGTTTTCCTGCAAAGCCACTTTGATAATTTCTACATGTGGTTGTATGTTGTTATTTCCCGTCCACTGGCTTAAATCTATATAAATTTGGTTCGCTTTTAGCTCGATTTCTTTTGCTCTATCAGCTGGGATAAAACTTTTTATTTTTGCAAGAGCATTTATCAGTTCATCTCCGCGTACCATGTTAGAAAGACTTGAAAGGCCCATAAGAATAGCGGAAAGGTCTGCTGTTGAAAAAACCTTGCTATCCATCTTGTAGTCAGGCATAATTTCAAACCCGCCACCTACGCCCGGAGTTGAACGAATAGGTACACCAGCCAAGTCAATCGCGTCTATGTCACGATAAATTGTACGAAGCGAAACTTCAAATCTATCAGCTAACTCTTGTGCGCTAATACGTTCTTTATCAAGGAGAATTAAAACAATGCTCATAAGTCTATCAACTTTCATATAATAGCCACCTTTCAAAATTACTATATATTGTTGCCATAATGGTGTCAACAATCGGGAGCTATACTGAAAAGTAAGGAAAGGAGATTAACATAGTAATCATTGATATAAAAAATTAATAGAAAATGGAGGAAATATATGTTTACAATTTATGTTTACGTTCTTGATACTCTAGCCGATTGGGAGATAGGCTATGTAACTTCGGAGCTTAATTCTCATCGGTTTTTTAAAAAAGACGCAAATCGCGTATTGCTCAAAACAGTTAGTTATTCGAAAGAGCCTATTAAAACAATGGGTGGGATGACGATAGTGCCTGATTGTGTAATTGATGACATTGTTATGAGTGAAACAAGTGTATTGTTATTGCCAGGAGCTGACACATGGAACAACCTAGAGCATAAAGCTATTATCGAAAAAGCAAGTGAGCTTCTCGCTTTAAATGCTACAGTGGCTGCAATTTGTGGAGCTACAGTTGCACTTGCGAATCATGGATTATTGGATAATCGTCCACATACAAGTAATGGAGCAGGATTTTTAGAAATGTTCTCTTCTAGTTATAAAGGGCAAAGTTCATATATAAATGAGCTTTCTGTATGGGATAACAATCTGATTACAGCGAGTTCTGCTGGAGCCTTGTTATGGGCCAAGCAAATTATTGCGCATTTGGACGTTTTTGAGTCAAACACACTTGAGTCTTGGTATGCCTATTTCAATACTGGTGACCCTAAACACTTCTATGCACTCATGGAAAGTTTGCCAGATAACAATGATCACTAATTAAGTGGAGCGGCTAATCTACAATATTAAAGCAGATTGGTCGTTTGCTGTGTGGCTAACTTTAGGTGGAAAATTGTCACAAAGTACAGGGAGAGAATTGACAGGCTGGTTTTAAATTTCTTTTTTCGCGTCACATAGCTTATAATGAATACATATTTTAAAAAGGGGTGAGGCGCTTCATGAAAGATAAAACGAAAAAACGGAAATGGAACTGGGCACAGATTCTTGCAATTTTTGTATTAATAACGCTCGTGATTTCTATGGTTTATGCAATAGTTAACTTAATTACAGCACCATCTGGCAATGTACCAGAAGGACAGCAAACAAAAGGCGATTACTCACTTATGCTTATGCAGTGTGTTCTTGGTGTGGTAGTTCTATTTCTACCATCAATTATTAGTAAAAAAATGAAATTCGTCATTCCGAATGCGATGTATATTGTTTTTATCGTTTTCTTATATTGCGCGATTTATCTTGGGGAAGTTCGTAGTTTCTATTATTTGATTCCTAACTGGGATACGATTTTACATACATTTAGTGGGGCTATGCTCGGGGGACTTGGCTTTTCGATTGTAAGTTTACTGAATAATGATGAACGGGTTACACTTTCTATGAGCCCGGTTTTTGTAGCATTATTTGCTTGTAGTTTTGCTGTATTTTTAGGCGTTTTCTGGGAGTTCTATGAATTTGCAGCAGATAGCTTTGGAATGAACATGCAAAAAACGATGCTAGAAGATGGTACAATGCTACAAGGTCATGCAGCAGTTGCAGATACAATGGGCGATCTGTTCGTAGATTTCCTCGGCGCATTTGTCATCTCGGTTGTCGGTTACTTCTCCATTCGTAAAAATAAAAAATGGATGAAGAACTTCGAATTTAAAAAAGTAGAAGAAGACGCGAAATAAAAAAATGCCAGCAAAGTGAGAAATCATTTTGTTGGCAGTTTTTTTATATTATTTTACTTTCTCTATCAATAAACATCATTAAAAATGCGATGAACTGTAAAAACGCACAAACAAGAATAGCATATTGGCTGAAAAGCTGAATAAAGAAATTACCAACGACCGCACCAACGATAAAACTAAGAATAACCGTGAAATATAGCCCACTATTACGAAGGTATTGCTTTTCCTTGTACTCAAAATAATCACATAAGTTTTGTGTAGCACTTCTTAGATTTCCGATACACATCGTCGTTGCAACACCTCTACCATGCATTTTTCGAAAACTTTCTACTTGAATACCACATACAAAAGATATGAGCGAATTAGCAATTAGATTATGATCAAGTGGAATAAATGCAACAGCGACCAAAATAATAGCCTCTATCATTACGGAAAGCTGTCTCCAGTGTAAACGTCTAATATCACGTCGATGAATTACTTCTGATATCGCAATCCCGACCGTAAAAGAGACAACCGGCCAAAAATACTGAATTGCGATAGCCCAGTTCCCCTCTGAAAGATTAATTCCGAATAAAAGTATGTTCCCTGTCTGTGCATTTGCGAATACTTGTCCTCTTTCAATATAAGAGTAAGCATCCATAAATCCGCCAGCTAGAGCTAACAAGAGCCCTAGCCCTATTGATTCTGAAATTTGCCTTGAACGTACCATAACTTTTCATCCTTTTTTCTTATTTATTAAGCAATTGCGCGCGAATCGTACTAATTAAGTGATTTACTTGATCGATATTTTGCAACATTTTCTTTTCAAAATGGTGAATTGGCAGGAATACGCAAAGTTCGTCTGCATTATCCGCAGTTTCTTGGCCATAAAAAATCCTGCTTGATGGAATGATTTCTTGAATTTTTAAGAACGTTTCCCAAATATCAGCATAAACTTGAGCTTCTGTCATTCCAAGCTTAAGCGTGCTAGGAAGAGAATATAAAACAAGTATCCCACGTTTCTTATTTATTGTTTTGGTCGATATAGTAAAATCAGACTCATAGGAATGAACAATATCCTCATCGTCTACTAAATAAATTGCAGTTTCCGAATTAGAAAGCTCCGAATGAAAAATTTCTTGAAACTTTTCGAATTCGCGGTTAGAAACTTCTTCATTACTCGCGGTCAAAGTGCCTTGTTGATCTGTTAAAAACAAAGGAGAATGGCTGGTTTTTCCAGTCAGCTTTTTAGGAATTAGAAAAGCCTGTCTAAGAAGTTCGAATAAAGTCCTTCCGCAAATACCTAACAATAGCGCACTTACATCACTTTGTTGGTAGGCGGATAAAATAATTTTAGCAAAAAGCGAATCCTCTTTTTCAAAACCACGCGTTTCTTGGTAGCTCTCTAAATTATCTAGAAATACATCTTTAAAACGTCTACACGCTGTTGGATTAGCTAAAATCTGCGCAAATAATTTAGTTGTATTTTCTTCTCTAGGAAAAATAGTTGTCATTTTTTTGCTCTCCTTTGTTTTTTATAGTACACCAAATCAACTCATTTAAAAGCAATTCGAATATATTATCTCATATTTACCAAGAAATAATAAAAAATTCATAGAAACAAGCCCATAATAATTCATGGGCTCGTTTCATTATTTATCGTGTTTGTTTAAAAGCGCGATAATTCTCTCAGTAAGCTCGATTTCATTTTGCTTCATTCCTTTTTCCGCGTCATTATTACTATAAACCTGAGCCTCATAAATTTTTGTTAGCTCGGTAAAGTCGGCGGTTTTCAGCTCATTATCAACACGTATTGCAAAGTGGCGTAACGTTTCACTTGGCTCGCGAACATAACCATAAACTGCAAGAGATTTCATTAATTTATGATATGTTTTACTGAATTCAGGTGCTTTTGATAGTGATCGAAGTAATAAATAACTACGAATTCTGCGTCTAAATAGAACGACGAGAACAAGTAAAACAGCAACTAAGCCAGTAGGAATCCACCAGAACCATGAAGGTAGTTTGAAGCTTGAAGTTGAGTCGGTTTTTGGTTGTTCTTGTTTTGGCGTTTCCCCAGTAGAGCTACTTCCAGCTTCTTGCTCAGGTGTTTTATCTGGTTGAGCTGGTGTTTCTGGAGTACTCGTGCTGTCATTTGGTGTTTCTGGTTTATTGGCAGTTTCGGTAGTTGGCTCTTGGAAGTCTTCCGGATTTGTAAAGGTAGCTGTTGGCTCAAATGGAACCCATCCAGTTCCAGGGAAAAACACTTCTGGCCAAGAATGTGCATCGTTATTTGTAATGGTATACGTTGATTTAGAGTCGTTTCCTTTTTTCTCGCCTTCACCTGGAGTGTAACCTTTCGCCCATCTTGCTGGGATACCAAGCGAACGAAGCATTACCACCATGGAAGTAGAAAAATTATCGCAATAACCAATTTGTGTTTCAAATAAAAATTGATCGACATAATCGGCTCCATTAGGCGTTTCTTTCGCATCCTCAGTACTATATGTGAACGTACCTGAAGAACTTAAGTAGCTTTCGATAGCTTTTGCTTTATCGTAAATTGAATCAGCATCTTTAGTTACTTTATTGGCGAGTTTTGTAACTCGGTCAGGCAGTTCTTTTGGCATTTGCGTATATTTTGAAACAAATGCGCTGGATAAAGTGCTGAAATCAGCTTTTTGCATTTTTTCGATGTCGTAAACAGGTGATTTCATTTGAATCGTGTAATTTTTGATTGTATCTACAGGATTAATTTTTTCAGTCGTTAAATTGGCACTAAATGAATCAACCGCACTATTAATTGTTTGCGTTCCATATGGATATGGAATGTAATCACTTGATGAAGCAAAACTGATTTCGGCTGTTTTGGTATCTCCAGTTGTTTGTTCTGTAAGTTGGATAGGAAAGTCATCACCAGAAGAGAAAGACGTTATGTCTGCTGATTTTTCGTTCGCCCAGCCAGTTCCAGTATAAACACGTTTTGACTCAACGCGCCAGTAGTGCCCTTTTTCCGTACGAGCGGTAAATACGGTAGCATTATCTTTTTGGAGTGCGCCACCAAGCGTTGTATCGTCTTCGCTGTAACCGACTGTGCGAGTAGTATTGATTCCAAGCGCATTTTTAATCGTCGGTACTGGATCAGGGAAAACGGGCGCTTTTTTAGGTAACATTAGCGAACTAAAAACAAATACTGCAAGCAATAGGACTATAAAGACATGATAAAATAGGCCATTTCGTTTGAGTGAATCCGCGCTAATTCGATTTGGAGACGCAATTCGGCTCGAAAGCGCAAGATGTAGCAATAAAAATCCTTCTAAAACAGTTCGAACAATTGCCCAATTACTATTATAATCTGTAAAAGTATTAATAACTGCCAAATAACTGACCGTTAAAACTAACACACTCATAATCCGTTGTTTTCGCAAAATACTATAAGTTGTAATATAGCTAAGCAGCCACAATGCAATTAAAAAGACGATTAAAATAAAGTTCATGGCAATATCCGATGAACGGAATTGAACCATATCTCTAAAACCATTAAATGTGATTTGGAAAAAAGAACTAAACCAATTCATGGAAAAAATACTATCTTTAGCATAATAAATTCCCGAAACCACGAAAATCATGATTAAATGAAGGGGAATCGTCCAATAATATTTCAAACGAAGGAAAAAACTACCGAGTGAAATAGTTATAAATAAAATAATCCAATTTGGAGTAGATAGTTCTGTTAGCTCAGAAAATGGGTAAATCCACTCTGAAATTAGCAAAACAGATAAGATAAATAGCAATACGAGAGATAAATATCTTTTCATCGATTTTCACGCTCCCATCTGCTTTCAAGGCTAGCGGGCTCAAGGTAAATCGCTGGAATATCAATAGCTTTAGCATGTTCTGATTGAAAAGTAATAATCTGTAATTGCTTATTATCCGTTAACCGTGTTACTTTTTGCATTAACATTGTATCTATACATGGTGTGAAAAGAAGAATTTTTTCTCCAGCATGTAGATTGCTATCAAGTGATTCTTGGAGCGACAAACTATCGACAGGTGCAATTTCGGCAAATGCTGTCGAAATGTCTTGAAGTCGATTTGTACCTTTTGAAGGAGCGAATTTACTTATTTGATCGCCTAAAAGAGTAACACGAATTTCTCCATTATCTTCGGAGATTTTGCGAATAAACGAGTAAGACGCCCGAAGTGATAATTCAAAATTGGGATGGCTCGCTCCGTAAAAAATAACCGACAAACGCGATGTCGCACTATTTTCAAATTCTCGAGTCATTAGTTGATCGCTTTTCGCAGAAGATTTCCAGTCAATAAGGGAAATCCGGTCACCAGAAGAAAATTCGCGCAAACTGTGCAAATTGCTGTTTTTCTTAAGCGTCCAGTAAGCGGCGTTGCGTTCGTTTTCTGGAGAAGATTCACTGATTTTTTCTAGTACGTCCGGAAAATAGGTTGGATAAATAGTGAGCGTTTTTTCGGAAGATAGTTGGCGCGAACGCTCTAATAAGCCAAAAGCATCGCTAGTTTCTACATCAACAGGTGGAAATGAATGAATCCCACGAACACCTACAAATCCAGCCAATGTGACCGTGAAATGCTTTTTAAAAAGCGGATAAACCACTTGTTGGCGGGCGCTCACATTGCCAAAACTAGCGGGTATTTTTTGTTGGAATAGCAAATAACCCACCGGATAACGCGATTTTCGAGTGAATGATACTTGCATATCAATTAAATCGCCATCATGATAGGTATTTTTAACAAAACTCCGATTCACTTTCCACGCTTTTAGTGGATAAATCGAGGATAAAAACAAAAATAACAAGATAAAACTGAAAAAGTAGGTTAAAAACCAGCTAGCTGTATCACCTTGAAATAACGTATAAGCCCAAAGTCCAGCGTAAATAATTAGCATAATAATCCACCGAGATGCTAATAAGAGACGTTTTTTTAACATCTTGTTACCTCTTCTCTACCGGGACTGACGTGTTTTTCAGAATGGAAGCAATAATGGATTCGGCTGTTTCTTCATTATAATAAGCTTCAGACTTCAAAATGAGACGGTGGGTGAAAATATAAGGCGCTAAATACTGAATGTCATCAGGAATAACGTAGTCTCTGCCTTCAATAAGTGCAAAAGCTTGAGCTGCTTGCATAAATGCGAGCGAGCCACGTGGACTAATCCCTAGCGCAACAGACGGATGTTTACGGCTCGCATCTACTAAGCGAATAATATAATTTTTTAAAACATCATCAATAAAGACTTGTTTTGCTTTATTTTTTAGCGTTACTAATTCTTCTAAGGTTACTACTTGTTTCGTTTGATCAAGTGGGTCTTGGTATTGTTTTAAAGTAAGTAGTTGCATTTCTTCTTCCACAGTCGGATAACCAATGTTGATTTTAAGTAAAAAACGGTCTAATTGGGCTTCTGGCAGTGCATAAGTTCCTTCATACTCAATCGGATTTTGTGTCGCCATAACGAAAAAAGGGTCAGCAAGTTTGCGCGTAATACCGTCAACAGTCACGCTGCTTTCCGCCATACCTTCAAGTAGAGCTGCCTGAGTGCGCGGTGCTGTACGGTTAATTTCATCGGCCAGCACAATATTACCCATGACTGGACCTGGACGGAACTCAAATTCACGAGTTTCTGGGTTAAAAATCGAAACTCCAGTTACATCTGCCGGTAATAAATCTGGTGTAAACTGAATTCGTTTAAAGGAAACACCAATTGTTTTTGCTAATGTACGGACCATCATTGTTTTACCAACACCAGGAACATCTTCTAGTAATACATGACCTCCCGCAAGTAGGGCAGTTAAGCTTAATTTAACAACATGTCGTTTACCGACGATAACTTTTTCAACTTCATTAATAATCTCATTTATTTTAATGGATGGCTCTGTAGACATAATTTGCCTCCGTTTCTTTTCATGTGTTTTTAGTCAGAATATGTTTATTCATGGTTTAATGCTACTATAATCAACCTGGAATGTAAAAGATTTAAGGTGGCATGGACTTTTCTAAGGAGATTGTTTACACTTAGAATAACTGGAGGTGGCGAACTTTGAGCGTAAAATTAGCAGATTTAATGAAACTACCATCTTTAAAAGAAGCGAAAGTAGTCTCTGGGAAATCAGGATTATCTAAGCTTGTTTCGTCTATTTCTGTTTTAGAATATACAGAGGTAGCTCTTTTAGAAGATGATTTATTTGATAATGATGAATTTTATGGCAGTGAAATAGTTGTATCGGCTTTTGTGAATATTAGGGATGATGTCGAGGCGCAGTGTCGCACGATTGAACGATTACATAAGGTCGGAGAAGTTGCTTTAATACTTTACTATGTTGGAATATTTGTCCCGAAAATTGACCAAAAGCTAGTGGATTTTGCAAATGAACTCGATTTTACCATTATTGTTATGCCAGAAAATGAAATGTCGCTTAGGTATAGTGAAGTTATTTATGAAGTAGTTGAGGCCATTGTGAAACAGGAAATGACAGACACTAATTTTGTAACCGAGTCACTAGAACAAATTTCAAGCGTAAGACCGCCGCAACGTAACATTGATACGACACTGAAAATCCTATCTGATAGAACGCATGTCTCGCTTGTTTTAACGGACAATTCCTTCCAAGTCATTAATTCCATCACTTGGCCACGGACCCGGCACTGGGATTTTGAAAGAGTAATTGAAGCATCAAAACATATAAACGAGCACGAACTTGTCCAGCTGACCCTAGACGAACGAGATTTTTATACAGCTAAAAGACCGATTTTTCAAGATGGTATGCAGGCAATGCACTTATTTATGATGAAAGAAAAAGGAGCATTAACTATCGACGTAGCTATGCAAATTAGCGAGGTTGTCCAAGTATTTATGAATTTATGGGGCAAAAATTATGTCGAAATTAGTACAACCGAACTAATGAAGGCTATTTTGAATGATGAAAGTGTCAAGATGCGCCGACTTGGAAAAATTCTAAATGTCGATGTTTCTTCTATTAAATGGATGTGGCTTGTAAAACCTGAAGCTGTTCGTGACAATGAACTAGTATTAAAGGAACTGAAAAGCTATGTTTCTAGTCATTTCAATGTTTCGCTGATTGATTTATTTGAAGATAATATCGTCGTCCTTTTAGATAATTCCGTTGCGCAACGAGACAGGACGCATACGGCTCAAGCATTTTCTGAAATGATGCAGGAAATCGGGATAGCTTTAAAAATCACCGTCTGCCAAGGTATGGAACAAACCTCAGATGTCCAAAACGCGTATTCGTTAGTAAATGAATACAAAAATGCAGCGAATGCAATTTATGCTAATAAGTCGATATATTCGCTCCAAGAATTCGATTTTGCAACGAAATGCGTCGAAATAGTCGGTCGAGGGGAACTCGCAATTGCGGAACAAATGAAACCTTTAAAACCGTTGGAAGAAAATGCTGAGTTGATTGAGACGCTTTCGGTATTTTTACTAGAAGGGGAATCGAATTATAACCAAGCAGCAGACATACTATTTCTCCACAAAAATACGATTAAATACCGAATTCAGCGGATAAATGAGTTATTGCAATACCCAGCAACGAAAATTCCCGAGTCTTATAACCTTTATTTAGCAGTAGCAATTCGGCGTTTACTTGGCGAAACAAACAATAATAAATGAAAACAGCGCGATTTTTGTCCAAAATGACAAAGATTGCGCTGTTTTTTTTCAATTCTGATAAATACAAATGCTAGCTAGTTCTTATATAATTAGTCATTAATACAACTATTTCAAGAAAAGGGGCGAAACAAAATGACAGAGAAGAAAACAGAAGAGCAAACACAATCCTGGCAGAGTTTGGCATTTGTATGGACCGGCGCAATGATATGCGTTCCGAGTCTTCTTGTAGGAGGAACACTTATTTCAGGCATGCCTTTATGGGAAGCCATTTTAATAGCACTTTTAGGATACGGCGTTATTGTCTTATTTATGATATATCAAGGAATGCAAAGTAGTGACTTAGGGATTCCAGCAGTTAGCGTAGCCTCACAGGTTTTTGGGGAACAAGGATCTAAAAAGATTATTTCGATTCTACTGGCGATTGCTTGTCTTGGTTGGTTTGGGATTCAAGCCAATGTTTGCGGGGCCGCATTTTCACAGTTTTTAGGAATTTATGGTATTAATCTTCCAGTTCCAATTTCTTCCTTGATTTGGGGAGTTATCATGTTACTTTCAGCTATTTATGGTATTCGAATTTTGAGTATTTTAAATTATGTTGCAGTTCCGATTTTACTTTTCGTATGTATTTATGGGTTAATAGTTTCTTTAAACAATGGCGGAATTGCGGTTGTGGAAAATTACAAACCAGCAAGTAGTATGTCGTTTATGACGGGTCTTGCTATTACAATTGGCTCGTTTGCTTTAGGAGCAGTTATTGCGGGTGATTATTCGCAGTATACGAAATCACGTAAAGACGTTGTAAAAGCAGCTATTGTTGGGATTTTGCCATCAGGTGTTTTAATGATTGCGGTAGGCGCGGTTCTTGCTTTAACAGCAGGTACAGCAGATATTTCTGTCGTATTTACTAATCTAGGGTTACCAGTTCTTGGAATTATCGGCTTGATCCTTGCCGCTTGGACTACCAATGCAGTAAATGCTTTCTCAGGCGGAATTGCAATCATCAATGTATTCAATATCTCAGAAAAATATCATAAAGTAGCAGTTGCGATTGCTGGTGGACTTGGTACTATTCTAGCAGTTATTGGAATCTTGAACCACTTTGTTCCGATTATGTCGGTACTTTCGGCGATGGTTCCACCCGTTGCAGGAGTTATGATTGCATCTTACTGGATTGTTCAAAAAGGTGATAAAACCAAATGGGCACCAGTATCAGGTGTCAACTGGCTTGGTGTAACTTCTTGGTTAGTTGGTGCAGTCATCGCGGGAATTCCAGTTATTTTAACATTTTTCCCGACGCTACCACAATTACCAAACCAACCACTTATCGGCATTATCTTGTCACTAGCTGTTTACTTAGTTGGGGCAAAAGTGCTGAGCGGGAAGACGAACAATGTAGAAAACTTGGAGGGAAAATAAATGCGTTATTTAGATGAACAAGCTATTGAAAATATCGCGATTGGTGCCGCGTTTCTTGGCACTGGCGGCGGCGGAGATCCATATATAGGCAAGATGATGGCATTAACTGCAATTAAAAAACATGGACCAATTAAACTTTTATCCCCAGAAGAAATTGCAGATGATGATTATTTCATTCCAGCTGCGATGATGGGGGCGCCGTCTGTACTCATTGAAAAATTTCCTAAAGGCGACGAGTTCGTTCGTGTATTTGAAAAGTTAGGTAGATATGTAGGCAAAGAAGTAAAAGGAACATTTCCAATGGAAGCTGGCGGAGTAAATTCAATGATTCCAATCGTTGTGGCAGCTCAACTAGGTTTGCCAATGGTAGACTGTGACGGCATGGGCCGAGCTTTTCCAGAACTACAAATGGTGACGTTCCATCTAGACGGGATTTCCGCAACACCAATGGCTATCACCGATGAAAAAGGCAATATTGGCATCATGGAAACAATTGATAATAAATGGACCGAACGACTTGCACGTGTGACAACGGTCGAAATGGGCGCGAGTTCTCTTGTGAGCCTGTACCCGTGTAACGGCGCGCAAATCAAGCAAAGCAGTATTAAAAATATCGTGACACTATCTGAAGAAATCGGTAAAGTAATCCGCGAAACTTCGATGGACGAAGCAGAAAAACTACAAAAACTATTAGATGTAACGCACGGTTATCATTTATTCGAAGGGAAAATTACCGATGTTGTTCGGGAAACGCGCGCAGGCTTTAACTTTGGTCGCGTGAAAATCGACGGGCTAAACAAAGACACTGGTAGCGAAGTCATCGTCCATTTCCAAAACGAAAATCTTGTCGCGGAGAAAAATGGAGAACCGATAGCAATTACACCAGATTTAATTTGCATGGTAGACCTTGAAACGCTGATGCCGGTAACGACGGAAGCGCTCAAATACGGTAAACGTGTCCGCGTGATGGCACTACCAGCTGATGATGCTTGGAGAACGGACAAAGGTATCGAAACAGTTGGGCCGCGCTATTTCGGCTACGATGTCGATTTTGAACCACTAGAAGAACTTGTCAAAAAGGAGGAACGCCGTCATGTATAAAATTGGAATTGACGTTGGTGGTACAAACACCGATGCCGTTATTTTAGATGAAAATCAACAACTCATTCATAGTGTAAAAATGCCAACGAGTGAAGATATTGAAACAGGAATTACTGAGTCACTTCATCGCGTATTGAGCGAAACGGGCATTGATCGCTCGAAAGTAACGCACGCCATGCTTGGAACAACGCAGTGTACGAACGCGATTGTGGAACGTAAAAAATTAGCAAAAGTTGGCGTTCTTCGTTTAGGCTATCCTGCAACAGCATCCGTTTTACCATATACAGCTTGGCCGGAAGACATGGTTGGCTTTTTATCTGGAAAATATAAATTAACTGGTGGCGGCTATGAGTACGATGGTCAGGTGTTATCAGAAATCAACGAAGCAGAAATCCGTGAAACCTTAGCTAGTTGGAAAGGTGAAGTGGAATCCGTCGCAGTTGTTGGCGTCTTTTCTTCCTTGAAAAACGATCAGGAATTAGCTGTTCAAAAAATAATTGAAGAAGAACTAGGCGCAGATATTCCGGTTTCGATTTCCTCTTCCGTAGGTTCTGTTGGACTGATTGAACGCGAAAATGCGACGATTTTAAACGCAGCCCTTTTCAAAGTTATTGCGGCAACGAGTGATGGTTTTGAAAAAGCACTAGAACAAGAAGGAATTGAGCACGCTGAAATCTATCTTTGCCAAAACGACGGGACTTTAATGTCACTAAACTATGCAAGACAATTCCCGATTTTGACGATTGCCTGTGGACCAACGAACAGTATCCGCGGCGCATCCTACTTGGCGGGACTTAAAGACGCGATGGTTCTCGATGTTGGTGGCACGACTTCTGATATTGGAGTACTGACGGATGGTTTCCCTAGAGAGTCCTCGCTTGCGGTTGATGTTGGCGGAGTGCGTACGAACTTTAGAATGCCAGATATTATTTCCATCGGGCTTGGTGGAGGAAGTATCGTTCGCGAAAAAGATGGCGATATAACAATCGGACCAGATAGCGTTGGCTACCGTATTTCCGAAGAAGCACTAGTTTTTGGCGGTAAAACGATGACCACTACCGACATCGCGGTTCGTCTAGGTATGGCAGAAATCGGTAACCCTGAATTAGTCGCACACATCCCAACCGATTTTGCCGAAAAAGCCTATAAAAAAATCGCTGACATGACCGAAGATGCCATTGATAAAATGAAAACTAGTTCGGGTAGTGTAAGCCTAGTGCTTGTTGGCGGTGGTAGCGTGATTATTCCAGACGAAATCTCTGGTGTCGCACAAATTTTCCGCGACAAAAACGGCCCAGTCGCCAACGCTATCGGTGCATCCATTTCCCAAATCAGCGGACAATATGAACAAATCTACATCTATTCTCAAATCGAGCGGGAAGAAGCGCTCCAAGATGCCGAGCAAAAAGCAAGAGAACAAGCAACTCTAGCCGGCGCAGTGACTGACTCGATTGAAGTGGTGGAAGTGGAAGAAATCCCATTGGCGTATCATCCGGGCAATGCGACCAGATTGCGCGTGAAAGTTGTGGGGAATTTGGTTTAGGGGAAGAAATAGTGAGTATTGCTCATTTCAGGCTGGAGATAAAGTGAGAAGTTACTTTATTTCCAGTCTGTTTTTATAATGTAATCCCATGTGTATAAAAATGTATTTTATACACATGGGATTTTAGTTCTGTTTGAAATAGATTATTTATTTGAACGATTTAATGGCTTAGTTTATTTTTTTATGTATAAAATTATGTATATTGACACAATTTGTGTTATTTTGAACATGTATTCAAATGAATCAATTCTTAATGTATTGATTTTAGCCTAAAATAGGTCGTTCATGACAAGAATCGGACATTTCATTACATTTTTGGTTATACATTCATTTTCTATGCTATGGTTTTAGTGGGAACAACTATTTTGGTACAGGAAATAGGCCTGTTGTGCAAGTATTTCCGTCCTTAGTTACTGTGTACGATTTACCAAACTATTTTTCAAAATCATATATGCCCCAACAAGTGAAATACTTTAAATAAATCTCATGTCTTAGGAAGTGTAACTAAATGAAAAAGTATAAAAAATGGTGGATAACAATAGGTATAATATTCATTCTTAGTGTTATTGGATATGTTTATTGGTTTGCAATTCCCAAACATACGGCGAATAAAGCTGTGGATAATTATCTAGCAGAACAAAAAATCAAATCCAATCAAATTGAAACTAGGGTGATAAAGAAAGATTGGAAAATGGGTGGTTATCTTACAAAAATAGTTTTTAATGATGATTCAAAACTAAAGTATGAATATAGCTATGATGAAAGAATAGACTTACCTTACCATATTTTTGTGGATGCTTATAAAGATGGTTCGGGACAAACAGAAGGTGAGATGAAACACCCACCATTACAAGAACAATTGGAAGAGGTGAATAAATCGAAGTAGCAGTAAATTAAGCGGAGTTAAAAACTCGCTAATTTAGTCTGATAGCAATTGTGGATTATTAATAACAATAAGCTTTAGAAGAGGAGGCACATTTTCGCCTCCTCTTTTTATATGTCTATAATAAATTACATTTTATTTTGATACGAATCAATAGGGGATTTTTTATTGTCTAAATAGGATATACTTCATAAAACTCGTTCAAGTATATAATAAAGCACCAACCTCTCCCATGTTTTCCCTAGCAATTCCAACCCCACCTGAGATACAATTAACCCAAACAAACGAAACGGGGCGGATGCCATGGCGGAATCACTCATTACTAAAAAAGCGATTGCTGGTGGGCTGATGGAGCTTTGTCAGCATAAGCGGTTTGAAAAGATTAGTATTGCGGATATTACAAATATTTGTGGGCTTAATCGGCAAACTTTTTATTACCATTTTACAGATAAATACGATTTGCTTACTTGGACCTATGAAAATGACTTTTTCCATTGTTTGGCGGATGGGATTACGCTTGAAAATTGGGATAAGCATGTGCTGAAAATGCTGGAATCGATTAAAGAAAATGCTGATTTCTATAAAAATACGGTTTCGGCGGATGCGAGTATTCTTTCTTTTTGCTTTTCTAAATTAACGAATTCGCTGTTTATGGATTTATTTGAGAAAATTGATACGAATGGAGCCGTGAACGAGGCAGACCGTGTGTTTTATGCGGAATTCTTCTCTTACGGATGCTCGGGTGTACTGATTAAATGGATTACGCGCGGCTTTAAAGAGGCTCCGGAAACGATTGCGAACCAGCTATTTCGACTTGCGAAGGATACGGAATTTTTGGCAAACAGCATGTACCGCGAAAACTAGACAATATGGCTAATTTGTCTAAAAACCAGACATAAGCGTTCTTTTGCCCAGATTAAAAGCAAACAAGGCGAGGTATACTATCTGTATCAAGAAATTGGAGGAGATAGTGATGAAAAATAAAAAACGTACGCTAGTCGCTCTAACTGGGGCTGCAATTGGAACAGGTATTGCCGCAAAGAAAATTTCTGAACAAAAGGCCGCTGAAAAAGAACGGGTAGTGGATGAAGCAATTAAAGCGCGCTATTATGGTGACAAACAAGTGTATTTCGTCGGTGGTGGGATTGCTAGTTTGGCGGGGGCTGTTTATTTAATTCGCGATGCCAATTTTGATGGGAAAAATATTCATATTATTGAAGGTATGCATATTTTAGGCGGAAGTAATGACGGAGCCGGAAGCGTGGAACATGGCTTTGTTTGTCGCGGTGGTCGGATGTTAAATGAAGAAACCTATGAAAATTTCTGGGATTTATTTAGTAGTATTCCGTCGCTTGATATGCCGAACTTTAGTGTGACTGAAGAGATTTTGAATTTTGACCATTTACATCCAACCCATGCGCAAGCGAGATTAGTTGATAAAGATCGCAATATCCTTGATGCGCATTCGATGGGATTTAATAATAATGACCGGATGTTGATGACGAAACTGCTCGCTACTCCGGAAGAAAAACTCGATAATTTAATGATACGTGATTGGTTTGACGAACACTTTTTCGAAACGAATTTTTGGTATATGTGGCAAACCACTTTTGCTTTCCAAAAATGGAGCAGCTTGTTTGAATTTAGACGTTATATGAATCGGATGATGTTAGAATTTAGTCGGATTGATACGCTGGAAGGTGTAACGAGAACACCGCTAAACCAATACGAAAGCTTGATTTTACCGTTAAAAACATTTTTAGATAAACACCATGTTGATTTTACGATTAATCAAACGGTAGAAGATATTGATTTTAAAGATGCTCCTGGAATTACAGCGACAGCACTTCATTTATCGGATGGATCCACTATCGAACTTGGACCGGACGATGATGTGATTATGACGAATGCTTGTATGACAGATAGCGCGACTCTTGGCGATATGAATACACCAGCACCAAAACCAGAAGAAAAACCAATTTCAGGGGAGCTTTGGTATAAAGTCGCGCAAAAGAAACCAAATTTGGGCAATCCAGAGCCATTCTTCGGTCATGAGGAAGAAACAAACTGGCAAAGCTTTACCGTCACTTGTCATGGTGATAAATTATTAAAACGCATTGAACGCTTCACAGGGAACATTCCAGGAAGTGGCGCACTCATGACTTTCAAAGATTCTAATTGGTTAATGAGTACTGTTATTGCCGCACAACCTCATTTTAAAGCGCAAGATGCAAATACTACGATTTTCTGGGGTTACGGATTATATCCAGACCGCGTGGGTGATTTCGTGAAAAAACCGATGAAAGAATGTACTGGGGAAGAAATTTTATATGAATTAATGTGTCATTTGAACTGGCAAGACGATTTTGAAGAAATTAAAGCGGATATTATCAATGTAATTCCGTGCTATATGCCATACATTGATGCGCAATTTGAACCACGGGCAATGAGTGATCGTCCGGCCGTTGTTCCAGAAGGTAGTACAAACTTTGCGATGATTAGCCAATTTGTGGAAATTCCAAAAGATATGGTTTTCACCGAAGAATATTCCGTTCGCGCTGCTAGAATCGCCGTGTACACGTTGCTTGATATTGACAAAAAAATCTGCCCAGTAACACCACACAATCGTGATCCAAAAGTGCTAGCGAAAGCAACCCAAACCATGTTTAGATAAAGTTGAAAAGTAGCTATTTGTTACAGAATAGCTACTTTTTTTGTGCGAGACAGGACAAACGACTGATATTTACGAAATAGCATTGCTTGTGAACCATAAAACAGCTATAATCTTTATAGACGAAAACAAGACCTGAAAAGAGGCTGAACAATGGAAAAGAGCTCCATTTACGGATTAACATGGACAAAATTAACAGAATGGCTAGAGGCACACGGTCAAAAGAAATTCCGCGCGACACAAGTGTGGGACTGGCTTTATAGAAAACGTGTCAAAACTTTTGAAGAAATGAGTAACGTTCCAAAAGAAACAATTGAACTTTTAACAGCGAATTTTGTAATGAACACTTTAGAAGAACAAGTGGTACAAGAATCGACAGACGGCACGACGAAATATTTATTTAAGCTGAGTGACGGGAACTTAATTGAAACCGTAATGATGAAGCAAGAATATGGCTTGTCGGTTTGTGTAACGACCCAAGTTGGCTGTAATATCGGCTGTACTTTTTGTGCGAGTGGGCTTTTGAAAAAAAGTCGCGACTTAACTGCTGGCGAAATCGTGGAACAAATTATGAATGTACAGCATTATCTGGATGGACGTAATTTGGAAGAGCGCGTGAGTCACGTAGTTGTAATGGGAATCGGGGAGCCGTTTGATAATTACGATAATGTGATGGATTTCTTGCGTGTGATTAATCATGACAAAGGTCTAGCAATCGGCGCGCGCCATATCACTGTTTCGACAAGTGGTCTTGCACCGCGCATTATTGATTTCGCGAATGAGGATTTCCAAGTCAACTTAGCGATTTCCCTTCATGCGCCGAACAATGAACTGCGGACGAGCATTATGCGTATTAACAAGACCTATTCAATTGAGAAATTGATGGAAGCAATCCATTATTATGTTAACAAAACTAACCGCCGAATCACGTTTGAATACATTATGCTAAAAGGTGTAAATGACCACAAAAAAGAAGCGCTCGAACTTGCGGCGCTTCTCGGCGAACATCGTCATTTAGCTTATGTTAACTTGATTCCTTATAACCCGGTGGACGAGCATATCGATTATGAACGTAGTACAAAAGAAGACGTACTCGCTTTCTATGATACCCTTAAGAAAAATGGAATTAATTGTGTTATTCGCCGCGAACATGGGACGGATATTGATGCCGCGTGTGGGCAACTTCGTAGTAAACAAATCAAACGAGTTGGCGTGCGCGAACGGATGAAACAAAAACAAGCAGCAGCGGAAGAATAGTATGTAAACTATCTGGTTTCCATTTGGAGATTGGATAGTTTTTGTTTATACTTAAAGTACCGAAAGCAATTGAAGGAGGACAAAAATCATGGAAGTAGAAATTGTCGAACGAAATGCTTTTACAGCGGTCGGAAAAAAACGAACTTTTTCGGTTGAAAATGATGCGCAAAAAGAAAAAATCAGCCAATTTTGGCAAGAAGCAAACGCAAATGGCGATGCTGAACGAATCAACGAATTAGCTGAATTCGCAACAATTGACGGTATTTTAGGCGTTTGCCAAATGAACGGAGACAAAATGGACTATTATATCGCGATTGAATCCGAACTCACTCCGCCAGAAGACATGGAAAAACTAACCATCCCAGCAAGCAAATGGGCCATCTTCAAATCAGTCGGCCCACTACCAAGCTCCATTCAAAAAGTGTGGGAATACATTTACGGCGAATGGTTCCACACAAGTAATTACAACCACGGAAACGCTCCAGAACTAGAAGTCTACACAGAAGGCGACACAACTGCCGCTGATTATTATTCCGAAGTTTGGATTCCGGTGGTTGAAAAAGAATAATCATTAACAAGAACAAATTTGCGGATACTCAAATTTGTTCTTTGTGCTATTTTTACATCATGATAAACAGAGGTGATTTAATGACCACAATTCCACTCTCAATCCCAATGACCATCTTATTTGTAGTTGTTTTTGAACTAGTATACTTAGGCTTTAAAAAATTCAATATTTCAAAATCTACTTTGGGTACCTACATGTTTGTAGCGTACTTGGCTATTTTAACAGAAGTAGTTTTATTGCCGTTTAATCTAACAGCTGCCGGAGAAACCTATCCATTAGAGGCTTACTTACAAATAATTCCCTTCCAAACCATACTATTTTATCTTAAAAACATCCCAAATCTACACCTAATGATCCAGTTTTTAGGTAATGTAGTCCTACTTGTTCCATTTGCTATTTATATTAATCGGTTTAAAAATATTTCTGTTTTAAAAAATATAGTTTTAGCTTTGGGAATTTCTTTAATTATCGAAATTAGTCAAGGAATCTTAAATTTAATCACACAATATCCGAATAATATTACTGATATAGATGATGTTATTTTAAACGTTTCAGGGTATGTACTCGCTTGGCTCATTTTTTCATCATTTAAATCGGATAATAACCGCCCTAAACCTGTTTCCTAAAATTGACATTGAGAATCATTATCAATATAATGGAAGGAACTAGCCTATTATACATACAATACAATTATCCAAGGGGGATTTAAGAATGATTATTGTAACTAATACGATTAAGGTAGAAAAAGGCGCAGCAGAGCACGTTATCCGTCAGTTCACAGGCGCAAATGGCGACGGACATCCAACAAAAGATATCGCAGAAGTAGAAGGTTTCCTAGGCTTTGAACTATGGCACAGCAAACCAGAAGACAAAGACTATGAAGAAGTAGTCGTAACAAGCAAATGGGAAAGCGAAGAAGCCCAACGCAATTGGGTGAAAAGCGATTCCTTCAAAAAAGCACATGGCAGAACTAAAGACACTAGAGAACAAAGAGAAGACCGCAAAGGCATCGTAGGAAATGCAATCGCTCGTTTTGAAGTGGTTCATGTGCAAAACCCTGTGATTGTTGAAAAATAAGAAGTGAGTGAACAAGCCGTTTCGAGGTAGATGGCTTGTTTTTTTGTTTTCAGATGAGAAAATAAATACAGTGTTTTTCTTTCCAAAAGCCCCTTTACTAGCAACCCACAATCCAATCATGCTATAATTCTCTAAATGATAACGTTTATCATTTAAGGGGGAATTAAACATGATTGAAAAAACAATTATGGAACGTCGTAGCATTAAAAAAGCGAACGATGCGCCAATTTCAAGAGAAACTGTGAACACTATTTTAGAGCAAGCTGCCTTTGCGCCTTTTCATAGCAAAGTAGAGCCGTGGAATGTATACGTATTGCACACACTTGGTGAAAAAGAACGTTACATCGAGAAAATCATCGAATTTAATGAGCGCGAACAAGGGGTTAGTTTTTCTGAAGCAGAGGTTGCGGATTTAAAAGCAGGCTATGCGAAGAAAATTATTACGCCGCCTTACTTACTCATTGTGACGACGAATATTATTGGTCACGGGAAAAAGGATTTCGAATCAATCGGGGCAACTAGTGCATTTATCCAAAATATCCAATTGCTTGGCTGGGAAGCGGGAATTGGGATGATTTGGCGTTCAAATAGATTTATTTTTGATGCGAAGTTTGCGGATGATTTAGGTATCCCTGCTGAGCAAAAAATTGTCGGAACTTTGCACTTAACTAGCTTAGCCGAAGTTCCTGAAGCAAAACCGCGCCGTCCTTTGAATGAATGGGTGAAGGATTTAGCGGATTTGTAAGATTGATGTTTCGTGTGATTAGCGTTACAATGGTACAAGTGTAAGAAATAAGGAGGCGAGCAAGATGGCAGTTCCAGCTAGACGTACGTCCAAAGCGAAGAAAAACAAGCGCCGTACGCATAAAGGCTTAACAGCACCAGGTTTGAGTCGCGATAGTGAAACAGGCGAATACCGTATGTCACACCGCATCTCACCAGACGGCACTTATAAAGGTCGCACAATTATCGAAAAATAAGAGGATTTGTTCCAGCGATTGGAACAAATTCTTTTTTTTGTGATACTATAATGGAAAGAGCTAAATACACAAAAAGGAGTCTGATTTTGACATGACAGAAGAATTTGTGAACAAAGAAGATGCGCTGAAAAATTATAATGCAAAAGAATTTCGTACACCAGATGGCTATACGAGTGATATGATTTTAACTACAGTAAAAGAGTTGAACGGGAAACCAACATTACATATTTTATTAATTAAACGAAGCCTTACAAACGCGGAAGGAAAACCAAATATGGAAGGCGGAAAATGGGCAGTTCCCGGCGGTTTTGTCGATGAAAATGAGTCAGCTGAACAAGCTGCTGAACGTGAACTAGAAGAAGAAACAAGTTTGACTGATATTCCGTTGATTCCGTTTGGTGTCTTTGATAAGCCTGGTCGTGATCCGCGTGGTTGGATTATTTCACGGGCATTTTACGCAATTGTGCCACCGGAAGCTTTGGAAAAACGAGCGGCTGGCGATGATGCAGCCGAAATCGGGCTTTTTCCAATGACAGAAGCGCTCGAATTGCCACTTGCTTTTGACCATTTAGACATGCTGAAAAAAGCGTTTAGTGCAATTACAGAAGAATTTTTACTGACAACGGCGATTCGCGATTTCTTGCCGGAAACTTTCTCAGCAGAGCTACTTTACCAAACGTTGGAAGGCTGTACGAAGCCAGGGATTTTACCGGATGAAGTAGAATTTATGGAGAATATCGAGTATTTACCCTATTTAGAAAAAGTGGGCGATCTGTACAGATTTAACGCAGATGCTGAAGCGGGAAGTATTTATTTTTAAATAGAAAAGGAGCCACCGATTTGGTTGGCTCCTTTTTTTTATAGGAAATGTTTTTCGCCGTAGCGTAATGCGAAATCTTTAAAAGCTTTGGATGCGGGTGAAATGTAGTGATTTTTCAAGCTTGCTAAGTAAATGAAACGCTCATGTTTTGGCTCATTGATAGAGAGTACTTTGACGTTATAATGCGCGAGAGAGGAGATTTTTGGCATGATAGAAATACCGTAATCAACACTCACAAGGCCAACCATTGCGGTATCTTCCTCTACATAACAGCCGATTTTAGGTTGAATATTTATTTCAGCAAAAAGAGAATCAATTAGAGGTCTGAGGCCACTTGTGTCAGAAAAGAAGATATACGAATAATCTGCGGTATCTTTTAAATCGATTGAATCATATTTGGCAAGTGGATGGTTTTCAGCAACCACAATCACCAGTTCTTGTTTCGTTAATGGCAAAAATTCAATATCGGGTTCATTTTCGACGTAGGAGCAGATTGCTAGGTCGAATTTTTCATTTTTTAGATCAGGGATAATTGATTTTGTCGCCCCTTGGTAAAAGGAAAACGTGATGTCTTTATGATTTTCAGCTTTGGTGAAATTTTGGACGAGTTCTGGAACTGTGTGTGCGCCCATTGTATAGATAAAGCCTAAATCAATATTTCCGTGCGATGGGCTCGTTAATTCGTGTAAAAGTTTTTCGCCCTTTTCTAGTTCGGCGAGGGATTTTTCCACATAAGTTAAATAAAAGCGACCGTATTTAGTTAAACGAATATTGCGGCCTTGTTTTTCAAATAAGTAGACACCAAGTTCGCGCTCAAGTTCTGCGATAGAGTGGCTTAAGCTAGGCTGGGTAATGGATAATTCGGCAGCTGCAATAGTGTAATGCTCTTTTTCAGCCAGTTTTTTAAAATAGTATAATTGACGCAAATTCATGAAACTACCTCCTTGAAATGCCTTGATAACTCTATTGTAAGCGATTATATAGAAAAAATCTATGAATAAATCGAAAAATATACATTAGATTAATAATTATTCCTGACTTATAATGAAAGAGAAATAAGATTGTGCATTATTGAACGTGAATAATGTAACAAATCATTTGCTGAGATTATAGTCGCAGGAGGCTTATTATGACAGATTATCCGAGTATTTTTGAACCATTAACTGTAAAAAGAATGACCATTAAAAACCGTGTGATAATGCCACCAATGGGGACAAACCTAGCTGGATTAAATGGCGAATTTTTAGAAGAACATATGAATTACTACGAACAACGCGCAAAAGGTGGAACAGGTCTAATCACTATTGAAAACGCTTGTGTAGATTTTCCTTATGGTACAAACGGAACAACGCAACTTAGAATCGATAATGACCAATACATTCCTGGGTTTTACAAATTAACAGAACGTCTTCATAAACACGGAACTTGTGTATCCATCCAAATTAACCATGCTGGGGCATCAGCTTATCCAGCTCGTTTAAACGGACTTCAACCAGTTTCCGCATCTGATATTCCATCTAAAAAAGGCGGAACTGTACCGCGCCCGCTTACAGTAGAAGAAATTTATGAAATCGTAAATAAATATGGTGATGCTGCAAGACGCGCCCAACAAGCCGGCTTCGATGCAGTCGAAATCCACGGCGGACACTCGTACTTACTATGCCAATTCTTATCGCCACTTTATAACAAACGTACAGATGAATTTGGTGGCTCGCCAGAAAATCGCGCCCGTATTGTCAAACTGATTTTAGAAAAAGTACGCGCAGAAGTTGGTCCGTTTTTCCCTATCGTGCTGCGTTTTAGTGCAGATGAATTTACAGAAGGCGGCAACCATTTAGAAGATATTTTGGAACTGCTAGATTATTGCCAAGAAGAAGCGGATATTTTGAATGTATCAGCGGCAATTAATGACAACCTATACTTGCAAATTGACCAAATGAACTTGGAAGATGGCTGGAGAAGCTACCTTGCAAAAGCGGTGAAAGATAAATTTAACAAACCAACGATTACTTCTGGTAACATTCGTAGTCCAAAAGCGGCAGAGAAAATTTTGTCAGAAGGATACGCGGACTTGCTTGCAATGGGACGTGGCTTAATCGCTGAGCCTAACTGGGTGAACAAAGTGGCAACTGGTCAAGAAGACATGCTTCGAAAATGTATTTCTTGTAATATCGGTTGCGCGGATCACCGGATTTCGAAGTCGAAGCCAATCCGTTGTACGGTAAATCCAGATATTATTTATGAAGATAAATACAAAGAAACAAAAGTGACTCGTCCTACCAATGTTGTCGTAATTGGCGGCGGAACAGCGGGACTTGAAGCAGCTTGTACGGCGGCCGAAGTTGGCTGTAACACAACGCTAATTGAAGCGAATGAACAAACTGGTGGCTTGGCGCGAGCTATTGCCAACCTTCCAGATAAAAGTAGAATTGCCGATTTCCCTAATTATTTAGCGAACCGAGCAGAAAAATTAACCAATTTAAAAGTTATTACAGGCACTAAAGCTGATACTGCGCTTATTGATACATTTAATCCTGATGTGGTTGTAAATGCCACAGGATCCAAACCATTACTTCCACCAATTAAAGGTTTGCTTGATGTGATTGACAAAGAAGGCAGTAAGGTTCATTCGATTTTTGGACTTATTTCAAATATCGATGACTTTACCGAATTTAGTAACAAAAAAGTTGCAGTTATCGGCGGTGGTGCAGTTGGACTTGATGTGGTCGAGTACTTCTCAGAACGCGGCTCGAATGTTACAATTGTAGAAATGATGCCACTTCTTGGAAAAGACTTAGATATGATTACACGACTTTCGATGATGGATATTATCGAGAAAAATCATGTCGTTGTGCAAACAGAAACGGCATTAACAGAAGTAGCAGCCGATCATTTCAAAGTGAAGCATGACGGAGTAGACGCCGAGATTCCATTTGATTACGGCTTTGTCTGCCTAGGAATGCGACCAGAACGCCCGCTCATGGAAGAACTTGCGGCTTATGGCAAAGAAAAACAAATTGAAATCGTCAATATTGGCGATAGCGCAGCAACAAGAAAAATCTTGGAAGGCGTTCGCGAAGGAAGAAATATTTTAACTACATTAGAAAAAATAGGCTCTTTGTAAGCCGAACTGGCAAGGCGGATTCCGTTTTGCCAGATTCGCTCTTTATATAAGTTCATATTTTCACAAATAAACTTTAACTTGGAAAGGAACGATGTTATTATGACAAACAAAATCACTGAAAGAATCACAGGACACACAGAATTAATCGGGTTAATCGCCACTCCAATCAGACACAGTTTATCACCAACAATGCACAATGAAGCTTTTGCAAAACTAGGGCTTGATTATGTATACCTTGCTTTTGAAGTTGGAGACAAAGAACTGAAAGATGTTGTACAAGGGTTCCGAGCAATGAACTTACGCGGCTGGAATGTTTCTATGCCAAATAAAACAAATATCCATAAATACTTAGATAAACTTTCTCCAGCGGCTGAACTTGTAGGAGCAGTAAACACAGTTGTTAATGATGACGGCGTGTTAACTGGACACATCACGGACGGCACTGGCTATATGCGTGCGTTAAAAGAAGCCGGTCATGATATTATCGGTAAAAAAATGACAATTTGTGGTGCTGGTGGTGCCGCAACAGCTATCTGCATCCAAGCAGCTCTTGATGGCGTGAAAGAAATCTCGATTTTCAACAGAAAAGATGATTTTTATGCCAATGCTGAAAAAACAGTAGAAAAAATCAATACAAAAACAAATTGTAAAGCACAATTATTTGATATGGAAGACCACGAACAATTACGTAAAGAAATCGCAGAAAGTGTGATTTTCACGAATGCGACTGGCGTTGGGATGAAACCTTTCGAAGGCGAAACACTTCTACCAAGTGCAGATATGCTTCGTCCAGAATTAATCGTTTCGGATGTTGTTTACAAACCAACTAAAACTAGATTGCTTGAAATCGCTGAAGAACAAGGCTGTCAAACACTTAATGGTCTAGGCATGATGCTTTGGCAAGGTGCGAAAGCTTTCGAAATTTGGACACACAAAGAAATGCCAGTTGATTACATTAAAGAAATCCTATTTTAAAAACTTGCAAAAGAACAAGGTTATCGCTAATCTTAAGACATAATATCGAATGAGGAGAATTATACATGAATAAAGTAGTCGTAAAGAATGTTACGTTTGGTGAAGGTGCGCCAAAAATTTGTGTACCAATGGTCGGTAAAACGGTTGCTGCTCTTAAAGAAGAAGCAGAAATGTTAAAAACAATCGATTTGGACGTTGTCGAATGGCGCGTTGACTTTTTTGAGGACGTAAAAGATTTAGTTAAAGTGGAAGCTGCGCTAGATGAGATTCGCGCAATTTTGCCAGAAACACCGATTTTATTCACTTTCCGCAGTGCAAAAGAAGGCGGCGAGTTAGCTGTTAGTGATGAATTTTATTTTGAATTAAATGAAACACTAGCTGGCACTGGCAAAATTGATTTAGTTGACGTGGAACTTTTCAATGAAGAAGCGGATGTTTTACGCTTAATCGAAACAGCCCACAAAAACAATGTAAAAGTAGTGATGTCGAATCATGATTTTGATAAAACACCTGCGAAGGAAGAAATCGTTTCTCGTTTAACTCGCATGGAAGCACTTGGCGCGGACCTTCCGAAAATCGCCGTAATGCCAAAATCTGCTGGAGACGTACTAACTTTATTAGATGCAACGAATAACGTATCTGAAAAAGCTAATCAACCAATCATTACGATGTCGATGGCGGGAACTGGTGTCATCAGCCGTCTTGCTGGAGAAGTATTTGGCTCCGCAATGACATTTGGAGCTGCGAAAAAAGCATCCGCTCCTGGTCAAATTGATGTTAATGAGTTACGTCATGTCCTTGATTTACTGCATAAACAATTTTAATTGAAGTTCGAAAAACCTTAAATTTAGATTAATCGTCTAAGTTTAAGGTTTTTTTGTTATAATAAGGCATCAGGAATTTTAAAGGAGACGGAACTAAATGAAGAAGTTACTTTTTTTAGGTGATAGTGTGACAGATGCAGGGCGCGATTTTGAAAATGACCGCGAATTAGGACATGGTTATGTGAAAATGATTGCAGAACAGCTTGAGAAAGAAGATGTAACGGTTATAAATCGTGGCGTTAGTGCGAACCGGGTGGCGGATTTGCATCGTCGTATTGAGGCGGATGCGATTTCACTTCAACCAGATGTAGTTACGATTATGATTGGGATAAATGATACGTGGTTTAGTTTTAGCAGATGGGAAGATACTTCTGTGACGGCGTTTAAAGAAGTATATCGCGTGATTTTGAGCCGATTGAAAGAAGAAACAAATGCGGAACTGATTTTGATGGAGCCGTTTGTATTACCATATCCGGAAGACCGGAAAGAGTGGCGCGGCGATTTAGATCCGAAAATTGGAGCTGTGCGCGAACTTGCGGCAGAATTTGGCGCGACGCTTATTCCGCTTGATGGGCTAATGAATGCGCTCGCTATCAAACATGGGCCGACTTATTTAGCTGAGGACGGTGTACATCCCACCGAAGCAGGACATGAAGCTATTGCCTCCATTTGGCTAGAGTTTACAAAATAACGCTTTACAGAAAAATTTATCCATGCTATAGTTGGGTCTATGCGATGAGCCTACAAGCAGTGACTTAAGTATCACTGCCCCATTTTCCGCGTTATAGCTTTGTGGAAGGCTGCGGAAGATGACGCTATGAAATGCCCCTTAAAGTAATTTAAGGGGCATTTTTCTATAAAAAAGGAGTGTTTGTTTTGCAGAAAGAAAAAGCACCAATAGGACTTTATTTTTTATTAATTGCAGTGATGGCGAGTTGGGGTTTTAACGTAACGATGACGAAAGTATTAGTTAGCTATTTTCCGACAGTTACGATGACATCTTTCCGGATTTTCACAGCAGCGATTACCGTTATTATTATTTTATTTATCACCAAAAAATTACGTCTGCCTACAAAGCGGGAATTTGGCTTAATTTTCCTCGCTAGTATTTTTAATATTGTTATTCATCATTTTTTCTTGTCGAACGGGTTGAAGCTAACGACTGGGACGAATGCAGGACTTATTCTTGGTTCTGCGCCGATTGTGGTAGCGATTTTTTCTGTGGTTTTTCTCCATGAACGAATTGGGGCATGGCGTGCGCTCGGCTTTTTAGCAGGGATTTTTGGCGTGAGTTTGGTTGTTCTTTCTAATGGGACGGGGATAAGCGGGATTTCACTGGGAGATATCGACATCTTTATCGCGATGGCTTCTCAGGCATTTAGTTTTATTATTATTAAAAAGCTCGCTGGATCAATGGACACGGGGCTGATGACGGGATATATGTTATTTCTTGGTTCGGTTATGTTGTTTGTTTTAAGTCGCTTCATGGAGCCGGGGGGCGTGTCAGAATTAGTGGCCGTTCATTCGTGGAAGCTATGGCTCTTGTTTGTCGTTTCAGCTGTGGTCGCAACGGCCTTTGGTAATTTCGTTTATAATTATGCGGTTGGGAAAATTGGTCCGTCGCGCTCGGCTATTTTTATGAATTTCAATCCATTATTTTCGCTTATTGGCGCATTGCTTTTCCTTGGCGAAGCTATTAAAATCCCACAACTAGTCGGGTTTGTTTTTATCATTATTGGCGTCCTGCTTGGTTCGGGCGCATTAATGGATCTTATTTATGAACGCAAAAAAACAAAAGTACGCGATCCTGAAAAACTGCTCGAAAAAGAAGTTTGACTTTTATTGACCTTTATATTATAATTTGGTTAGTTACTTATTAAAAGTAACTCGATAATGATAGGAGGGATAGCATGAAATTATTATTAAAAAATATTAATGAACTTGCTGCAAAACAAAAAAGTGAAGGATTAACTGCTTTTGAAAAAGAAAGACAAGCTGCCCTTCGTCAAGAATATTTGAAGAAAATTAGAGGAACTGTTCAAGATAATTTGCATCACGTAACAATCATTGATCCACTTGGAGACGATGTAACTCCTAAAAAACTAAAAGAAATCCAAGCCGAATTAAGAGGCTGATATAAATCAAAAGGTTGAAAGAGCTCATTGCTTTTTCAGCCTTTTTTTGTTGACAGAGCTAATTTACCATCTTGCGGAGTCAAGTAGAGAAAAATGGTGACGAACAGTTTAACATTTTCGGAAATACTGGTGCTACAATCAAAATGAGAAAGGAGAGGATAACATGGAAATTGCAATCGCAGCTGACCATGGTGGGTTTCAGTTAAAGGAAAAAGTTCGCGCACATTTAATTGAAAGCGGCTACAAGGTGAAAGATTTTGGTTGTTATTCATTAGAGAGCGTGGATTTTCCAGAGTACGCCGCTAAAGTAGGGCACTTCGTTGCAACCGAAAATAGTTTAGGTGTACTTTGTTGCGGAACAGGAATTGGGATGTCCATCGCAGCCAACAAAATAAAAGGCGTGCGTGCTGCTGTCGTTTCAGACACATTTTCAGCAATGATGACGAGGCGACATAATAACAGTAATGTTCTTTGTCTTGGTGAACGTGTTCTTGGCGATAGTCTGGCGTTACTCTTACTTGATACCTGGCTTGCGGCGGAATTTGAAGGTGGAAGACATATGACAAGGCTCGCAAAATTGGCAGAGCTTGAGGAACAGGAGGAAGTAGAATGAAAATGATTGCGGCTTCCATTATGTGCGCAGACTCGCTTCATCTCGCTGACGAACTTCGCGCCCTCGAACAAGCAAACGTAAAGATGCTCCATTGTGATGTGATGGATGGTGTGTTTGTAAAAAATGCAGCGATGGGCGCCTATGTCCTTCAAGATATAAAAAATAATACAGATATGTTGCTTGATATTCATTTAGCTACAGTGAATCCTGATAAATTTGTGGATTTGTATGCGGCGATAAAGCCAGCTTATATGTCCTTCCACGTAGAAGCTTCACCTGATGTCGATGCGACTATAAACCACATTCGGGAGCTAGGAATCAAACCGTCCATCGCCATCAGCCCGGATACAGAAATTGAACAGATTTATCCATTTTTAGAGAAAGTCGATATGGTTTTAATGATGACCGTTAACCCAGGATTCGCCGGGCAAAAATTCCAGCATCATGTACTAGAAAAAATCAAAAAACTTCAAAAAGAGCTTGAAAGCCACACCAATAAACCATTAATTGAAGTAGATGGCAACATTTTTGAAGAAACAGTCCGGTTGCTTGAACCAATTGGCGCAGATGTCTATGTCGTTGGAACAGCCGCATTATTTAACGACAAGGCAGGTAGTTATACAGAAAAACTAGCGCCACTTAGAGAAATTATCCAAGAAAGGTGAGGGAAAATGCATTTAGATTCAGCTAATTTAGAAGACGTGAAAAAAATTCAAACCAGCTCCATTTTTAAAGGAATTACAACGAACCCAACCATTTTATTAAAAGAAAAATGTAATCGAGAAACAGCGATTAAGCGTATTTTAGAACTAACAGATAAACAAGTTTTTGTACAGACAGTTGGTTTTACCTATGAGGAAATTTTGGCAGATGCGCGCATGTTACTAGCTACATTTGGGAAAGACAAAATAGCTATTAAGATTCCGGCACATGAGGCTGGTACTAATGTGATTGATACGCTCAAAAAAGAGGATAAAGCCATTCAAATCTTAGGAACTGCTATTTATTCGGCTGATCAAGCAATCGCGGCTGCCTTGGCTGGTGCAGATTTTGTTGCCCCATATGTGAATAGGATGAGCGCAGCGAACATCGATCCTTTTAAAGAAATTGCTGGGATGCGTCGTTTTTTTGATACAAAGGCACTTAAAACACAAATTATGGCAGCGAGCTTTAAACATAGCGGGCAAGTAATGCAAGCCTACGAAAGTGGTGCAGATACGGTAACTATTCCTTATGAAATTTATTTGCAAATGACCAATAAAGTTTTAGCAGTAGAAGCAATTCGTGTCTTTAATAAAGATGCTACATTGTACGAAAATTAACAATCTCCTTCTCATGTTGTGGAAGTGTGTGGAGAAAACTTGTGATGAAAGCGCATTCTTAAGCGCCAAACCCTATGCTATAATTAGGCTATCAAAGGGGGGAGACGCATGTATCTGGATAACAGAAGTAAAACACTATTTCAAGAAGTCATAAAAAATCCGAACATTACAAATAAACAACTCGAAGTAAAGTATAAATTATCGCGTTACCAAATCAGCTATAGTTTTCAGAAAGTAAACGAATGGCTCAAGTGGAAAAATTATCCAGAAGTAAAGCGTTCCAAAAACGGCAGATTTATATTAGAACCAGAGCTTACAGCGCTATTTTCTGAGAAAGAAACTCGAGATCCGAGCGTAGAATACTTACCTTCTGAAAATGAACGTGCCAATTTAATTTTGCTGATGCTTTTAACAGCAAAAGAAGAACTATCCCTCGCCCATTTTACAACGAAGATTCAAGTAAGCAAAAACACCATTCTTCGTGATTTAAAAGTAGCGCAAAAATTACTTCCTAAAGAAACTACGGTCACTTATAGTAGAGCATCGGGTTATCAGTTGGCAGGCAGTGAGTGGGAACTGCGCAAGGTTCTGACACAAGTTGTTAGTAGCGTTAAAGAGATGTTTCGAGGAGAGCACTATTTCCTATCGTATTCAGGGATTGAAAAAGTCCAACTAATGGAAATTCGCCGCACACTCGAAGAAGCAGAAGCGATGATGCAAATAAAATTCACCTATGAACAAATCGAATTACTACCCTATTTGCTATCCGTGATGTTCTTAAGAATCAGAGACCGGCGCTTAATCGACACTGCTTTTCATATTGACGAGAAATCACTTTCAGACACGAGAGAATACCACATTACCGATATTTTGCTCGAAAAAACTGGCCCAGTTCCAGAACAAGAGCGACTTTTCATCACATTACAACTTCTTACAACAAACATTTTTTCCGGCGAAATCTTAACTGAAAAATTAACAGAAGACTTGGAAAAAGTTGTCCTCACATGCTTAGATCTATTCGAGAAAAAAGCACTTGTTTCACTTAAAAACAAACATATCTTAATTGAAAAATTACTCTTACATCTAAAACCAGCCTATTACCGGATTAAATACCAAATGAACTTAGAAGATACACTTTATGAAAAATTCAATCAAGAATTCGAGGCGCTTAACTTTATTGTTAAAGAAGCTTTTGACCCACTTGCGAAATTTATTGGTCGCGAAATTCCGGCAGGTGAAATATTCTTCATTTCGTTATTCATTGGCAGCGATATGATTCCGCAAAATGATATTTATCATAAACAAAAACGCGCGATTGTTCTTTGCCCGAGCGGGGTTACTTTTTCAAAAATTATGGAAAATATTTTAGTAAAACTATTCCCGGAAATTCATTTTTATCCAACTATATCTGTTCGTGAATACGCCTTTTTCAAAGCAGAAGTTGATATTGTTTTTTCTTCTATTCCATTAAAAGATGGCGAAAATGTTTTTGTTGTTCAACCGTTTATGAACGATATTGAAAAAACACAACTAAGGCAACAAGTGCTACAAAATCTTTTCGGGATGGGAAATCAGCTCACAAACATTGATAAAATCATGGAAGTCGTAGAACGTAACGCCGATATAAATGATCCGAATGCAATACGAGATGGAATCATTGATATTTTGTCAGCGAATACAGCTACAAATGAAAATAAACGTGTGAAAAAAGTCTATTTACATGATTTAATCACCGAAGATAACATCATGATTTGTGAGGATGTTAAAAACTATCAAGAATCGATTCGTCTAGCGAGTCAGCCGCTGTTACTGCAACAAGCAATTACAGCGAACTATGTAAAGACCATGATTGATAACCATAAATTCCACGATCCGTACATTATTATCGGTGAAGATATTGCCATTCCACACGCAATGCCTAATGCAGGGGTAAATCGACTCGCTATGTCTCTTTTAGTCGTGAAAAATGGTGTATATTTTTCAGAAACAGAACAAGTTCATTTCGTAATAGTCATCGCGCCCGTGGATAAAGAGCAACACATTGAAGCTCTTTACCAAATCGTTCATTTAGCAGAGAATCACCAAATTTTAGATGATTTGCTCGAAAATGTAACGAAAGAAAAAATCATGCAAACAATCAACCAATTAGTAATTAGAGAGGATGAATAAATTTTGGATAAACAAGCTATTTTAGATAATATTCACCAAACATGGCAAGAAGAAGCAAATGCAATTTCTCGTTTGCCGGAAGTAACGAGTGAAGAGGCTCTCGTTAAAACGGTTGAAACAATCGCCGAGTGCACAGGAAAAATTGTCGTAGCTGGTTGTGGAACATCCGGCGTCGCTGCGAAAAAATTAGTACACTCTTTCAACTGTATCGAACGTCCAGCAGTCTTTTTAACCCCATCAGATGCTGTGCATGGAACTCTTGGTGTACTTCAAAAAGAAGATATATTGATTCTCATTTCAAAAGGTGGGAATACAGGCGAATTACTTAATTTAATTCCTGCTTGTAAAACAAAAGGGAGTACATTGATTGGTGTAACAGAAAACCCAGAATCTGTTATCGCCAACGAAGCAGATATCTTTTTCCCAGTAAGTGTAAAGAAAGAACCAGATCCTTTTAATATGTTAGCAACGGCAAGTACAATGGCTGTTATTGCAAGCTTTGATGCAATAATTGTTTGCTTAATGACCTATATGAATTACACAAAAGAGCAGTTTTCCGTCATCCATCCTGGTGGTGCCGTTGGAAACAAATTATTAAATAAATAAACAAGCAGCCAGTCGGAGGGATGCAATTTGGATGTATTAGAATATTTTAAAGAAGAAATGGTTCGCTTTTCAAACGAACAAAATAAAGAAAAATTACTTACGGAAATGGCTGAACAGTTGTGTGAAGTAGGCGCTGTAAAGCCAAGTTTCAAAGACGCAGTAATTAAACGGGAAAAAGTTTTTCCAACGGGATTACTAACCGCTCATGCTGGAGTTGCCATTCCACATACAGATAGCGAACACGTCATTCGTCCAGTAATTGCTGTGCGGATACTTAAGGAACCAGTTTCTTTTATCGAAATGGCCTCTGATAACGAAGCAATTGATGTGAGAATTGTCTTTATGATGGCGCTGAGGAGTGCTGACGAACAACTAGATATGCTACAAACACTTATTCAACTTATTCAAGACGAGGAGGTGATGACGACCTTACTTAAAGCGCAAGAAACGGGAGATGTTCTCTCAGTAATAGAACATTTTTCTAAGAATAATTAAGGGAGGTCGGGAATAAATGGGGAGTTTTTTTGCAAGTTTTGTAGACTGGCTAATAGGAAGTCCAGGTAGATTTGTCGTTAACTTAATTGAAGATAATATGTTAATTTTCATGTTCGTAGTAATGATTTACGCCACCACCATTTTATACGCCAAGTGGACACTCGCATACTACTTACCGAAAAAAATGAATCAGTTAGCAGAAATGAAAACGTGGGAGCTGGACGAATTATATGCAGCGTGGCAAACAGAGAAAAAAGCTCTACCGTGGTACATTCTCGTGCCAAGTCGAAATGAATTTTGGGTAAAATCAGCCCGAAATGCACCAGAATCAACTAAATTACTCCATTTTAGTCAGCAAAAATTAAAACTAAGTGACAAAGAAAAGTTACAAAAAATCATAGAAATTCAATCTTGAGGTGATAATAGTGGCAAAAATAGTTCCGTCTGTTTTTGGAGCAGACATCGGCAGAATTAATGAACAGTTACAAGTCTTAGAGAAAAATGGCATCGATTTATTACATGTAGATATGATGGATGGCTCGTTCGTTCCGAATATTGCTTTTGGTCCTGATCAAATCAAAATGATGAAAAAAGGCACAAAACTTCAATTTGATGTGCATATGATGGTGTATGAACCAGATCGTTATATTCCAAGATTAGTGGAAGCTGGTGCCCATATGATTACAGTCCACCAAGAAGCGACAACCCATTTACATCGTACAATTCAACTAATTAAAAGTTACGGAGTTCGCGCTGGAGTTGTGTTAAATCCAGGTACACCACCAAGCACTCTAGAATACGTGTTAGATGATATTGACTGTATTTTGCTTATGACTGTAAATCCAGGCTTAGGTGGTCAAAAATTCTTCCAATCAAGTTTAGAAAAAATCAGAAAAACCAAAGCGTATATTGGAAATCGTCCTATTCAAATTGAAGTAGATGGCGGAGTAAATGACGAACTTGCGAAAGAATGTACACTTGCAGGCGCAGATTTAATCGTTGTAGGATCTTATTTATTTGAAGGCGATATCGAAGCGAATTTGGAAAAGTTATCGAAGGGAGTTTTAACAGAATGAAAGCTTTAAAATTATATGGGAAAAGAGATTTGCGTTATGAAGAAGCAGATATGCCAACAATCGAACAACCTGATGATGTTATTTTGAAAGTAAAAACGGTTGGAATTTGCGGATCAGATATTTCGAGATACAGTAAACTTGGTCCGTATGTACCGGGAATGGTGTGGGGACACGAATTTTCAGGAGAAGTGATTGAGGTTGGTAGTGCGGTAACTGATATTGAAATTGGTGATAGGGCTGCCGGATGCCCAGCACTCTATTGCGGAGAGTGTGAATACTGTAAAAAAGGCGAATTCGCCCGCTGTCGGAAGCTAACAGTAATCGGAGCAAGACATCCCGGAGCCTATGCTGAGTATATCAAACTTCCAGCAGAAAATGTAGTAAAAATACCAGACGAATTAGATTATGAAGCGGCTGCACTTGTCGAGCCTTCTGCAGTGGTCGTTCATGGATTTTATCATACGAAATTACAAGCAGGCGATGATGTCGTCGTTGTCGGAAGCGGCAATATCGGTTTGCTAGCAATTCAATGGGCAAAAGTTTTTGGCGCAAGAAGAGTTATTGCGATTGATGTAGACGATAAAAAGTTAGCTCTTGCGAAAGAAGTGGGAGCAGACGTAGTTATTAATTCATTAAAAGAAGATCCATTAGAAGTAGTCGCAGCACATACAGATGGTCTAAATGCTGATTTAGTTGTAGAAGCCGCGGGATCACCTATTACATCCGCTCAAGTTTTTGCCTATGCGAAAAAAGGTGGAGGCGTCGTGTTCCTAGGAATTCCATATGCCGATGTAACAATCGAACGTTTCTATTTTGAAAAAATTGTGCGGAGTGAGCTTACTGTTTTGGGTTCATGGAACGCAATTTCCGCACCATTTCCAGGAAAAGAGTGGCAAACAACCATTCACTTCCTAGCTAACAAACAAATCAACATTGAGCCAATGATTACACATCGTCTTTCACTTGCAGAAGGACCAGAAGTTTTTGAGCGAATCTATGAAAGAAATGAATTTTTCGGGAAAGTACTATTTTTCCCAGAAAGATAGGGGGATTTTAAGATGAAAAAGAAGAGAATTTATGTATGTTGTGGGACAGGAATTGCGACTTCCACAGTTATTTCCAAAAAAGTGCGTGCGGTATTAGATGAAAAGCGCATTCCATATGAAATTAGTCAGTGCACGGTTCAAGAAGTAGCTTCAAAAGTAAGCACATCCAAGCCAGACATTATTGTTAGTTCAACAACAGTTACAGGTGATGTTGGTGATGTACCAGTTGTCATTGGAAGATCATTTTTAACTGGCCTTAAAAAACAAGAAACAATCGATGAAATACTCGCGATACTTCAAGATTAAAGGGAGGGCACAAAATGGATATTATTCTAGATTTCTTTAAATATATTATCGGGCTTGGTGTAACAGTTATGATGCCAATTATCATTACCATTCTAGGTGTGATTTTCCGCAAGAAAATTAGTGTAGCTTTTAAAGCGGGATTAACGGTTGGTGTTGGTTTTGTTGGGCTAGGCGTTATCACTTCACTTATGTTAACGACCATTACACCAGTTACAAAAGCACTGGTAGAGAACTATAATTTTAAATTAACCGCGACGGATATTGGTTGGGGAGTTGGCTCGTCACTGGCATGGGGGACTGAAGTAGTGCCATTTGTTTTTGTAGCAATTATTGCAACTAATATTTTAATGATTGCCTTTAAATGGACGAAAACAATGGATGTTGATATTTGGAACTACTGGCAGCCGCTTTTTATCGCGAGTGCACTTTACTTAACGACTGGTAGTATGATTATTGCGATTCTTAGTTCGATTATTAATATGGCAATTATTTTCAAAATCGCTGACTGGACGCAAAAAGATGTAGAGGATGTATTAGGTTTGGATGGAATTTCCTTACCACAAATTCAAACTTCTGGGTGGGCCCTTGTTGGTTATCCGATGAACTGGCTACTTGGAAAAATTCCTGGCGTTAGGAAAATCAATTGGTCCACAGAGAAAGTTCAAACCCGGTTAGGTATTTTCGGCGAACCGATGCTGATGGGCTTAATTATCGGTGGTGGACTTGCAGCAATTGCGCAAATGCCACTAAGCCAAGTATTGCAAACTGGAGTAACAATTGCAGCTAGTTTAGTACTTATTCCGCGGATGGTTTCGCTTTTAATGGACGGACTTACAGTTATTTCAGAAGCTGCCCATGAATTCATGGAAAAACGTTTTCCAGGTCGCGAACTATTCATCGGACTAGATTCAGCGGTGGGGATTGGTCATCCATTCGTACTTTCACTTGGACTGTTAATGATTCCAATTACTTTAATCTTAGCGTTCATTTTACCAGGCAATAAAGTTTTACCTTTAGCTGATTTAACGGCATTACCATTCTATATGATTTTTGCCATTGTTCCTTCAAAAGGTAATTTGTTTAGAGGGATTTTCACAGGTATTGTTATCGTCATTATTACCCTCTACCTATCAGGCGCAGCGGCACCACTGATGACGGAACTTGCTGGTCAAATCGGCTATAATATACCAAAAGATGCTGTAGAAGTAACTTCACTAGCTGTAGGGACTCAGTGGTATACTTGGATTGTATATTACGGACTTCATTGGTTCGGCGGCATTCTTTAATTGCAATATAGTGAAACAAGCATTAGTTCACGCTAATGCTTGTTTTATTTCCGGGAAGAATTTTTAGCTAGTAGACAACCCTCAGACAGTTCTATATAATAATAAGGAGAAGAAATTAGTACGGCGGAAGGAGATAGCAATGACAGGCAAAATGAAACTTTTTTCTGTGACGAGTGAGAGACCACTTGCGACAAAAATTGCAGATTATCTAGATATACCTTTATGTGAGGTGGAGCTCCAGAAGTTCAGTGATGGAGAAGTGAAAATTAATATTGAGGAAAGTATCCGCGGAACGAATGCGTATGTTGTTCAATCAATGAATGCAAACGTAAATGAACGTTTAATGGAACTTTTAATCATGGTAGATGCCTTAAAACGCGCTTCCGTGCACTCAATTAATATAATTATGCCTTATTATGGCTATGCTCGTCAGGACAGAAAAGCACGCTCAAGAGAACCTATTACTGCCAAATTAATGGCAAACCTAATCCAACGTGCGGGAGCAAATCGTTTAATTACAGTTGATTTGCATGCAGCTCAAATTCAAGGCTTTTTCAATATTCCAATCGATCATCTTTCAGCAGTTCCACTTATCGGTGATTATTTGATTGAAAAATACGGTGAAGAGGACGTCGTTGTAGTCGCACCAGATCATAGTGGTGTTGTTCGTGCACGTAGAATTGCTGATCGATTAAATGCGCCAATCGCCATTTTAAATCGTAAACCAAGACCGCACGAAGATGAGATTATGAGCGTTATCGGCGACGTGAAAGGCAAAGTCGCAATCGTTGTCGATGATATTATCGATACCGGTGTACGTGCCACAACTTCAGCTGACATTTTACTTGAAAAAGGGGCAGTAGAAGTAATCGCGTGCGCAACCCATTCAGTCATGGCTGGAGACGCGACTGAACGCTTGCAAAACTCAAGAATCAAAGAAGTTATTACATCGGACTCCATCGACCTTCCAGAAGAAAAACAATTCGAAAAACTAACCACGATTTCCATTGGACGAATCTTAGGCCGCGCAATCGAAGGCGTCCAAGAAAACCGTTCATTGCATCCGTTATTTTAAATATTAAACTCAAAAACAGTAACTTAGCATAGTGCTGTTTTTTTGTTTTTAGTAAACTGTCGACCAGCAGTAGCGTAAAAATTCCGAAGACCGACAGGAAGTTGTGAATGCTTGGAGGAAGCAGAGTTTGGAGATATTTGCTTTGAAAAAGTATGCTGGTAAAAGTAGATTTTATCTGATTTGGAACAGGTCGACAGAAACAGCCTTTTGAGGTAAGATGGGAGTAAGAAGAAAATCGCACGGGTTTTAGTTACTTATTGTGAAATGTAAATTTTATATTTGTTAGTTGAACTAGTTATTTAAACCAGTTTTAGTTACTCACTATGAAATAAAAGCCCAATATATAATCGTTGCTCACATTTAAAAATTACAGTTTTAAATTAACTCCCTAAAAAATGCCTTTAACAACCATTGACATTTACCAACTCTCTCAAAAACTCAAACATAATCTGGAGGACATCAACATGAAAAAAGTTCTAATGCCACTTATGCTTCTCGCAGTTTTATTCTATGGGTGTACATCACAAAACGAAGGAGTAACGAAAGAAACTGCCATTTCGAAGACGTTTATTATACGGGCGGACTACGCTATTCCAGCAAATTTGGATGAACTAGTAGCGAACAGTGATTCGATTGTTAAAGTGAAATTTCTACAGAATAAAGACATCGGTAAAAATGGAAATACGATTAGTGAAGTAGAGATTTTGAAAAACTATAAAGGTAATTTTAAAAAAGGCGAAAAAGTAGATATTTCGGAACCGTGGTATTTAAGTAATGATAAATATGTCGCGGTTGAAAACTATATTGCACTTGAAAAAAATGAAGAATATACCTTGTTTCTAAACGAGGGTGACGATAAAGTAAGTTCTATAGTTAGCATGGGTTATGGTAAATTCAGTGAAAAGCTCCAAGAAAAACAAGGCGTTCTGGCAGATTTTGACAAACTTGGCGAAGTTCAAAAATACGATTTTATTTCCGAAAGTAAGGATGAAGTAAAGAATTACCAAGCAATCAAACAACAAGTTTTCGAAAAATATCAAGATTCAAAGTAAAAAAGGCAAATGGTTTAGCCTAGTTGCGGAAAACTTAAAATTCCGTCATAATAGAAAAAAATGACGGGAGCTGATAAATTGATTATTGATGTATTGCAACATGTGCCGCACGAAGGACCTGGACTTATAGCGAATTGGGCGAGAGAAAATCAGCATCAGTTAAAGATACATACGTTATTTGAAGAAAATGAACATGTTCCAAAAGACTCGGATTTTTTAATTGTGCTTGGGGGACCGATGGGAATAAATGATACAGCTGAATTTCCGTGGTTAAAAGACGAACGTAAGCTAATAAAGCGATTAAGTGAACAGCATAAACCCGTTTTTGGTGTCTGTCTCGGAGCACAACAAATCGCAGCAACATTCGGAAGCGAAATCACTGTAAATAAAGTAAAAGAAGTAGGCTGGTTTCCTGTCAAAAGAACTTCCGATAAATTATCATTTTTTCCAGAATCATTAAATGTGTTTCACTGGCACCAAGATACGTTTGCGTTACCAGCTGGCGCCACGCGTTTATTTGCTAGTGAGGGTTGTTTGAACCAAGCTTTTTTGTACGGTGAAAATATTATCGGTTTACAGTTTCATTTTGAAATGGAAAAAGCGGGGATTGAGACGATTTTGCAAATTGATGAGGCGTTTATCACACCTGGAAAATATGTTCAAAGCGTGGAAGTGATGCGAGAGAAGGATGTTCCAGAAGATAATAAACAAATGCTTGAGGCTATTTTAGATTATTTAATAAATCCAAAAACCATCTGACGAGAAAGTCAGATGGTTTTTTCTTTAATATCCAGTTTCAACAGAAGCATTGACAATATACATTAAGTCGTTCTTGTCTTCTTTATCTTCCAAGAAAATGCCGCTTGTTGTCATCATGCCGCCAGCCATTTTTTCGATTGTTACCGTACCATAAGGGATAATTGAGCGAATAGTATCTTCGTCTAATTTATCGGCATCGCATGGTAAAGCTAGTTTGATATTCACTACCATGTTTTGTAAATCGCCCTCTGGAAGGAGTCCCTGAATCCCGGGCATCGAATTAGTGAAAATCGCATTTCTTACAGCGCGTTCAGCCGCTTTAGTTATATTTTGGCCGTGTACATCTACACCAAAGCCAGTTTGAATGAATAAAATTTGTTCCATCATTGTCACTCCTTAAAGTCTTTTATTAAAGTTGCACCAGGTCGATTTTTTGCGTAGCCTTCCATCACTTCGGTAAAATGTAAGCCATCAGTATCAGAGGAATTAGCGAATATTTCTGCCATCTGTTTTCGCTGTGCAGCGCCGAGTTCATTTTCTAATTCTTTACCAGCTGTGGTCAAAAAAATACAGCGTTGGCGTTTGTCGCGAGTGCCTTGTTCAATTGTAAGAAGTTCGCGATCTTTTAACTCTGCAAGTGGCTGGTGTAAGGCTTGTTTCGATATTTCTAAAAAGGTTAAAAGTTCGTTAATCGTAAGTCCAGGCATCCGTGCAGTAAAGAACAAAATGCGATGATGTAATCTTTTTAGTGAATGTTTGGCAATAATTAAATCAGCGGTCTCTGTAAATGCTTTATAGCCGAAGTAAAATAAAGCGATTTGTTGATTCATGTTTTGCTCATTGTTCATAAATATACCCCTTTTTCTGTCAATATCAACAGTATAGCATAAATAGGGCGAAGGAATGATGGTAAGCGCACTACTTTTTTACAATAAAAAAAGCTTGTTTTTTAAGCTGAATTTGATAAGTTTTTAAATAAATTGGAAACAGAAAGTGTAATATTAGTATTTGTGAACGCATATTTGTGTACAAAATGTTACGTTAATAGAATTTTCAATCTTTTTATTTTTGGGAAATAAAACGCTTTCTTTATTGATTTAAAGCGATTTGTCAATATTATAAACTGAATAATATGAATATTAAAGCAAATCAAACGTGAAATATTTTACGAAAACGTATTGAGAGTTAATTTTTATGACGTTATACTTTGGGAAGAAATCAACCATTAAGGAGATTATAAATGAAAAAAGTTCTAAAATTGTTTCTCGTAACTATTTGTATGTTTATAATGATCTATCCTACAACGGCAGTTCATGCAGATGAAACATCAGATGTCGTTAATATTCCTGATACAAACTTAAGAGCATATCTGAATGGACTACTCAAACAAACGACGAATGCTCCAATCACTAAAAGCCAACTAGCAACAATCAAAACCGTTACTCTTTCTGGAAGTAATTATACTGATCTTACCGGTATAGAAGAAGCGGAAAATCTTACAACACTGACACTTAACAATACAAACATTCAAACCCTAGAGCCAATTAAAAACCAAACATCTTTGACTTACATAACGGTTAGTGGTGACAATGTGAAAGATAGCTTTTTTGTAGATTTAAACGGGTTAGTTAATTTACAGAGCTTAAGTATTAGTGGCAGTGAAGTAACACATAATGTTTTTAATAATTTTAATAAATTACCGAAACTAACCTATCTGTACGCACAAAATTCAATGAAAATCACGGATATTTCTGCATTAGCCTCTTTGCCAGCATTAACAACGCTTTTTGTGCAATTTGATGGAATTGATGATTTTCGTCCTTTAAATAATTTTGAGAGTTTTAAAAATGGTAACTTAAAAGCTTTAGCAGCATTTGGACAAAATACCGGGCGGACAAATCCGCGCATCACGCTTAAATCAGGTAAACTTGATTTTAACGAAGCAAACCAAACGTTATATTTACCATTTTCGATGATGCCAAAGCCATTAACTAGCTTTGATGGGACAGTTGCTCCTTTTTCTAAGTCAACCTCTGCAAGTAACACGTATTTAGGTTTTAACGATGTGGCACTTCCAAGTTCACGTCTTACAATTACAGATGATGGCATTACAGTAAGTGGCGTAACGAAAGAAGAATTTGATAACCTTGACGAAATTGAATATAATGCACGTTATGACTTTCCAACTGGCAGCTATCCGACACCACCAAGCATGACTTCATATACAATCTCCAGCGGAACATACGATCAGTATTTTGATATTAGCCACACTTTAGATTTAACAGCTGATGAAAGTTTTGACTATAATCAATACGATGCAACAACCGAAGAGCAATTTTTAAAAGATGTTCATGCTAAAACGGACGATGGCACTCTTGTCCAAAGTGACTTTAACCAAGTCGTAAAACTAGATGTACCGGGCGAATACACGGTCACATTAAACGCAGAAAATGCTGCCGGGCTAAAAGCAACTCCTGTGACAGTAAAAGTAACTGTACATGAAAAACCTGTTATCACAGCAGATCCTACTATTTCTTATAACAAAGCAACAACTAAATCAGTCGACGAATTTTTAACCGAGATTCATTCAGCTGTAACAGGAAACGCGACACTTACAAGCGATTTTAATAAAGTAGTAGATTTAACCACACCAGGAAAATACACCGTAACATTAAATGCTGAAAATGAGCGCGGCCAAAAAGCAGATCCTGTAACAGTTATTGTGACAGTCACTGATGCGGACGGCGAAACAGTTGATCCAACACCACCTACACCTGAAGAAAAGACCCCAACACCCGAAGAAAAACCCTCAACGCAAAATGAAAAATCACCTTCAGAACCTACAAAAAATCCAGACATACAAAGTGAAAACACAGAAGAACAAGTTACTGTGCAAGAAAAAGCAAATAATACTACATTAACAACTAATGAAAATGTAAGAGCAAAAACAAACCAGCCAAAAACTAAAGCACTTCCAAAAACCGGAGATGCTGGATTCGGCACTCTTCCGTTAGTTTTAGCAGGAGCAATGCTTAGTTTGACGGCTCTCGTTCTTTTCAGAAAACGCAAATCTTAAACATCTGAAAAGAAGCCTAAAATTATTTTTATAGGGTATTGAATACTATAAGAAAAGTTGTAGGAGGTTATAATTATGGAAAAATATCATCGTATTCTTGTAGCTGTAGATGGCTCGGAACCAGCGAAGTTAGCCTTTGAAAAAGGATTAGAATTAGCTCTGAAATTAGATGGTGTTCTTGGTATTGCAAGTATTGTTGATTTACGAGCTTTTTCTCCAAATGTTTCTTATGATGGAAGTTTAGAAGAAAAAGCGGAATTAGAACTAAAAACGAGCGTAAATGAATATGCCGACATTGCAAGGAGAGCTGGAGTGGCGAAAGTAGAAACTTTTGTAGCGAAAGGAAATCCGAAAATCTTACTATCGACTGATATTCCCGCAGAATTTCAAGCAGATTTAATTATTTGTGGAGCTACCGGAATGAACCGGGTTGAAAAACTTGTGCTTGGTAGCGTATCTTCTTATATTATGGCCCATGCGATTTGTGACACTTTAATAGCAAGATAAGAAAAGAGTAGATACTTTCATCTAGAAGGTATCTACTCTTTTTGTTTTATCAAAACGGATCAAAGTACGTATATTCTGTTACTCCACCTGGAACGGGTTTACTGATACGAGTTAGTTCATCAACTATTTTCTTAGCATCTTCACCAAATACTGGAAGAGGCTGATAGTTGTTTTCTGTTGTGCTACCATCGGAATTTTCGTAAGTAGGAACAATGGAAATATTTTTTAAAACAATTTTATTAGCTTCTTTTGTAAAACGCAATTGGAACATCGAGGTCATCCTTGAAAGGAGAGTTGGGTCCGCGCCAAAAGCAAAATCGCCCATACTGTATACAATATATTTATCTTTATATTTTTCGACACTTTCCAGGCGGTGGGGATGAGCTCCCATAATTATATCAGCACCAGCATCTAAAATAGCATGTCCAAATTGAGTTTGGTAGTTTGTTGGAGTTTCACGATATTCGACGCCCCAGTGCATATTAACAATAACGAGCGTATCTTCTTTTTTATATTTTTTAACGTCTTTTACAATTCTTTCAAGATAGGCTGGAGACTGTTGACTCATTCGGCAATCGTAACCAAGCATCACAGTTTTCATTCCTTTAATCGTTGTTTCAAGCGGTGCATCGGAATTAAAAACAGGAATATTATTATCTTTGAAAGCTTTTAAAGTATCATCATAGCCAACTTGAAAGTAGTCTTTAGTATGATTATTTGCAAGATTCGCTGCGTCCACGCCACTCGCTGGTAAAAAGGCTACATGGGCTGGATCGCTTTTAATGCGCCACTTTTTATTTTCAGCTTTCGTAGCATTTGTAAAAGCACTTTCGGCATTAATTACTGTAAAGTCATCAGATTTAAACCAGGGAAGACAATTTTTAAATACATACGTATCAGTACCGTTATTTTTTTTGAATACATTATCAAATTTTAGGTTTTCTGGTGTTTCTGGATAGGTGCCAAATGAATTATCACCAACCATTGTTAAAGTAACGACACCGTTTTCTTTTAATCCTTGCTCGTTAGTCGCTGCTGCTGCATAAAACCAATCATATTGGCTTGTTTTTTCTATTTCAGTTAATTTTTGTTCGCTTAAAAGAAAGTTAGGATATACTTTTCCAAGCGCTTTTTCATCAGCTTTCCCAGTGCTATATGATTTTACGGCTTCTAAGCATGCTTGCAGGTTTTTGATATAGTCACTAGATTCATTTTTTTCGGTAGAATAGTTGTTCAGCTCTTTAATTAATTGATTCAACTCAGAAAGGGAAGCTTTGTCGGCTCCTGAATTTGCTAGGGAACTTAAGGTTTTCTTCGTTTTTGCTGAGATTGTTTTGAGATTAGCAGGGCTTATTTTTTTTTGAGTGGTGGTTTGGGTATTATTTTGTTCGGGTTTGTGGGTGGAATGAGTAATCCAAAAAACTCCTGCTATCAAGATAAATGCAAAACCAATGATAATAAAAGTAAGTTTCTTCAACTAGATGTCCTCCAAGGTTCCATTTTCTCTAAGTATATCTATAGTTATTTAGAAATACAAGATTCTTTTTAAAGTAAAAGCCCAAAATAATTTGGGCTTTTACGGTGATTTTTATTTAGAACCTTTTTCTACATAGCTTAAATCATTTACTTCGCCAATAGTGAATTTACCATCTTTGTAAGTGATTTTTGTAACACTTGCATTTTTAATTCCAGCTGGTGGAAGTTTATATCCAGGTTCAATTGTATCAAGAAGCGCGCCAATACTTAAGCCATGGGAAACTAGTAATACATTGCTGTCTCCATTTTTGCTTTCTTTCTTAGCAACTTCTGTTAAACCATCTTTTAGTCGAGCTTGGATAGTTGCGTAATCTTCTGCAGGCCAGTTTTCGCCTTCTTTTACGCGAGTTTTATCAAGAGCAGCTACACTATCCGCAAATCCTTTTGGAGAGATACCAGCTTTTTGCCATTCTTCTAAAGTTTTACCTTGGCTTTTCGCAATATCAGTCCACATATTTTCATTTAAATCGCCTTCATAAGAACCAAAATTAAATTCGCGGAAACGTTCATCTGTTTCTACTTTTTTATCCGCAGATTTAGCACTTTCTTTCAAAATTAAGTTTGCAGTTTGGATGGCACGACCGCTATCACTACTATATGCAGCAGAGAAGTCAACGTCTTTCAAGCCTTTACCAGCACTTTTTACAACGTCTTCCCCAGCTGGAGTAAGAACTGCATCTGACCAACCTTGTACACGGTCAGTTGTATTTAACATTGTTTTACCGTGACGTACAACATAAAAAGTCACAGTACCATCTTTTTTAGTTTCTTTGGATGCTTTGTCTGCGTTTGAGTTATTTCCACAACCCGCAATTAGTAGTAATGCACAAAACACCATCATTAATTTCAAAATATTTTTCTTCATCTTATTCTCCTTTTTGTTAGTATTTAGCAAAATAAAAACCTAGATAAATCGAAAAATAGCCCAAAAAGCCAATTCTCCATTTATCTAGGTTATGCCCAAGTTGGTAACATTCCTGAATAAGGATATTTATTTATAGCTCGATTTTAGCATGAACGGAAAGCGTTTACAAGTCTGTTTTTAGTAAATTTTAAAAAATAAATGAATCTTTGGTGGATAAAGTGGCTTAAATGCTAGTGGTTTAACGTGTTAATTAGTTGGAAAATTTACTGTATTTTACATTTTAAAGATGTCTGAAGTATTACTTTTGATGCTTTATTTAGTACAGTTTGCGTTGTGTTTATTTGCTAAAGGTATTTAAGAATTAACTAGCTTGAGACATAAAAAAGACCAGGATATAAATCCTGATCTTTTCAAAACTCTCTCTAAACCAACAAAACCACAACCAACGCCAAAACCGCCGGCAATCCCTGCTTCACCAAAATCCCCTTAGAAGAAGTCGCTCCGCCAAACAGCGCCGCTACAACCACGCAACTCAAAAAGAAAATCTGCACAGTCTCCGCCATCCCTGCTCCCGCGAAAAATAATCCCCACACAAGCCCTGCTGCAAGAAAGCCATTATAAAGCCCTTGATTCGCAAATAGTGTCTGTACTTTCTTATTCGCAAGTAGTTCCTTCTCGACACCAAACGTCTTGGCTGCGAGGTTGGTATTGGCGAAAAACATTTCTAAAATCATTATATAAATATGCTCGATCATTACGATGAAGGTTAAAATAAATGCTAAAATGGCCATAAATAATCCCTCTTTTCTACTCCGAAGTATAGCATAGCTTGTAAATTTTTCGTAAAAATAAAGCTTGAAACGTTGACTTATTGGCAAAATCTCCGTAATATCAAACGTAGACTACTTATTTTTGGTCTGAGAAGGGGGAAATTATATGCAGCAAGAAGCAACAGGTGGGCAGAAGATTCGCCCAATACCGATTATTGCCTCATTTTTGATGGCTGGTTTTATTGGACTATTCAGTGAAACTGCTCTTAATATGGCGCTTAGTGATTTGATACAGGTGTTTGATATTAGTTCAGCGACAGTGCAGTGGCTTACGACAGGTTATTTGCTAACGCTTGGAATATTAGTGCCGATTTCGGGATTGCTTTTACAATGGTTTACAACACGAGGATTATTTTTTACAGCAGTGAGTTTTTCGATTGCAGGTACGCTGATCGCGGCGCTTTCGCCAACGTTTGCGATGTTAATGATTGGACGCGTAGTGCAAGCAGTAGGTACGGCGCTATTACTACCGTTAATGTTTAACACGATTTTACTGATTTTCCCAGAGCATAAACGTGGCTCAGCAATGGGGATGATCGGGCTGGTAATTATGTTTGCACCAGCAGTTGGTCCGACAATTTCAGGACTAATTTTAGAAAACTTAACTTGGAACTGGATTTTCTGGATTTCCTTGCCATTCCTTATTATTGCGTTATTATTCGGAATGAAATTTATGCAAAATGTTTCGGTTGTTACGAAGCCGAAAATTGATATTTTATCGATTATTCTTTCGACGCTAGGTTTTGGTGGAGTCGTATTTGCCTTTAGTAGTGCGGGAGAAAATGGTTGGGGAAGCGCGACGGTATTAGTTTCAATTATCGTTGGTGGAATTGCGCTTGGACTCTTTGTTTGGCGCCAACTAACAATGGAAAAACCTTTGATGGACTTGAAAGTATTTAAATACCCAATGTTCACATTAGGACTTATTTTAGTATTTATCAGCTTTATGATGATTCTTTCGACGATGATTTTACTACCGCTATACTTGCAAAATAGTTTAGCACTCGCGGCGTTTTCAGCGGGACTAGTTTTACTTCCGGGTGGGGTGCTGAATGGTTTAATGTCACCATTTACTGGGCGTTTGTTCGATGCATACGGTCCACGCGCACTTGTTATCCCAGGGTTTATCGTAGCGGTTATTGCACTATTTTTCTTAACGAGAATAGAAGTTGGAACATCTGCATTAACTATCATCGTGCTTCATTCAGTGTTAATGATTGGGATTTCAATGGTCATGATGCCAGCACAAACAAACGGATTAAACCAATTGCCGCCAAAATTATATCCTGATGGCACAGCGATTATGAACACATTACAACAAGTTTCCGGCGCGATTGGAACGGCTGTTGCGATTACGATCATGTCTGCCGGACAAAAAGCGTATATGGAAACGGCGCAAGGAATGGGACCTGAACAAATGGTCGCTTCACTGACAGCCGGAATTCAAAATGCTTTTGTTTTTGGACTGATTATGGCTTGTATTGGTCTGCTGTGTTCGCTCTTTATTCGAAAAGCTAAATAATAAAGTGAAGAGAACTTCTCGTAATGAGAGGTTCTTTTTTGTTTTGACAAATGGGTTCTGAGTGGTTAAAATAATATTAAATATAGTTTATAAAGTTTGTTTAATAACTTTACGAATGGAGCGATTGATAATGGCACTTCCTCGTGATTTAAAAGAGCTGAATAAGAAAAATATCAAGTCAATTTTACGGCAACAAGGTGCAATGACAAAAGCGGAAATCGCCGAAGTGACTGGGCTTAGTGTAGTTACAGTGAATAAGTTGATTCGTGATTTAGTGGAAAATGATGAGATTTTAGAACAAGATAATTCAGTTGCGACTGGCGGAAGAAGAGCTGTTTCGTATAAAATTAATCCTAATTTTCAGCAGGTGTTAGTTATTAGTTTGCAAGAAAAGTGGAAGAAAATTACTTATTCTTTTTCGGTCTATAATTTGCTTGGTGAGCCGGAGTTTGTGGAGGATATGTCTGGGGAGGATTTGGACATTACTGCGCTGAAACGGAATACGAAAGATCTTGTTTGCGCTTTTCCGAAGATTTCTTGCGTTGTAATTGGGGTGCCGGGAATTGAGATTGGCGGTAAGCTGCGCGCGATGGATTTTCCGCTACTTTTAAATGTGCAACTACGGGAGACTTTGGAAGCGGAAGTGAATTTGCCGGTGTTGGTTGAGACGGATACAAATGCGGCGATTTTAGGGTATAAAAATCGGCCGGTGAAAGAGGAGAATATCGTTGGGCTTTATTATCCGGAGCGTTTTCCACCGGGTGCGGGGCTTTTGATGAACGGAGAGATTTTGAAAGGGCAGAATGGGCTCGCTGGGGAGATTAAGCATATGCCGTTACAGGTGGACTGGGATAATTTTGACTTTTCGGTCGATGAAATTAAAGCGCATATTCGTAAAATGGTGCTCCTCACGATGAGTTTTTACGATCCGGAAACGATTGTGCTCTATACAAATTTTTATTTTGGGCAGAAGGATTTTACCGAGGAACTGACGGAAGAGTTGAAGCAAGTTTATCCGTATGCGACTTTGCCGAAAATTGTGTTGTCGCGTAAGTTTACGACAGATTATCGGATTGGGCTTTTGGCATTTGGGATTGATTATTTGGAGAATAATATGACGGATTGGCGGATATAACTTTGGAAAGAAAATGCTCTAGATTTTTAGAGCATTTTCTTTATTATTCAACAAATAATTTTAAGTCTATGAAGAAAAGAGTAATAAAATATAGTTAAGTAGCTGAATTGATATAATTTTTAAACAATAACTTTAATACGTGATATAATGACAAGTGTAAATGCAATACTTACACTGAAAAACAGCATAAGCTAAATTTTTTATGGGAACTATGAAGTATGATATAGAGAGAATTACAGTAATAGTTCATAACAAAATTGCGAAAGGACGTATTTATGTGGCAGAAGCAAAATTTGAAGCAGCTTTAATTAAAAAGCTTGAAACTGAAGGGTGGACTTATCGGGAAGATTTATCCAATGTTAGTATTAAAAAACTTGAAGAGCATTGGCGTGATATCTTAAATGAAACTAACGCACATAAACTCAATGGAGTACCATTGTCAGAAATTGAGTTTGGATTAATCCTTCAAGAATTACAACGTATTAGAACACCGTATGATGCTCAATTATTATTAGTGGGTGCAGGTGGAGTAGGTTCAATTCCTATTACTCGTGATGATGGTTCAAGCTTGGAAGTTGAAATTTTTTATGAAGATGATGTAGCGGGGGGGCGCTCTCGGTATGAAATTGTCAATCAAGTAAGATTTGATAATCTATCTGAAGGATTAACAACAAAACGTATAATTGATGTAGCTTTACTTATTAATGGAATTCCGGTAGTACATATTGAAGAAAAAGATGAGCATTTGCAAAATCAGTGGCGAGCTTTTGAACAACTCAAAGGTTATCATGGTGACGGACTGTATAAAGGATTGTTTGCTTTTGTACAAGTTCAAGTTATCATGAGTCAACATTCGGCACATTATTTTGCTCGTCCAAATGCATTTGAACAATATAATAAAACTTTTGTGTTTGGCTGGCGGGACGAAAATAATAAAGATATTACGGATGCATTTGAATTTATTCATCAAGTAATGAGTATCCCTGCTCTCCACCGCTTAGTTACAGTTAATATGATCCCGGATGCGTCAAATGATAACATAATGGTAATGCGCAGCTACCAAATTCAAGCAACAAGGGAAATTTTACAACGCATGAAAGAAATGGAAGCAAGCGGACTTGTGCAAAAAGAGGGCGGGTATATATGGCATACAACTGGATCAGGCAAGACAGTTACTTCCTTTAAAGTTGCACAACTCTTAGCATCTGCGCCTAGAATTAAAAATGTACTATTTATTGTGGATCGTATTGACTTAATAGATCAAACACTCGAAAATTTTAAAAGTTTCGCATATGCTCACTTTAAAAATCGCATTAAGAAGGTTAATGGAAGAGAGTTAAAGAGAGAATTAAAGAGAAAAGGCTCCTCGCAAATTTTATTGATTTCAGTTCAAGGATTGACAAAAGCTGTTAAAAAAGGTTTAGAAAATGACGACTGGAATGTCATTATTATGGATGAGGCGCACCGAAGCGCGAGTGGAGAATCTGTAAAGTTAATCAAAAAGGCCCTCAAGAAGACAACTTGGTTTGGGTTCACGGGTACTCCGAACTTTTACAGTGATGAAATAAATGATGTCAAAACAACTCGAGAAATTTCAACGCATGATATATTTGGCAAACGACTACATACATATACCATTAAAGATGCTATTGGCGACGGAAATGTCTTAGGATTTGATGTAACTTATTTCAAACCTCATTGGGTGGTTGAACATCCACAAGAAGACTTTTCTGAAAAAGACTATGAAAAAGAAGTTTATCAAAGTGATGTCTATCGTCAAGAAGTCGTAAAAGATATCCTTGATAACTGGACGAAAACATCTAGTGGGGCTTTAATTGCAGGTAAACGTGAAGAGAATGCCTTCCAAGCGATGTTTGCAGTGTCAGGTAAGCAAGCAGCTGTGAATTATTATAATATTTTCAAATCGAAAGGATCTCATTTAAATGTAGCAATGACATTTTCACGTGATGAGTCTAATGAACATGGTACAAAGGAACAAAATGAGGCGCTTAAAATTGCGATTAAAGACTATACTGAAAAATTCAATGTTCCAAGCATTTTAGACGCAAAGGATCCGGCTCGAGCTTACATGTTAGATATAACTAAGCGATTAGCACGTAAAAGACCATATAATCAAGGTAAAGAAAAAGATAGATTAGATTTAGTAATTGTTTCAGATCAGCTTTTAACGGGCTTTGATTCAAAGTTCATCAACGTAATCTACATGGACAAAATGCTCAAAGAAGGAATGCTAATACAGGCGATTTCTAGAACGAATCGAACTTTTGACCTTAACAGCAAACCACATGGGAAAGTACGTTTTTATCGCCAAGGTGATGAAATGCGCGAATTTGTTGAAAATGCGCTACGTATTTATACGAGAGGTGGCAATGATACTCTTCAAGAAGCGGAAGAGGAGACAAAAAATCAGCTACCTAAAGATTTAGAAAATGACGATATTCTTGCAAAGCCCCAGAGTCATCAAATCAACGAACTAGAAGAAGCTGTCTTAAGATTGAAAGAGCTTGCTGGCGATGATTTTAGTCAAGTTCCACGAGGCCAAAATGATCTAAAAGAATTTGTTGGTCTTGCTTTAACTACTCAAACCAGGATCCAGCAATTAATACAGCAGGGTTACGAGCTAGGAAGCGAGATTGAGGAGCTAAATGAACAAGGTGAAGCGACTGGAAGAATGGTTCGTTTGAACATTTCAAGTATTGATGAATTTGGTGCTTTACAAGCTCGTTTATATGATGCTAAGGAGAAATTACCTCCTGAGGAACGTCCAGATCTCACTGAAATAAAGATTGGAATTGAATTTTATCATCACGAGATAATTGACTACGATATGCTAGTTGAGCTTCTGAATACCTTTATGGATGAAAAAAATAAAAGTAATAAAGATGCTATCGAAAAACACATCGTACCAATGGATGAAGAAAGTCAACATGAAATCCATGGGATCGTGGATGATATTGAAGCAGGTAATATTACAGAACATTTTACAACCGATTCTCTTCAGGAAACACGTAAGAAATACCGTACTGAACATCGAGAGCTTAAAGTTCGCCGTTGGGCAGCTAACCAAAAAGTCAATGGTAATCGTATTGTGGAAGCTTTCGACTTATTCTTACCAGGGCATACGCTCATTGATAATCCAAAGCTAGCGGATATTGTGCGTGAGATTGAAGAAGAGGAAAACATCGGATTTTTTGAAGCCTCAGATTTTGAAGAAGAGCTAATGGCATTCTTCAATTCACTATAAGCAAATATGAGTTTTATTTATAATAATAGAAAGAAGGAAAGAACATAATGGCATTATCAACTGAACAAAAAACAAAAATGTGGGCAATGCTCAACCAAACACGCGGTCAAATTGGTTTAACTGCATATAAAGACTATATCTTCGGAATTTTGTTTTATAAATACTTATCTGAAAAAGCAACACATTGGCTAAATGGCGTATTACGCGGGGAAAATTGGGAGAATGTTTATTCTCAAGATTCCGTAAAAGCCTTAAATTATATGAAAAAGAATCTTGGTTATGCGATTCAACCAAATGAATTCTTTGTAGACTGGAAAAAAGCAATTGATACGGACCGTTTCAATATTGGGATGATGACAGATACATTTACGCATTTTAATCAACAAATTGCATTTGAAGCGAAAAATGATTTTGAAGGAATTTTTGATGGTATGCGCTTTGATAGTGCGGATTTAGGTGCTAATGCACAAGCTAGGGCTAGTGTCATGATTTCTATGATTGAATTGCTATCCTCTCCAGAATTTGATTTATCTGGTAGTAATGACACAGTTTCAGATATTTATGAGTATCTAGTTGCACAATTTGCTACTGTCCTAGCATCTGATATGGGACAATACTATACACCAAAAGAAATATCTAATGTAATGGCTCGGATTTTAACTTTTGGCCGAGAAGATATGGAAAAATTTTCTATCTTTGATCCTACTGTTGGTTCTGGTTCACTTTTACTTACAACAGCAAGTTATATGAAGAACTCAGGTAGACGCGGAGTGATAAAGTATTATGGTCAAGAAAAAGATGCAACGCCTTACCGCTTATCAAGAATGAATTTGATGATGCATGGTATTGAATATAATGATATTAATATTAATCATGCGGATACACTTGAAAGCGATTGGCCAGATGGGGTAGTGGATGGAAAAGATACTCCTCGAATGTTTGATGCGGTAATGGCGAATCCTCCTTATTCAGCACATTGGAATAATAAAGATCGTGAAGATGATCCAAGATGGCGGGAATACGGTGTTTCGCCTAAGACAAAAGCTGATTATGCCTTTTTATTACACTGTTTGTATCATTTAGAAGATAATGGACGCATGGCGATTATTTTACCACATGGTGTATTATTCCGCGGAGCTTCTGAGGGGCGGATCCGAAAGGCTTTAATTGATAAGCACCAGATTGAGGCAATAATTGGTTTTCCTGATAAGTTATTCTTAAATACATCGATTCCAGTCTGTGTTGTTATTTTAAGAAAGAATCGTATTGAATCAGACATTTTATTTGTTGATGCGAGTAAAGGATTTGAGAAAATTAAAAAGCAAAATAATTTACGTTCTGAAGATGTGGAAAAGATTGTTGATACAGTAATTAACCGTAAAGAGATAGAGAAATACTCACATGTAGCAACTTTGGATGAAATAAAAGAAAATGATTATAATTTAAATATTCCTCGATATGTAGATACTTTTGAAGAAGAGGAGGCTATTGATTTGGTGGCACTTGGTAATGAAATGGTTACATTAAATGCCGATATAAAAAAAGCCGAGACTGATTTTCTTGGTTTATTAGATGAATTAGCCGTTACTCCGGATACGAAGGAAATAATTGAAGCTACTAAGGCGGTATTTCGATGAAAAAATTAGAAAAAAGCGTGCCAGTAATCCGGTTTAAAGGCTTTTCTGAAGCTTGGGAACAGCGTAAGTTGAGGGATATTGCTAATTATCGAAATGGAAAAGCTCACGAACAAGTTGAAGATGAAGATGGGAAATATACAATTATCAATTCAAAATTTATTTCAACTAATGGAAAAGTTCAACGATATACAAATGAACAAGTTGAACCAATCTTTGATGGAGAGATTGCCATGGTGTTAAGTGACTTGCCAAATGGTAAAGCACTGGCAAAACTCTTTCTTGTGAAAGAAGATGGTAAATATACTTTAAATCAACGAATTGCTGGTATTACTCCAAATGAAAATATTGATCCAATATTTTTGAATTTCAGAATGAATCGAAATAATTATTTTCTAAAATTCGATAGTGGTGTTACTCAAACAAATCTATCAAAATCACAAGTTGAAAATTTTATTGCTTTATATCCAACTTTTGATGAGCAATACAAGATTGGTCTATTTTTTACTCAGTTAGATGACACTATCGCTCTTCATCAGCGTAAGTTAGATACTTTAAAGCTGATGAAGAAAGGACTCTTACAGCAAATGTTCCCAAAACGTGGGGAGAATATTCCTAAGATTCGGTTTGATGATTTTGATGATATTTGGGAACAGCGTATACTCGGAGAATTTCTCAAAGAAAGTAAGATTAAAGGTTCAAATGGTAGTCTTGCGAAGAAATTGACCGTAAAACTTTGGCGAAAAGGAGTAGTTCCTAAAGAAGAGATTTATACAGGCAGTTCTGCTACTCAGTACTATATTCGAAAAACGGGACAATTCATATATGGAAAGTTAGACTTTTTGAATCAAGCATTTGGTATTATACCACTTGAGTTGGATGGCTATGAATCAACTCTTGATTCTCCAGCATTTGATATTGAAGAAAGCATAAATGAAACATTTTTATTAGAGTACGTATCATTGGCACGCTTTTACAAATATCAAGGAAATATTGCTAATGGTTCTAGAAGAGCAAAGAGAATTCATACTGATACTTTTTTTGAAATGCCTATTCCTTTGCCCAATAGTAATGAACAACAAAAAATTGGAACTTTTTCCCGACAAATTGACGACTTAATTGCCCTTCAGCAAAATAAACTTGAGAAACTCTCTTCTCTAAAAAGATTCTATCTAAAGAACATGTTTATATAATTCAATATTTACACTTATATCAACTCCTAAGATAATAAACAAAGGTGATTAATTCATCTATTATTATCTTAGGAGGTTTTTTATGAAAGCGAGAAAGAGAAAAGAACAAACATTTCATGAGTATTTTAAAGAATGGGTAGATCTTTATAAAGTTGGAGCAATACGTTCAATTACCCTGCAGAAATACTATGTAACAGAACAAAAAATTCAAGAACTTGTACCAGATTTAAAAATAAAGGATCTAGATCGTTATACTTATCAACAACTGCTAAATAGTTATGCAGTTACTCATGAGAAACAAACTACCATGGATTTCCATCATCATCTGAAAGGGGCTATTTTAGATGCTGTAGATGAAGGTGTGATCAGTCAAAATCCCACAAGGAAAATTGTGATTAAAGGAAAAACACCTCGACCTAAAAAAGCAAAATTTTTAAATCAATTTGAAGTACAAGCCTTATTAAAAGAATTAAATTTAAAGGAGGATATAAATTGGGATTGGTTTATTCTATTAATCATTAAAACTGGGCTTCGATTTTCAGAAGCATTAGCTCTAACCCCTTCAGACTTCGATTTTTCCAAACAAAAAATTATTATTAACAAAACCTGGGATTACAAAATGGTTACTGGTTCTTTTCAGCCGACAAAAAACGAATCTTCCAATAGAAAGATTCAAATTGATTGGCAATTAGCAATGCAATTTTCCCAGTTAATTAAAATGAAAGATCCAGATAAACCGATTTTTGTTAAAAGCAGAGTATTCAATTCTACAATTAATAATCGTTTAAAGGTGTTGTGTGAAAACGCAAATATACCAACTATCACAGTTCATAGTTTACGACATACCCATGCTTCTTTACTGTTATTTGCTGGAGTTTCAATTGCAAGCGTTGCGAATAGGTTAGGGCATTCAAGTATGACTACTACTCAGGAAACATACCTTCATATTATTCAGGAATTGGAAAATCAAGATAATGATAAAATTATACGCCATTTATCAATGTTAATGTGATAATAAATCCCCACTTAGCTTTATCTTAGCTAGGTGGGGATTATTTTATATAAACATATTTTGTAGATAAGCTTTTTTTAATTCTTTAATTCTACCTAGTTTATTTTGAAGAAGATTAATAGTAATATCTATTTTATTCAGAAATTCAGCTATTTTCTTTTGCTCCTCTATTGATGGTACTGATATTAAAATATCCTCAAGATACGAATAATAAAGATTGGATACATTTCCACCTTCAACTCTTTTTGCAAATTCGTACTTCATTTTACTTCTAAAATAGTATGCAATAAACAAAGGATATTGCTCTGTATTATAAACCGATATCATTTCGCCGATAGCAACATTGGAAATCGAAAGCCAGCTACAGTTGGCAAAATCCAAGGGATTTTCACCAACTCGTGGAACTAGCACTTCATTTCCAGAACTAAATTTTAAGTTGCTTTTATCAATATTTGTATAGGAGTGTACAATGTCAATTTCCGGTCCAAACTTTGTATACAATTCCCCATACCTTACACATGGTGTAGTTGCATCTTGAGCCACAGACCATTTCGGAGCACTCTTTCCATAATAGAAATAACCATATTCTCCTATCTTACGCTGTTCCCATTCTTCGTAAAAACTAGTAAATCGGATCTTAGGCTTCTTCCTATTATTCTCTGGGAATATTTGTTGCGAGAATGCTTTCTTCATCAGCTTTAAAGCATCTAACTTACGCTGATGAAGAGCGATAGTGTCGTCGAGTTGTTTGAAGAAGGTACCTATTTTTTGTTGTTCAGTTAAATTTGGGGGTATTTGAAACTCGCGCTGTTCAATATGGCCTTTTGTAACATGTACCATAGTAGTTCCATTTGTACTTTGTTTGATACGTTCTTTATCAGTTATAAGCCAAGTATATAAGTACTGTTTAGATACATTTATATTCATTATCTTAAGTTTCCAAATATGATAATGGTATATCACTTTTTCCTGATTCCAAATTTCCGGGCCAAAGTTTGTAGCCCATAAATAAAGCAAATCACCCCTGTTAGCATACTTATTTTCTTCTAATTCTAAATCAGAATAGTACCATCTATCATTTGTATTAAAATTACCTACACGTAATACTTTATACTTACCTTTATCAAGTAATTCTTTTTGGGAATAAGCTCTGCCATTAAGGAAATTCACATCTTCCCCTAACTTACGCTGTTCCCAAGCTCGAAATGGTAAGTTAAAGTAGTGATAAAATACATAAAAAAGAGGCAACACAAGCTGCCTCTTTCAAAAAAATATATTACTTAAAAATATCTGTATCTACATTCCACTTATTTAAAGAAATTCGGTAAATACTCTTTATGCGCTTCTAACATTTCGTCCAGCATTTCGCGGGCTACAGATTCGCTTGGAGTTAGTGGGTTGATTGTCATTGCAAGGAGTGCTTTGTCGTAATCACCAGTAACTGCTGCTTCGGCTGTTAGGCGCTCGAAAGTTTTGATTTCTTGGATGATGCCGTTGATAGCGATTGGAAGGCGTCCGCTTGCTAGTGGAATTGGGCCTTGGCGAGTGATAACACAGTTTGTTTCTACTGCGGAATCAGGGTCAATATCAAGGATGGCACCATTGTTACGAGTATTAACGATTTGAATGTCGCGTTTGTCGTTATAGATAGAGTTAATTAGGTTACATGCTGCTTCACTGTAGTAAGCGCCGCCGCGTTGTTCTAATTGTTTTGGTTTTTCAGCAAGTTCTTCTTGTTTGTAAAGCTCGAAAAGTTCCGCTTCTACTTTTTTAACAACTTCTGCACGAGTACCATGTTCTGCGTATGCGCGAGCTTGGTCTTCCAGTTGTTGTTTTGTTTGCCAGTAGTAGCGCAAGTAGTCGATTGGAATCATATTAAGTGTACGTAAGAACGTTTTGTCCCAACCAGTTGCATTGATATTTTTAAGGCTTGAGCCAGCTTCATCTTCTGTCATTTTGAAAACAACATCTTTTGTTACGTCTTTGCCATTATGGTAAACAGTTTTCGCGAATACCATGTGGTTTAGACCAACGAATTCTACGTAAATTTCAGAAACGTCTACGCCTAGAGTTTCAGCGATGTTACGTTCGATGCCGATAGGGCCGTTACATAAGCCGACAACTTTCTTTTGGTTACTGTAACGAAGAACGGCTTCTGTTACCATTCCTGCAGGGTTAGCAAAGTTGATTAACCAAGCATCTGGGCAAAGGCGTTCCATATCTTTACAAATATCTAAAATAACTGGGATTGTGCGAAGTCCTTTGAACATGCCGCCTGGTCCGTTTGTTTCTTGACCAACTACGCCATATGAATTCGGGATGCGCTCATCTTTCACACGTGCGTCTAATAAACCTACACGTAATTGTGTTGTTACGAAATCTGCGTCTTTTAAAGCTTCTTCACGGTCTAATGTTAAATGTACTTCCATGTCAACGCCAGCTTTTTCTACCATACGTTTTGCTAAATTACCAACGATTTCTAATTTTTCACGGCCAGCTTCTACGTCTACTAACCATAGTTCGCGAACTGGTAATTCGTCTTGACGTTTAATAAATCCTTCGATTAGTTCGGGTGTATAACTTGATCCGCCACCAATAGTCGCGATTTTAATACCTTTAGTCATTATTTATACCTCCAAGGATATTTTTTTGAAAAGGCTTACTTAATTGTTAGTTGCCTTTTCTTCTCACAGTTATAGTATAGGAATTTTATGAAAAAATAGCTAGTATTTGACGAGCTTTAGGTAAGGATTTTCTAAGTAGGAACTTGTCACATTTGAGTAACGAGGTGTTACATGGTAAAATAAAGCGAAAAGAGGTGCGGAAATGCTTTTTTTGGATAAAAATTTGGAATTAAATGATACAGAATTAGATATTTATAATTATATAGTGGCAAATTTAGAGAAAGTTGTTTATATGCGAATTCGCGATTTGGCGACGGAAGCGCATGTGAGTACGACGACGATTCTGCGTTTTTGCCGGAAATTTGGTTGTAATGGTTTTTCGGAGTTTCGGGTGAAATTACAGCTTTATTTGGAAGAGCAGAAGTTGGCGCAAATTGATATGGCGGATGAAACGACTTATATTGATTTTCTGAAACGGACGGCGCAACCTGAGTTTAAAGCGCAAATTCAAAACGCAGTGGAAATTCTTCGCGACCGTGAACTGGTTCTATTTGCTGGGGTGGGTTCATCGGGCGTAATCGCTGAATATGGCGCGATTTATTTTTCGTCATTATTCACGTTGGCGCTACATATTGAAGATCCGCTTAACCACCCGTTTTACCATTTATCGAGCAAATTATCCGATAAAATCTGCATGATTGCGATTTCGGTGGAAGGGGAAAATGAAGACATCATCAGATATATTCACCAATTGAAGGCGCAAAATTGTAAAGTGATTTCGATTACAAATAGCGCGAAATCGACCATCGCGAGGCTATCTGATGCGAACATCGCTTATTATATTAATAAGGAAATGTATCAGGAAGCAAATATCACGTCCCAACTACCGGCGCTCTATACAATTGAAAATATTGCCCGGGAAATAAGAACCCAAATTGACAAAGAAAAAATGTAAAAAGCTAAGTTTTGCTTGGATTTCCGAGCAAAACTTTTTTTGTAACAAAATTGTCACTTACGAAGAATTTTTTATTTTGCTACGATAGTTCTTTGGAGGTGAAATTATGTACAGTAATAGGAAAGAGAAAGTCGTTTTTACACTTATTATGTGTTCTTTGATGATTTTATGCATGAGCTCTTATAATATCTTTCTTGAAAATGGTATTGGCGCGGATTCTTTTATGATTATTCTAAAAGCGTTTGTTCCGTTTCTTTTTATTGGATTTTTATTAGACTTTTTTGTAGTAGGAAAAATCGCGTCTCGTCTGCACTCCCTTTTGGTAAGTGAAGATGCTTCGAAATTTAAAAAGATCATCATGATGCAATTGTTAATGGTTACGTTTATGTGTGTGCTTATGTCGACCCTTAGCCTGATTGTAAACCAAGGCGAATGGAGTCATCTAGGTATTCTTATTTTACGCAATTATTTTGTTGCTTTATTTTTGCAAATTTTTATCGTGTCACCGTTTGTGCGATTAATTAGTCCGCGGATTTTTGCCCTTTTGTAAAAATGAAAAAACGCTTAGTCGAGTTTAGGCCCGGCTAAGCGTTTTGTTATTTATGTTCGGCATAATAAGCATCGAGCGCGTCTTCCACGGTTTTCTTCGTGTAGCCGTTATCGATAATGTAGCCAAGATCATGTTTTCTAAAGCTTGTTTTTAAATGGTCAATGAGGTCAGCGAAGTAATACTCGATACCTTTATCATCCAGCCATTTGAGTAAGTCTTTCATAGATTCGGTAGCGGTTGTATCGATATTAATAATCGCACTCGCTTCAAAAATGACTAGTTTTGTATCATCTTGGACTGCTTCTTTTAAGCCATCTGCGAATTTATTAAAGTTTCCAAAGAAAAGGGAAGCGCTATAACGATAAATAACTACATTTGGAATTGGTTTGGCTTCTGGTTTACGTTTTAAGTCAAAGTAACCATGGCGCCCGTCAATAACACCAAGAATCGCAATTGGTGATTTCATTGAGCGGCTGACTACATTGATGAACGATAAGAAAATCCCAAGTAGTACCCCGAAAATTACACCTACTAAAAGTGTTCCAAGAGCGGCAACAATCCAAACGGTTGCTTCACGACGAGAAACTCTGAATAAACCTTTTAACACATCTACATCAATAATGCCCACAAGTGCAGCGAATACGATACCTGAAAGAACTGGTTGTGGCATATAGTAAAGTAAGCCACTTAAGAAGGCAACAATCAGTGCGATAATAGTTGCGGCAACGATCGAAACCATTTGTGTTTTACCACGAAATTGCTCGTTTGCAGCTGTTCTTGATACGCTGGCACTCGCCGGGGAACAACCAGAAAACGCAGCGACGAAATTAGAAATACCGTAAGCAAATAACTCACGATTATCATCAATCGTATATTTGTTTCTCATTGCAAAACTTTCACTTGGTAATAGTGAACCGGCAAAGGTAGCGATAGCACAAACTAAACCGCCACCAATCGCAAGTGCCCATGAACTTGCCCCAAAATCAGGAAGGGCAAGGGAAGGGAAACCAACCGGGATTTTACCAACAATATCTACATTATATTGGTCGAGTTTGAAGAAATAAGCTGCCATTGTTCCTAGTACTAAGACAACAAGTGACATCGGGATTTTTGGAATTACTTTTTTACAAGTTATGACAATGATGATTGTAACGATACCCATTGCAAATGAAATCCAATTAGACTGGAAAAATTGACCGAAAATAATACCTAAACTAGAAAAGAAACTATCTCCGCTTTCTTTAAGTCCCATTATTTTTGGGATTTGCCCCATAATAATGGAAACACTAAGTCCTGAAATGAAACCACTTAGAACTGGAGCAGATATGTATTTTGCAAAACGACCTAATTTTAAGATGGAGAAAAGTACTAAAAAGACCGCACAAAAGAATGCTAGAATCGGGGCGAGTGCGATGGCTTCTTTGGATCCTGCTGCAAGTCCAGCTGTTCCTAAGATAATTGACCCAGTAATGGCGCTAGCTGTCGCATCAATCCCAAAAATTAATTGCGGCGAACTGGCAAAAATAACATAAGCAATAACCGGTAAAAATGATGCATATAAACCATAGATGGGTGGAAGTCCAGCTACTTGCGCGTATCCCATTGCAACCGGAATTGTCAGTGCAGCAACCCCAACACCTGAAATAACATCATTCCGTAAATAGGATGCTTTATACCCATTTAATGAAAGCAAGATGTGTTTAAACATAAGTTCCTCCCTTTAAAACATAGTAATTTTCTTCTTCTATAATATTATTTAAATCTTATACTATTTACCCTGTTATAAGTTATACCAACCCTATTTTGGTGGATTAATTAAAAAAAACGCGATTTTCGTTAAAAAGAAAATCGCGTTTTTTTTAATTGTTTTTGGCATAAATCGCCATAGCTTCTTTCAGAAAAGCAGAAAGGCCATCACCAAACTGGTCGATATTTTTAGTGAAACGTTCATCTGCCACGTACATTTCTCCGAGTCCTGCAAATGCTTCAAGCGAGTATAAATTCCCGTGAGTATCATTTAAATATTGAAAAAACTGGTGGACTGCTTGTTGGGCTTCATTTGATTCTGGGGCGGATTTTCTAACAGCGGCCAATTGGCGAAATTCTGCATCAAAACTTTCTTTTATAGCCATTTGTTCTTTTTCATTCATATTAGTGATTTTTTCATTTGCTTGATTTACAACTTTATCTCCCCAAAGTTTTCGTGCTTCTTCTTCATATGGATTAGTTGAAAAATCGAAGCCAGTAAATTTTTCTTCATTCGTCATAATTATTTCTCCTTTTTCGTTCTTGATGGTTTGGTCAAGGGTTTCGAGCATCGCTTCAATTCGTGTTTTTTTCTCTATTAATAAATGGCGTTGCAAGGATAAAGCGACTTCTTTATCAAAACTAGGGTCATCAAGAATTTGCTTTATTTTTTTCAAAGGGAAATCGAGTTCTTTAAAGAAAAGAATTTGTTGTAATTTGTCGACATCTTTTTCTGAATAAATACGATAGCCGTTCCAGTCGTCTTTTTGCGGGACGAGTAGGCCGATTTTATCGTAGTGATGCAGCGTGCGCACACTTACACCAGTGAGTTCAGCTAATTCTTTTGTTTGCATGAATGATTCCTCCTTCTGATTTCAACTATAAAGTATGACGCGACGTAGTAGTCAAGAAAGTTTTTTTGTTTATTATAACTCTTTTAGTGGAAAAGTGTTGCTAGTAAATAAGTTGTTCGCGTTAATTGTAATAAAATAAATAAAACCATGGAAAAACTTATGACATTCTCGTATAATGGAGTGTAAATGTGTCTAATTTGTGAATGGAATTAGCGGAAATAAAAAGGGGATAGCATCATGACGGGGAAAATAAAATCCATTAGTACGTGGCTATGGCATCATCTAACACCGCAAATATTTGCGGTTATTTGTGTTTTTATTATAACTATTATTGCGCTTTTTGTGCCACCTTATATTGGTATGGCTGATAATGGAGACTTTTTTAGAATATTCTCAAGCAATGGTTTATTTGTAAATAATGCTAATTATGACGCGTTACAATTTGGACATTTTGTGAAGGAGTTCGGGATTTATCAATATTTTAATGAAAATCAAGTTGCGATTTACTCCTCGCAAAGTATTTTTATTCAAATTGCGCTTCTTTTAAATAAAATTTTTTGGTCAACAACTGTTTTTGATGTACGTTTTTTAGGTGCTTTGCAATTAGTGCTTCTTTTGCCAGCGATTTACTTATTAGTGGCTGGTTTAACGGCAAAAATGAAAGGTTGGCCTGGTTACGTTATTGCTGTGCTAACTGTATTTATTTTCGCAGATACCGCTTATACAGCTTATTTTAATTCGTTTTTTAGTGAAGGACTTATTTTGATTATGATGCTGTATATTTCAGCGGGATTTTTACTTTTATATCAGCATAAATATAATGATTATGCGATGTTAGGCTTGATTTTTGTAGCGTCCCTTATTTTAATTACGGCCAAGCAGCAAAATGCGCCAATTGCGGTTGTGATTGCAGTTTGCGGTATACTCGTGTTTTTCATCCGGAAAAATCGCGCGTTTCGGATTTCGGCAGCGGCTACTTTTTTTGTTATTTTCATGAGTGGTGTAGTGATGTACGCATTCATTCCAGGAGAGTTTGTCACGATAAATCAGTATCAAACAATGACTCGCGGTGTGTTGCTTGATTCGGAAAATCCGGAGAAATCACTTGAGGAAATGGGAATGAACTCTGAATTCGCTTTGCTTAAAGGAACCAACTTTTATCAAAAATATAAAATGATTGATTTAGATTCGAAATTAATGGAACAGGAATTTTATCCGAATTATAATTTTGTCACGGTTTTAAGTTATTATTTGGAAAATCCGAAACAATTTGGGAAAATGCTTGATTTATCCGCGCAAAATAGTTTTTCGATTCGACCATTTGAAATGGGCAATTTTGAAAAGGCGACAGGTTATAAATTTAAAGAGAAAACGCATTTTTTCTCGGTCTACAGTGATGTGAAGGAAAAATTTGCTCCAGAGAAATTCACGTTTTTGATTTTATGGGCGCTTGTTTTTCTGATTGGATATGGTGTGAGTGCGTTTAAACATTTCCGCGAAAAGAACATTCGGGGAACGCTACTGTTTGATTTAGTCGTTTTACTGATTGGCTCAGGATTTGCAGTGATTTTAGTAACAATTGTTGGTGACGGAGAAGCGGATTTAACGAAGCATAATTTCCTGTTTAATGTTTGTTTTGACTTAACGATGTTGATTGGAGCGGCTTCATTACTCGAATTTTATTTGAAGAAACGAGGTGAGCGGAATGCGTAAAAAAATCATTATAAGTATTCTTTTTGCTTGCGTCGCTTTCGTAGTAAGCACCCATCCTCAAACAGCAAAAGCAGATAGTGATGTGGTCGTTTTTTATGATAGTTTGGCAAAAGGGACGGATAACGAAGGGAATATGGACTCGCTACTTCGAATGTTAAATAGTTTGGGAAAACGGGTGACGATTTACGCTTGGGAAGAGAATCCGGATCTAAGTCAAGCGAGCGAAATTATCGTACTGCAAAATAAAAAGGACCAATTAACGGATAAATGGACCGAGAAATTAGCTGAAAGTAAGGCGAAAATTGCATATATAGGTGCAAATCCACCAACTTTCTTAGCGAATAAATTGCAGTTGCAAACAAAAGCGATTACAGATACTTCCATCACTATTAAAACCGAGGCAGGACTAGCGGGAAAACCTCAGTTAGTGAACGAAACAAATTTAATTACTTCCTATAAAGGAGAAGCGTTAGGCGAAATGGATGCTGCGGAAAATGGCAAAGCAGCATACGGTATTCGAGCTGGAAACTATGCATATACGCCAATATTTCAAGCAAATAATACGAGTGAATTTGCGTTGATGGATTTACTCAAAGCAGTATTTGAAATTAAAACTACGACGAATCAATATGCGCTTATAACCGATGTAAACCCGTTTGTTGATTTTGATTTACTTAAAAAAACGGCAGACACATTTTATGAAAAAGGAATTCCTTTTATTATAAGTGCTGGGCCGGTTTTCTATAATCAAGATTTTCAAGCAGCAAAAAATTATGCGGAAATTTTACGATATGTGCAAGCAAAAAATGGCACTATTATGATGGATGTTCCAGTCGTTACGTACGGTGATAGTCCGCCGGGAGACCTTGAAAACATTATCCAAAAATCGTTACATTTTTTTGCAGACCATGATATAGCGGCGCTCGGTGTGACAGCAGAGCTATATTGGAATTTTGATAAAGTATATGGTACTGAAGGCTTTGAACCATTTAATACAGGAATTTTACTACCAAACCAAAAAATTATTCATACAACGAAAAAGAACAACGGTAGCGCTTTTGAAAAATCACCATACAGTGTAGCAAATGATTTTTATGAAACGACGACAAGCGGAAAAAACTTTCCTGTTGATATAGCAGTGACTTATTCATTTTTCCAGAATGAGAAGGAGTTAAAGGCTGCTGCGAACAATCTAGCAAATGAAAACATTAGTGACTTCAGATATAAAGATCATCAAGTAAAAACAAATAAAGACACAATCGAATCAAATGCTGGCTCGCTTTATATCAATAATCAGTCCGTAACGCTAGATGGTGATTTAAAGTATATTAAAACAAATAAAGATAAAACTAAAAAACAAGCTGGTAGTTTAGAAGGATTTTTCGGCTATCAAAATACATTTTTCACGATAATTATTGTACTTTCTCTTGGAATTATTGGTGTTTTATTCATCTTTGGATACCGGCTTTATATGAAAAAATATATGAAATGAGGTGAAATAAATGGTTGTTGCAGATTATTTAGCATTATTCGCGGTGGTTTGTATCTGGGGACTTTTACTAATTAATATTGTATTAATCGTTGCGGGATATATCTATTATTTGAAAAACGAAGCGCGTAAGGTGCCTGAAATACCAGCGGAAGTACCATTTGTTTCTGTCATGGTGCCGGCCCATAATGAAGGAAAAGTAATCGTGAAGACCGTAGAATCGCTACTGGCTTTTGATTATCCGGTCGATCGTTACGAAATTATTGTCATTAATGATAATTCGTCTGATAATAGCGCAGAACTTCTAGCAGCTATTCAAGCAAAAAATCCAACCCGTCAGTTAAAAATAATTAATACTGATAACGTAACGGGCGGAAAAGGAAAATCGAACGCCCTCAATATCGGATTTGCGGAAAGTCGCGGCGAACTGGTGGCAATTTATGATGCCGATAATACGCCAGAACGACAAGCGCTACGAATTCTTGTCGGCGAGATTACCAATGATGCAAAACTCGGTGCGGTCATTGGTAAATTCAGAACGCGGAATCGAAATGCGAGCTGGTTAACGCGATTTATCAATATCGAAACATTAAGCTTTCAGTGGATGGCTCAGGCTGGTCGATGGGCGCTATTCAAACTGTGCACCATTCCCGGTACCAATTTTATTGTAAGAAGATCGCTCCTAGAAGAAATTGGTGGTTGGGATGTGAAAGCTGTCGCTGAGGATACCGAGATTAGTTTTCGGATTTATATGATGGGATACCGCATCAAATTTCAAGCGAAGGCAGTTACTTGGGAGCAAGAACCACAAACATTGCCGGTCTGGTTTAAACAGCGCTCAAGATGGGCGAAAGGTAATATTTATGTGATTTTAAAAAATGTTCCACTCCTTTTCAAACGAGAAGGTAGACGCGTTCGCTTCGATATTTTGTACTTTTTATCCATTTACTTTTTATTATTAACTTCCTTGATTGTTAGTGATGTTTTACTTGTATTATATGCGCTTGGACTTGTACATACGACGCTTGCTGGCCTTAGCGGGGCGCTTTGGTTGCTTGCTATTTTACTTTTTGTCGCTGGTACTTTTATTACGCTCACCACTGAAAAAGGGGAAATTAGTTTTTCAAATCTATTATTTATTATGTTAATGTATGTGACTTATTGCCAACTTTGGATGGTGGTCGCCGCATATGGGTTCTTTATTTTCTTAAAAGATACTGTACTAAAAAGAGAAACCAAATGGTATAAAACCGAGCGTTTCTAAAAAGGAGAGTGCCTAATGAAAAAATTAGCTGTTATGGGGCTGCTTGTTTTCGCCGTACTATTTCTGTATAGGCCAGACGTTTTCGCAGCAGATAAAAATTATCAAACGGTTTTTGGAACAGATAAAACCGCTCAAGGGAAATTCACGACAACGAAACAAAACTTCACTGTGGAGAATTATTGGGACGTGTCAAACGCAAACGTGAAACTTGTATACACGATTACCCAACTGAGCGAAAGAGAAGTTTCAACAATGACATTAAAAATTAACGATGTTGCCTTTTACTCATTTAAACCTGATAAAACCGACAAAGGAACGAAACAAATCGAAGTTGAAATTCCAAAAGATAAACTAAAAAAAGGTGTGAACGTTCTATCTATTGAAAGTTTTGTCTACACCGATTTACCAGATGGTCGTTGTACGATTGATGATACGCCTGCCAATTGGCTACAATTCGACAAAACCAGCGCGGTAAACGTTTCTTATTCTGATAAAGCTTTCCAAAATACGGTCGCTGATTTTGGCGAACGCTTCACTGGAATTGATACTGTGAAAAGTGGGCAAGGCGCGGTAGCTGTCCTCAAAAAAGCCGGCGACGCAGAACTTGGCGCAGCGCTTGAAGGCCTTTCTGGATTTTCAGCAGCGAATACGTTAGAAGATAAAAATATCACTTTTGGTCAGTACGAAGAGGCAAAAACGCGCGATGGCAAAAACTATATCGTTCTTTTTTCCAGCTATGACAATTTACCAAATGACATAAAATCACAAATTAAAGACGATCAAAAACTAGAAAAGCAAGCACTTTTCCAAGTTGTGAAAGTAGGAAACACAAACACACTCGTGATTACCTCTAACTCAAATGATGCCCTTAAAAAAGCAGGGAAATTAATTGCCAACCAAAATTACTTAAGTCAACTCGGAGCAAATACTAAATGGCTAACAACGGATGAACAAATTGACACGCCAGCCAACAATATTGATAAAAATACCAAACTCACAACAACTGGTGATAAACTAAAAGGAATTGGTCACATCACGCAAGATTATTTCATCAGTATGCCTGCAAACCGAAGCGCCTCAACAGGAACGGAGATATCGCTTGATTTCAGATACGCCCAAAACTTAGATTTTGAGCATTCCTTAGTAACAGTTTTAGTCAATGGAAAACCAATCGGTAGCCAAAAACTTTCTGCCAAAAAAGCAAATAGTGATAAAGTAACGTTCCAAATTCCAAGCGATTTAAATGTAAAAGGTGATTTTTCTGTTACAGTTGCCTTTGATTTAGTTTTAACAAATAATTATTGTGGTTTTATTGCAGATTCCGAAATTCCTTGGGCGTATATCACACCAGAATCTACCATTAACCTGAATACAAGCGAAGAAACAGACTTGTTATTTGAACAATATCCATACCCATTCGTTGCTGGTGGAGATTTTAACAATGCAGTTGTCGTTGTTCCGGACGAATTAACAACCGAAGATACGGATTCGTTAGCAAATATTTTCAATCTATTGGGTCGCTTCCATGATGGAAACAGAGGCAATCTAACTGCCGTACATGCGACAAACTGGAAAAAGCCAAAAGAAGGCTCGAACATTATCGCAGTGGGCACAATGAATAACAATCCAGTCATAAAAAATGCCAATGATGACTTATATTTCCAGTACAACAAATCAGGCAGTTATTTCCTTTCCAACGAAAAAATCTCGATTGAAAAAAATTACGGTAAACAACTCGGTAGTGTACAATTGATTACTTCTGGTGGCGTACCCGTTCTCGCAGTTACTGGTCCGGGTGCTAAACAAACAGAGCTTGGTTCTGATTTAATCGCCACAAAAGCTAATTTAGCTAAAATCTACGGAGACGGAGCGATTGTTGATAATGACAACACGATCCACTCTTATAGGTTCAAAAAAGCAGCAGATGCAAAAGAAGAAAGTTTTGGGACAAAAATTAGTAATAACAAAGAAGTAACCGTGTTTGGGGCCTTCGCGCTTCTTACAATCGTTATCCTAGTTGTCGCTGTCCTACTAATCTTGCGTAAATATCGCCGGAGCCGGAAGTGAGGGAGAAATAAACATGAAAAAAATAACGAATAACTTATTTGCAGATATTGGCTTTTTATTTTTCATCTTGCTTTGTTTCATCACGATTGGCTTTATGATTAATACGCCAGATGAATATTTGCGAAACATTATTTTATTAAATATCACTTTTTTACTTGTGATTATCACCTATTTTACAAATTTAACGCTTGGTTTGATTTTAAATGTCCTCTATATTTTCATTTATGCGACTTACATTATTTATGAAATTGTTGCAAATCAAATGGCATATGGAATCGGCAGCTACTACTGGCTTATTATTACGCCACTTTTTACGGTAGCGAGTGCGATGTTTACAAGAAATACCTCCAGACTACAAGAAGAAAATACGAAAATCAAACAGCAAAACTTATATTTAGGAACCATCGATCAAGAAACTTTACTTAAAAATATCGTTTCTTTCCAAAATGACGAGCGCATTTTTTCCAGCATTTCGCGTCGTTATGATTTACCATTATCACTGATGGTTATCAAAGTTCGTCACTGGCGCGAGTTGAAACGATTCCAAAGCGAAGATGAAATGCGCCTGGCACTGCAAGATATTTCGGCAGTTTTAGAGACTTGTATCCGTACGAGTGATGTTCTTTATTTGCTAGATAAGGACGATGCGACTTGGGGGCTCTTGCTTTTAACAGATGAGCCAGGCGGGAAATTAGTTGCTGACCGAATTAAAAGTCGCATAGCTGAGGCCAACACCGAAGAATTTGCCGCGAAGTACCGAGTGAAACTAGAACTTCGAATTGGAACAAGCCAATTTGACAGCGAAAAAGTGAAGACACCACTCGATTTTATTGATTTAGCGACAAAAGAATTAGAATATGACGTGTAAAATAGAGAGTTACCTTCTATAATAGGAGGTAACTTTACTTTTTTGATAGGAGGCGCTTGATGAACTTAGAAGAAATAGTCGCATGTATGTTATTAAATGAAAATGACAAAGAAATTCAGCGGACGCAAACGGAGCATCGTATGAAGTTGGTCGACTTTTGGCAAATTAAAAAAGGAGAACGTGTCCTTGAAGTTGGCTGTGGGCAAGGCGATACGACGGCAGTGCTTGCGAGTGCAGTTGGCGCAGATGGCTTTGTTCAAGCAGTTGACATTGCCCCGAGCACGTACGGAGCACCGTTTACGATTGGCGATGCAACGGCTCACTTGAAAAAATCTAAACTAGGTGCTCAAATTGATTTTAAACTAGGGACAGATATTTTAAATGGCGATATTACTTTTTCGGATAAAGCTTTTGATGTGGCGGTGTTATCACATGCTTCTTGGTATTTCAGTTCTAAAGAAGAGCTAATCGAAATGCTCGTTTTACTAAGCAAGTGGGCGAAACGGGTTTGTTACGCGGAATGGGATACGAGAATTACAGATGTGAACCAAACATCTCATATGTTAGCTGTATTGACACAAGCTTCCTACGAGGCATTCAAACAAGAAACCCAGTCGAATATCCGAACTTTTATCACCCCAGTAGACATGCAAGAAATTATCCAAGCTCATCATTGGAAGATAGGCGCGGAAACAAGTATTTTCTCAGAAAAAATGCAAGATAGTCGCTGGGAAATCAGTTATGTGAAAGATTTTATAACAAAAGAATTAGCCGCAGATATAGGTTTACCAGAAAAGTTCAAAGTATTTTTACTGAGCCAAAGCAATTTAATTACACTAGAAAATAGTTTGCCAATGGCGTCGTATTGCACTTTTTGGCATGCGGAGTAATTTTGCTTTCTTTTTCACAAGATTGCGATTTTTTATGCTATAATGGAACGTATTAACGAACTAAAGGAGTGTTGAATGTGAGAGCTGTACTTACTGTAATTGGAAAAGATAATGTGGGAATTGTCGCTGGAGTTAGTAATAAATTGGCAGAACTTAACATCAATATTGTCGACGTATCACAAACGATTATGGATGGATATTTTACGATGATGATGATGTGCGATATTAGCCAGATAACGAAAGAATTTGATGAAGTAAAAACAGAATTAACTGGAAAAGGTGAAGAACTCCAAGTAAAAATACATATTCAACGTGAAGAAATTTTTAACGCAATGCATAAACTATAGGATGGAGGCGATTCTAGTATGGAAACTAACCAAATTTTAGAAACAATACGTATGATTGAAGAAGAGAAGCTAGACATCCGAACAATTACCATGGGGATTTCTTTGCTAGATTGTATGGACGGTGACGGTGAAGTAGCTAGAAAGAAAATCTACCAAAAAATCGTGACAAAAGCGCGCAATCTAGTGGCTGTTGGTGAAGCGATTGAATCCGAGTTTGGTATTCCGATTATAAATAAACGGATTTCTGTCACGCCAATTGCGATTATAGCTGGCTCAAGCGCTGACACTGACTACGTAGAATTTGCTAAAACACTCGATGCGGCCGCAAAAGAAGTTGGCGTGAATTTTATCGGTGGTTATTCCGCTCTTGTCCAAAAAGGTTACACAAAAGGTGACGAGATTCTCATTCGCTCCATTCCGCAAGCTTTAGCTCAAACAGAACGAGTTTGCTCTTCCGTTAACGTCGGCTCGACTAGAACAGGAATCAACATGGATGCGGTTCGTCAAATGGGTGAGGTAATTAAAGAAACAGCTGATTTAACAGCAGACACTCAAGGACTCGGTTGTGCGAAACTCGTTGTATTCGCCAATGCAGTCGAGGATAATCCTTTTATGGCAGGAGCATTTCACGGAGTTGGAGAAGCTGACTGTGTTATCAATGTCGGCGTCAGTGGTCCTGGTGTTGTGAAACGCGCTATCGAAAAAGTAAAAGGCGAACCATTTGATATTGTTGCCGAAACAGTGAAACAAACAGCTTTCAAAATTACTAGAATGGGTCAACTCGTTGGTCAAGTCGCTTCTGAAAAACTCGGTGTTCCTTTTGGAATTGTTGATTTATCTTTAGCACCAACACCAGCGATTGGTGATTCAGTCGCACATATTTTAGAAGAGATGGGACTAGAGATGGTCGGAACTCACGGTACAACGGCTGCTTTAGCACTATTAAATGATGCGGTGAAAAAAGGCGGCGTCATGGCTTGCGGTCACGTTGGGGGATTATCAGGTGCATTTATTCCGGTTTCTGAGGATGCGGGGATGATTGAAGCCGTACAACAAGGCGCCCTTAATCTTGAAAAACTAGAAGCGATGACGGCAATTTGTTCAGTTGGACTTGATATGATCGCCGTACCAGGTGACACAACCGCCGAAACATTAGCTGCGATGATTGCTGATGAAGCTGCAATCGGAGTGATTAACAATAAAACAACCGCTGTCCGAGTAATTCCGGCGAGCGGTACCAAAGTTGGCGATATGGTCGAATTCGGTGGTTTACTTGGAACGGCGCCAGTAATGCCAGTAAACGGTAAATCCTCCGCTAGCTTTATTGCGCGCGGTGGTCGAATCCCAGCACCAATTCATTCATTTAAAAATTAACAAAAAGGTTTCCTCGTAAATTTACGAGGAAACCTTTTTTTATGTCGTTTTTCTCTCTACCAAATGGAAATCTAAATCAAGCAGCGGCAAGTTGCTTCCAAATAATTGATTCATAATGAGCGTAAAAGCATTTTCAGCTTGTAAATTTACAGGGTAATGAATCGTTGTAATATCAAGCAAATGCGCCACTTCCATATTATCAAACCCACAAATCGCAAAATCTTCCGGGACACTGTAACCAAGCCGTCTAGCTTCCGTAAGTAACCCCGCCGCAAAATAATCATTTGGTGTCAAAAATGCATCTGGTTTATGCTCAGTCTCACTCCACCAATGCGCAATCTTTTCCCCGTCTTGCCGACTACCCTGCCCGTAAAACTGTCTAAATTCATGAGGATCAAGCTCATAACGCGCACAAAAATCTTTAAAAGCAAGCATGCGACTTTGCGTATTGAGTCCGGTCGTATTCCCATAAACATTCACAAATTTTCGGTAACCTTTTGCATATAAATGTTCTAGTGCAAGCGTATATCCATCATATTGATTCATAAATACAGAGGGGATTTTTTCACTCTCGACACGCTGCCAAGTGACAATCGGGCCGTATTTGGTATAATGCTCAATTGTTTTCCAATCATTTGATCGAATCACAAGAACGAGTGCATCGATTTGTTTTTGCCGTAGCATTTCTAAAGCTTCCAGTTCTTTATCCGGATCAATCCGCGTCATAAACAAAGTAACGTTATAACCATGCTCTTGAGCCATCATCGTAAAACTTTTTAAAAATACATTCAGTGAATCTGTAAAACTAGGAATGACCATACCAATTAACTTAGTTGCGCCTTTTTTCAGTGATACAGCGTTAATATTTGGAACGTAATCTAACTTGTCAATAATTGCCTGGACGCGTTTTCTTGTTTCTTCACTCACATAGTCGCGATTATTAATTACTCGGGAAACTGTTGCTGATGAAACACCCGCTAGTTTCGCGATTTCTTGTATATTTGCCAATTGCAAAACACCTCGTTTTCTCGTAGCTCTGTATTTAGTATACCAAAAAAGCCCGCCAAATAGCCAGTTTAGATAAATTTAAAATAAGTGCTTGACCTGTAATGCATTACATGAATTATGATGAATGAGAAGAAAAGAAAACGCTTTAAAATTCTAGGAGGTAAGTATATTATGAAAAAAGGTGTAAAAATCGTTACAATTGGTGGGGGTTCCAGTTACACACCAGAACTTGTTGAAGGATTTATTAAACGCTATCATGAACTTCCAATCAGAGAACTTTGGCTAGTAGATATTGAAGCTGGTCGTGAAAAATTAGAAATCGTTGGTAATATGGCAAAACGTATGGTCAAAGCAGCAAACATTGACTGCGAAGTACATTTAACACTCGACCGTCGTGAAGCTTTAAAAGATGCAGATTTTGTTACAACACAATTTCGCGTTGGTTTATTAGACGCTCGTATTAAAGATGAAAGAATTCCACTTAGCCACGGCATCATTGGTCAAGAAACAAACGGAGCAGGTGGGATGTTCAAAGCATTCCGTACAATTCCTGTTATTCTTGGTATCGTCGAAGATATGCGCGAACTATGCCCAGATGCTTGGTTAATCAACTTCACTAACCCAGCAGGAATGGTAACAGAAGCAGTTCTTCGTTACGGAAACTGGGATAAAGTTATCGGTCTTTGTAACGTGCCAATCGGAGCAGTGAAAAGCGCTTCAGACGTTTTAGAAAAACCAGAAGAAGATTTATTCTTCAAATTTGCAGGAATCAACCACTTGCACTGGCACCGCGTATTTGACAAAGATGGTACAGAATTAACAGAAAAAGTGATTGATGGTCTTTATGCGCCAGATGCGAATCCTGGAAAAGTTGTTGAAAACATTAAAAACATGCGCTTCTTATATGAGCAAGTTAAACATCTAAAAATGCTTCCTTGTCCGTACCACCGTTACTACTACATGACGGATGCAATGCTTGAAGAAGAACTGGCATCTTTCAAAAACGAAGGTACTCGCGGAGAAGTCGTGAAAAAATTAGAAGACAGCTTATTCGAATTATATAAAGATCCAAATCTTGATTACAAACCAGAAGAATTATCCAAACGCGGAGGCGCACACTACAGTGATGCAGCATGTGAAATCATCAATTCCATTTACAACAACAAAGGTACAGTAATGGTAGTATCTACTCGTAATAATGGCGCAATTGATGACGTTCCTTATGATAGTGCAGTAGAAATCACAAGTGTTATTCGCGCGCACGGTGCGGAACCAATCAACTTCGGTAAATTCCCACCAGCACAACGCGGCTTGCTACAAGTAATGAAATCAATGGAAGAATTAACAATTGAAGCAGCAGTAACAGGCGATTACGCAACTGCACTTCAAGCTTTTACTTCTAACCCACTTGTTCCTAGCGGCGACTTAGCAAAAACAATTCTAGATGAAATGCTAGAAGCGCACAAAGAGTTCTTACCACAATTCGCTAAATAATTCGCAAGTGATCCCTATTTTCTAGGGATCACTTTTTTTGTGAGTTGTTTTAGCGAGCATTTTTTCAAGTTTCCTGTAAAATAGAAAAAAGGAGGTATGCTTCATGCAAACAAATCTTGAAAGAATCAAAAAACACATAGAAAATTTAGATAGATTTACAGCAACTCCGGGTCAGGGAACAACTCGGCTTACATATAGCAAAGAAGACCTCGGCGCGCGTAATTATTTAAAAGAAGAAATGGCTAAAGTAGGCCTTACTGTCTCAGAAGATGCGATTGGAAATATCTACGGACGACTAGAAGGCGACAATCCAGACTTACCAGCAGTAATCGTCGGTTCTCATTTTGACTCGGTACCAAATGGTGGTGCTTTTGACGGTCCAGCAGGTGTTATAACTGGGCTTGAAGTAGCTAGCGTTTTTCATGAACAGCAAATAAAACCCCATTTTCCACTTGAAATCATCGCAATGGTGGAAGAAGAGGGATCTCGTTTCGGAGCGGGACTACTTGCCTCCCGAGCAATTACAGGCAAAGTGACAAAAGAAATGCTACATGAAATGAAAGATATAAATGGTGTTACTGCCGCAGAAGCTATGGCAAACCTAGGATTTGACGCAAATCAAGTACATACAGCCATTCGGTCCAAAGATTCCGTCAAAGCTTTCATTGAACTACACATCGAACAAGGCCCAGTCCTAGAAAATGCGAATGAAGATGTTGCGCTAGTTGACACGGTCGTTGGTTTAACAGAAATAAAAGTTACCGTAAAGGGTCAAGCAGGTCACGCCGGAACTACCCCAATGCTAGAACGAAAAGATGCTCTAAGTGCAGCTGTCCAAATTCTTAATAAGCTTCCTGAACTAGCTATCCAAGAAGGCGGCGGAACTGTCTTAACAATTGGCAAACTTAATGTCTACCCGAACGGCGCTAATGTAATACCAAACAAAGTCGTTTTCACAGTAGATATTCGAGCAAAAGACGAAATCCACGTCCAAAATACATTAGAAAAAACAAAAAAAGTTATTCAAGCTTTCGAAAAAAACGGTATTATGTGTGAAATAGAAGATATGCTCTATGAAAAACCAACACATTTATCAACAGAAATTCATCAAGCATTGACCGAAAGCGCCGATAAACTTGGTCTTAAATATCGAACAATGGTTAGCGGCGCAGGACACGATGCAATGATTTTCGCAAGTTTAACCGAAGTAGGACTTATTTTTGTACCAAGCCACAAAGGTATAAGCCATGCACCAGAAGAATGGACCGATTACGACAAGCTCCAAAAAGGCATCGAAGTCGTACTTGAAACAGTTAAAAAATGGACGGGGGAAAGCGAACATGAATAATAAAATAAAACAAATAGTCTTAAATAATGAAGAAAATATGATAGCCTTCCGCCGCGATTTGCACATGCATCCAGAACTGCAATGGCAGGAATTTCGAACAACCGATCAAGTTGCAAAACAACTAGATCAGCTCGGAATCCCTTACCGACGTACCAATCCCACCGGACTAATTGCAGATTTAAAAGGCGATAAAGTAGGCAAAACGATTGCTTTACGAGCGGATATGGATGCACTACCAGTCCAAGAATTAAACCAAGATCTTTCTTATAAATCTACAGAAGACGGCAAAATGCACGCATGCGGTCACGATGCCCACACAGCCATGCTATTAACCGCAGCAAAAGCACTCGTGGAAATTAAAAGTGAGCTACGCGGAACAGTCCGCTTCATTTTTCAACCATCAGAAGAAATTGCTGAAGGCGCGAAAGAAATGATTGCCCAAGGAGCGATGGAGGGCGTGGATCACGTCTTTGGTATCCATATCTGGTCCCAAACCCCAAGCAATAAAATATCTTGCGTAGTTGGCTCGACATTTGCTTCTGCGGATATCATCCAAATTGATTTCAAAGGTCAAGGCGGTCACGGAGCAATGCCACATGATACAATCGATGCTGCGGTGATTGCTTCTTCGTTTGTCATGAACCTTCAAGCAATTGTAGCCCGTGAAACAGACCCGCTTGATCCGGTCGTCGTAACAATTGGAAAAATGGAAGTCGGCACACGCTATAACGTTATCGCTGAAAATGCCCGATTAGAAGGGACGCTACGTTGCTTTAACAACACAACCCGCGCCAAAGTGGCAAAAACAATTGAACACTACGCGAAGCAAACAGCCGCTATCTACGGCGGCACAGCTGAAATGATTTATAAACAAGGCACACAACCAGTTATTAATGATGAAAAAAGCGCATTACTCGTCCAAAAAACAATCATTGAATCATTCGGTGAAGAAATGCTTTACTTTGAACGCCCAACAACCGGCGGCGAAGACTTCAGCTATTTTCAAGACGAAGCTCCCGGGAGTTTTGCGTTGGTTGGCTCCGGAAATCCCGAAAAAGATACCGAATGGGCCCACCATCATGGACGTTTTAATATTGATGAAAGTGTCATGAAAAACGGCGCAGAGCTATACGCCCAGTTCGCCTATAATTATTTAAACCAAGATGAGATTTAAACAAAAAACAGCCTCAAGCGAATTCACTCGCTTGAGGCTGTTTATATATCGACTATTGTTTTTCTACAACATGTACGTCTTCAAAAGAACCGTATTTTGTCCACCAAGGAACGGCACCTTCATCAAGTAATTTATCAAGAGAGGTAATATTTTCTTTCCCTTGAGTACGAAGCCATTCGCGTAAAGCATCATCGCCTTGTTTACCATAAACTTCGATACCATCAGCCCAAGTTGCACGACCACAAAGTACACCACTATATTGTACGTTATGTTGATTAGCAAATTGGATTGTTTTATGGAACATTTCAGAAGTTACGCCAGCACTTAGATAAATAAATGGAAGTGGGCTTAAGTCAGAGCATTCTTCAAAATGACGAGCTGCTTCATCTTGCGTATAAGCTACTTCACCTTCAGCAAAACCTTCCACATATTTGAAGTTTACTGGAACCTCTAGTTTAAGTACATCTACACCGTAACGAGGTTTAGAGAATTCTTTAATAGATGCTTTTACTTTCGCTGGTTTTAATTTTGCATACTCTAAAGAACCAGAATCAGTAACTTTTGCATCGTAAGTAATTGGTTCTAAGAAAAATGGAATATCAACTGCGCGACATTCTGCACCAATTCTTTCTAAAAAGGCATATTTAATTTCATTGATTTCAGCAGGTTCATCTGGATCATAATAAACAAGAATTTTAACAGCATCTCCGCCGTTTTCTTTAATACGAAGTGCCGATAAATCTTCAATTAAATCAGGAAGTTTACCAGGAGTAGTTGCGTCATAACCTGTTTTTTCATAAGAAGTTAAAAGTCCGCTACCTTCGTGACGAGCTTTGATTGCTGGAGTACCATATTCTAAATCAAGCAAAATCGCAGAAGCATAAGGTGTAAGTTCTTCAGAAACAAGTTGTTTGAAGTCTTCCACATCTTTTTTGTTTTCTGTTCCTTTTGCTTGTTGAATCATTTTTTTGAGTGAACCGCGTTGGTCAATGGCAAGTGCTGCAATGACGCCTTTATCGTTGGAGAGTCTTTGTAAACCATCAAATTTACCTTTTGTTATTTGTACCATTTTTATCTAGTCTCCTTTATAGCAATTTGTCGTTGCTTTTATCAATTTGTCCATCATTAGTATACCACTTATAACTTTTTTTAAAACATAGGTATATTTCCGTATTGATTTATCCTGGATAATAAATTACTATATATGTGGAGTGTTAGGTATTATTAGAAATTTGGGATAATTTCTTTTAATACATTCTCTTTTGGGAAAGTCAGTTAGCGATTAGACTAGACCAGGAGTGATGAAATGAATCGACGCGAAAGACTAAAACATAAAAGACGCAAGAACGTATTTATCGTGTTGAGTACTGTACTTATACTTTTTTTTATGGCCACTAGCTGGATGATCTATGAATTTAAAAGTAAAGAACAGCAAACAGTATCCGCACCAACAAAGAAAAAAGCAACTACAGCCACTAAGCCAAAGGAAAAACCGACTACCAAAAAAGCTGAAAAGCCAAAAGAGCCGGAACAAGTTGAAGAAAAGCCAAAAGAAACGATAGTAAATAACAAAGAAATTGATGCTTATTTAAAAGAAATCGGATTTAGCGGCTCGGCACTTGTTGTTCGTGATGGACAAATTGTTATACAAAAAGGGTATTTATATGCAAATCGTGATGCAAAGGTATTGAATACGCCTGATACGCTATATTATATCGGTTCTTCTCAAAAGGCGATAATAGCAGCAGCTTTATTACAATTAGAAGAAAAAGGTAAAATAAATACAAACGATCCAGTATCGAAGTATTTACCTAATTTTCCTAATGGTAATAAAATATTGATTAAAAACTTTTTGAATCATACCTCTGGAATTGTCGGACGGCCAGAGTTCTCTGGGACTGTAACGCCAGAACAATTAGTTACAGGTATTGAGAAGCGGGGAATTAAATCACAGCCTGGGAAATGGGATTATATGGATGCAAATTATACAATTGCAGGATATATCGTAGAAAAAGTTAGCGGAAAACCACTCGCAACTTATTTGCAAGAAAATATTTTCGAACCAGCAGGAATGAAACATACTGGATACTTTCAAAAAGATGTTGATGGGGGAAAAAATATATCAACAGGCTACAAAATAGATGAAAATGGAGTTTATCAAAGTCCGAAGTTAGTAGACTTAACGAAATTATATGGAGCAGGGGATATTAGTATGTCTACTACGGATATGTATTTATTTGATAAAGCTTTGATGGATAAAAAAATAATCTCTGAAGCAAGCTTTAAAAAAATGTTCACACCGGGTAGTAAATCTAATTATGGAATGGGCTTTTATGTAGATCCTGGGAGTTATAATAGCCACGGGGTTGTAACTGGTTGGGATGTTTCTAATAGCATGAGCCACACTGGCAGAACCTATGTGATTTTATTCTCTAATGTCCAAAATAAGATTGCCTCTTTTGGAAAAGTGAACAATCATATTTATAGTTTATTAAACAAATAAAGAAACTCGATTCTGTTAACAGAATCGAGTTTTTATTTATTTACCAGTAATTTGTTTTACCGCATCTTCCATTTGATAAAGTTGAGCAGCGGCACTGTAGTCACTCCATTTGGTGTTGTCTACTTTATATACTTGGTTTTTCTTCACAGCGGGAATATCTTTCCAAACCCCGTTAAGCATTTCGTTAACAGAATCTTCATTACCATCAGTAGGCATTAAGATAAATAATCGATCCGCTCCGGCTGCATATTCAGGAATAGCTTCACTTGAAATTGCTTTTGTTTCTTTGTTTGCTTTAGCACCATCAGTTGGAGTAAAACCAGCTCCAGAGAATAAGCCGTCAAATACTTTCGCATCATGAACATAGATTTCTTTGCCGTAGAATTGAATCACAGCAGCTTTTTCGTTCTCCACGCCAGCATCTTTTAACGTTGCCTTAGCTTCTTTAGAACTTTGAGCGTAATCTTTGTCCCATTTTTCTTTTTCTGATTTTTTATTTAAGAGATTTGCGATATTAGAAAGTTGTTTGTCAGGAGTATCACCGAAATGTGAGATGTAAACTGGCGCAACTTTTTCTAAATTCTCTAAAAGGTCTTTTTGATAATCACTAATAATAATTAAATCTGGTTTTAAATTAGCGATTTTCTCAATACTTGGTTTATCATTACCAACACTTTCTGTCCCTTTTGTTGCTTTGGGATATGTAGTGATGTAATAATCCGTTGTACCAACAGGTTTTACGCCTAGAATTTCCATTTCACTTACGTTTTGAAGTGCTACAATTCTTTTTGGTGTTGTTGGTACTTCTACTTTACGATCCATTGTATCAGTTACTGTTTTTGTCGCAGCTTCTTTTTCTTTGCTTGAATCTTTATCCGAAGAGTTGCCACAAGCGGTTAGTACTACTGCTAAAAGTACAGTCATTAAAATAGCAGCCCATTTATGCTTTTGGTACATTGTGTATTTCCTCCCTAATTGAAAATGATTTTCATTATCGTTACAAAAGTAATTATATCGAAAAGAGGGAGGATTGACAAGGTGAAACATAACACAAATTATTTTTATTTTTTAAAATTGGATCGTGTCGCCTATTGCCAGGGTAGGAAATACTTCTGGGGAGACAACGATTGCGCCAGGTAATACTTCATTTTGACCAGAGCGGAAATAAATCGAAATGTGTCCAAGTTCTTCCAAATTTTTATTTGCTTCCGTACCGACTTCTTCTATTATATAGACTTGATCTCCAATTTGTAGTGTATTCCCTTTCGAGAGGGCACTTTGGGGTGCTGCTTCGAACTCATGAATAACGGAGATTTCTCGTAATTCATTAGTGGCTGTTGGTCCAAATAAAATGACGATCTTTTCTTCTTCAAAAGCTGGGACAAGTGGCCCGATTTCAATGATTTTACTTTTAGTCATAGCAATTTCCTCCTAAAAATTAATACATGCCGATACTGAATACCCAAGCGATAACAACAGCAAGGACACCTGTAATCATACGGCTATACAAAATGGCCGGAACACCGAATTGAACCGTTTTTGGTTTAGCTTCTGCAAGAGATAGCCCGACTGGAATAAAGTCACATCCGGCTTGTGCGTTAATAGCGAATAAAGCAGGTAAGGCGTAAGTTACCGGGATGGCGCCAATCGCAATTTGTGAACCAATTAAGACACCAATAACTTGGGCGATAACTGCGCCAGGACCAAGAATCGGTGATAGGAAAGGTAGACTACAAATAAAAGCAATTAAAAGCGTTCCCCAAATGGAACCAGCGAGCGGGGAGAGTGTATTCGCAATTAATTTTCCAATCCCAGTGTAGTTAATAATACCGATAATCATACTAATAAAAGCCATAAAAGGAATAATGTTTTTAATGAGCATATCAACAGAATCACGACCAGCTTGATAGAATACGCCCATTGCCTTACCAATACCGCGAGAAAATTTCACAAGATAGCCTTCTTTTAAATCACTCGCTTCTTGTTGATCTTCTTTAATCTTGGCATAATCTTCTTTAAATTTTTCTCTGTCAAAAGGTTTTCCGGGATCTGCTTCTGATGAGGTAACCATAATATCTTCTGGCTTCACTCCCGAAACAAAAATATCTTCTGTAATATGTTTTGCTAGTGGACCTGATGGAGAAGAAGGGAGAATATCAACAGTTGGAATACGTTTCATTGGATAGACGCCAATTCGAGCCGTACCACCACAGTCAATGACAACACACATCATTTCTTCTTCGGGAATGGAGTTTTTAAAACCATCGACGGCTTCTGCACCGGATAATTCAGCAATTTTCAAAGCTACGGGGTGGATACCGCCGCCAGTAATAGAAACAACTTTTGTTCTTGGTTCGCTTGGAGTAAGGTCTAGCCCAGTTCCCCAACCGCCTTGGCCTTTATTCACATGAATTGATTGATACATTTTATTTGCCTCCTATCTATTTCAGACTTTTTCTTTTCGCATTAAGAATTTTGTAATGGTTTCCGTAATCACACCGCGCATTAAAATGATAACAATACCTGCTAAGAAGTAACGAACTGCAAGACTAGACATACTATAACCAGCTTCGACAACCCCATTAGCAATTCCTAAATAAACAAATAATTCTCCAGCATTCGCATAAGGGAACAACCCTGTGACTGGATGTAAAAATGAAACAACCGAATCATAAAAAGCAGGTTTTTGATGTTCTTTAACGAATCGTCCAAATGTGTATGCCATTGGATTTGTTAGCATTAAGACAGATAAAATCGGCATAAGTGAATAACGTAAAATCATGTTTTTAGCTGAAAATTGAATTGCACGATTGACTCGTTCTTCCCCGATAAATGCAATAATCGAGTACGTAAAGGTTAAAAGGACAATTAAAAGCGGGACAATTCCTGTCATAAAGCTCACGAACTGTTTTCCACCAGCCTCAAAAAGACCGATAAAGTTGGTTCCAAACCATTCAATATAATTCACTAGGAAACACTCCTTTTTAATTATTTAAAGCGCTTTCATACAACTGTTGGCAGTTTTGATAATGGCTTTTTCTTGTATGGAATGCTTTTTCTTTTCATGTAATTCTTGTAGTATTTCGGATAATTCTTTATGGTGATAGTCAGTAAATGTTTTAAACTTCGCAAAAATCGTTTTTCCTGTTAAAATTTGGCATTCATGAACAATATGCTCTTCGTTTACAACTAAGATAGCTACGGCACTTGTTCGAAACTTTAATCGCTCCATTTCAGAATAAAGATGGTAACCGATTTTTCCAGCATATTTACTCGCAACTTTATTCATGTGATGTTGGTAATACCTCACTTGAAAAAAAGCAAGAAATGTCTGAGCGATGAAAATAACGGAAGCAATAAGGACAATTTTCATTCACTTTTCCTCCTTATAATAGGTGGGAAGGGCTAGCTTCCCACCATGTTACCTTTAATTGCTAAATGTTTCGTCTTGTAGTTTTCTAAGTTTCCAAACAGTAGTTGATTCGTCGAGTGAAACATCTTCGTCGGTAATAAATGTGCCAGCTTTAATGTTTCTGCGTGCAACTACTTCACCGCTAATTAGCCCGATTGGAATATGACCTTCTGCCGCCATATCTACGTGAGTTTCGAGCACACCGCGGACACAGAAACCGCCAATCCCATCTAATCTTTCTCCAGCAGCTATATCTTTTTTAGCAACTGCAACTGTTTCGGAAACGGGAGCTCCCATAGGAACAATAGCGTGATCGTGATTCAGAACAGCTTTCGCAATAGTTAGTGGAGTTTCTAGGCTCGCTAAATGATAAGGACGATACAGAATATGATGATCGCGTTCACCTTTTTTCATTAAGTAGCTAAGTTCATGACTAACACCTTCATTTTGGCCTTTAACAATTACGAAAACACCTGGCGCCAAGCCATCTACATATTCTACGACACCAAATTGGTTTAAAATACCGCCTTGCTCTTTTAAATCGAGGTCTTTAATGACGGAATCTACGTCACCCGAGATACCATGCATTCCAACGACATCGGGAACATATCCAATAGCGTTTGAAAGTAAGTTCATTTCTGCCATTGTTTTCGTTCCATCTTGGAAAGCTGCTAGCATGTGAGAAGCCATATTTTTTCCGTCTGCTTCCACTTGGCAACTATCTGGATTAGCGCTAATTTTTAGTTTGTTGTTTTTTCCTTTACCGGCAACAAGTACTTCCATACCCATTGATTTGGAAAATTCGTAAAGTTCAGTTATCGCAGCGGGTTCGTCTCCATCAGATCCGGTATAAACGAGGCCAGCGCTATCATATAATTTTTTCATTAATGGTCCAATAGTAATGTCAATTTCTACATTTAATAGAACAAGTTGTTTTTTTGCAAGTAAAGTTTCTAGGGAAATTTTTGCACCGACTTCTGGAACGCCAGTGGCATCGACAATCACCTCTACAAGATCAGAATGAATAATTTCTTTAAAGTCATTTGATAATAGAATTTTTTCTTTTTTTGTTGCTGTGGCGTTGTATGCATCTGCGGCTTTTTTTGCGGCGTCCACATGAATGTCACTTATACCAACTACACTCATTCCAGGAATAGCGGCAATTTGCGAAATCATGCCGAATCCCATTTGACCTGCGCCAATAACGCCGACGCGAATAGGGTTATTTTCTTTCTCACGGGCAAGTAACTGTCTATATAAAGTCATTTCAAGTTCCTCCTAGTAATCGTTTTCATTTATTAAAAATAAAACTCCGGATAAAGCTATTTTATCTTAATAAACGAATCGTGTAACATTTGTCACCACTAGTGACAAATGTCATATTTCACAAATCAAATATAACATTTTAACTTTTTTTCGTCAATGAAATATTAAATGTTTTTTATTTTAAAGAAATAAAAAAAGCCCAATCCATTGTTGGAGAGTGCTTTTGGGGTTTTATATTTTTTTTGTGGTGGAATATTCTCAATCGTTTTTTTGTAGGATGTATTCAGCCATTCTATCAGTAATCACAATCACATCTATCAATCCGGCATTAAGTGCTGAAACAAGTGCGTCTTTTTTTTGTAGTCCATTTGCTAAAGCAACGACTGTTGGGATTTTTTTGAGTTCTTCTAAACTGAGCCCGATGACATGTGTATTTATCTGTGTATTTGCTTCTTCTCCATTTGCCGTGAAAAACCGTGAATTAATATCGCCGACAACATCTTTGTATCGAAGTTCTTCAATATCTTCGGGGGTAATATAACCAATTTCTTCCATTGTACTTTGATTGTAAGGGCTTGATACTCCAACAATAGCCATATCAACAGTTTTACCTTCTTCAAGGACTTCATTAATGTATTTGTTTTTAGAGAGGTCGGCTTTCATTTCCGTATCTTCTACAAGGGCAGGTGCATACAAATATTTACTATGACACTGCATTTTTTTCTTTAAATCGTAGCAAATTTGGTTGGAATGGAGGTCAATATCGCTTGATCCCATACCGCCGATTAACGGAATAATAGTTAAGTCTTTATGAGGGATATACGGGAATTCATTGGCAAATTTACGAATTGTTTTCCCCCATGAAATCCCAAGCGTATTTACTTTGGCAATTCTTTTACTAAGCGTATATGCTGCTTCTTTGGCTAGAAAATTAAGGGCTTCTTCTTCGGACATATCGTGTGTGGCAACGACAATCGCTTCTTCTAAACCAAACTTTTCTTCTAGTTTTTGTTCTAAATCTACCGTATAGTATGTTTCGTCTTTAATGAAAATTTCTACAATACCTAAGTCTTTTGCACGTTGCAAAGTTTTAGAAATAATTGACCTTGAAATCCCGATTTTTTTGGCGATTTGCGCTTGAGTCCAACCATAATGATAGTACCATGTAGCGATTTTCACCATATCTCTTTTTTCTTCCCATTTCATCTTTGTTACCTCCATTCTACATAATAATGGAACAAAAGTTATCTGTAGTCACAAATGTTTTTATGCTAATAGTATCATAGAATTGCCCGTCTGGAAAGATATCGGAGGGATATATAGTGCTTTAGTAAAGAGAAAATGAATTTTTATATGGTTTTTGCTAATTTGTGACAAAATAACAAACAATTTTATTTTGAGATTTACGAGGGATTTTGCAAGCGTTTTTAATAATTTTTGAGTGGAAAGCGTGTAATTTGTTCTCCATAGAGAAACACCATTATTTGATGGGTGGTAGTATAAATTTAGTTCTTAACGAGCCCAACAATAAGCTAATTAAACAGTTCATCTTAGAAGAGGAGTGGATTTTAGTGGAAGAATTATTTACATACAAAGAATTTATCAAAATGATGCAAAATTATGGAATTAGACATAAAAAACGCAAATTAAGACGTAATGAAAATGTAATGACCAATTCTTCAAGTCCGAATAGTGTCATTTTATTAATAAAAGGTTATATATGCAGTTACACATGCGAGTCGCCTGAAACACTATTATCTGTTTTTGAGCCAGGCGTATTTCTAAGTTATTCGATTTTAGAAGATTTGCCACCGCTTGTAACGAATATTGCGCTTTCAGAAGAGTGCATTGTGTATGAGTATGAAAAAGAAGACATCGAATATGCATTATCGCTCTTCCCAGAAAACTTTGGCTTTCAATATTTCTTTTTAAAAAAGATTGGACGTCATTTATACTATAAGGCTTTACTTAATGCCAAAGATCACCAAGAAAAATTATATTATACGATTAAGTATTTAGGAAAACTCATTGGTGAAAAGGATGGAAAAGGCAATATTGTCTTACCACCAGAAATTACAATCAAAATCTTAATTGAATACAGCACCTTATCAAAAGCGGCTTTTTATAGACAGCGTATCCGTCTAATAGAAGAAGAAATTTTAAAGCCACATAAAAAAACTTTCTTAGTCCCGAAGAAAGTAGTAAAACACTATGAAAAACAGCTAACTAGTATTTAAAAAGGAGAGCTTAAAAAACAATGAAAATAAATTGGAAGAAAGTTCTGGTTTTTGTTTTGATTTTGGCGCTTATCAGTCCCGTTTACTCGAAAGCTATAGAGACGGAACAAAGCATATCGCCAGAACAACCAGTGGAGCCGGTAGTAGAGGAAGCTATAAAGAAAACTCCAGAAAAAAAAGAAATGGAACCAGAACCAAAGAAAGAGCCAGAGCCACCAAAAAAAGAAGAGATTGAAACAAAAAAACCGTCGACCGAACCTAGCAAACTGAAAGCTAACCCTTCATCAATACCCGAGAATAGTACGATAGCAGATTTATTTCCGGATCCGGTAATGGCAGAATCGGTAGTTACAAACTTAAATAATCAAATCCGCTATAAAAATGATTGGGTTGTGACTGATGTTATTACACAAAAGGATTTAGATAATCTATCTTCTTTTACTGATTTATCCACAGTAATTATAAAAAATCTGGAAGGTATACAGTATATGACTAATCTAAATAGAATAAGTTTAAGGTCAGATGATGATTTGCAAGGTCTATCAGCTTTATTAAAAGCACCAAATGGATATCCTAATTTGCAGGAGATAACTATTTTAAGAGGAGGAATTACGGATATTTCACCGATCTTAAAAATAAATGCACCAAAGTTAGCATTCCTAAACTTATCTCAGAATAAGATTAGTGATTTATCTCCATTTGCTAATCTGCCGAACAATTTTCCTGTGCTGGAGGAAATAATACTTGCGTCTAACAATATTTCAAATGTCGAGCCCTTAGCTAAATATGCTAGTGCTAGTATGAGGTTTCTTCTTCTTAATAGCAATAGTATTTCTGATTTATCGAGTTTTAAAAATAATTCTATGCCAAAACTAGTCGAAATTGTGTGTACTTATCAACAAGTTTATTTAGAACCAATGGATCTTTCAGCAAAATATGATTTTACTTTAAAGGCAGCAGAGGCTAAAGGTGTGAACAAATCAATTCCTATAACTGTGTTCGATCCAATTGCGACAATTGATAATACAACTTCCATGATTACTTGGAAGCAAAATGTCATAGAAAAGAAACCAGAAATATTTTTAAAAGAAGGTGGATTTCAAGAAGGCGTTAAATATGGATGGGATGAAACTACTCCGGTTAAGGATGATATTGGCAAGGTAATCTTTGATGGTACATTTTTTCAACCATTAGTATATATAGTGGCTCCAAAAATTACATCATATGAAAAACAACTTATTTATGATATTGACACGCCACTCACAGAGGAACAATTGTTAAAAGATGCAAAAATCGTAACAGACCAACCATCAAAAATCACAACTAATTTTAAAGACAAAATACCGAGTTCGCCAGATCCCACTAAATATGTAGTGACAATCGAAGCTTCTAATATAGATGGAGGTGAGTCGGTAAATGTGGATGTTATATTTCAACCAAAGCCACCTATCATAACTGCGGATGAAGAATATACCTATTTAGTTGGTGAAGCTATTGATGCTAATCAATTTAGATTAGACGTGAATGCGACTTTGACTGGTGTTGGTTCGCTAGTGGATGATTTTGAGTCAGTAGTAGACCTAACGAAAGCTGGTGATTATGTTGTAACGCTGTCGTCTCCCGGAAATCCACCAGCTTCTCAAACAGCTATTCCTGTAACCGTAGTTGTTCACGTCAGAGAAAGTATGGAGCTCCAAATTCCTAATGATTTTCGGATGGGTATAGATGAAAATTCAGAATCGGTGCCGATATTAAATAGAAAACAAACCCTGAAATGTTATGGGGCTGACGGAAAAGTAGATTTAAAGGTGACAGATAGAAGGAGATCAAAGCAAGGCTGGACGCTAACTGGAGCAATGACAACATTTACAAATAGCAGCGGTGACATCATTCAAAGTTCGCTAAAGTATCAAAGTAAATCATCAGGTAGCAGCCCAGTTTACTTAAATAATGCAAATCAGCCTATTGAACAAAAACAAGCAACTCCTACAGAAACAGGCTTTGTCTCTACTATTTTCGACTTAGAGGATAGTTTATCAATAGAAATCCAGCCTAACGATGCTTTAGTGGGGGATGCTTATGAATCTAAGGTAACGTGGACTCTAGAAGATGCGCCTAGGCCTTAACTAAAAGGAGCTATTCGATTTGAAAAAAATAGGATTCATTATATTTTGTTGTTTATTCTTATTCGCAGCACCATTTTATGTAGAAGCAAAGACGGCGGATACAGCGACTAGTAAAGCAAGCGTTGTAATTAAGAAAGACCCTCGTAAGGCCAAAAGTGGGACAGATGATAGAACAGGCACGTATCCTACAAAGTTCCCCAGAAAGCTTCCGAAAACTGGGGAGTCGGGCGATTTACCACTTATTATTGCCGGAATTAGCCTCATTTTATTTGTAAGTAAAAAACACTTTAAGGGGGTGAGGGAAGAGATTTAATTGCTTAGCACGACAAAAAAAGGATAACAGAAAGAGGAGAATAATAATGACAAGTAGGACAGTAAAAGTAACAACAGCAAGTTTATTAGCACTAGGACTTATTGTAGCACCAGTACTTTCTGGGGATTTTGCTTCAGCAGCAACTTCCGTAACACAAGATTCAAAAGGGATTGTAAAATTTGATAAAAGCGCAACTCCAGATCCAGTTCCAGTAGATCCAGATCCAACTGACCCAGATCCAGTTGTTCCAAATCCAACTGATCCACCAGTAGGTAGTGATGGTCTATGGATTTTAGCAGTATCTAATTGGGACTTTGGTACACTTGACTCATCCGAATTATCTAAAGGTGCAATAAATGCCCATGCTAAAGATGGAAAAATTACTACGTATGAAGATACTAACGGAAATGGTAAGCAAGATTTACCAGGAGAAGTTTCTGTAACTAAAGATGTAACTCCTTTCGCTCAGGTTAGTGATTTACGTGGTTCGAATAATGGTTGGACTCTTTCTGTAACAGGTAGTGAGTTCAAAGATTCTTCTACACCTGCAAAAAAAATCGCTGGTGCTGAGTTAACTATTCCAAAATCTACAGTTAAATCAAAAGATTCTACCGCAAAAGCACCAACTGGATATGATAACGTAGCAATTTCTATGACTGGCGGAGCAGCAGTTCCTGTAATGGCAGCTAAAGATTTGCAAGCTACTACACCAACAGACTTCAGTGATGATGAAGGTATGGGAACTTGGACAGATAGCTTTGGTTCAGCAGAAGTATCTGCAACAGAAACATCTAAGCCGAAATTATCTATTCCTAAAAACGTGGCTGTAGCAGAAGGCACTTATCAAAGTACATTAACTTGGACTTTAAGCGATACACCAGCAGTCTAACATTTTTCAAAAAGAGAAAACTGCATTTTTCGATGTTGTTTTCTCTTTTTAAATTGAGTAATTAGGAGGAAAGAGAGACTTGAAAAAAATATTCGCTATCATCTTTGCCTGTACATTTGCTATTATTTGTTTGCCAAATCAACACGCCGAGGCAGCAGAAGGTAATAGTTTTTCCGTAAAAGCAATTCTTCCAGCTAATCAGGCATCTAGCGTGACATATTTTGATTTACAAATGGAACCTAAGCAGAAGCAAAAATTAGATGTCGAAATTACCAATCAAAGTAAAGAACAAATGACTATTAATTGCGTCGCCAACACAGCTATTACCAATGAGATGGGGTACGTCGATTACTCGATACCAAAAACAAAACCGGATGAAACGCTCAAATATCCATTTGCTGATATAACAGAAGTAAGTGACTCCGAGATTACACTTGAACCTAATGAAACTAAAATCTGGTCGGTAAATATCCAAATGCCTGAAGAAAGCTATGATGGAATTATTTTAGGCGGGTTACATTTTAAAGAAAAGACTAAAGAAAAAACAGAGAAAGAAACAAAGCAAGAAAAAGAAGTTCAAATTAAAAATGAATATGCTTATGTAATTGGTGTAAAGTTAACCGAAAAAACCACTATAGTTAAGCCGGAACTAGCATTAAATCAAATTAAAGCAGGAAGTAGGAACTACCGAAATGTAGTCGAAGTAAACTTGCAAAATACAAAAGCGACCTTAGTTGGTGGACTGGCCGTGGATGCCAAAATATATAAACAAGGCAGCGAAAAAGTGCTACATGAAGCAAAACGAACGGACTTATCAATGGCACCAAATTCCAATTTTAATTACAGTGTGGACTGGGAAAACCAAGAGTTAAAACCAGGAAAGTATAAACTTCATTTAGTCGCCAAAAATAAAGACGATAAATGGGAATGGACGAAGGATTTTACAATCTCATCAGATGAAGCTAAAAAAGCAAATGACAAAGCTTTAGGACTGGAGAAAGATTACACTTGGTTGTACATCACAGGTGGAATTCTACTCTTACTAATTCTGATTACTGTCACTTATTTAATTGGAAGACGTACTGCAAAGAAAAAAGATGATGAAGAATAAATGTATAAAAAGCTTGAAAACGAGGAACTCACTTGTTTTCAAGCTTTTTTTGTGCTTGTAATTTGGATTGAAATATCGCTGTGTTTTTATGAAAAAATCAAGTGTCTAATGTGAGAATGAATCAAGGGGACTTTTAACTAGTTGTGACAAATTAACGAACGTCTTTTGTATGAATTTCAGGAGGATTAAAAAAATTTTTAAAAAGAAAAAACAAAAAAAGTGCTAAATTCCTTCTCTATAGAGAAAATAATTCAGTTTGTGCATGGTAATATAAGTTTAGTTCTCGCCAAGACTAACATGTGTCGCTAAATAAATTATATAAATACAGAGGAGTGAATTTTTTTAGTGGAGGAATTATTTACATACAAAGAATTTATCAACATGATGCAAAAGCATGGGATAAAACACAGAAAACGTAAATTCAAACACGGCGAAAAGATTACAAGCGAGTCTTCTAAACTAGATAGTGTTATTTTACTAATTGAGGGATATATCAGTAGCTATACTCGGGAATCACCTCAGAAATTACTATCTATTTTTGAACCTGGAATTTTTCTTAGATATTGTATTTTGGAAGAATCTCCCCCAACTACAGAGCACATTGTATTATCAGAAACTTGTGAGATTTATGAATATAAGAAGCAAGATGTTGAATATGCGCTCACGTTATTTCCGGAAAATTTTGGTTTTCAGTATTTCTTTTTAAAAAGATTTGAACGCCACTTATTTTATAGATCTTTACTAAACAATAAGGCGCACAAGGATAAGCTTTACTATGCAATAAAATACTTGGGTGAACTTATCGGAAGCAAGGATGCACAAGGAAATATTACCTTACCGTCCGAAATAACCTTAAAAGCCTTAATTGAATATAGTACTTTATCGAAAGCCGCATTTTACCGGCAAAGAGTGTCTTTACTAGAGAAGAATATTTTGAAAAGGAACCGGAAGACATTCATCGTGCAAGATGGAATTATGGCCGAATTATTATGAAATCTAACTAACGAGAAGGAGACAGAAGATGAAACTGAACTGGAAGCCACTGTTGCTTTTTATATTATTATTAGCGCTTTGTTCTCCTGTGTATTCATTCGCGGAAGAAACAAGAGAAGCACTAGCACCGAAAACTACTGAAACGCCAGAATTAACAAAAACGAACGACAACTTAAATAAAACAATCTTAACCCCTGAAAAAAAACAAGCAAACAATAATTCAGAAACCGAAAATAAAACCAAAGAAAGTCAAACAAATAAAAAAGCGCAGACCCCACTTAAAAACCTAAAAAATACCCTTCCCCCGATTCCGCCTAATAGCAAAATTTCGGATATTTTTAAAGACCCGGGGATGGCTAATGCAATAGCTGAAAATTTATCAACATACAATAATAAAAGGAGTGTGGATTCTATTGTAACAGAAGCAGAGTTGAAATCAATTACAAGTTTGTGGTCCGTAAACTGGGGTGTTTACGATAAGCCCTTAATTAAATCAATTGAAGGAATCCAATATCTTACTGAGCTGGAAACTATCCTTTTTCAAAAGAATGAAATAACAGATTTGTCTCCGTTTTTGAAATCACCTAATGGATTTCCACGCTTGGTTAATCTTGTGTTGGAGCATAGTAAAATAACAGATCCATCTGTATTACCAAAAATAAAAATGCCTTTAATAGAGCACATCGCTCTCACGGGCAACCAAATTATCGACCTGTCTAGCTTAAAAAACATTGCTGATGATTCAAAACCAAAACTTAGAAGTGTAGGTTTACACTCACAAGAGATTGTGCTTCCTAAATTAACCGTTTCTAGCAAAAAGCCTTTTTCATTAATTAGTATGAATATTATAGGAGATTCTATTTATAGGAGCCGTTCATATTCTCCAGCTGCAACATTTGACACTTCAACTTCAACTATTACTTGGTCGAAAGAAGTAATGATGAAAAAACCAAATATAACATTTACGGAGCGTGTATATCCGCCAAAGGTTACAACTGTACCTGGCGTGCACTACTACTGGCGAGATAATTCAGTCTCACTTGGAAGAATTAGAATGGACTTCTCTGGATATGTAAAACAACTACTTGAGTACCTCGGTCCTCCAAAAATAATTTCATCGAAAGACGTTCTATATGAAGTAAATACGCCGCTAACGGAAAGCAAATTTTTAGAAGATGCCAAGATTGTTACAGATCAGGAAACAACTATTACTACTAACTTTAATTCGATAATAAAAAATACTTCAGTTGCTGGTGTCTACTTTGTAACGGCCACAGCGTCTAATATAGAAGGCGAAGTTTCTAAAGATATAAAGGTTGTTATTAAGAATAAGCAACCAGTCATCACTGCAAAAAGTGAATATACTTATTTAGTAGGTGAAAACGTTGACTCGAATCAATTTCGACAAGACATCAATGCGACTTTAACTGGCCCAGGGAGCGTTCCTAATGATTTGAAAGATGACTTTGCTTCGAAGGTGGATTTAAATAAAGCAGGCGATTATTTCGTCGAGCTTTCCACTCCTGATAGGCCACCGTTAACCGATGCTGCTAAACCAGTGACAATTTTAGTACGTGTCAGGGAAGGCTTAGAGATGAAAATTTCAGATGATTTTCGGATGGACGTGGATGAAAATACTGACCCCATTCCTATTTCGAATAATAAGCAAACTCTAAAATGTTTTGCTCAGGAGGGAGACGCTGAAATAGAAGTACTTGATAGAAGAAGGGCGAAACAAGGATGGACTATAACTGGAATGATGAGCCCTTTTAAAAACGAGAAAGGAGACATATTAGAAACTTCTCTTAAGTATCAAAAAGAGTCATCAGAAAGTAGTCCGATATTTTTGAATGCGACTAATCAACCAATTGAAACGAAACAACCAACTGACCAATCTGGAGAAATTACAACTACTTTTAATTTGCAAAATAACTTAACTCTAGAAGTTCTACCAAATGATGCATTAGTAACGGGAATTTATGAAGCTACGGTCACATGGACTTTAGAGGATGTACCTAGATAAAAAAATAAATAGAAGGAGACTTCGAAGCGTGAAAAAATATATTCTAATTGTTATAGGTTGTACTGTTTTATTTCTTTTTCCATTAGAAAGTAGCGCGTATACAGATACAGCAATAAGTAAGGCAGGTGTAACTTTTGTGAGAGATAAAAACCGCCCTGCACAGGTTTTTGGAACAGATGACAGGAGCGGCACTTTTCCTTCCAAAGGTCCAATTAAGCGGCTTCCTAAAACCGGAGATAATAGTGATTCTTACTTTATTTTACTAGGTGTAAGCCTCCTTTTAATTGCCAAAAAGAACTTATTTAAGGGGGTGAAGTAAAAAAAGCTAATCTTAAATAAACAATAACATAACAGAAAAAGGAGAATAATAATGATAAGAAAAACAACAAAGGTAATTTCAACAAGTTTATTAGCACTAGGATTAATCGTGACACCGGTACTTTCTGAAGATTTTGCGTCTGCAGCAACTAAAGTCAATAAAGATACAAAAGGAACCATCAAATTTGATAAAAGCACAACACCAACTCCCGAACCAATAACTCCAGATCCAACTGAAACAGACCCAGTAGTACCAAGTCCAGACAATCCACCCGTGAGTTCGGACGGATTATGGATACTTGCTATATCCAACTGGGATTTCGGAACTCAAAGTGTATCTGCTTTATCTTCTGGAGCTTTGAACATTCATGCCGAAGATGACACGCTTTCTACGTATACAGATACAAATGGCAATGGGCAGCAAGACTTACCAGGAGAAGCATCCGTATCAAAAAAAGTGACTCCGTATGCACAAATAAGTGATTTACGTGGTACTAATACTGGTTGGACGCTTTCTGTTACAGCTAGTGAGTTTAAAGATAGTTCCACGCCAGCTAAAAAAATTCAAGGTGCTCAGTTAACGATTCCGAAATCTACTGTCGCAACAGTCAATTCGACAGCGAAAGCGCCAACTGGTTATGATAATATAACTATTCCGATGACGGGTCTCAGCACGGTTCCTGTAATGGCAGCCAAAGATAAACAAACAGCGACACCGACTAACTTTAGTGATGACGAAGGTATGGGAACTTGGACAGATAGCTTTGGTTCAGCAGCAAAAAATGCAACACAAACAACAAAACCTAAATTATCCATTCCACAAAATACCGTTATTGAAGATGGAACTTATCAAAGTAAGTTAACTTGGACGTTAAGCGACACGCCAGCAATTTAACATTTTTTAAAAGAGAAAACTTCATCTTTTTATGTTGTTTTCTCTTTTTAAATTGAGGAATTAGGAGGAAATTTAGACTTGAAAAAAATATTCGCTATTGTCTTTGTATGTTTTTTTACTTTTATTTTTTTTCACGGTCAAACAGTGGCAGCAGCGAAAGCGGAAGGGAAATTCTCTGTCAAAGCAATCCTGCCTGAGAACCAAGCGTCTGGTGTTACTTATTTTGATTTACAAATGGCTCCAGAAGATAAACAAACTATAAAAGTAGAACTAATGAACCAAGGGAAAGAACAAATCACGATTAAATGTGTGGCCAATACAGCTGTTACTAACGAAATGGGGTACGTAGATTATTCGATTCCAAAAGCAAAAACGGATAAAACATTAAAGTATCCATTTTCAGATATAGTAAAAGCGAGTGAATCAGAAGTAACACTTAAACCGAATGAAACAAAAATATGGTCTCTCGATATTAATATGCCAGCAGAGAGTTATGATGGCATTATTTTAGGTGGGCTACATTTCCAAGAAAAGAAAGATGAAGAAAAGGAAAAAGATACCTCTAAAAAAGAAGTCCAAATTAAAAATGAGTACGCCTATGTAATCGGAGTGAAGCTTACAGAAAAAACGACGATTGTAAAGCCGAACTTGGAATTAAATGAAATTAAACCGGCATCGCGAAACTACCGAAATGTAGTCGAAATAAACTTGCAAAATACAAAAGCGACCTTAGTTGGCGGGATGGCCGTGGATGCAAAAATATATAAAGATGGTAGCAAGAAAGTATTGCGTGAATCAAAACGAACCGACCTTTCTATGGCCCCAAACTCCAACTTTAATTACAGTGTGGACTGGGAAAATCAAGAATTAAAACCCGGTAAATACAAAGTGGAGTTGGTAGCTAAAACAGCCGATGATAAGTGGGAATGGGTAAAAGAATTTACCATTTCAGAGGAAGATGCTAAAAAGGCTAATAAGGTGGCTCTAGGGCTTGAGAAAGACTACACTTGGATGTATGTGACGGGTGGTATTTTACTCGTATTCCTTGTGATAGCAACAGCTTATTTTATTGGAAAACGAGCTAGGAAAAAAGACGAAGAATCACAGTAAAAAGCAAAATAAAAAAGCTTGAAAACGAGATTCGATTCTTGTTTTCAAGCTTTATTTTTATTTTTCGATTTTCTCCGTTTCTACTACACGAAGTCCTTTGCGTTCTAAGTGAGAGATGATTTCGTTTTTCTTATCTTCGGTTACTCCAACTGGTAAGGAAACAAGTACACGACGAATGAAATCTTCTGTTTGGTTATCGAGTGTAATCAAACTCGCGATGCTCGAATAACGGTCAATGATTTTAGTGATTTTAGTTAAGGCGCCTTGTACTTCACCGGTTGCAATCGTAAGTACATAACTAGTAGTTTTTACGTTCCAGCCGTCTTGTAAAAGACCAAGTAATTTACCATGCGTCAAAATACCATAGAAATTACCTTGTTCGTTTAAAACAGCGATATATGGTAGTTCTTTAATTGTAAAGAATACTTCAAAGAAAGATGCATTCACACAAATGTGTTTCGTTGCATTTTTGATTAAGCTCATTACAGGATCGCTCAAGCTTCCACCATTTGCTGCATGTTTGTAAATATGCATTTTATAAATATTACCTAAGAATTTTTCGCCTTTTTCGTCTAGTACAGGAACACAGCGATAACCAGATTCTTCTAGTAAATTGATAGCCTCTTGTAAAGTAGCATCTCCAGGAACGGTTGTTAAATTTATTTTAGGGATACAAAGGTTTTTTATCAACATGTTATTCACTCCATTCTTCTTCTCTTTCATTTTAACTTAAAGTAGGTCTTTTGTATAGAAAATCACTGTTAACTCAATTACGAGAATGAAAATGTGTAATTTTTATCATATATATAAGGAAACTTTTGTATAAAGGTTTAATTTTTCTTGAAAAAGTGTATTATTAACTATGCTATGTAAAATTGTAAACAGAAAGAAGGATATGAAAATGCAAAAAGAAATCTTGAATTTTGATTATTATAATCCTACTCATATTATTTTTGGTAAAGACCGTTTTGCAGAATTAAATGAAGTTATTCCTCAAGATAAAAAAGTATTGATTTTATACGGCGGCGGTAGTGTAAAAAGATTTGGAACGCTTGATAAAGTAAAAGCAGCCCTTAAATCTAGAGAAGTTGGTGAATTTGGTGGTATCGAAGCCAACCCTACCTACGAAACGTTAATCAAAGCAATTCAACTTGTGAAAGAAGAAGGCTATGACTTTTTACTAGCTGTTGGTGGCGGTTCTGTTATTGATGGTACGAAATTTGTCGCTGCTGGCGCTTTATTTGAAGGAAATCCAATCGATATTTTTGGCAGCGGAATTGGCGAAAAACGTCCGATTACAGAAGCGCTACCTTTTGGAACAGTATTAACTCTTCCGGCAACAGGTTCTGAAATGAATAGTGGCGGGGTTATTACTTTTGTTGAAAAGAAAGCAAAACTTGGCTTTGGAAGTGCATTTACATACCCAGTTTTCTCCTTACTTGACCCAGAGCTTACCTATACTTTGCCAAAACGTCAACTAGCAAATGGCATTATGGATGCGTATGTGCATGTGATGGAACAATATATGACTTATCCAGTAGGAGCGTTACTTCAAGATCGCTATGCTGAAAGTTTATTACAAACGTTAATTGAAATTGGTCCAGCTGTTATTGAGGAAGATAATCATGATTACAATACGCGGGCAACTTTCATGTGGTCGGCTACGAATGCGCTCAATGGAACACTATCTCGCGGCGTCCCACAAGATTGGGCAAGCCACAGTTTGGGTCATGAAATTACTGCATTATATGGAATAGATCATGCGCGTACTTTAGCGATTGTATTACCATCTCTTTTAAATGTTCGTCGTGAGGAAAAACATGAGAAATTAGTACAATATGCTGAACGTGTTTGGGGAATTACAAGTGGTACTGATGATGAAAAAATAGATGCAGCAATTGTTAAAACACGTGAGTTCTTTGAAAGTTTAGGCGCAGGGACTAGATTTAGCGATTATGGTCTTGGTGATGAAGTAGTAGACTTACTAGTGGATCAATTAGAGCGTCATGGTTTAACAAGTATTTCTGAACGCGGTGACCAAACTTTAGAAATATCTCGTAAAATCTATACCAATGCTTTATAGTAATAATTTTTAAATATGAAAGAAGGCGAATTTTCTTGAGTACCGAGAAGGAAAAGACATTTTTTGGACATCCGCGCGGACTCGCTACGTTATTTAATACAGAATTTTGGGAGCGATTCTCATACTATGGAATGCGCGCAATATTAATATATTATATGTATTATTCTGTATCTAAAGGTGGACTTGGTTTTAGTCAATCTACAGCCACTGCCATTATGTCTATTTATGGCTCACTCGTGTTTATGTCGGGTGTTATTGGTGGCTGGTTTGCTGATAGAGTGTTAGGACCGAGACAAACCATTTTTTATGGTGGCGTATTAATTATGGTAGGGCATTTAGTACTAGCGATTCCTAGTGGGGGAGCAGCAGCGCTATTTGTTTCTATGGCATTTATTATTTTAGGAACTGGATTACTTAAACCAAACGTATCTAGTGTTGTTGGGGACTTGTACCCAGCCGGAGACAATCGTCGTGATGCTGGCTTTAGTATTTTCTATATGGGGATTAACTTAGGCGCATTTATCGCACCACCGATTGTTTCGAATGTTTCGGATCATGCCGGAAGCTTCCACGCTGGTTTTGGTGTAGCAGCTGTTGGGATGGCAATAGCACTCGTTGTTTACGTTTTGACAGGAAAACGATACTTAAAAGAAGCAGGCAAAAAAGCACCAAATCCACTTCAAAAATCAGAAGCTAAAATCCTTACGATGAAAATTATCGGTATTATTTTAGCAATCGGATTATTAATTGCTGTGTTAACACTTATTACAGGTAGTTTAACAATTAATACAATTATCCTTGCTGTAACAGTAATGGGAGTTGGAGTGCCGCTAGCTTACTTTATTATGATGATGACAAGCAAGAAAACAGAGGCGGACGAAAGATCACGCTTAACTGCATACATACCATTATTTTTAATCGCAGTATTATTTTGGATGATTGAAGAACAAGGATCAACCACTTTAGCGCTATTTGCAGCAGAAAGAACGGATTTATCTATTTGGGGCTTCAATTTAAACCCAGCGAATTTCCAATCACTTAATCCCGTATTTGTAATTACCTTATCGCCTATCTTTGCATGGATTTGGACGAAACTGGGTGATAGACAACCATCTACACCACGAAAATTTGCTTTAGGACTATTCTTTGCTGGTTTATCATTTGTTGTAATGATGCTTCCTGGTATTTTACATGGAAATACGACTACACTTGTAAGCCCGCTTTGGCTAGTATTAAGTTTCTTCATCTGTATTTTCGGGGAAATGTTTATCTCTCCAGTAGGACTATCCGCGACAACCAAACTAGCACCAAAAGCTTTTGCGTCTCAAACAATGAGCTTATGGTTCTTGTCAGATGCGATGGGACAAGCTTTTAACGCACAAGTAACGCAATTCTTTAATGCTGACACTGAAATTGCTTACTTTGGAATTACTGGTTTTGTCGCAATAGGCTTTGCGATAGCATTATTCATTTTCGCGCCATTCTTGAAAAAATACATGAAGGGCGTTCATTAAAGGATTTAAAGACACTTTCTCTTTGTTTAGAGGAAGTGTTTTTTGTGTGTGGAAAATAAATTAGTTTGCCATTAACTCTTAAGATTGCTACTATTAAAGGGAGAAGTGATAATTTAAAGGAGTGTATACATGGAATCATCAAGCAGGGTAGTTATCTATTTAACGCGACATGGAAAGACGATTTTAAACACACTTGATCGGGTGCAAGGCTGGGCTGACTCGCCGCTTACCGAAGAAGGAGCACTTGTTGCGCATGATTTAGGTCGTGGTTTAAAAGGGACTAATTTTGTAGCCGCTTACGCAAGTGACCGCGGACGTGCCATTGAAACAGCTCGAATTGTAATGAAAGAAAGCGACAACCATCATTTAAAACTCGAAAAATTAGCTGAAATGCGCGAGTTTGGTTTCGGTAAATTTGAAGGAGAATATAACCAAACTGTGTTAAAAATGGTTGCGAAGGCTCACGGCTTTGAGTCAATCGAAAATTATTATGATAAAACTTCTGAAAACAATTCTAATATCGTGATTGACACGGTGCATAAAATGGATGAAACAGGCATGACAGAAAACTCGGCCATTTTTGAAAAACGATTGACTGCCGGACTGGATGCGATTCTTCAGGATGCGCAAGCTCGTGGTGGTGGAGAGGTCCTTGTTGTTGCGCATGGTATGGTTATTCACCGCATTATTGAAATGATTGATCCAAGTAAAAATTTAAGAACGATCGAAAATGCTAGTGTAACAAAAGTGATTTTTGAAGACGGCGTTTATTCCATTGAAGAACCTGGAAATATGTTTTATGTAGAAGCCGGAAAAAAAGCGCAAGGGGGAGTTTAAGTGACAACAGGAAAACTAAATGTGTACTTAGTTAGACACGGTAAGACGATGTTTAATACATCTCGTCGCGTGCAAGGTTGGTCAGATACACCGCTCACAAATGAAGGCATAGAAGTGGCAGAATTTTTAGGACGCGGGTTAAGAGAAATTCCTTTTGATGCTGTTTATACAAGTGACCGCGGTCGGACGATTGAAACGGCTGGAATAGTTTTACGAGAAAGCAAACAAACCCATTTGGAATTAAATGAGTTGAGCGATTTCCGTGAATTCGGTTTTGGTAAATTTGAAGGGGAGTATGAAGACATTATGTTCGGAAAAGTAATCGAGCATCTTGGTTTTCAGTCAGTGGAAGAAGCTTTTGAAAAATTCGGCTATGATGGCTATCAAATCATTTCCGAAACAGTTGAAAAAATTGATGAAACTGGAATGTCCGAAAAATGGGACTCCATGGTAACTCGTTTGAAAAATGCTTTGGAAACAGTTGCTAAAGAAAATCAATCTGAAAATGCAAATGTATTAGTTGTTTCTCATGGAATGGCGATTAATACTATTATTTCTTTCTTTGATATAACGCAAATTAACCCAGAATTAGCAAATGCAAGTGTTACAAGACTTGCATTTGAAAATGGTGAATGGACGATTGAAGCAGTTAATGATTTAAGCTATATTGAAGCAGGAAAGTTAGTCTTAGCATAAAAAAATCCAGAGTGGCGCAATACGCTACTCTGGATTTTTAAATTATTTTACGAATTTAATACAAACTGGTTCTGGAACTTTTACATCTTTTTGAAGTAATGTAAGAGCGCCAGTTTCTTTATTAACACCAAAAACAGTAACGTTATTGCTGTTTTCGTTTGTTGCAACTAAAATGTCGCCAGTATAGTTAAGGTCAAAGTCACGAGGACCAACGCCTTCTACTGGTGTTGTTGCTGCAAGTGTTAAAGTACCGTTTTCTGCAACAGCATAGCTAACGATAGCATCTTGACCGCGGTTAGAAACATAGAGGAAACGACCATCTGGAGAAATATGAATTGCGCTACCTTTATTTTCTTTATCAAATCCTTCTGGAAGAGAAGCGATTGTTTGGATAACGTTTAATTTACCAGTTGCGTTATCATATTCAGCAAAAATAACTTCGGAAGTCAATTCTGTCATGATATACACATATTTAGCATTTGGGTGGAAAACAAGGTTACGAGGACCGCTTCCAGGTTTTACTTCTAATTCAGTTACTTTTTCAAGTTTACCAGAATTAGCGGAGTAAGTAGTTATTTTGTCCGTTCCAAGGTCACATGTGATAACATATTTTTGGTCTGGAGTGAATCCAGCAAAGTGAGCATGAGGTTTTTCTTGACGTTCGTGAACACTTTTACCAGTATGTTGAATCGTTGCAACAGATGGTTTTAAAGCGCCGTTTTCTGTTGGGTAACTTACAATTGTACCTAGGTGATAGTTAGCAGAAACAACGATAGAACCATCTTCTGAAGCATCTACATAACACGGCGGGTTACCTGTTTGAACATCTTGATTAATGAAAGCAAGTGAGCCATCTTCTTCAATTGAAAAAGCTGCAACTCCACCTTTATCGCCATCTTTTGCTACAGAGTAAACGAATTTTTCGTCATCTGAAATTTTAAGATATGTTGGGTTATCCATTTTTCCGGCTAATTTATTTTCTTTAATTTCACCAGTAGTTTTGTCGATTACTAAGCGATAGATCCCTTGGCTTTCGACTTTGGTGTATGTACCAATATACGCAGTTGCTTCATTATTTGACATGCCTATTCCTCCTATATATAAGATATTTCCTAGTCAATTATAGCATAGTAAAGAAAAGATAGAAAAACATCACGTTTATTGCGTTTTTATTACTTTTCATAAAGTTAACCATATTTTAGACTTTTATGAAATGTTTTTGTAATAAAAGTATTGACTTGGAAACAAAAGTAATGTAAGATATACTTATCCCATAGAGATTGTCATTTGAAATAAGCTAGTTAAGAATAAATCACTTCCCCCATAGAAATGTTCTTAATAGCTTATTGCAAATAAACACTCCTTTTAAGATAGTTGTAGCACAGAATTTCCCAGGTTCTGTGCTATAATTATATTTTAGTAGAGATGCCAGAGAAGAGGCGCTCTTTTTTTATGCCATCTGGGAGAGAGGGGAAAACATGTCTATTCAAACAGTTTTTGGAAATGAATTATATAACTGGATTAACATTAATACAGATAAAGCTAACAACTTAGAAGATATTTATGCTACATATGATATTGATGAGGAGGTCATTGCTTATTCTTTAGATAGAAATGAACGAGCTCATTTTGAGTATGACCAAAAAACAGATACTTTCGTAGTAGTATTTAATGTACCTGACCAAAGAAAAATCGATAATCACTATGAAACAATTCCAATGGTTTACATTATTAAAGATAAACAGTTACTAACGATTACAAATAAAAACAACCAATATATTGTAAAAAAAATGAATAAATACTTAAAAGAGAATGAAGATGTGACTATTTTACAATTTTTATTTAGTAGTTTATATCTTGTTATGGATTTGTTTTTTCCGTATGTGGAAGAGATGGATATTGATCGTAAAACAATTAATGATAAGCTGAAAATCAAAACGACGAAGAAAAATTTACTTTCTTTATCTGATTTAGAAACAGGGATCGTGTACTTTTTGTCAGCTTCTAAGCAAAATGCCGCTTTATTAGAGCAAATGAAAACACATGTAATCTTTCGAACGTTAAATGAAGTGGAAAAAGAGCAGTTTGAGGACGCACTAATTGAAGCTAGACAACTGGTTGAAATGACAGAACTAAGCTCGCAAATATTACAGCAACTGTCGGGTACGTATAATAACATCTTAAATAATAATTTGAATGATACGATGAAAATACTTACCGCGTTGTCTATTTTGCTTACAGTGCCAACGATTATCACTGGGTTTTTTGGAATGAATATGCCACTTCCATTAGAACATAATGCATTTGGATGGATTGTTGCAATTTTTATTAGCATTTTACTGTGGTTTGGACTTTCTTTTATATTGCGAAAATTGATGAGATAACATAAAAAACCCTGCTTTCACACTGAAAGCAGGGTTTTTCTATTTAAATAATTCCGTGAGCAATCATTGTATCTGCAACTTTTAGGAAACCTGCGATATTGGAACCGACAACTAAATTACCAGGCGCCCCATATTCGCTTGCAGCATTGCTTGAGTTTTTATAAATGTCTTTCATAATGTTTTGTAAGTGTTCATCTACTGTTTGGAAAGTCCAGCTCATACGTGTGCTGTTTTGAGCCATTTCGAGTGCTGATACTGCAACTCCACCGGCATTAGCTGCTTTTGCTGGGCCAAATAATACTTTGTTTTCGTGATAAATGTCAACCGCTTCAAGCGTAGATGGCATATTTGCACCTTCTGCAACTGCGATTACACCGTTTTTTACAAGTGCACGAGCTTGGTCGGCATTTATTTCATTTTGAGTAGCGCATGGTAAGGCAATATCACATGGAACAGACCACACATCGCCGCCTGCATAATATTCAGCAGATGGATGCAATGTTACATATTCACTGATACGTTTACGCTCTACTTCTTTTAATTGTTTCACTGTTTCTACTTTGATGCCTTCTTTGTCATAAACAAATCCAGCAGAATCACTACATGCAACTACTTTAGCGCCAAGTTCATGTGCTTTTTCAATTGCATAAATAGCTACATTACCAGAACCTGAAACAACAATCTTCTTACCGCGAATGGATTCACCAGCTGCTTCTAACATTTCAACCGTGAAATAAACAAGACCATAACCAGTTGCCTCTGTACGAGCTAAACTACCACCGTATGATAGACCTTTACCAGTTAAAGTACCAGCATCATAAGCGCCACGAAGACGTTTGTATTGACCAAATAAGTAACCAATTTCACGGCCGCCAACACCAATATCACCAGCTGGAACATCAGTATCTGGACCGATATGTTTTTGTAATTCTGTCATAAAGCTTTGACAAAAACGCATTACTTCAGCGTCTGATTTACCTTTTGGATTGAAATCAGAGCCACCTTTACCGCCACCAATTGGTAAACCGGTTAAAGAATTTTTGAAGATTTGCTCGAAACCAAGGAATTTTACAATACTCCCGGTAACGGATGGATGGAAGCGAAGGCCGCCTTTATAAGGGCCAATTGCGCTGTTAAATTGAACGCGGTAACCACGATTTACTTGTACTGTGCCAGCATCATCTACCCATGGAACTCGGAAACTAATTAGGCGTTCGGGTTCTGTTAGCTGTTCTAAAATACCGTGTGCTTCGTATTTAGGTTCTTTTGCAAGGGCCGGGATAACAGAGTTTAAGAATTCTTCAACTGCTTGGTGGAATTCCGTTTCGCCAGGATTCCGTTGTTTAATTGTCTCAAACACACGGGCTGCGTATTCTTCGGCTGCCTTAGTGTCGTTTTGGATAGTAGATGTTTGTGCCATACTATAATCGCTCCTTGTTTAAATATTTTGACTATAAGGAAAAGTAGAAAACCTGATACAAATACAAGCGATGTTATAAAAGAGAAAAACATCGGCTTAGTTGCATCAATTAGGTCAACTTTTCTTACCTATGTTGTTAGTTTACACATTGTTGAGAATATTTTCAAGCATAAAAACCAATTTTTCAGAAATTTTTTAAAATCAAGTTAATGAGAACGTTTGCTTAAGCAATTAATGAAAAAATTTTCGGGGGAAGGGAAGTTTTTAATGCGATTTCTTAACTGCCAAGCGATGTCATAAAAAATAACCGCACCAGGGGGATGCGGTTAAAGGGAGTATTAGGGAGTAATAACGTTAGAGCGAGCCAAGGGATAAGACTAATTCGGATACTAGAATTATTGCTCTAACATTACTTGCTTTCTTTTGGGAAAAAATAAAAGCCCTCCACGTAAACAAGTATATAAAATATGCTCTTTAAAATCATGTGCTTTTTCTTACAATAGTATTCTTTAAGGTTACGAAAATGTCATGTTTTTATAAATCGTTAATTTCTTTACGATCACTTGTTTTGCTTAGCTTTCCTTCTCGGCTTTGAAGTTCTTGTTTAATATCTTCTAATGGAATGTCTTTTTCGGCTAGAAGGACGAGTAAGTGGTATGTTAGGTCGGTTATTTCTGAAATGAGCTCTTCATTATTGTTTTTGGCGGCGATGACGACCTCAGTAGTTTCTTCGCCGACTTTTTTTAGAATTTTGTCTAATCCTTTTTCGAATAGGTAGTTGGTGTAGGAGCCTTCTTTTGGTTGAGTTTTGCGAAGTTTGATTTCTTCATATAAGTCACTAAGCATTTAAAAGTCCTCCTTTATAAGATTGAAAAAACAGCTTTTTTTACCGGTATGACATGCTGGGCCTGTTTGAGTCACGCGAATAAGTAAAGTGTCATTATCACAGTCGGTCCAAATTTGCTTTACTTTTTGGGTGTGCCCACTGGTTTCGCCTTTATTCCAAAGTTCATTTCTCGAGCGTGAAAAAAACCAAGTATAGCCAGTTTCAAGTGTTTTTTGGTAGCTTTCTTGATTCATGTAGGCGAGCATTAAAACTTCGCCATTTTGGTCATCTAAAATAATCGTTGGGACTAATCCTTTAGAAAAATCAACGGTATTCATGGGCGAATGTTCACTCCTTTTTCAAGTAAAGTAGTTTTGACGTTTTTGATACTAAGTTCACCGTAATGGAAAATACTGGCAGCGAGTGCGGCGGTTGCGTTTGTTTGTTCAAAAACTTCTACCATATGGCTCGCATTACCGCATCCTCCTGAAGCGATAACTGGGACGGAGACAGCTTCGGAAATTGCTTTTGTGAGTGGAATGTCATATCCGTTTTTCGTACCATCACCGTCCATGCTTGTTAACAGAATCTCACCGGCGCCAAGTTGAGTCGCTTTTTTGGCCCATTCAATGGCATCTAAACCAGTGTCATCTCGTCCACCTCGAGTGAAAACATGCCAATTGGAGCCGTTCCATTTAGCGTCAATTGCGACTACAATGCATTGGTTTCCAAATTTGTTAGCACCTTCTTGGATAAGTTCGGGTCTTTTTATTGCGGCGGAATTAAGCGATATTTTGTCTGCTCCTGCTTGAAGTAATTCTTTCATATCGTTCACGCTATTTATACCTCCACCAACTGTCAGTGGAATAAAAACTTGTTCTGCCGTTCGTTCCACAACATCTATCATCGTTTGGCGTAGTTCAACAGTTGCAGTAATATCGAGGAAAACAAGTTCATCGGCTCCAGCTTCATTATAAGCTTTGGCAATTTCGACTGGATCACCTACATCGGTTAATGAAACAAAATTAACTCCTTTAACTACGCGTCCAGCTGTAACATCAAGGCATGGGATGATTCGTTTAGTAAGCACTTTGTTCCACCTCCACTATGTCTGACATCGAAATATTTCCGTTGTAAAGGGCTTTTCCAGCAATTGCTCCGTATAATCCGAGTTCACTAAGGGCTTCTAAATCAGCGCGACTGCTAACGCCACCAGAGGCAATTAAATTGATTGTAACGTGTTTTTGAAGTGCGGCCATCTGTTCTAAATTCGGACCAGTTAGCGTGCCATCGCGGCTAATATCTGTATAAATAATGGTTTCAACATCCATCGCTTCCATTTGTTTGGCTAAATCTAAAAAGCTTACTTGACTGATATTTAACCAACCACTCGTCGCAACAAAGCCGTTTTTTGCATCGATGCCAGCTGCGATTTTAGAGCCGTATTTTTTCACTGCTGCCTGTAAAAAGTCTGGGTCTGTTAGTGCAGCTGAACCGATAATAACTCGGTCAATACCGGACTGAAGGTAATAATCAATTTGCGCCATACTACGAATACCGCCACCAACTTGGACCGGCACCTTTGCAGCTTTTTTCATTTGTTGGATAATTTCTAGATTAACGGGACGACCTTCTAAAGCTCCGTCTAAATCAACAATGTGCAAATAGGTGGCGCCACTTTTAGCAAATGATTTAGCTTGGGCAATCGGATCTTCATTTACAATTATTTTTTTGGAAAAATCACCTTGGAAAAGTCGGACGCATTGTCCATTTTTTAAATCTATTGCTGGGAAGATTTGCATGATTCAGTGACCTCCTTAAACCCTTTTAAAATTTCAAGCCCGATTTGACCGCTTTTTTCTGGGTGAAACTGGGCGCCGTAAATATTGCCTTTATTTATCATACTTGGAACTTCAACAGAATAACCGCTAGTTGCAATAATGTATTCGTTTGGACAATTTGCATAGTAGGAATGGACGTAATAGACATATTCACCGCCGAGTTTTTTAGTGAGTGGGGTGCTGCGTTTTATTTCAAGTTGATTCCAGCCCATGTGCGGAACGGCAAATCCAGGTTCGTCTGGTAGTTTTTCGACATGTCCTGGAATGAGACCGAGTCCTTTAGTAAAGAGATGTTCGTCACTTGATTCAAGTAGCAGTTGCATACCAAGACAAACACCGAGCATCGGTTTGCCAGATTCTGCCATTTCTTTTAACGTCACATCCAGACCGCGCCGACCTAGTTCCTGCATCGCTTCTGGGAAAGCTCCGACTCCAGGTAAAATAACGCCATCCGCTTGCAAAATTTCCGCGTGGTTGCTAGAAATTTTATTTTGAAGACCAATAAAATCAAGTGCTTTGCTGATGCTCTTCGTGTTTCCTGTATCATAATCAATAATAACAATCATTTACAGGACTCCTTTAGTAGAATTTACACCTTTTATTTCAGGGTTTATTGTGATTGCTTCGCGAAGAGCACGACCAAATGCTTTAAAAAGTGCTTCAATTTTATGATGTGTATTTTTACCATAAAGGACGCGAAGATGAAGGTTCATTTCTGTGTTAAAGGCAACTGCTTGGAAAAATTCTTCTACTAACTCAGTGTCAAAATCGCCAAGCTTAGGATTTGTTAATTCGGCGTCAAACACAAGATAGGAGCGACCGCTTAAATCAAGTGCGCAAAAGCCAAGTGATTCGTCCATTGGCACATAGGAAGAGCCGTAACGGTTAATACTGGCTTTATCAGAAAGCGCTTCTTTTAAACAAAGACCCAGTGTAATGCCGACGTCTTCAACTGTATGATGTGCATCAACATATGTATCGCCGTCTGCTTTTACATTTAAAGTAATTCGGCTATGTTTGGAAAATAACGTTAGCATATGGTCTAAAAAGCCGACACCAGTTGATATAGTAGAATCCGCTTGTGAATCTAGGTTAAGTGACAGTTCAATAGAAGTTTCTCCGGTAATTCTTGTTTTACTTGCTGATCTCATTTAATTTTCCTCCTTAAAACGAATTTGGATGGCTTTGGCGTGGGCATCTAGACCTTCTTTACTTGCAAGGAGCACGATAGCATCTTTTTCTTTTGCAAGAGCTTCTTTTGTATAAGAAATAAAAGCTGAACGTTTCGTAAAATCTTCTACGCCAAGTGGAGAGAAGAATTTGGCGGTTCCGCTTGTTGGTAAGACGTGATTCGGTCCAGCAAAATAATCGCCAAGTGGTTCAGATGCATAGTTTCCTAAGAAAATGGAGCCGGCGTTTTTAATTTGGTAAAGGTAGTTCATTGGGTTTTCAAGTTGTACTTCTAGATGTTCTGGAGCGATTTCGTTCATTATATGGAACATTTCCGCAGTGCTCTTTGTGATAATAATTTTTCCGTGGGACTCGGTAGCTTCTTTAGCAATCGCTTTTCGAGGTAGATTTTCAAGTTGTTTATTTAGCTCGATTTTTGTTTGTTGGGCAATTTTTTCACTGGTTGTAATTAAAATAGCACGGGCTAATGTATCGTGCTCTGCTTGAGAAAGTAAGTCGGCTGCGATAAAGGCGGGTTTAGCTGTTTCATCAGCGAGCACGACGATTTCAGATGGACCAGCAATCATGTCAATATCGACTAAGCCAAACACTTCACGCTTAGCAGTAGCCACATAAACATTCCCAGGTCCGACGATTTTGTCTACTTTAGGAATGGATGCTGTACCGTAAGCTAGGGCGGCGATTCCGTGTGCACCGCCAACTTGGTAAATTTCATCGACGCCGGCTAAATTTGCAGCTGCCAAAACATGTGCGTTAATGCCGTTTTCGCTAGGTGGCGTAATCATCACAATTCGTTTTACACCGGCAATTTTGGCAGGGAGGACGTTCATTAAAACAGAGGACGGATAGGCTGCTGTACCGCCTGGAACATACACGCCAACTGTTTCTAGTGGGCGAATTATTTGACCGCGAATGACACCATCTTTTTCACTATCTAAGAAAGCTGATTGTTTTTGTTTATTATGAAAGCTTTCAATGTTTACTTTTGCTTCTTTAAGAGCTTCAAGAAAGGCGGGATCGACTTTGTTGGTGGCTATTTGGATGTCGCTGTTTGGGACGCGCAATTCATTTAGTTCAACACCATCGAACTTTGCCGTATAGTCGAACAAAGCTTGGTCACCAGTGTTTTTAACGTTTTCAATAATTGCTTTTACTTCACTTGCGATTTGGTCGGAGGTATTACTTGAATTTTCCGCTCTCAGTTCGTTAAGTATTGCCTCCGTTCTTCCTGTTAAAATTTTCATCGCGTCTGCTCCTCCTTTATCGCTTGTTCTAATTGATCAATTAATTGGAAAATTTGTGTTTTATTTTGTTTTAAGGAAGCTTTATTAACAATCAGTCGGGCGGAGATAGGATACATTTTTTCATAAATAACTAAGCCGTTTTCTTTTAAAGTGGAGCCGGTTTCGACAATATCAATGATAGCATCAGCGAGTCCAAGTACAGGAGCAATTTCGACCGAGCCTTCGATTTTGATGATTTCGACATCTTCGCCTTTTTCACGGAAAAATTTAGAAGAAACAGCTGGATATTTGGTTGCGATAATTTTCCGGCGGTAGCTACTTGGATCAAAATCAGGAGTAGAAGCTAGGCAAAACTGACATTGACCGATTTCAAGATCGAGCATTTCGTAATGCGATTTGGAGGCTTCCATTAGAACGTCTTTACCAACAATGCCAATATCCGCAACGCCGTGTTTTACATAGGTCATAACATCAACAGCTTTTACTAAAATAAAAGAAATTGGTTGGGTGCTACTATGGAAAATCAGTTTTCGCTTTTTATCATTCATAGAAGAACAATCAATACCCGCTTTTTCTAAAAGTGCGACCGCGTCTTTCTCGAGTCGACCTTTTGTTAAGGCGATTTTTAAAGCTTTCATTATTCCGCCTCCTTATGAAAAATAGTTTGGATACTATCGCGCGCAACGTGAACGACAGTCGGAATTTGCCATTTTTTCGCAAAAGAGATGGCATTTGTTGGAGTTTCAAAAAAACTTAATTCGCTGTTAGGTGTTTCTTGCATGAGTTTTTCTGCTTGTTGGATTGCATCTAGGTCGTAGTGGATTAAAAGCGTTGTTGGAGTTTGTTTTTTGATGATGCCAGCGCGGTTTTGTAGGGTTGTGAGGGAGTCGAGATTAAGAGCTAAACCAACTGCTGGAGAGGAAGAGCTGGTGAATTGTTCTAGTAAGTGATCGTAACGACCGCCACTTAAAAAATTATCAGCAGCAAGGTCGGCATATCCTCTAAAAATAATACCAGTATAATAATGAAAATCTTGCACGAGTCCTAAATCGACACTAATATCTGCTGCGTAAGAAACAGCGTCCACGATAGTTTCCATTTCAGTTAGTGCCGTCAATATTCCTTTATCGGTCGTTAAATTTTTAGCTTGTTTTAAAATAGTCGTTGCTGGGCCAAATAAGCGTGGTAAGGCGAGAATAAAATCATCGAGCGTACTTGGATTCTCGGTAACAAATTGTTGAATGCCAGTGAGACTTTTATTTTGAATCAGGAGACGAAAATCCATTTCAGCAGTTTCAGGTAGGTTTAAAAGATGGATTACACGTCTATAAATCGCCGCATGACCAAGTTCAATTTGAAAATTCGGAATTTCTAGAGCATTTAAAACCCCAATCCCACTTAAAATACATTCAATTTCTGCTTTGATGGAAGGATAGCCAATAATTTCAATTCCGGCTTGTGTTTGTTCGTTTTGTTCGCCGCCAAAGTCTTCATTTGCACGAAAGATTTTTCCGCTATAGGAAAGTTTTAAAGGAAGCGTAACACCAGTGGTACTAACAACTCGACCAATTGGAAGGGTCATATCTGGCCTAAGTACCGTCAAGCGACCTTTTTCATCAAAGAAGCGATATAGTTTGGCATCAGCTTGATGTTCAGAGGAAAAAACATCTTCAAATTCGATAACAGGTGTTTCAATACGCTTAAATCCACGTTTCGCAAAATAATGATTCACTTGTTGCTCAATCTGGTATGAGGCCCGTGCTTCGCGAAAGAGCTTATCACGAGTTCCAGTTGGCAAGTTCTTGTTTAAGTTCATCTGGTTAGCTCCTTTACAATATTTTAGTTTATTAGCATATTAGCACGTTAAAGTGTTTTTGTAAATGATGAAAAGAAAAATTGTTTCATATGGTATAATTAGTGTACCATTTAGAGTACTTAGGGAAAAGAATTTTGAAAGAGGGTTGAATATGAAAAGAGACGGGCATACGCATACCGAATTTTGTCCACATGGTACGCATGATGATGTGGAAGAAATGATTTTAAAAGCGATTGAACTGGATTTTGATGAGTATTCTATAGTTGAGCACGCGCCGCTTTCGAGTGAATTTATGAAAAATACTGCGGGAAATCAAGAAGCAGTTACAACGGCAAGTATGTCGATGAGTGATTTGCCTTATTATTTTAAGAAAATGAATCAGATGAAGAAAAAATATGCGAGTGATTTATTAATACATATTGGGTTTGAAGTGGATTATTTAATTGGTTATGAGGATTTCACGCGAGATTTTTTGAATGAGTATGGTCCGCAAACGGACGATGGTGTGTTATCGCTGCATTTTTTAGAAGGCCAAGGTGGCTTTCGTTCGATTGATTTTACAGCGGAAGATTATAATGAAGGAATTGTACAATTTTATGGTGGATTTGAACAAGCGCAACTTGTTTATTTAGAAGGTGTCAAACAGTCAATTGAAGCGGATTTAGGAGCTTTTAAACCGCGGAGAATCGGACATATTTCGCTGTGTCAGAAGTTTCAACAGTTTTTTGGTGCAGACGGGCGCGATTTTTCGGCGGAAGTTATCGCAGAATTTGAGGCGATTCTTGCTTTAGTGAAAAAACGGGATTACGAGCTTGATTTTAATACGGCGGGATTATTTAAGCCACTTTGCAAAGAAACCTATCCACCGAAAGAAATTGTGACTTTAGCTCGAGCGTTAGAGATTCCATTTGTTTACGGATCCGATTCACACGGTGTTGCTGATATTGGTCGTGGCTACAACACTTATTGCCAAAAATGATCTTTCATTTTGACATGTCCGTTTTCTTTAAATGTAACCCCTTCTGACAGTAGTAGTTCACGCTGTTCTTCCCAGTTCGGGACAAGTCGGCCAGCTGCATTTACGACCCGATGGCATGGTGTGATTTGGTCACGCTTTGAATGCTTCAGTGTAGCACCAACTAGTCTGGCGTTTTTTGGAAAGCCAATCATATAGGCGATTTGACCATATGTAGTCACTTTGCCGCGTGGAATTTGGCGTACGACCGTATAAACACGTTCTTCAAAATCTGCTGGAACCATTACATACCTCCGTTTGTTCATAATAAATTTAGTATACAGGAAATAGTTATTTTATAAAAGTTAGGATGATTAGTAAATGCCAGATTTTTCTTACGCAAAAATTACGAAACTCGTGGTCCATTTTGCTGGAAATAAAGCGAGAGAAGAAGGAACAGAAGTATCAGCGAATGTGCTTCAAGATATTGGCTCAGAAATGAACCAAACCTTGGCTTCTATTTTCTTAGAGCCATTTACGAAAGACGATTATTATCAATTTTCTCATGAAACAGATTTGGATTTTAATGAGGTCCGGACTTTTGCGGCAAATATGTTTGGGGCGGAAGAAGAGTTTTTAGATGAATCTAAGAAAATTTTAGAGCATTTATATAGTGAAACAACCCACCCGAATATTAAAAGTGGTGATGTATGGATTTTCTTTATTGAAGGTTGCGTAGTTGATGGAGATTTTACGAATGGTATTGGAATCTTCAAAGTTGAAAATAAAGAAGTTTTTCTGAAAAATGATTTTAATGGTAGCGAGTTCCAGATTGGTTATGATAAAGGTATTACAGGGACGGACCTCGATAAAGGTTGTTTGATTTTTAATGTCGACCATGATTCAGGGAATAAAGTTTTGATATTAGATCGGCTTAACCGCGGGGATTCTGTTTATTGGAAAGATAAGTTTTTAAGTATTGATAAAATAACAGATGAAAAATTTTATACAGAAGGATTTGTGGAAGTTTGCACGGACTATATTAAACAACGGGAAGAGTCGCTGCTTGATAAATCGAATTTTGTGAAAGCGACGAGCGAATATTTGGCAGGGGAAGAAACGTTAAATATCGCTGAATTTGCTCGTACGACAATTGAAAAACCGGAAGAAATTACCGAATTCAATACAATGGTAGATACTTTCGAACGAGAAAACAATGTCCGTTTTCCGGAAACATTCCAATTAGATGAAGAAAAACGTGAAAAACTATCGAAAAAAATTCGCAAAACAATTAAACTTGGAAAAAATATTTCAGTTGTCGTGAAAGACTTAGAACAATTGGAAGAAACTGATTTTGTCCAAGGCTATGACGAGGAAAAAGGAAAAAACTACATGATTGTTTATTACGATTAAAAGAAAAACCGGGGATTCCGCATCCCCGGTTTTTTTGCTGTCTAAACGACAAACATAAAGTACAGTATAAATAGAACCATCATCACATACATAATTGGATGCACTTCTTTATAACGACCTTTAAGTACCATTGTAATTGGGTAGAAAATGAAACCAATCGCGATACCAGTTGCAATAGAGAAAGTAAGTACCATCATTAAGATAACGAAAAACGATGGAACAGCTACTTCAAATTTAGTCCAATCAATATGAGCGACATTGCCAATCATTAAAATCCCTACGATCACAAGCGCTGGAGTCGTAACCGCACTTGTAATGACACCAAGAAGCGGCGAGAAGAATAGTGACAGTGAGAAACAGATAGCAATAACGACAGCTGTTAAACCTGTTCGACCACCAACCGCAACACCGGCAGTTGATTCTACATAAGAAGTAGTTGTTGATGTTCCGAAAATCGCTCCAAAAACTGTTGCCAGCGAATCGGAAAACAGCGAACGACCTGCGCGCGGGATTTTATTATCTTTTACAAACCCAGCTTGAGTCGCAACCGCAACAAGTGTCCCCGCAGTATCAAAGAAATCAATAAAGAAAAATGTCAAAATAACAATGAGCATTTGTGGTGTGAAAATATCTGGTAAGTGAATAATTGCTTGACCAAACGTTGACTCCATACTTGGTACAGAAGAAACAACTTGAGTTGGCACGTCAATTAATCCAAATAACATTCCAGCAATGGCAGTAGTTGCCATCCCAAAGAAAATCGCACCTTTCCAACCAATTGTCATATAAGCTACAGTTATAATAATCCCAAAAACAGCAAGTAACACCGGACCAGAATGTAAGTCACCAAGCGCTACAATCGTCGAATCATTTGGTACGATAATTCCAGCATTTTTTAGTCCTAAAAAGGCGATGAAAAAGCCAATTCCAGCTCCAACGGCAAATTTTAGTTCAGTTGGAATTGCATTAACAATTTTTTCGCGTAGTCCTGAAAGTGTTAAACAAATAAATACTAGACCAGAAACAAGTACGCCAGCTAGTGCAGTTTGCCACGGGATACCCCACTGCGCACAAACCGTATAAGCAAAAAACGCATTTAATCCCATACCAGGAGCGAGCCCGATTGGGTAATTAGCGATAAGTCCCATTGCAAGGGAACCAACGACTGACGCAAGAATAGTTGCTACAAAAACAGCTTTTAATTCCATTCCAGTAGTTGCAAGCATAGATGGGTTGACGAAGAGTACATAAGCCATAGACAGAAAAGTCGTTAGCCCCGCGAGTATTTCTGTTCGAACAGTCGTCTTGTTCTCGCGTAGTTTGAAAAGTTTATCCATTAAAAAAAGCCTCCCTATTTATGTTGTCGCACATAACGGAAAGAGCCTAGGTAAAAAAGGGAATAATAAATAAAAATAGCAAAAAAATCCCTATTAAATTTTACAATAGCTCGTAGCCTGGCATTTTACGGTTGCCTGGTAGAAACGAACGGTCCATATTACCGAACTTATACGACTTTATTATTGTAGACGATTAGCCGATTTTTGGCAATACATGAATGAAATAAAAATAAAAAACAAACTTTTACATAAATAAGTTTATACTTTTAAAAAAATAAGGTATAATAAAATCAAATAATAGTTGGAGGTAAAAAAATGACTTATAAATTTCCGGATAATTTTTGGTGGGGAAGTGCAGCATCAGGCCCACAAACAGAAGGCGCAGCAAATGTAGATGGCAGAAAACCAAGTATTTGGGATCACTGGTATAAAATCGAACCAGGTCGTTTCTTTAATGATGTTGGTCCTACGAATACATCTAATTTTTACTATCAATATAAAGAAGATATTGCTTTAATGAAACAAACAGGGCATAATTCTTTCCGTACATCGATTCAGTGGTCACGCCTTATTCCAGATGGTATTGGCGAAGTGAATCCAAAAGCGGTTGATTTTTACAATCGTGTTATTGATGAAATGCTTGCAAATAATGTTGAACCATTTATGAATTTATATCATTTTGATATGCCAATGTCGATGCAAGAAAAAGGCGGTTTCGAAAGCCGTGAAGTAGTTGATGCATATGCTACTTTTGCAAAAACTTGTTTTGAATTATTTGGAGACCGTGTGAAACATTGGTTTACTTTTAATGAACCAATTGTTCCTGTTGAAGCAGGTTACTTATACGATATGCACTATCCGAATGTCGTTGATTTTAAACGCGCGACACAAGTGGGGTACCATACTACTTTAGCTCATGCGCTTGCTGTGAAGGAATTCCACGCACTTGAAATTCCAGAAGGCCAAATCGGTATTATTTTAAACTTAACACCGTCATATCCAAGAAGCCAAAATCCAGCTGATTTAAAAGCGGCTCATATTGCGGATCTAATTTTCAACCGTAGTTTCCTTGACCCAGTAACAAAAGGGGAATTCCCGGCTGACCTTGTAGAAATTATTCGCGAACATGACGCGCTTCCAGAATATACGGAAGAAGATTTGGCGATAATTAAAAACAACATTATTGATATTCTTGGTGTAAACTACTACCAACCGCGTCGTGTGAAAGCGAAAGAATACGCAGCTCACCCGGATGCGCCATTTATGCCAGAACATCTCTTTGATAATTATGAAATGCCTTACCGCAAAATGAATCCGTATCGTGGTTGGGAAATTTTCGAAAGAGCGATTTATGATATTGCAATTAATCTGCGCGATAACTACGATAATATTCCGTTCTTCATTTCTGAAAATGGCATGGGTGTAGAAGGCGAAAGTCGCTACCGTAATGCAGATGGAATGATTGAAGACACGTACCGAATCGATTTCATTAAGAGTCACTTGAAATGGCTGCATAAAGCAATTGAAGAAGGTTCTAACTGTCATGGTTATCATCTTTGGACATTCATGGATTGCTGGAGCTGGGCGAATGCTTACAAAAACCGTTATGGCTTAGTAGAAGTTGATTTAGACAATAATTTCAAACGTACCATAAAAGCATCCGGTCATTGGTACAAAGAACTTTCAGAAAACAATGGTTTTGAAGATTAAATGTGATAAAATAAAAGTATTATGTGTAAAGAGGTGAACTTCCGTGGCTCAGAACCAGACAAAATATAGCTTTATTGCTGAAGAAATCCGCAAAAGAATTATGAATCACGCCTATCCGCTTAATCAACCTATTCCTGATGAGATAACTTTGGCGAAAGAGTTTGATTGTAGTCGAATGACAATGAAAAAAGCACTGGAAGTCCTTGTTCTTGAAGGCTTACTATATCGTAAACGCGGACATGGTACTTTCATTATCAAATCGGCGCTGGACGCGGACCGCTTGCAGATTCATAACCAAGAGGTAAACGGCTTCACTAAACTTTTGAACGGCAAGAAAGTCATTAGCAAAGTAATTGAGTTTAAAGTCATCTTTCCAACAGAAGAAATTGCAGAACGTCTTCATATCGAAATGGAAACGCCAATCTATGATATTCTTCGTGTTCGGCTAGTGAAAGATGAGCCGTATGTGCTAGAACATACGTATATGCCGGTTGGGGTTATCCCAGGTATCAATCAGCAAATTTTAGAAGGTTCGATTTACTCTTATATTCAAGATGAACTGAACCTAAAAATTGCTAGTTCCTACAAACAAATTCGCGCGGATAAAGCGACACTGCTTGATCAGCAATACCTCGACTGCGCTTCTGATGACCCCGTTGTCGAAGTAGAACAAACCGTTTATTTAAACAACGGTCTCGCGTTTGAGTTTTCCAGATCGCGCCACCGTTATGATAAATTCGTGTTTACTACCGTTAATATTGCTAGACGTTGAAAAGACGCTAGACAAAGTGAGCAATCATTTTGTCTAGCGTCTTTTTTGAATATCTAAGCAGTTTAAGTTCAATTCTATACAAAAGAATGGGTTTGTTCACAAAATAGACATATTTACACGATTGATAATAATTTAGGATTCTTGTATAATATTTAACCCAATTACGCACAAATTTTAAATATAGTTCTACCGTTTAGGCTATATGGAACTGTGGAAAGAAATAATATTACTCCTAGTATAAGATTATTTAAATAGTTTAAAGAAATCATTTTTGTTCACAAAATTGACACATTTCACCTCGTTGATAATGTTTTTTGCCTAATATATAATTGTTGAGCTCAATTAAGTGCAAGATTAGTACTCCTTTTGATAGGAGTGTGAGCAGTTAAAATGAGAAATTAGTTATATGAGGAGGGATAGTACTATGAAGAAAAAATACTTTCTTTGCGTATTCGCAGTAATATTATTTTTCACAGGTTTTCTTTTTGGAAATTCACCGGTGAATGCTGCTGAAACTGATACAAGCAATGTGACGTATAATTACATTGATATCAGCACATTAACAGAAACGCAAAAAAATAGTATTATCAAAGGAAATCCAAACGAGACACTTACAAATGATTATGAAAATTATTCCTTTGTGTATCAAAAAAACACATCAGAACCAACTACAAATACAGATAATACTTCTGACAATAATAAAAATCAAAATGGGACACTATTAAAAGCGGGAGATGTTGGCCCAAATAGTTATTTAATCATCCTAGGGTTTATTTTATTCGGAAGTGGTATTGGACTTCTTACATTGAAAAAAAGACACGCCAGACAGCTGCTAGTATTTCTTGTTCTCCTTGGCGGTAGTAGTTTGTTAGTTGGGTCGATTGTCCAAGCAACAGAAAATAGTAACTTAAAAACTCAAGAATCTCAAACAGTTGCAAAAGGAACGAAAGAAACGAAACAACCCGAATCAATGGAAGGGTATACGTATGTAGGATATATACACACAAGTAAAAATAATACACCGCCCGTAGTTGAAAAAGGGACTGTAACTGTAAACTATCAGGATGAACAAGGAAATTCACTGGCGACTAGTGAAACACTCGAAGGCGACATTGACCAACCATATCAGACTGCAACGAAAAATATTGAGGGATACCAATTAAAAGAAGTGAACGGAAATACAACAGGAACTTTTACAGAGAAAGCGCAAGTTGTTACTTATGTTTATCAAAAAGTGCCTTTAGCTACCGTAACTGTTAAATACCTCGATCAAGATGGAAACAAAATCCATGATCCACAAACAATTAGCGGTAATATTGGCGAACCATATGATGCTTCAACAGATAAATACAAATTACAAATTGATGGATACACATTAGATACAACGAAACTGCCAAACAATGCAAATGGTACTTTCACTAATCAAGCTATAGAAGTAACGTATATCTATACGAAAGAAGCGCAAGATGTTAAAATAACAATTAAATTTGTTGATAGCAATGGGGATCCATTTGTTTTAACGGATTTAACAACTTATAAAAACGGCGATTTAGTACCTATTTATCCTAATTTAGACCAATATCATATGAGATTAAATTACAATCAAGAAATTTATAATCAAGGTGAAGCGGTGCCTGATATTGTTATTCCAGCTAAAGAAGGGGAAACATATTCGTTACCGGAAAGAATGACCTTTAATATACTGGATGATCAAGGGAAACAAATCCCCTACGTTATTTCGCAAAATGCCGATCTCAGTAGTACCGGGATTGAGAGGTGGGAAAACTACCAAAGTATACCAACCAATCGCGAAGGAACACTGACTAGCGAAGATGTGGTGGTTACGTATCAGATACTTGTTTATGGGGTTATGATTCCTGAGCCATAAGTAAATCAAATTATTCGATAATAAAAAAGCAATCTCGTCTAGAGATTGCTTTTTTAAATACGTTCTTTACGTCCACGAAATGCCCTAATACTATGATTGAATACTTCCGAGAGCATTAATCCCGCTGCTATAGCGCCAGCAACCACTGTAACTTGTACAGAAAAACCAATTGCTTCCGTATAATCACCTAACACAAAATTGCGCACAGCTTGGTAAGCGAGGCCCCCGGGAACGAGTGGCACAATTCCGGGAACGTTAAATATCGTAATCGGCATTTTTTTATGTTTTGCAAAAAAGTGACTCAGAATTGCGACGACGAAAGCGCCGGCGAGGGAAGACGCCCCTGTTCCAGAATCCATTTGCATCAAAGTCCAATAAGCCATCCAGCCAAATGTTCCTGTAATCCCGCAAGCATTCAGCGCTCTTTTTGGCACATTTGTAATAATCGCAAACGTCACCGTCGCAACGTAACTCAGCACTAATTGAATAATAATAGTCCAAACTAAATCCATTATAGCGCCTCCTTTATAAGAAAAAGCGGAAAACAACCGCGATTCCAATTCCTATTGCACAAGAAGTAAGTAGCGCTTCCGTTCCGCGTGCCATTCCACTAAGCAAATGCCCAGCAATCAAATCTCGAACCGCATTCGTAATCGGCACCCCGGGAACAAGCGGCATCACGCCACCAATAATCATCGTATCTAAATTAATTCCCCAACCAATCGAAATCGTCAAAACAGCTAAAAGCCCAACACTCAATGAAGCTAAAAATTCCGCGAGAAACTTTACCTTCATAAAAATCTGCGTATAGTAAAAAATGATAAAACCAATCGCACCAATGATACAAGTTGGAATAAAATCAAACCAACCACCGCCAAAAATAACCATCAACGATCCACTAACAAGTGAGGCAGCAATAATTTGCAACCAAATAGGGAAGTAGCGAACATCTTTATCTAAATTAACGAGTTTTGTATGTAATTCTTTTAAGGAAATTCTCTTTTCAGCGAAATCCCTGGAAAATTCATTGACCATAGATACTTTTTCTAAATTAATTGTTCGTGTTGGGATTTGCTGTAATTGTACATTACGCTCACCTTCAAGTGACATAAAAAGCCCAGTTGGCGTCACGAAACTAATCCCTTTTTTATTACTAGCGATGGTGGCGATGCGGTTCATAGTATCTTCCACACGATACATTTCTGCACCACTTTCCATCATTATTTTACCGGCCATCAAACATGTTTCCAGTAAATAATCTGTTGTTTCATTCGACATAACTAAGCACCTCCAACCCTTTAGTACTTCTCAATCGTAACGCAATCAATCCAAAAATTCTAGTAGGAAGGGCGCTTTTTTTGAATTCACGATTGTTTCAATGTAATTTGGGGTAAATATTTGATAGTATGGTAGATATAGATTCGGAAAGGATAAGGATTATTTTGGCAAATATTGAATATGAAATCATAGAAGAAATAGGCGTATTATCCGAAAATGCACGTGGTTGGCGGAAGGAATTAAACAAAGTAAGCTGGAACGGTCGTCCGCCTAAATATGACATCCGCGACTGGTCAGAGGATCATGAAAAAATGGGAAAAGGGATTACACTAACTGATGAAGAGGCAGAAGCACTAAAAAAACTGTTAGATTAAGGGCTGGTGTAAAGAAATGAAAATGTATGCGTATGATATTTATGAGCCAATTGGGAGAAAAGATGGGGAGATTTTTCCAGTGATATTCGCACTTCACGGTTTTGGTGGAGACGAACTTGATATGGCGGGCCGATTAGAATTATTAATGGACCGCTTTGTAGTAGTTTCTATGCGTGGTGATGTGGAATATGGACCAACTTATGGATTTTATCATATGGTAACAGAGGGCGATCCAAATGCGCGTGAGGTTGATTATACAAGCTTACGGGTAGCAGAATTTATCGATGAGGTTTGTAATGATTATGTCTCCATTGATAAAAATCAAATCTTCCTTGTTGGATTTGATCAAGGAGCCGTTTTAACAATCTCTATAATGCAAAGTTATGGAGGGCAATATAAAGCTGCTGCGCTACTTAGTGGTCGTTTGCCACATTATTTGGAAGAAAGACCCGCTAATTTAATGCTAAAAGATAAACGTATTTTTATCGGTCATGGCATTGAGGATGCAGTTATTCAAATAGCCGAAGCAGAAGAAATTGCTCAGTTTTTCCAGAAAATGGGTTGTAATGTAGAAAAACATAGTTATTTTGTAGGCCATAATGTTAACGAAGCTGAAGAAGACGACTTATACAGCTGGTTTGAAAGTTTCTTGCCAAACCAAAATCAGCCAGTAAAAAAATAATAACAAAACAGCGACCAAGCAATTGGTCGCTGTTTTTTATTTATCCAAAGTGAGGAAAAGAACTTTTAAATAATTCCCTTCAGGAAAGTTTTTATTTACTGTGAAGTCTGCTGGAAGTGAGTGCGTTTCGACAATTTTATAAGTGCGATCGCTTGTTTGAAACGCTTCGGCAATTAGTTTTTTAAATGCTTTCATCCCAAATCCGGCGTAGTTTGTAGAAGCAATAATGGTGCCATTTGGAGCAGTAATATCAATAATTTCACGGAGCATAGCTGGGTAATCTTTTGCAGCGCGGAAGGTTACTTTTTTAGTGCGCGCAAAGCTCGGTGGGTCAACAACGACTAAATCAAAAGTTAGTTTTTTCCGTAAAGCATATTTAAAATAGTGAAAAACATCTTCTACGATAATATCCTGAGAATTTGGATCTAGTCCATTTACTTCTAACTGTTCTTTTGTTTTACTAAGTGACCGTCCAGCAACATCCACACTGGTGGTTTTACTAGCACCACCAAATAGAGCTGCTACGGAAAACGCTCCAGTATAAGAAAAAGTGTTTAGGACGTTTTTGGAAACAGCATAGTCTTCACTTATTCTTCTCCGTACGTCTCGCTGATCAAGAAAAATTCCAGTCATCCAACCATCATCTAAATAAGTAGCATAGTTAATGCCATTTTCTTTAATAATCAGCGGGAAAGTAGCTTTTTGACCAGCGACAAAATCATCTTTTGTATCTTCTTGGAAACGTCTTTTTTCGTAAATACCTTTAACTTCTGGAAAAGATAAGAAAATCTCTAAAATCATTTTTTGGAAAGAGTATACGCCGAGGCTATACCACTGAATCACAAGGTAGCCGTCATAAAAGTCAGCAGTGAAGCCGCCAAAGCCATCACCTTCACCGTTGAAAATTCGAAAAGCTGTAGTTGAATCATCTGCAAATAAAAATTGACGCTTTTCGATAGCTGCTGTAATTACAGTTGTTAAAAAGTGCTCATCAAGTTGCTGTTGTTTATCCCAGGTGAAAAGCCAGCCATCGCCTTTATTTTGTTTTCCGTGATACCCACGAGCTATAAATTGACCATTCGTATCTATTAATTCTACTAGGTCGCCTTCCTGTAGATCTTTTGGCCATTTTTCGAAACGTTCTTTTAGAATTAAAGGATAGCCTTCTTTATAGCCTTTTGTAAACTTAGGAAATAGTTTTAGTTTTATCGAGTTTTTCATCATGCACCGTCTTTCATTAAGATAAAATTTCCAACAAAAAACCTGTGAAGCGAACTTCCTGCTCCACAGGTTACTTTAAATTATTAATTAATTATACGCGACCGAATCCAACTAGGAATTTACCCCAGCCAGCGCCGTGGATATTATCATACTTAACGCCATTGTCTTGCGCGTTAATCATTTGACCATTACCAACGTAAATACCAACGTGAGAAATTCCGCTACCATAGTCAAAGAATACTAAATCACCAGGTTTTGCTTGTGATTCGGAAATTCTTGTAGTGCTAGCGTATTGTGCGCCAGAAGTACGTGGAAGAGAAATTCCAGATTTAGCGAATACATATTTAGTGAAACCGGAGCAATCAAATGTAGTTGGTCCGTTACCACCCCAAGAGTAAGCTTTTCCAAGATGTTTTTGAGCTTCAGCGATTAAAGCACTTGCGCTCGCATTGTTAGTGGAACCTTGGTTTGTGTTAGTATTCGTGTTCGTGTTAGTATTTGTGTTTGTGTTTTTTGATGGTGTGCTTGCATTTGTATTGTTGTTTGTTGTGTTTGTTTTATTTGTGTTAGTAGACGGAGCAGGAGCTGGTTTCGCAGCTTGAGTTGGTGCTTTAGTAGTTGTTTGTTGTTCCGTTGCAGTTTCTTTTTTCTCAGTAGTAGCAGTATTCGCATTTGAATTTTCTTTTACTGCTGGAGCTGTTTGTTTTTCAGCTGCAGGAGCTTGAGTTTTTGTTTCTGCTTTTGGAGCTACTGTTTTAGTTGGTTGTTTAATAGCTAATTTTTGACCTACATAAATAGAAGAAGAAGATAAATTATTCCATGACATAATATCTTGAACAGAAACACCGTACTTCACGGATAATGCCCAAATTGTGTCGCCGCTTTTAACGTTATGTGTAGTAGCATTTTGGTCTACTACTGGAGCTTCTTTAGTTTCAGCTGCTTTTGGTGCAGGAGCAGTTTGTTGTGTAGTTGGTTGTTTTACTTCTGTTTTTGCTTCTGTAGCAGGTTTAACTTGTTGTGTCGTTTCTTTTTTCACTTCTTGTTTAACAACTGGAGTGCTAGTTGCTTTGTCTGTTAAGTATTTACCGTTAACGTAACCAGTTTTTCCATCATTGTAAGTAATTTTGTGCCAACCGTTTGATTCTGTTGTTTCAACAGTTACTTTGGTTCCACCTTTAATGGAAGTAAGAATGCTGTGGTCAACTCCAGCGCCAGAACGTACATTAAGCCAAGTTGCGCTAACAGATTTCTCTGCTTTTTCTTCAGTAGCAACCTCGTTTACTTGTAGTTTTTGACCTGGTACGATTTTATCAGTGGTTAAATTGTTTGCTTTTTTAATGGCGTCAACAGTAGTCCCTTTGCTCTGAGCGATACCCCAAAGTGTATCTCCAGCTTCAACTACTACTGTGCTTGCGGATGCGATAGTTGGTGCAGCAAATGCTGTAACCGCAATCCCAGCTGTAGCCGCGATAGTTGCTTTTTTCATATTCATAAAACTCCTCTCTTTTTTTCAGAAAATCTCAGTACGCAATTAGTAATTGAGAATTAATTTTATAGTGATTAATACTTAGTTTACCCAGTTTTTACGCAAAAAACAAATAGATAAAAGCTGTTATAAAGAGAGATAGCGGACTATACCAACTATTTGTAATGAAACTGTAACAATTAAAAAGCGAACGTGCATTCTTAGGGCTTGAGATGTACTGCTGGGGAGTCCTTTAAGGTGTAAGTAAGATATGAACAAAAAGCAACAACTTTCGCTATGGGAAACCTATTGCTTTTTGTTAATAGAAAAATTTAATACATTTGTAATATTATTCTCATCAGTTTTTCCTTTTTTCTAAACCTGAAATAAATTGCCAGATGACTTTGTGTTATTCTATAATAGAAGGTATGGAGGATATTATATAATGAGACAGAATTATGATGATCGCAAAATTGTGAAACAGTATCGAGAAATAGCCCGTCAAATCGTTAGAAAAGAGGGCTTATATAAAAATATGGACCAAGATGAACTTCGCGAACAAACGAATTTTTGGCGCGAAAAATTCAAGACAAAACCAATGACTGAACGAGATAAGATTAATATTTTTGCATTAGCAAGAGAAGCGGCAAGTAGAATTATTGGTTTGGATGCCGTGGTCGTTCAATTAATTGGTGCGCTTGTTCTTGGTGATGGCAAAGTGGCAGAAATGAAAACCGGTGAAGGTAAAACATTGATGTCTTTATTTGTGATGTTTATCGAAGTGATGCGTGGCAACCGTGTTCACCTTGTTACTGCGAATGAATATTTAGCAAGACGGGACCGGGAAGAAATCGGACAAGTGTTAGAATATCTAGGTATTTCAGTTGCTTTAAACGAATCTGGTTTGGATAAAGATCAGAAAAAAGCGATTTATACAGCAGATGTCATTTATGGAACAGCTTCTGAATTTGGTTTTGATTATTTACGTGATAATATGGTCCGTCAAAAAGAAGATAAGGTACAAAGTGGACTTGATTTTGTTTTAATCGATGAGGCAGATTCCATTTTAATAGATGAAGCAAGGACTCCTTTACTTATTTCTGATCGTAAAGAAGAAGATTTATCGCTTTATCAAACGGCAAATGAACTCGTGCAAACGATGATGAAAGATGATTATGAAATAGAAGAACATAAGCGTTTTGTCTGGTTGAATGATGCGGGGATTGAAAGAGCTCAAAAATTTTGGGGCGTTGAATCACTTTATTCCGCGGAAGCACAGGTGGAACTTCGAATTACAATGCTTCTAATGCGTGCTCATTTTTTGATGCATAAAGATAAAGACTATGTCGTTCTTGATGGGGAAGTTTTAATTATCGACCCGCATACTGGTCGCGCGCTTCCAGGTCGTCGCTTTAATGATGGACTTCACCAAGCTATTGAAGCAAAAGAAGGCGTGGAAGTAAAAGAAGAATCGCGCACGCTTGCGACAATTACAATTCAAAACTATTTCCGAATGTATAAGAGACTCTCTGGTATGACAGGTACGGCGAAAACCGAAGAAGAAGAATTTCGGCAAATTTACAATATGGATGTTGTCGTAATACCAACAAATTTACGCGTCAATCGTGAAGATATGCCCGATGACATTTTTTATACGAAAAAGGAAAAAGGAAGAGCGATTGTTTATGAAGTTTCTTGGCGTTATGAAAAAGGTCAGCCAACACTAATCGGAACTTCTTCTATTAAAAGTAACGAGTGGATTAGTAGTCTGCTTGATGCTGCAGGAATTCCTCACCAAGTTTTAAATGCTAAAAACCACGCCCAAGAAGCGGAAATTATTGCCAAAGCCGGGAAACGTGGCATGGTAACTTTAGCAACGAATATGGCTGGACGAGGAACGGATATAAAGTTAGATCCGGATGTTCATAAACTCGGTGGATTAGCAGTAATCGGGACAGAACGCCACGAGAGTCGTCGTATTGATTTACAGTTAATGGGGCGTTCAGGTAGACGTGGTGACCCCGGTTTTAGTAAGTTTATGATTTCATTAGAAGATGATTTATTAGAGCAGTTTGAAAGTAAGAGTTGGGAAAAACTGTCTACGAAACTTAAGCGTAAAGCACCTCGTGATGGAAAACCTGTTAACTCGCGTAAAATTCACTCTGTCATTGTAGATGCTCAAAAACGTTTAGAAGGTGCAAATTACGATATTCGGAAAGATTTGCTTTCTTACGATGAAGTAATCGATTTACAACGGAAAATGGTTTATAAAGAGCGCGATCAACTGTTAGAACGAAATAAACTAGGTGTTTCTTCTGAAAAAATTCTTCGAGAAGTCGCGGAATATTCATTTATTCATCCACTTGAACTTGAGGAAGAAGAGCTGGAGAAATACTATAGTCGTCAAAAAGAATTACTTGGTGGCACTAAATTCCCAATTTCCTTCGATCAAGTGACATTAATGGACCCAGTTGAGGTTGTGGAAGAAATAGTTGCTTGGCATAAGAAAGAACGTAATAAATTCCCAGTTGAAACAATTACTGCAATTGAAAAAGAAGTGTATTTAAACTTGATGGACCAAATGTGGGTAATGCATCTTGACGCTATGGTTCAATTACGGGAAGGAATTCATTTACGCGCATATGGACAGCAAGATCCGCTCGTTATGTATCAAAAAGAAGGTGCTCAATTATTTGAGAAATTCCAAGCTGACTATCATTTCTATTTTGCACATGCTTTACTTGAATTAGATCCAGATGGATTGATTCAAGGATAAATTACAACTTACGCCTGATTTTTTTCAAATTTATGGGTAATTTAGTGAGAACGAGGGTATTAACCTATATAATAGTAACAAACAAAAATAAATTTAGACAAAAGAAGGTGGAAAAGTGAAGGGGACATTAACAAAATTCAAACAGTTTTTTATTGAGAACAAGTTTGTACTAGGACTATTAATTTTCTTGCTAGTAGCGCTTGATATTTATGTATTAACAAAGATTGCCTTTATTTTTGATCCACTAATGGTAATTCTTAAAACCGTTGCTGCGCCAATTATTTTAGCGGGAATTTCCTATTACTTATTTAACCCAATAATTGACTGGCTTGAGAAAAAAAAGTGGAAGCGAGGCTGGGCAATTGCCTTGTTATACTTAGTAATTATCGGTTTAATCATTCTATTATTTAGTTTTGTTATTCCAGCAGTGAAAGATCAAATTGTTAGCTTATTTAAATCTTTCCCAGGTTATTGGGATCAAATCACCCAAAAATTTGACGAATTTAGTCGTTCGAGCTTGTTTGATCAAATAAAAGATAAATTAAGCACTAATATGAGCGATATTATGAAAACTCTTTCGACTAAAGGAACTTCCGTTATTAATAGCGCGATTACAAGTATTGGAAGTATTGTTGGAACGGTTACCGAAGTTGTACTAGCAATTGTAACTACACCGCTTGTATTATTTTACTTATTAAAAGATGGGAAAAAATTACCGGATTTCCTATTAAAAATGTTGCCTGTAAATGGTCGTGCGCATACTCGCCAAGTACTTGGTGAAGCAAACCACCAAATTAGTTCTTATATTCGTGGACAAATTATTGTTAGTTTATGTATTGGTATTCTGTTATTTATCGGTTATTTAATTATTGGCTTACCATATGCATTAACGCTTGCGATCATTGCCGCATGTACTAGCATTGTTCCATATTTAGGACCAGCAATCGCAATTACACCAGCTATTATTATCGCAATTGTAACTTCTCCTTGGTTATTAATTAAATTAATTATTGTATGGTGTGTTGTTCAATTATTAGAAGGTAAATTTATTTCGCCTCAAGTAATGGGTAAAACATTAAAAGTACACCCTATTACAATTTTATTCGTTATTTTAGTAGCCGGAAATCTTTTCGGTATACTCGGAGTTATCTTTGCAGTACCAGGTTATGCTGTGCTTAAAGTAGTTGTAACACATGTATTTATTTGGTTCAAACGAGTTTCAGGGCTTTACGGAGAACAACCTGAGAGTGAGTATGTTGTAACGCCTCCTGAAGAAAAAGAATAAAACTAACAAGAGTTCTATTAGTTAGAAAGGTATTTTCTAGCTTAATAGGGCTCTTTTTTTGATGATTAAAAGTGTTCACAGAAAAGACATAATTTTTTTCTTTACAAGATGAGTCCGGTAATAGAGCGGTTTTTATGTAAAATTTTTAACGTTTACTAAAAAGAATGTGATAAAATTTATTATTTTTCATAAGTTGTACATATTTTTGAAGCTCTTTTCGTCATAATATAAAGATAACGCATGACGAAAGGAGAAACAAAATGATTTTCAAAAAAACATTAATTGTAGGATTAATTGGCATAACTTCAGTCACACTTTTTGCACCGTCTGCTTTTGCAGTATCTTCAGAAGGGGATTCAAAAGCATCAATTAAATTTAAAGCAGGAACTGGGGTAGTTAATCCGGTTGACCCAGAAGATCCAACGAAACCGATAGATCCATTAGACCCAAGTAATCCGACTGATCCGGGAACTGGAAATACTGGTTCGCTAACAATGGATTATGTATCTTCTGTGAATTTCGGGGAACATGAAGTATCCACTACGGAACAAAGCTATTCTTCCACTTCAAGAAAACCGTTTATTCAAGTATCTGACCGCCGCGGAACAGGTGCTGGTTGGAAGGTTACTGCAACAGCAACTGCCTTTAAAGACGAGGATGGAGCAGCTTCACTATCAGGAGCTAAACTATCATTTAAAAACGGAGAAACAGTTTCTTCAAGTACAACAGCAACAACGCCAACTGCTGTTCAAACAGTAGAACTACCTACCGATGGAACTTCAATTGTAAATGTTGTTTCGGCAAAAGAATCTGAAGGTATGGGGACTTGGGTTAATCGTTGGTTTGGCGCGACACCTAATGATGCAGCTAGCTTAAATGACAATGTTAAGTTAATGATACCAGCAGGAAGTGCAACTCTAGGAGACCATGAAGCAACAATTACATGGACACTATCTGACGCACCAGGTGTTTAAAAAATTTGCGTTTAGAATTTCATTTCTAGACGCAAAATTTTTATTAAAGACGATGAAAGGAAGGTTTAATTGAAAAAAAGTTTTCTTAGCATATTATTCCTTGTTCCATTATTAGTGACATTCGGCAATTTTACAGAAGCAAAAGCAGCGGAGGGAGATGTCGGCTATTCCGTTCAAGCTAATATTCCCGCCAATCAAATAGACAAAAAACAAACCTACTTTGACTTGAAAATGAAACCAAACCAAAAGCAAACAGTAGAAATAGATGTAATGAATAGTTCAAATGAAGAAATTCAAGTAGAAGCATCCATCAATTACGCGTCAACCAACCAAACTGGTGTGATTGATTACACGAAAAATGACCTTTCTAAAAAAGACAAAAGCCTGAAGTACCCATTACCCGCATTAGCTACAATACCAGACGACCAAAAACTTCTAACGATACCTGTGAATGGCAAAAAAACCGTTCAAGTTACGATTGAAATGCCAGACGAATCAATCGATGGAGTTGTTTTGGGCGCAGTACAGTTCAAAAAGAAAAATCAAACGGAGACCAAAAAAACAAAAGGTGTCTCACTTAAAAATGAATATTCCTATATTGTTGGTATGCAGTTATCTGAAACCGACAAACAAGTCAAACCACATATGAATTTATTAAGTATTAAACCAACTCTTATCAATTATCACACAGCGATAGTTGCCAAATTACAAAACGACCAACCAGTTATTATCAAAAACCTAAGCATTGATGCAAAAGTGTATCAAGATGGCTCGAATAAAATGCTTTACCAAACTAAAAAGGCAGATATGACGATGGCACCAAATTCCAATTTTGACTTCGGGATTGATTGGGAGAATAAACCGTTAAAAGAAGGTAAATATAGATTAAAAATGTCTGCTACAAATGGCGTAGAAACTTGGAATTGGGATGAAACATTTACGATTGGTAAAAAAGATCAAGATTTAAATAAAGAAGCAGTGAATTTGAAACAAACGAGCCAGTGGTTGTATGTTGCGATTGCTGCAGGTGTTTTACTTATAGTATTAATTATTATACTAGTAATTAGAAAACGAAGAAATAACCAAGAAAAATAAAGAAAGGAGCTGGCACATTGGCTTTCAAAAAATTAATGATTGTATTGACCATAGCGGCTCTTTTTCTAAGTTGTAACCTAGTAGTAGATGCTGAAACGGGTAGTGATAATTTAGCAGCAAATGAAGCGGTAGTCACTAATTTCGCGGAACTGAAAGCTGCCATTTCAGAAGATAACGGGATTGATACTGTTTATTTAGGAGCAGATGTTGAATTATCTGGAGGTATTATCATCCCAGCTTCGAAAAAAACTTTTACTTTATCAGGAAAAAATCCAGCAACTGGTGAAATTCACACGTTAACAGAAACGATGGCATCATCTGGGGCGCAGAGCAGTGTCATCACAGTTAACACAAATACAGGCACAAAAGAAACCACGTTAAAAGATATCAATGTGATTGGGAAAAACTACTATGGAACTATTTCGGTTTACGGGGCTGCAAAAGACGTCGTTCAAAACTATGAAAATGTTCATTATCAAGGTCCGCAAATGATTTATAATCTAAATGGAATAGCTAATTTCAAAGGGACAAATGATATAACGATTGCCTCCGTTGTAAGCGGATCAGCAGCAGTAAATGAAGTTGCGGAAATTAAAGGAGTAAACGTTTCTGGAAAACTAAATATTAATCACGCAAGCGGAAATGCGAATAGTGCGTTTTGGTTTGGTGGTGGAACAGCTGATGTCAATACTTTTACAGTTGAAGAAAATGCAGATGTAACCGTGCTTTCTAACGGGACAGGGATGTTTTATCGCTCAGGCACAAAACCAATTGATATTGATGTAAAAAAGAATGCGAAATTAAATATTACCTCTAACAATAATATTTTTCGTGATACACCAGGTGGGGCGGTTAAAATTGCTGAGGGCGCCGATGTGACAATGACAAAAACTGCTGGCTCTAATCCACTTCTTTGGTCAGCGGATAATATTACCGTCAGTCCAAATGCTCGCTTAATTTTAAATAAAACAGGCGGAACTGGCTATATTATCCAATTTTATAATGCAACCGCGAAATTAGATATTCAGGATCCTCTAAGCTTTTTGGTTGCGACGAATAGTAATACGCCAATGTTTTACTGGCCTTATGCAAATACATTTAATTTAGACGCACAATTGGTAAATTACTGGAATACAGCTGGAGCAATTGATCGGACAGACCAACCAGCACAAATTTTTAATTTACCGAGTGGGGAAAATGTTACTGGGAGTCTAACTTATTCAGGAACAACAACAAAAATTCTGTCTACTAATGCTGGAATGACGCCAACTAATTTCAATCAAAATACGGCGCGTATGATTGCGATGGGGCGCCTTGAAGGAACGATAAATCCAGTGACGGATGGAGAAAGTGAAGTCACCGGAACAGCGACACCAAATGCATTTGTTAATATTGCGTATACAGAAAATGGTGAAAACAAGCTATTATCAGGACAAGCAGATGACACGGGCAATTATCGAATTGCTATCCCGAATGGCTTTATTAAACCTTACACTGATCTAGTAACAACAATTACACAAGACCAAAAGCGAATTACATTAGATCCAGTAACTGTAAAAGATGTGACTCCTCCAAGCGGAGATGCTGTTCCGCAAGTATTAAACATAGGGGATTCGCTCCCAGATGCACACCATTTAGTTACGAACATTACTGATCACTCAGATGGTACGACAGGTGAAGGTGTTACTATTACCATACTAAATGAACCAGATACGAATGTTTTTGGACCAACAGAAGCCATTGTTAGAATAGAAGACAAGGCGAATAATTACGCTGATATTCATGTGCCAGTTTTTATTAAAGATGATTTGACAGAAATTCAAGATGAGCAAGCATTACGAGCAAAAGATTTTTCCGTAAATGTAAAAGACCTTATTAATCTTAATGATGAAGAAGTGAAACAATTCATTCTAGATAAATCGGAAGCAAAAGCATTCAATATCGTAACTGGTAAGGACTTAACGCCTGATGTGAAAGTAACAAGCACAAATCTAAAAAAAGAAACAGGAACTTACACAGCCACCATCCAAATTGGAACTTTGACAAAAGAAATTACCATTCAAGTAACTGGTGAGCTGAAATTCAACCATGTGCCAGCAACAATGTCTTTTGAATCAATCGAACTTAATAATCAAAAAAGTATCGCGAAACGAAACACGGATTTTGATTTATCTGTACTTGACTCACGAGGAGCAGGTAGCAAGTTCAGCGTGACAGCATCAGTGAAATCACCGCTAACTTCAACAACGAATCCAGCACACACGTTACCTAATGGGCTTATTTTCATCGATAGCAATGGTGAGAAAAAGCCACTTTCAGAAGAACCAATTACTATCTACCAGTCCAATGCGACCGATGACATGATTGTTCCCATTACTTGGGCAGAAAATCAAGGCATCCTTGTAGAAGCAGATGCGGCTCACGCTTATACGGATGAGGACTACGAGACAACAATTGAATGGACATTGACGGATGCTCCGTAGAAAACCTGTTAATTAAAGTTAACAGGTTTTTTGCGTTATAAGCCCTTTGTTTTTCTATATCTAGTCGTTTCTCGTATAATAACGATAAGTAATATGCGAAAGGTGGAAGCAAATGACTTCAGTAATGTGGTTTCGTAGAGATCTTCGAGTAAATGATAATAAAGCTCTTTATCATGCCTGTAAAGAAGAAGATTTAATTTTGTTATTTCAAGTAAATCCAGAACAATTTATCAAAGGAAGCCCTAGTCACCAAGCATTTTTCGCGAGTGTAGCTCATTTTCAACAAGAACTAAATAAAAACACCCATTTGCAAATCATGTTTGGCGAGCCAATCGAGCTCCTAAAACAATTAAAAGAAAAAATACCAACTTGGGATAAAGTTTTCTTCAACCGCGATGAAACAGGCTACGGAGCGAGTCGAGACGAGGCTGCCCGAGCATTCTTTGCTGATAAGGAAATCACAGTTCACAGCTATCACGATAGTTACCTTCATTCAGCTGAAGAAGTGAAAAAATCCGCCACAGAATACTACAAAATCTTCACTCCTTACTACAAAAAATGGCGCGAAGAAATAAAAGAAATGCCTTTAAAAGTCACTTTAAAACCAGAAAAAATTAGGAAAGAAAGCTTATTTCCAAATTATGAGGAACAGTTTAGAGAACTGATTCAAGATTTACCAGCCTTTGATTCCGGTGAAAAAGCAGCGAATACGAGACTTGCAAACTTTGTAAAAGAAGATTTAGCAGACTATGACAAAGCAAGAGACGTCCCAGCGCTTGATAAAACGAGTCATTTATCACGCTATTTACGAACGGGAGAGATTTCGATTCGTACGGTTTGGCAGGCACTTCAAAAAGAAGAAGCTACAGAAGGACGAGCAACATTCGAAAAAGAACTGTGTTGGCGCGATTTTTATAATATGATTTATGTTTCTTTTCCAAAGCAAAAAAATGAGCCTATTCAAGAAAATTATCGTTTTATTGAATGGGAAAATAATCGCGAATTTTTCAAGAAGTGGCAAGACGGGCAAACTGGTTTTCCGCTTGTCGATGCTGCGATGCGCCAATTAAAAGAGACGGGCTGGATGCATAATCGGCTAAGAATGATCACGGCTTCCTTTTTAACGAAGGATTTACTAATTGATTGGCGTTTTGGCGAAAAATATTTTCAACAAATGCTAATTGATTACGACCCAGCGAGTAATATTGGCGGTTGGCAGTGGGCGGCTTCGACTGGAACAGATGCAGTACCGTATTTTAGAATTTTTAATCCAACAACCCAATCGGAAAAATTTGATCCAGATGGTACATTTATTCGGAAATATGTAAAGGAATTACGGGACTTGCCGGATAAATTCATTCATCAACCAGAAAAAATGTCTGAAACAGAGCAAAAAGAGCATGGTTTGATTTTAGGAAAAGATTATCCGCTTCCGATAATCGACCATAAAGAGCGACGAAAATTAGCGATTGCGCGATATGAGTTTAGCAAGGAGCATTCTAGGGGAAATATATAGATAATGAATCAATCATTGAGTTAAATGATTGATTTTTTTATGGCAGAAGGTAAGCAGAGTGAGTCTTGAGCAATCTTTTAGGAGTAAGATCCTAGGTATGTTAAAATTCACTTATCAAGTGATAAGGGGGAATCTAAATGGCGCAATTTTTAAAGCTATTTGTAACAAGTGCTGTAGTTTTCTTAGTTTTTGATCTTTTTTGGTTGCTCGTAGCTTCTAAGAAAATGTATCAGCAGTTTATCGGGGATTTAATGGGGGATGTAAGGCTTGCTCCAGCAGTAATTTTTTACTTTATTTATGTAGTTGGGGTTACTTTTTTCGTATTAGTGCCTGGAACGGAGAAAGGTAGCTTAGGTTATACGATTTTAGCCGGAGCATTATTTGGTTTAGTTTGTTACGCTACGTATGATTTGACGAACTTAGCAACATTAAAAGATTGGCCGATTACGATGACCATTATTGATCTCGTTTGGGGAACGGCTGTGACGACTGTGACTTCCGTAATTGTCTACTTTATTAATCTGCATTTCTTCTCAGGAGGAGGTTCGCTTTGAAGGAGTCGGAGAGCAGGCTTCTATTACAAAGCATGTTGAACGGGGCAGCTGAAGTAATTAGTAAAAAAGATGAGCTAAATCGAATTAACATTTTTCCCGTAGCAGATGGTGATACAGGGAGTAATTTAGCTTCTTTAATGCAAGCGATTATTGATAATGTGTCGCCACGAGAATACTCCACGAAAGAACTACTTGAAGAAGTGGCCAGCGCAGCACTGATAGGAGCACGTGGCAATTCCGGAATGATTTTTGCCCAATATTTAAATGCGGTTGCCGAAAGCTATCATCATTTGGAATCTACCTTTGATGGACTAGTCGAAGCATTTCAAAAAGCAGTTCATAAAGCCTATGAAGCGTTATTAGATCCAAAAGAAGGTACTATTTTATCGGTGATGAAGGCTTGGTCTGAGGCGCTTGCTGGGACATATGAGCAAGAACGTTCTTTTCAACAATCGCTCTTAAATGCGCAAAGAGTTGCGGAACAAGCGTTAATTAATACAGAATTTCAAATGGCTATTTTACGAAAGAATCGGTTAGTCGATTCTGGGGCGAAAGGTTTTTATTATTTCATTGCCGGGCTGACCAAAGCTTATTGCGGGGGAACAGTTTCTACACCAAATAGTTATGTGGAGCAGGAAACTCGGCAAGAACACACTCATTTTGAGACAAGTGAACCGATTTATCGATATTGTTCTGAATTTATTATTAAAGAAGCGACCATCTCCCATCAAACATTGCGAGAAGTCCTTGCGCCAAAAGGAGATTCCTTAGTGATTGCAGGGAATGAAAAACAAATTAAAATACACATTCATACAAATGAACCACAAGAAATATTAAGTTTACTATCAGAATTTGGAAAAATGACCTATCAAAAAGTAGACGATATGCGACTTCAATATGAGGTAACGAAAAATCCACGAGCAAAAATCGCGATTGTAACCGATTCGATTGCTGATTTACCCGAAGATTTCTTATTAGAACATCAAGTGCACGTTTTACCGATGAATATTTTAGCCGGGGAGGAAAATTTTCTCGATAAATTAACAGTTGGACCAACTTTGATACAACAAAAACTAACGCAGCAACATAAAATGAGCACGGCGCAACCTACCATTCGAACAGTCGACGCATTATTATCGTTCTTAGAAAATAAGTATCAACATGTACTAGTTATTGCAGTTTCAGCTAAATTAAGTGGGACGTATCAACTAATCAAGCAACGAATTAAAGCGCGCGATTTGTCGCCGGAATGGATTCGCGTTATTGATTCCAAGTTGAATTCCGTTGCTCAAGGGCTTCTAGTAAAGCAAGCAGTGGAATTAGTGGAAGCTGGAAAGCCTTTTGATGAAGTTACTCAGAAAATCGAACAGTTAACTGCTCAGACATTTATTTACGTTGCAGTGGCTGATTTGGCACCAATGGTTGAGTCTGGTCGGATACCGCGGATTTTAGGCAGGTTAGCACAGAAACTTTCTTTATATCCGATTGTTAGTCTGGACAGAAATGGCGAAGGAAAATTGATAGGTGTGTCATTTAGTCAAAAACAAAGTATGAAAAAAGTCATTAAAAAAGTTGCAAAATTACAACTGAAAGAGCTTGCTATTACGCATGTTTCTTCAGAACGTGATGCGAAACTTTGGCAGAAAGAACTTGAGGCAAAAATAGGAGGAAATAGCTATTTAGTGGATAGTTCAGCTGCAATTGCCATCAGTGCCGGACTTTCCAGTGTCGCGGTCGCAGGGATTAAAAAGGAGGAAACAATATGATGTATTGGATAGTAGCACTCGCTTTACTTGTCTATTTTGTACTTTGGTTTATCATTTCAAAAATAAAAGGTAAATATTCGCTGGTAGATATTGCTTGGGGCGGGGGATTTGTTGTTGTTGCTTGGACCGGATTTTTAACTACTTTTAGTGTAACGACGCAAAGTTTGACGATTCTTATTTTAGTTACTTTATGGGGCGTACGTTTATTTTGGCATTTAGCACGTAGAAATTGGAACAAGCCAGAAGATTATCGCTACGTTAATATGCGCAAACGCTGGGGAACGACATTGGTTAATTTAAAAGCCTTTTTAAATGTTTTCGTTTTGCAAGGTGTTCTCTTATTTATTATTGCTTTACCAATCACGCATACTTTTGCTAATGAATCAGCGGAATTTACTTGGTGGCAAATCGCAGGAATTGTAATATGGATTATCGGTTTTGTGTTTGAAGTTGGTGGCGACCTCCAGTTAGAAAACTTTAAAAAGAACCCAGCTAATAAAGGAAAACTACTAACGACAGGTTTTTGGTCTGTTACAAGACATCCTAATTATTTTGGTGAAGCTCTTAGTTGGTGGGGTGTATTTTTAGTCGCTTTTACACAAATAACAGATCTTTGGCTGATTACTAGTCCTATTGTTATCACTTTATTATTACTATTTGTGTCCGGCGTCCCACTACTTGAAAAAAAATACCAAGACCGCGAAGACTTTCAAGCTTATGCCAAAAAAACCTCTAAATTCTTCCCTTTTATTGGTAAAAAAGGTCTGTAAAAGTACTGATTTAAGTAGGAAGGTGCTATTAATTGCTATTTGCCGACTAGTGCGAGTAGAATAAGAGTTGGGTATGAAATAACATGCCTAAATACAATACTTATGAGGCGAGAGGGGTACAACAGATGAAAAAAGAAAAAACAGTGTTAATTATGAATTTCGATGAAGAAAGTATTTCTTATCAAGCTTTCTCTGAAATGAAAAGATTGCACCAAGAGCGCAAAATCATTGGTTATCAAATGGCAGTTGTAAAACATGAGCCAGGAAATAAACTTGTTGCACAAGATTTTCTTGATTTTACTGGTGCCGATAAAAACATGAAAGATAGCCTTATTGGTATGCTAATTGGTATTTTAGGTGGACCATTTGGTATTTTGATTGGTTGGATGGTTGGAGCAATCGTTGGTTCCATGCAAGATGCTGGCGAAGTGAAAAACGCTCTATCCGTATTTGAAAGAACGTTAAAAACAATTCCAGAAGGTTCGACAGGCGTTATCTTAATTGCGACAGAGCAAGAATTAGCTAATGTAAACGATGTTGTAATGGATGAGTTACATGGTCGTGTACAACGCATGGATGAAGCAATTGTGGCCGAAGAAATTAAAAGCGCTCAAGAAACAGAAGGAAAAGCAAAAGATTCTGCTAAAAAACATTGGTTTGGAAAATAAATCAGCTAAATGAGGACAGAGAAATCTGTTCTCTTTTTTTGTTTTAATAAGGATAAAATGGGGAAATAAACAACATAAAACAGTCAGATAGAAACTTTTTTCAAGATGGTAACGCTTAACTCATTTTTATTTTCTGAAAACTATTTGCATCAAATTAAAAACATGCTACAATAAACAAGTTGTGAATTTCACAAGAAAATTTTTTGTTTGGAGATGAAATAATTTGGATGTTGAAAGTAGTCCATTAATGCAGAAAATTGATTATAGTACGCGCAAAAAAATTGATTTAGTAAATAATAGTATTCTTCGTTATATCGTGCGCGCGATGTTAGCATGTTTATTCTTAACACTAGGGACTGCGGTCGCTGTTATGATTGGTGATAAAGTCGATCATTTTGCACCCGGACTTGGTAAAATCACCTATGCATTTATGTTTAGTTGGTCGCTCGTTATGATTATTTATATGAATGCTGAGCTGGGTACTTCTAACATGATGTATATGACAACAGGAGTTTATCAAAAAATTGTTAAACCTGGAAAAGCATTACAAATTTTGATTTTATGTATTGTTTGTAATTTATTGGGTGGAATTCTTGCAGGGTACTTAGTTTCTCTGACATCTGTTTTCCATAATTTACCTGCTGACCACTTCTTATTTACTGCCGTTAGCGGTAAACTTGAAAAAGCGCCATTACAAATTTTTGTAGAAGGTATTTTCGCCAATATTGTTGTAAATACGGCCGTGCTTTGTACACTTCGAATGAAAGATGATGCTGGTAAAGTCATTGCGATGATTTTCATTATTTTCATCTTTGCATTCTTAGGATTCGAGCACGTTATCGCCAACTTCTCATCATTCTCATTAGCATTTTTCGCTTCTGGTGGAACACTTGCTGCAATGACAGCGGGCAATGTGACCGTCAATTTAGTCCTTGCTTTACTTGGGAATTTTGTAGGTGGTGGCCTTGTTATCGGACTAGGCTATGCATGGCTTAACCGAACAAAATCAATTTATAAAGACTAATAAAAAAGTTACCTCAGAAATTTTCCGAGGTAACTTTTTTTATATGCTTTTAACAGGTAAATTATTTAAAAATGACCGAATGAGCGGCTCGAACTTCGGTACTTCCTTTTCAACTAGAAAAGCGTCATGACCGTATTCAGAGGCCACTTCATGATAAGTAACCGGCACATCCCATTCTTTTAAAAGTTCATAACCGCGGCGCAAATCGTGAATTCGGAAAAGTTGATCGGTCGTAATGCCAATCAGCAAATACGGAATTTTAATTTTTGAAAAAGCGGGTAAATCATCTTTTGCGGGAGCCGTAACGTCAAATAAATCAATCGCCTTTGTTAAATATAGATAACTATTCGCGTCAAACCGCTCGACAAAAGTATCCCCTTGATATTGTAAATACGATTCAATTTGAAAATGCTCTTTTGAGAAAGCGGCAGGCGAAGACTCGGCGACAGTGAAACGTTCAAACCGCTTGGAGAAAAGTTCGCTCGTCCGGTAAGTCATCATTCCAACCATTCTCGCAGTAGCAAGCCCGCCCTCAGGTTGACCAATATAGTTGCCGCCATTAAAGTCGGGATCATTCAGAATCGCCATCCGCATAATTAAGTTATAACCAATCGCATCAGGTCCGGCAGCAAGTGGGGAGGCGATGTTGATAATGCTATCTGTTATATCGGCATAATCAATCGCCCATTCTGTGGCTTGCATTCCACCCATCGATCCCCCAATCACCGAAACAATCCTTGTAACCCCAAGTTGTTCCAAAAGTTCACGCTGCACTTTAATAATATCTTTAATTGAAAATCCGGGAAATTGTAACCGGAAAGGCTCGCCTGTTTTTGGATTAATCGAGGAGGGGCCAGTCGTTCCACTACAACCACCAAATACATTCGTACAAACAAGAAAATATTTGTCTGTATCAATCGTTTTCCCCGGACCAATATAATCATCCCACCAACCAGGGGCGTCATCTTCAAAATGTTTCGCCGCATGAGCTGTCCCAGTGAGCGCATGTTCTAACAAAATACAATTATCGCGTGAGGCAGAAAGTGTCCCATACGTTTCATAGCCAACTAAAACTGGACTTAATGTTTCCCCGTTTTCAAGTAGAAGAGGACTTTTTTGAAATAGTTCTTTTTGTTGTAAGGTCACTTCTCTTCACTTCCTCCTAAATTTGCTCTAGTGCTTTCGTTAAATCTTGAATAATATCATCCGCATTTTCGATTCCGATAGAAAGACGGATGGATTCTGGTTTAACGCCAGCTGTTAATTGTTGTTCTTCGCTTAGTTGTTGATGAGTCGTTGATGCTGGGTGGATTATAAGCGATTTTGCGTCGCCAACGTTGGCTAGATGTGAGAATAACTCCACAGATTCGATAACCTTTTTCCCAGCCGCGTAACCACCTTTAACGCCAAAAGTGAAAATGGAACCAGGTCCTTTTGGTAAATATTTTTGGGCTAAATCGTGGTATTTGTTGTCTTTTAAGCCAGGATAATTAACCCAAGCAACTTTTGGATGGTCATTTAAGAAATTCGCTACTTGTTTCGCATTTTTCACGTGTTGCTCAAGTCGTAAAGATAATGTTTCTAGCCCTAAAATGAGCAAGAAGGCGTTGAACGGGGAAAGTGCGGCACCAGTGTCACGAAGGAGCGAGACACGGAGCTTGGTAATATAGGCCGCCGCACCAACATCATTCGTATAAGACAGCCCGTTATAACTATCATCAGGTACAACGAGTTTTGGAAACTTCCCATTTGCCCAGTTAAATTTACCAGAGTCAATAACAGCGCCACCAATTGCAACCCCGTGACCACCGATAAATTTGGTTGCCGAGTAAACGACAATATCTGCACCAAAATCAAATGGGCGATTTAAATAAGCGGTCGCAAAAGTATTATCAACAATTAGCGGGACATCAGATGCGTGCGCTATCTCAGCTACTTTTTCAATATCAATAATATTAATATCAGGATTACCAATCGTTTCAATGAATACGGCTTTCGTATTTTCTTTCATTGCTTTTTCAAAATTTTCAGGTTCGTTAGGGTCGACAAAAGTAACATCAATGCCAAACGTTTTAAATGTATGCGAGAAAAGAGTGTGTGTGCCACCATAAAGTGTTGCCGCTGCGACGATATGATCTCCGGAACCAGCAATATTTAAAATCGAGTAAGTAATAGCGGCCATGCCTGAAGCCGTTGCAACAGCGCCAATGCCACCTTCAAGTAAAGTTAACCGTTCTTCTAAAACAGCTGTAGTAGGATTCATAATTCGTGTATAAATATTTCCGGTTTCCTGTAAACCAAATAAGGCTGCGGCATGTTCTGGGCTATCAAATGTATACGATGTTGTTTGATAAATTGGTACGGCTCTAGAATGCGTATCTCCGTCCGGTGTATGTCCGCCGTGTACTTGAATTGTTTCGAATTTATACTCATTACTCATAAAATCCACTCCTCTTTAATATGTATTTATCAGTAATTTCCATCAAAAAACCTCCCTAGCAGTATATAAGCCGCCAGAGAGGATAGAGTTTCCTAAACTTGGATTTCCGACTTATCTTTCAGAATATACTGCTGGAATTAGCACCGTGAAAATAAATTCCGGTTGCTAAGGCTTCAAAGGGCCAGTCCCTCCACCTTTCGTGATAAGAAAATACTATTAAATTAAGTTATATATTACGCTGGATGAAACAAATTGTCAACTAAGTATTTAAAAAGTCCAAAAATAGCACTTGTCTGTGGAATTTTTGTGACAAAGCTGTTTTTTAGACTAATATTTCACTTTAAAAAGGTTTTAAAATCCATTTTTTAGGCTATTATAGTTAAGACTAATTATATTTCATTAAAAGTGGGGTTAGATTAGCACAAATAAAGGGGAGTTGAAATAAAAATGAAGACATTTACACGTATTCTTGTTTTATTAGCAGGGATTGCGATGATTGTACTTGGAATTTGATTCTTATTCCATCCAGGTATTTCATTATTAACCTCAACATTGATGATCGGTTTCTTATTACTGATTTCAGGTATTTTCCACACAATTTCTTATTTCTCAGATAGAAAATCACAAAATGTTTCTGGGTGGGTACTAGCTGACGGAATTTTATCCATCTTACTAGGTTTCTTGCTATTATTTAATGAATTTGATGGAACATTAACACTTGTATTGCTGTTTGGTATGTGGGTATTGTTTGCTGGTATTATGCGTACAATCGGCGCATTCACTGCTAAACAAAATAACGTACAAGGCTGGGGCTGGATTTTAACAATTGGTATTATTGGTATCATTGTTGGTTTTATCGCTCTATTCAATCCAGTTGTCTCCGCAATTGGTATCGTTCTTGTTGTAGCGATTTTCTTCATCGTTCAAGGTATCGGCGCAATTGCAACATTTTTCTTTATTGGAAAAAGTTATTAATAAAAAAAACAAGCCCGTTTATTTTAAGCGGGCTTGTTTTTTTATTTTGCGATTATATGTATGGTTTATAATTGTCTTTTAGTTTTTGTCTATGAACATCGAAGTTCTTTACACGCCAAGGTTTCGGCGATAAAGAAATAACACCATCTTCTTCAAGTTTACGCAAGTTAGTAGCAACGTAAGCTCGAGCTAGATTTAAGTAATTGCCTAAGATTTTTTGAGTAAAATAGTATGGAATTAAGCAAGAACCGTCTGATTCAATTCTTCCAAATCTCTCTCCACAAGCAATTAATCCAGCCAAAACTTTCTCACTAGAAGGCAAATTCACATAAGCTTCTCGCTCTAACATGGGGGAAACCATACTTTGCATAAGTGAGTTCATTTGCCAAAATACATCTGGTGAGCTTAAGAGTTTATTCAAAACATATTTACGTTCAAATTGATAAACACTAACTTCACTAATAGACGTATAGTTTGCAGGTGATTTGGCTCCTCCAAGTAATGTAAGCGGACCGATAGAATCTTGTTTACCTAAGAAGCTAATAATACTATCTTCTTTACACGTATTTTTACTCATCGAAACGACCCCGTCTTCAATAATATAAAAGTAAGTTGTTTCCGCGCCTTCTGTTAAGATTTTTTGGTTGCGTCTAAAACGAATTCTCTTATATGGAAGAACCGCTTCATTTGAATCTTTTAACAAGTCGAGTAAATCTACGTTGTAAAAATTATTTTCCTCATTCAGTAATGACATATACCGAGTCCCCTTTTCTCAGTGTTAATCATTATCATTATATAGGAGATGAGTCGAAATGTGTATTAATGGGACTTATGATGCTCTAAGTAATTTTGCTTTAATTAGACGATCACGAATGAGAATACCTAATAATGCAGCGAACACCGCTTTAATAATACCAGGAATAATAAATGGTACCATCCCAGTCAAAAATGCAGTCGGCCAGTCAAGACCTGTGCTAACTTTAAGCCATAAAACACCGAAAATTAACGTAACGATGGCTCCTAAAATATTAGCAACGATTGCATAAGGAACAGTGAATTTTGTTTTTTCGAGCAACCAACCTGTAAGTAGTGCATTAAAAATAAATCCGACAATAAATCCGCCAGTTGGCCCAAAAAGAATCCCAATTCCTGCTGTCATCCCTTGAAAAACCGGAATACCAACTGCTCCAAGCACGATATAAACTAAAACAGATATGGTACCGTGACGAGCTCCAAGAATTGTTGCTGCTAAACCAATTGCAAATGTTTGCCCAGTAAGTGGAATAGGGCCAAGTGGAATAGCAACTTGTGCGAGTAAAGCAATGATGACTGCGAATAAAGCATCTACGACTAAAAATTTCAATTTCTGATCACGCATAAACGTATCTCTCCTTAATGTAAACTTAATACTAAATTAGGTTAACATTTATTAAATAAAAAAACAATACTATTTTTTTCTAATCAGTACCTTGCAATGAACACTAGTGTATGATAAACTATAGTGGTAGTGAACAATATATAGTAGTGGTTACTTATTACTAGTGGTAATTTAGCAGAATGGAGGAGTTAGCATGGAGGTTAACCCGCAATTCAAAAAAGGTGTGTTAGAACTATGCTGTTTGTTTTTAATTCAAAAGAAAGATTGTTATGGTTATGAATTAGCAAATCAAGTTTCTAAATATATTGAGGTTGCAGAGGGAGCTATTTATCCGGTACTTAGAAGATTAGTTAAAGAAGAGTATTGCTCCACTTATTTAGTAGAATCAAATGAAGGTCCATCAAGAAAATATTATCAGCTGACGGTAAAAGGAGAAATTTACTTGAATGAGCTTATCTCTGAATGGAATAATTTTACAGATAGTGTTGCTAAGCTTTTAACAGAGGGGGAAGCAGTAAATGAATAAACAAGATTTTTTAAATGAATTAAACCAGCGCTTAGAATTGCTGGATCCAAAAGAGCGGAGAGAACTATTATCTGACTATCAAGAGCATTTTAGAAATGGTGTGGAAGCTGGGAAAAGCGAAGAACAAATCGTCTTTGATCTTGGAAAACCGGAAGAAATTGCGGCAGATATTTTAAGTGAAAGAGATATTCGCGAAGAACAGGTAGAAGCAGATTATTATTATGTACCTCGAAAAAATCAAAATGAAAATAGATCTGTGAGTAAACAAGTTTTAATTGGAATAGGTTTATTTTTCCTAGACATCTGTCTTATTATTCCGATTATGGTTTCGCTATGGTCACTCGTTATTTCACTTTGGGCAACGGTTGGTGGATTCTTGCTTTCACCGGTAATACTTGGCGTAGAACTATTATTTGGCGCTGATTTTGAATTTTATCAAATGTTTATTTCCATTGGGCTTGTAGGACTGGGCCTCATGCTGCTGTTTGTAGCAAATGCACTTACTAAGTTTACAAGTAAAGCTACTATGGCTATTATCCAGTGGCACAAATATGCGGTCAAAGGAGGCGGAAAAAATGCGTAAACATCATTTAAGTAAGAAATTATTTTTCGCCGGTTTGGTGCTATTTATTATCGGAGCTATCGGCGTGGCAGTCACAATGAAATCAGGCACTATGATTGAAAAAGGCGAACCACTAACAAAACAGTGGGACTTATCGGCTGAAAATATTAATACAATTGCCTTTTCTTCCGAGCGAGATGTACTAATTGAATGGAAAGAAAGTACAACAGGCAAGAATTATATTGAACTCAAAGGAAATTACTCTGCAAATGACAAAAAAGCCATTCAAAAATTAGAACCAGTCTCTGAAGACGGAACCTCATTTAATATAACAGTTCCTGAAGAGGATGATTGGTATAACAACTTTGGCAAAATCTACGCTTACGGGCAACAAAAAGTAACTGTCTTTTTAACAAAAGATACGAAATTAGCTGATTTAAAAGTAAAATCTCATTCAGGAGATATTAATGTTTCTGATTTTAAAGTAAAGAAATTTGTTAGTTCTACAAATTCTGGTGAGTTAAAAGTGAATAATTTAGAAGCAAATAGCGCTCAAATGGCTACTTCTTCTGGAGATTTAGATTTATCGAATATTAAAGCAAATACGTCAATTGAAACAGGTTCAGGAAAAACTGAACTTACTAGTTTGACGGGCGATTTAGAAGTAAATGGTGGTTCAGGAGATGTTAATGCTACTGGCGTTAAAGCGAAAAAACTTAAAATTGCTATTGATTCTGGTGACATCGAACTGACAAATAGTACCGTTACAGACTTAGCCGTTTTAACAACTAGTTCCGGAGATATTGATGCAAATACAAAAGGGAAAGTACAAGCTGAATCTGACTCAGGAGCGATTGAACTTGCTGGCGTAACGAATAATGTAACTGCGAAAACGAGCTCAGGCGATATTGATGTTGCCTTTAACAAACAAGTAGAAAATATCGAAGTCAATTCAGATTCTGGCGAAGTCGAGCTGAAACTACCAGGTGATTTTAAAGCTATTTATGAAACAAAAAGTAATTCTGGTAGCATTAAAGCACCAACAAGTGATTCTAATACCGCTAACCGTGTAACTGTGAAAACTAGTTCCGGAGATATTACAATCGAAAAATAAAAAATCAATGCGCTAATTACTTAATTAGCGCATTCTTTTTGTTAAAATGGGGTAAAGTCAGATAAACTGTTTTAACAATTTGCGCAATTGGAAGGAGAATGGATCATGGATTTTCATATTAGAAAAGCGACTAATTCAGATGCTGAAGCTATTCAGCATGTGGCGACTACTTCATGGCACCATACTTATCAAGATTTAATTCCAAGTGATGTACAAGACGATTTTTTGAAAAGATTTTATAATGTTGAAACGCTTCATAATCGGATTTCAGCGACTCCTTTTGCTGTTTTAGAACAAGCGGATAAAGTAATTGGCTTTGCGAATTTTATTGAGCTTGAGAAGGGGAAAAGTGAACTTGCGGCTTTTTATTTACTACCAGAAGTGACCCAGCGCGGACTTGGTACGGAATTATTAGAAGTTGGAATGACGTTATTTCATGTGCCACTACCAATGTTTGTTAACGTAGAAAAAGGTAACGAAACAGCAATTCATTTTTATAAAGCGAAAGGGTTTGTTCAAGTGGAGGAATTTACCGAAGATTTTTACGGCTATCCACTGGAAACAATTCGGTTTAATTTGAATCATCATGCATTTGAAGAGGAATAAAAAAATGTCTATTCTAGTTGAATAATCAATTAGGATAGACATTTTTTTATTTTGTCGCAGCTTTTCCACTTGTCGATTTTCCGCCTCGTAAATAGAAGAAAATAACAGCTAGGATTGCCATAATTATTCCTGCTAAAACAGAAACACCAACAGAAATGATCATGCCAGAGACTTGAATAATGCTAAGGATGATGACTGTTACAACAACTCCGTATGCAAATCCCCATAGCGCAAATGTTGAATAGCTCGCTTTTTTGCTAAAGCCATAAAATATTTCGCCCAACGTGGAAGCGACTAAGATGACGGGAGCAGCAAAGAGAATTGCTGAAAAAACGAGCTGCGGTGTGACATTTTCATAGAGGATTGTTTCGACTAAAAGTGCAGAAAAAATACCTAAAACAAAAATCGATAAATAAGCAATAATAAAACGCATCAAAAAAACCTCCTAAAGTACACTATATTATAGCATAAATTAGGAAGTTAGCTTAACATCTAGCCCAGTTATCATCACTATGCTTTACGACACGTGTAATACCTCGAATCAAGTTGAAAATGAGTATCGATACATTAAGAAATACGATGAAAAAAACTGTAGCTAGAGCCAAAAAGTTAATAGTATCAGCACTATTTGTACTAAAAGGAACGTTATTATAAAGTAAAATCATTACAACCATCCCAGCGACAAAAGTTGTCTGTGTCAGTAAAGCCCATTTCACGTGATGACGTGTTTCTTTATCTTTATTTGTACACCAGATAATAATAGGTGCGATAACCGGGGCAAAGAAAAGGCTAAAATAACTAAGTGCGCTAATAATTTTTTTATCTAACATTTCTCATCTATCCTCTCATTTGTTTATAAGTCTAGTATAGCGGGGAAAGAGAAATGAAACCATCGAATTAGGTGACGATATTAAAATGAAAATGACAGTTTTGTCATGTATAAAAAAACGCCCCTTCGAAAAAATCAAAGAGACGTTTCTTTATATGACTGATTTTAAGGACCAAACTTTACTACGCCATCTTCGGTACATTAGAACGGCGCGAACACCTTCATCGATAATATAGGCAAGCCAAACACCGACAAGACCAAGCCCAGCGGAAATTCCAAGTACATAGGAGAATGGCAAACTAACAATCCACATAACGATAAGCCCACATATGAACGGAAAGCGGACATCACCAGTTGAGTTAAGACTACTAATGATAATAATATTGGTGGCACGTCCAAGCTCAAGGAAAATCGAAAGTAAGAATAATTCTTTCGTCATTGCAATGATTTCGGTATTTGTTGTAAATAGACTCATAATCGGTTCGGCAAATAGATAAATCGAAGCACTAACTATAATGGCAACGACTAATCCTATTTTCCAACTGCGGAGACCTTGTTTATAAGCTTTATCAATTTCTTTTGCGCCAACCGCACGGCCGATAATTATTTGCGAGGCTTGTCCGAGCGCGATAGCAAATAGTGCGACAAATTGACTAACTGTTGAAGCGTAAACTTTGGTCGTAAGTGCTTCTGTACCTAAAATAGCAATGATTGCGGTAACGACAAGTTGTGAGCCAGCATAGGATAAGTTTTCACCGGCAGAGGGAAGACCTAGACGTAAAATCGAATAAAGTAGTTTTTTGGACACTTGCTCCAATTTTTTGAAATGAAAAGTGTAACCGATGTATTTTTTTAACATCCAGATAGCTAGAACCATTCCGACAAAATTCGCGACAGCAGTAGAAATCCCAACGCCTGCCACGCCGTAATCTAAGTAAGCAAGTGGTCCGTAAAGAAATAAGTAATTACCGACAACATTGATAATACTGATTGTCACAGGGACGAGAATGGATTGTCTTACATAACCATGCGCCCGGAGAATAGGTAAAATGGATGCATGAATCGCGATAACAACTGAACTCCCACCAATAATTTCTAAAAATGGCGCGCCAACTTGGACTAAATGAGGATCAATTCCCATCCAAGTCAGGAAGTTTTTCGACATAAAAATGAAAATAATACTCATCGCAATCCCAATTAAGAAAGCGACCACTAAGCCATTTGTAATCACATTCTCGATTTCTTTATGTTTTTTCGCTCCAATCATTTGTGCGACGATAATCTGGACACCGACACTAATAAAACCATAAATAATAATCGAAATGACAAGAATCTGATTGGCAACCCCTGTCGCAGCTACAGCATCATCTGAATAATGCCCCAACATAAAGACATCAATATAACTAATCATCAGTCGTAAAAATTGCTCTAGAAATATCGGCCAAGCAAGTGTAAAAAGACTGAGACTAGCAACTTTATTCACTGAATTCAATTGTTTCCCTCCCTTCGTTTTAAATACAATTAAAGCCATTATAAGGTAATTAAAGTTAAAAGTATAGATTAATTTCAAAATAACACTAAGATATTGCTTGACAAAAAATGAATAACTCATATAATTAGTTAGGTAAACTAATCAAATGATAGAAAGAAGTGGAGAAATGTCTTCAAAAAATCAAGACTTGGGGCACTCAGTAATCAAGGCTTTCATGAATTTTAAGCATGCTGAAATAAAGAGTTTCCAAATTCCAGGTTACAGTAAATCTGAAACAAGATTTATTTTTATTTTATCTCGTGGGCTTAAAAGCAGAGGGCCAAAAATTCGTGTTTCCGATCTTGGTCACATGCTTAGAATTTCAAAACCAAGCGTCACGCAAATGATACAATCTTTGGAAGGGAAAGGGCTAATTAAGCGAGTTCAGAACCCAGAAGATAAGCGCTCGATGTATGTGGAACTAACAGAAGTCGGAGCAGGTGTATCGAAAAAAATGTTCGATGAGTTTCAAGCTAGTTTTGAAGATATGCAGGAATTTTTAGGTGAAGACGATATGAAAAAATTGATTACACTCCTAGAGAAACTTACAGATTACTTAAACACAAAATCCGAAAATAAGGAGGTATAAACCGCAAATGATGAAATTGATGAAAAGATTAAAACCTTATTGGCTGAGCATTACGGCCGTATTAGTCCTTACTTTCGGGCAAGTTATTGGGCAGCTTTTTTTACCGACATTGATGTCTAATATTATTGACAAAGGCGTTGTAAAAGGCGATACAGATTACATTTGGAGCACTGGAATGCAAATGTTACTTATATCGTTCGCTTCAGTTATTTTGTCGGTCATTGTCGTTTATCTCGCATCGAGAATTTCGATGGGATTCGGGAAAGATTTGCGCGATAAAATTTTTACAAAGGTAGAGGACTTTTCCTTACAAGAGTTTGATAAAGTAGGGACTTCTTCACTGATTACTAGAACGACGAATGACGTTGTTCAAATCCAAAATGTACTTTATATGATGATGCGATTAATGGTGATGGCGCCAATTATGCTACTCGGCGGTATTATTATGGCAGTTGGCAGGGACGCGAAATTATCGCTTATTTTTGTCGTTGTTTTACCGCTACTACTTCTACTTGTAGTTATTCTAGGTGGCAAAGCAATGCCAATGTTTAAATCACTTCAAAAGAAAATGGATAAATTAAACCGTGTTATTCGTGAAGGTTTAACCGGGATTCGGGTTGTTCGTTCTTTCAACCGAAATGAAGATGAACTGGAAAAATTTGAAGAAGCAAATGCTGACTATGCAACAACTGCAATTAAAGTCAATCGCTTGTTATCACTAATGAGTCCATTGATGATGTTACTAATGAACTTAACATCGATTGCTATTGTCTGGATTGGTTCGATTTTTATTGGTAATGGTGATATGGAAGTAGGGGACTTGATGGCGTTTATTCAATACGCGATGCAAATCATGATGTCCTTTATGATGCTTTCTGCTGTATTTATTATGATTCCACGTGCTGGAGCTTCAGCTGAGCGTATTAATGAAGTTTTAGATATGAAAGCAGAAATACTTAACCCTGAAAATCCAAAAACAAGTACACCACCAGCAAAACTATCATTTGAACATGTTACTTTCCGTTATGAAGGTGCTGAAAAACCAGTGATTGAAGATATTACATTTGAAGCAAAAGCTGGCGAAACGATTGCTATCATTGGTAGTACCGGAGCTGGGAAGTCGACTTTAATTAATATGATTCCGCGGTTTTATGATGTCGAAAGTGGCGTTGTGAAAATCAATGGAATAGATGTGCGTGAAATGGATCAATCTAAATTACGCCAAAAAATTGGACTTGTTCCGCAAAAAGCTGTGTTATTCACGGGAACAATTGCTTCCAATATGCGCTACGGAAAAGAAGATGCGACCGATGAAGAAATTTGGGCGGCGCTTCGAACTGCTCAAGCTGAGAATTTTGTATCGAAGCTTGCAAATGGTTTAGGCAGCCGCGTTGAACAAGGTGGTAATAACTTCTCAGGTGGTCAAAAACAACGACTTTCAATTGCGCGTTCACTAATTAGAAAACCAGAAATTTATATATTTGATGATAGTTTCTCAGCGCTCGATTTTAAAACCGATGCTAAACTACGCGAGGCTTTGAAAGCTGAAACAACAGAAGCCGTAACACTTATAGTGGCACAGCGGATTACTTCAGTCGTAAATTCCGATCAAATTATTGTTCTTAATGAAGGTAAAATTGCTGGAATTGGAACACATGAAGAATTGAAAGAATCAAACAAAATTTATCAAGAAATTATGAAGTCACAGCTGTCAGAGGAGGAAATCGCATGAGTGGTCCAGGTCCAGGTGGTGGCATGAGAATGCAAACAGCCGCCAAACCAAAGAACTTTAAGCAAACACTATTCCGGCTTCTTGGCTATATGAAACCTCGCTCTGTCGCAATTATTGTCGTTTTTATCTTTGCGATTCTATCCACGATTTTTAATATTTTTAGCCCGAAAGAACTCGGGAAAGCGACAACAGAAATTTTTAAAGGTGTTATGAGTCCTGAGGGAATTAACAACGATAAGATTTTCAATATATTAATGATTGTTTTAGTGTTATATCTTGGTAGTTCACTATTTAGTTTTATTCAACAATATGTGATGTCTAGTGTGGCGCAACGAACTGTGTATGACATGCGGAAGGATTTAAAAGCAAAAATGGCCCGACTTCCGCTAAAATATTATGATACACGCTCAAATGGTGATATTCTAAGTCGTTCAGTTAATGACATGGATAACATTGCGAACACCTTGCAACAGTCACTAACCCAAGCAATTACAGCGATTGTCCAAATGATTGGTGTTTTAATCATGATGCTAACGATTAGCTGGCAAATGACTTTAATCGTACTAGTAACTGTTCCAATCAGTATTATTCTAGTCGCAATTATTGCTGGTAGATCACAACGTTACTTCGGTGCACAACAACGCAACTTAGGTATTTTAAATGATACAGTAGAAGAAACTTACGGTGGTCAAACAATTATTAAAGCTTTTGGTCAAGAGAAGAAAACACTAGTAAAATTTGATGAAGTAAATGAAGATTATTTCAAAGCAGCGAAAAAAGCGCAATTTATTTCTGGGATTATGATGCCAGTAATGCAATTTGTTGGTAACTTAGGTTATGTCGGTGTCTGTGTGGCCGGCGGGATTTTTGTTACTAACGGAACGCTACAAGTTGGGGATATTCAATCATTTACGCAATATGTTCAATTGTTTACTCAGCCAATTTCAAGTGTGGCAAATATTGCTAATATCATTCAATCCACTATTGCTTCAGCAGAACGTGTTTTTGAAATGATGGATGAAGAAGAAGAAAAAGACGAAATTCCAGCTAATGTTAATCAAGTTGCTGGTGAAGAACATAGTATTGTGTTCGACCACGTGAAATTCGGTTACACTCCGGATAAACCACTTATGACAGATTTAAATATTCATGTTGAAGAAGGTCAAATGGTGGCGATTGTTGGTCCAACAGGTGCTGGTAAAACGACGATAATCAACTTGCTAATGCGTTTTTATGACGTGGATGGCGGGGAGATTCGTATGAGAGGTATCGATACACGTGATATGACCAAAGATGCTGTTCGCGAGAAATTCGGAATGGTACTGCAAGATACTTGGTTATTTAACGGAACTATTGCAGATAATATCGCATATGGTCGTGAAGGCGCAACGAAAGATGAAGTTATTGGAGCAGCAAAAGCCGCTTATGCAGATGATTTTATCCGGAGACTTCCAAATGGTTATGATACTATCTTGAACGAAGAAGGTTCAAATATTTCTCAAGGTCAAAAACAACTTCTAACGATTGCCCGCGCGATTTTATCGGATCCATCTATTTTAATTTTAGATGAAGCGACTTCTAGTGTAGATACGCGTACGGAATTAAATATTCAGCTTGCAATGGGGAATTTGATGGAAGGTCGCACAAGTTTCGTTATTGCGCATAGACTTTCAACTATTCGTGACGCCGACTTAATTCTCGTTATGAATCACGGTAGTGTAATCGAGCAAGGTACACACCAAGAATTACTTGATGCTAAAGGATTCTATGCAGACCTTTACAACAGCCAGTTTACCGGAGCTCAAGCAGTTTAATAATAAAGGCAATGTGGCTTCTTGCTGCATTGTCTTTTTTTGAGCAAAAAATTTGTTTGATTTTGGATAAGGAGGTATGGTTAATAAAGAAGAAATTGAAGAGGTGAAAATAGATGTATCAATCGATTACGGCAAATGATTTAGAACAAGAATTAAAAAACACACAGCTTAATATACTCGATGTGAGAGATGCTGATGCTTTTGTTGAAGGACACATTCCGGATGCGATAAATATTCCAATTAATGAACTACCTGAAAAACTAACGTCCCTTGATAAAGAGAAGCCTTACACAATTATTTGTTACGCAGGAGGTCGTTCTGAGCGCGCAAGTCAATTTTTAGCGGCAGAAGGATTTGACGTAACGAATGTAATGGGCGGCATGGGAGCTTTTCACGGCGCTGTAACTAAATAAAAAAAGCGAGACTTCCATTTTGAAGTCTCGCTTTTTTATTTAACTATGTTTTCTTTTGCGGAAAAAGATTACTCCGATGCCTGTTAAAATAATACCGATTAAGACAATCGTTGTTTGACTTGAGTCACCAGTGTTTGGAAGGGCTGGTTTTTCAGAAGATTTATTCTGGTTGTTTGGCGTATCATTAGAATCTTCGGATAGCACAGGATCATCATTATTATCATCATTTATAGCTGGAGTATTCGGGTCAGGATTAGGATCTGGTCCTGGTCCCGGCGGTGTTGGTGGTTCGTTTCCTAAAACAACATTTACTAGGACGGTAATAGGATCCGCTTCAACGCCATTTGAACTTACTGCATTTAATGTTACTTCATAAGTTCCGACTTGGGTTAAATCTACTTCACTATCAAAGTTACTTGTGACTGCACTGCCATCACTTGTTTTAGCTGAAATATCTTTTAGGAATTGTTGGGCAGTTTTAGTAGTATCTTTCGTGTAAGTGATGCTATTATTTGCTGTAATTACTGGTTTTTCAAGAATAGTAACAGTAACTTGTTTTGGAGCTGCTTTTAAACCAGCGTTTTCGGCATTTAATGTTACTGTGTAAACGCCTGGTTTATTAAGATCTACAACGCTATCAAAATCACTAGTAACAGGTGTGCCATCATCTGTTTCAGCGTGAATATCTGTTAAAAATTGTTCTTCTGTAACAGTTGTTTGCTCCGTGTAACTTATTGTAGAATCGCTAGTGATATTTAATGTGTGATCGATGTCAAAGTAGTGATCATACGACCCACCTGATACTGAATAACTATTGAAGCCTGGTGGTGTTTGATAAGATCCGGCGGGATTATTGTAAAGCGCATTATATTCCATTTTTGTAATAGTATCAAAGTAATCTTTTGTAATGCCGCTCACTGTAATTCCTTTATCGTCAATGCTTAATCGGCTGCCATCAATTTTAGTATTATTTAAAGTAAAATAAGTGCCAGCAGATCCAGCGTTAGTTGTAAAAGGGAACATATAGCCATCGAAATTTACGCTCCGCTGTGTCATTAAAGTAAATGGTACAAAAAGCGTTTGGTTAGCTTCATCAAAGTTTAATGAGGAGCTTTTAATTGTGCTATTGATTAAAACGGTTCTACCAACATTTTGTCCGTAAGCAGATAAGTTAAGTAATTTAGGGAATGAGTCAATCCCGCGAAAATCATTAATTCCACAAAATTGGACAAATAAGGTAGCTAAATTTGGTATGGATTTTAGTGGCATGATGTCAGTAATAGAAGGATTACTATCTAAATTTAAATAAGTTAAGTTCGGCATTTTATTAAATTTAGTTAATGCGCTATTGTCGAGCTTACCAGGGCTTAGATTTAAGTTGGTGATGTTCGTTAAACCATTTAAATCTGGTAATGAATCAGTTGTTAAGTTATTCCCATCAATACTAAGATTAGTTAGACTAGGTATTTTTGCAACTAAAGCGTAGTCTGTTACCCCCGTATTTGATAAATGTAAAAGCGTTAAATTATGCGCGTAATCAAGTCCAGTTAAATCAGTTAGGCTATTATTACTAATAGTGACGTTTGTGATTGTGTCCATTTGCGCTTCGGTAATGTCACTTGTACTTGGTTGACCTAACAGCCCATTTAAATAGCTTTTTAACACTGGGTCGGGAATGTTGACAATATCTTGCGCAGCCTTGATACCAATGTTTTCTTCTGCTGAAACATTAGCTGAAAACGGTATAATAAATGGAGATACTAAAAGAGCGCATAAGCCAATTTTGATTCCCATTCTTCGCATTAATTTATTCCTCCTCTAAGCAATATTTGTTTTATAATACCATATGGATTCTTAAAACAATTCCACTAATATGAGTGTTTTAAACCCTGAATATGTCGATATTGTGAAAAATGAGACTAAAAAATAACCGTAACAGAGGTTTCCTCCGTTACGGTTATTTAAAATTAAAAGATTTTTGCTAATTCAGCTGCTTCTTTTGCACCAGCAGAAATAATGTCTTTTGCTTGATCGGGTTTTGCGTTGTGACCTTCTACAATGACCATTTCTGGTTCAGAGATGCCGAAGTGAGCTAAAACATTTTTAACATAGTTTAAGGACATTTCAAAGCTTTGCAGTGGGCCATCGGAATAAATACCGCCGCGAGCATTAAGTAAGGCGATTTTTTTATCTGTTACTAATCCAATTGGACCGTTTGCTGTATATTTGAAAGTTTTTCCAGCTTGATTTAAATAGAATAAGTAAGTTAAAAATTGTGCTGGGATACTGAAGTTCCAAAGTGGGAACGCCATAACGATTTTATCAGCAGCTAAAAATTGATCTAAATACCCATTTGCAATATCAGCTAATCGTTTTTCTTCCGGGGTTAAAGTCTCACCAGCTACTTCTTTATGTAATCCACTCATCATTGTTACATCATAATAAGGTAGATCCGCTTCGAATAAATCTAGTTCTGTTACATTATCGTCCGGATGGGACTTTTTGTATTCAGCTAGGAAAATTTCGTATAGTGCCACGCTGACTGAGCGTTCGGCAGGTAAACCATTTGCTTTTATGAAAAGTACGTTTGTCATTACATCTTGCCTCCATTTTTTTTGAATTATCTATTAAGTGTAGCTCATTTTGGCTATTAACGGCAAGTATATTGCTTACAAAAAATTAGCCACTAATATTTGAGCAGATATTTTGTGATTTAAAAAAGGAAGCGTATAATAGTTGATATATCATTTGACATGTCAACTATGGAGGTGGAAATGCTGGAACCATGTACGAAACGTTCAGAACTGCTTTACCGGATGCATTTGTTATCTAAAGAAATAAGTCATGTATTTGAACAACAGACGAATATGAGTTTTACGAAAGTAGAGATTTTATTTCATATTAAACAAACGCCTGGTCAAAGTCAGAACAGATTAAAAGAAAAGCTGTATATTGATTCAGCAAGTATTACCCGTCATTTGAAGCGCATGGAAGAGCAAGGGCTTATCGTTCGTAAAAAGCAAGATGAGAATAAACGCTATACGTATTTATTTTTAACACCAGCTGGCGAGGCGGAATTAACTTCCTTACTTACGGAAAAAGAAAAATTCCAAACTGGGGCTTTAGAAGGATTTTCTGAGGATGAAGTCAGTGCCTTACTTAAATCAGTCACAAAAATGATGAATAATGTAGAGAAATTGGAGGAGAAGTTAAAATGAAAGCAGTTGTAATTGAAAATTATGGTGGTAAAGAAGAGTTAAAAGAAAAAGAAGTAGCAATGCCAAAAGCGGGTAAAAACCAAGTCATTGTAAAAGAAGTAGCAACATCCATTAATCCGATTGATTGGAAGCTTCGTGAAGGATACTTAAAACAAATGATGGACTGGGAATTCCCAATTATTTTAGGTTGGGATGTAGCAGGTGTTATTTCTGAAGTTGGTGAAGGCGTGACTGATTGGAAAGTCGGCGATGAAGTATTTGCTCGTCCTGAAACAACGCGTTTTGGTACGTATGCTGAATATACAGCAGTAGATGATCACTTACTTGCACCTCTTCCAGAAGGTATTAGTTTTGAAGAAGCTGCATCTATTCCACTTGCAGGTTTAACAGCATGGCAAGCATTATTTGATCACGCAAAACTTCAAAAAGGTGAAAAAGTCTTGATTCATGCTGGTGCTGGCGGCGTTGGAACACTTGCGATTCAACTTGCAAAATATGCTGGAGCAGAAGTTATCACAACAGCTAGTGCGAAAAATCATGAACTACTTAAATCACTAGGAGCAGATCAAGTCATTGATTATAAAGAAGTGAATTTTAAAGACGTACTTTCAGACATCGATGTTGTTTTTGATACAATGGGTGGTCAAATCGAAACTGATAGCTATGATGTATTAAAAGAAGGAACAGGTCGTTTAGTAAGTATCGTTGGTATTTCAAATGAAGACCGTGCGAAAGAAAAAAACGTAACTGCGAATGGAATTTGGCTTCAACCAAACGGCGAACAACTGAAAAAATTAGGTGAACTACTTGCAAATAAAACAGTGAAACCAATCGTTGGCGCAACTTTCCCATTCTCTGAAAAAGGTGTTTTCGATGCACATGCATTAAGTGAAACTCACCATGCAGTTGGAAAAATAGTAATTTCTTTTAATAAATAAGATTTTTGGAAAGCTAGATGCTGTCATCTAGCTTTTTTTGCTGTTTGCGTGCGTAGAATGGATAGGCTATAATAGCAAAAAAGGTGGTGTCTAAATGGAAACTAGAGAGCTTAAGAACGGACAAATAATGACGATTAGAGAGGCTACAAAAGAGGATGCGAGCAATATTGTTACTTATCTGAATGAAGTAGCAGGTGAGACTGATTATTTATCCTTTGGGAAAGGCGAGTTTTCATTTAGCGTAGAAGAAGAAGCGGAATACATAGAAGAAGGGGCTAAAAACCCGGGCTCTATTATGTTATTAAGTTTTATTGAAGATGAACTTGCAAGTGTTTCTCAACTTATCGGCCATACAAAAAAGCGAGAATTACATACATGTGAGCTGACTATTTCTACCCGAAAGAAATTTTGGGGTTTAGGGATAGGGACACTTATTATGGAGGGATTAATAAAACATGCTAAAAAAACCGAGCGTTTAAAACTCGTTTACTTAGAAGCTGTTTCTGAAAACAAGCGAGCAATTAATTTGTACAAAAAGTTCGGATTTATTGAAGCTGGTGAGATTCCAGCATTAATGCAAGTGGAAGGACGGTATTTGGACGTAACAATGATGTACTTAGTTCTTTAATCCTCTACAAGAAAGGCGAGGTCATTAGCTACTTCTATATCACTAAGTTGTTTAGCAACAATATCCGCTCCAGTATTAAGAAAAATAGCCATTTGACTAAGGACGCGAAGGCTAATATCAGAAGTGCGAATATCTTTATCAATAAGTTTTTGCAAAGTACCTTCTTTTAAGCGAGTATTTGATTCAATATCATTGGTAGTAATATGTTTATTTGCTAACAATTGTTCAATCGGATGCATCATATCACCTCTTTTCGAATAGTTAACTTTATGAATTAATTATAACTAAATTTGCTTCGTTGATAAACTATAAAGCCTTGAAAATTGAACAAAAAAGGGAGAAGCAAATGAAAGATTTAAAAGACAGTTTGAAAATTTTATATCAATTTAAGACAGATTACCTAAAAGTAACATTGTTGTTGACGATCTTGCAGGCATTTGTGATTGGGCCTTTTATTTATTATTTCTTTTTCTTTATTCTTCGAGTTATCGGAGTGCCAGGGATTACAGACGCCAATCTCGGAGAAGTTTTTTCGAGTCCTGTTGCCGTTATTATGCTGCTGATTTTAGCTTTACTCATTTTACTATTTGTATATTATGAACTGGGTTTCTTTATAATGATGGCCATTTATCAATTGCGGGGAGAAAGCTATACCGTATTTAAAATCATACAAAGGCTCAATGTAAAAGCGAAATACTTTCTTAGTTATCAAGCGATTTATTTTCTGCTATATTTCTTTTTACTTTTGCCAATTGCAGGATTATCTTTACCAATTACGATAACAGAAAACCTCTATTTGCCGCATTTTATTACAGATGAATTAATGAAAACGACGACAGGCACGTGGCTATATGTTATTGCAATTGCGATTATTTTCTATATTAGCGCGAGACTCGTATTCGCATTACCATATTTTATTGAAGATAAATCACTCAAAATAAGTGGAGCTATCCGGAAAAGTTGGAAATTCTCGCAAAAGCATTTATTTTTTATGTTACTAAAATGGGTTTTAATAATTGTTGTGATTGGCTTTTTAGTATCGATTATCGCGACGATTATTATGTTACCGCTTCTCTTAGTAGAAAAAATAACTCCAGGAATTGCGGTGGTTATAGCTGGTATTACTTTAACCATACTGCAAGTGATAGGTTTCTTTGCCGCTGGGATTTTTCAAGGAATTATTGCGCAATTATTAGTGAAGAATGCCTTTGCTATTGAAGGACAACACGCTCCTGTCGCACGCAACCAGTTTCCGCATAAAAAGAGATTTATTATTGTTGCGATAATCGTTTTCATTATTTTTAGTGGTTTTAATATTTTTACAGTAAATGCGACTTTATATGAACCTAATACGAAAATAATAGCCCATCGTGGTGATACAATGAATGCTGTTGAAAATACGGTGGAAGCCATTGAATCAGCTGCAAAGTCCGGGGCGGATTATAGTGAAATTGATATTCAAGAAACCAAAGATCATCAGTTTGTTGTTTTCCATGATATGACATTGAGAAGACTTGCTGGCAGTTCTAAGCGAGTAGCAGATATGACTTTAAAAGAGTTGCAGCAAACTAAAGTGAAGAGTGGCGACTATTCATCTCATATAGCTTCTTTTGATGAAATTATCAAGACAGCGAAAAAGAATAAGATAGATTTACTCGTGGAAGTGAAGTTGCACGGCGGGGAATCGAGCGATATGGTAGAACGACTTGTCACATTGTTAAAGAAAGAAAAAGTAACTGATAAATATCTTGTTCAGTCGCTCAACCAGCCTGTTATAGAGGAAATCGAAAAAGCAGATCCGTCACTAAAAACTGGAATCATCCTAGCGCTTAATATCGGGAATTTGCCAAAGACATCAGCAGATTTTATTGTCTTAGAGGATTTCTCTATTAATAAGCGATTACTAACGCAAGCCAAACAAAATGATAAAATGGTGTTTGTCTGGACTGTTAATAAAGAAAAATTAATGCAAATGTATTTGCGGAAAAATGTAGATGGGATTATTACAAACTATCCTAAAAAAGCAATCGAACTTAGAGAATCTTTTAATGAAAATGATTCTTTGCGAAGTCGTATCGAGAATAGGTTAGGATTTTAAATAAAAAGAGCCGCAAACAGTGATTGTTTGCGGCCGATTTTTTATTTTAATTCAAATGATTTTTTGACTGTGTTTTTGCTGAAGCTGATTAATTCTTTGGCTTCTACGTCTACTTTATTTTGCGTATCTTGTAGCTTATAGTAATCGGTTATTTCTAAAGTAGCTCCAGGTTGAACATCTTTGTCTACACCGCCCATGCCGCCATCAGCGGATACGGTTGTTTCTAATTGTGTCCCATTTTGGAAAACTTGTTGATCGATGGCTACCATAAAGGAAGTATTTTCTTTACTGTTATTTGTGAATTTTGTTTTGACTGCAATTGCGTCATTTCCAGCATAGTCTTTTACTACTTCAGAGCTAAGGATTTCTACTTTATAATCGCCAAGTGTATTTGGATCTGTTTTCTTTTTTTCTTTCGTCTCTGCTTTTGCTGTTTCTTTTTTCTCTGTACTTACTTTATCTTCTGTCCCACCACATGCAGTTAGGGCTAGGGCAAAAGTTATAATCCCCATTAATAGTAAAACGCGTTTTAAATTTTTCATTTTCTTCTCTCCTTCTTAATTTATCTGTATCTATTACACCATGCGGAGATAAGAAAAGTCCTATGCACCGGGCATAGGACTAAGAAAAGATTTCTGTATAAATTCCATAAATCATAATACAAACAAAAATATATACGACAATACCAACTTTTCTTGTTCCTTTAGAAGAGGACTTAAGTAAAGGTAATTTGGACCAGATGCCGCATAAATTAGTAAATATAATGAAAGCAGGGAATATCAAGAAAAAATTAGCGAAAAAGTTTTCGATGTTATTCATTTTAACGCCTTCTGTTGGTGGGGTAAATAATCCAAATGCCATGAAAATATAGCCTAATACTGCAACTACCATTTTCCAAGTATGACCAGTTCTAAAGCCGGGAATATGTTTATACCAGGGAATAAAATCTTTTTCGTATTCATCTGTTGAAGTTGCCCAGTTTATTTCGTCCGCGCTGTCTTCTATGGTAGCGAAGTCGCTTAAGTCTGTTAATTCGGAAACAAAGGTAGGTCCAAGCGAATCATTTTTAATAGCGGTTCGGAATTCTTGGATGGTTTGGAAACGTTGCTCTGGGTCGAAGGATGCTGCTTGCATGGCGATTTTTTCTAGAGAAGTAGCTGTTTCTTTGTCAGGTAAATTATTTTTTCCACGTAAAAGTTCAAGCATAAGGACGCCGATGCTATAAATATCTGAACGAGCGTCGGTTTGCGAGTAGCCATATTGCTCAGGAGCAGCGTACCCGATCGTCCCGAGATTGACTGTATCTTGATTTTTTCCTACTTCAAAAACACGAGATGCATCAAAATCAATTAATTTTAAAACGCCATCACTGGAAATCATAATATTGGACGGTTTTATATCACGATGGATAATTGCGTTTGTATGAAGTTCCATCAGTGCGTCAGAAAGCATCAACATCAGTCGTGTCACTTCATCAGCATCAAAGGGCGCATTTACTTTCATTAAGTCAGCTAAGTTTTTCCCGTTGATATATTCTTCATATACAATCAGTTCGCTGCCATTTGGAATCATCACTTCAATTTTGGGTAAATAGTTACTTGATAATTTTTTAAGTTCCTCTAGTACTGGAGCGAAACTAATAGGGATTATTTTACGAACTAATAATTCGCCTGTTGCGGTATTACGCGTTAGTACGGCAGGATTTTCTTTGTTATTTAGATTATCTAATTCTTTATATTGTTCTTCTATAAAAGCAAGCGTCATTTCTCCCATTTTCTAAAATCCCTTCTACACTTTATAGTGAAATTATAGCATGAAGCATAGTAGTCGGGTACTTATTTCGTGATATAATAAAAAAAACAATCGGGGGTGTGCCTTATGGATGGGGAAAAAGAGACAAGTAAATTACTTCATGAATTAAAAAAAGCGACAAATCTACGCCAGGTTTTAGATGAAAACGAGGCGGAATTTAAATCAAGTGAAATGGTTACATATTTAAAAGAGTTATTAGTAGAGAAAAAATTAACAAAAGCTAGCGTCATTCGTGCGGCAAGACTCCATGAAACATATGGTTATCAGATTTTCAGTGGAGTTAGAAGACCTTCTCGCGACCGGACTATCGCGCTTTCTTTTGGTTTTAAGCTTTCAGGTCATGAAGCGAGTCGATTACTAAAATATACGGAATATCCACCTTTATATGCGAAAAACCGCCGAGATGCTATTATTATTTTTGCACTGGATCATGGTTATACTTTAGATCAAACCAACGATTCTTTATATGATTTGGAAGAAGCGCTTATTGAAACTTTCAAAGAGGAAAAACCGCTTATTTAGATTAATCTAGAAATCAGGTATAATAAAGAAAGACTTACTTGATTGGAGACTAGTTATGATAAATAAACAATTGATTTTACAAGCAGCAACTAGTGAAAAAAACGCTGGTGATTTCCCGAAAGTTATACAAGGTTTTAAGGAATTAGGTATTATAAAATATCAGTTTTTAGTTCAAAAAGGCGTTTATGTATTTTGGGATGAACAGGATAATATGGTAGAAGCCCAGTTAAATGGCGTTGCTATGCCTGTTTCTAAGGAAAGTTCAGCAGAAAAATTACGCGAGGCAATAAAACAAGCACAAGCGGGACGGATAGATTTTGAGAAATTTATTGAATTAGCAGGTTTGGCAGGAATCGAACTGTGGGAAGCCGATTTAACTGCAATGAAAGTGAGGTATATAGATAAGGCTAGTGAGAATTTGGTGATTGAACCCATTCCTGGCATTTGAATTCAAAAGACAATAATTTATTGTCTTTTTTTAGTACTTTTAAAAATTGGGAAATATGTTAAGCTGAAAAAGGTGAAAGAAGAGAGGTAACGAAAATGGATATGATAACATACTTTCTAATAGCGCTTAGTACGAGTGTTGTGGGGAGCTTTTTAGGTATTGGTGGCGGAGTAATACTTTTGCCGATTTTACTACTAATGGGCGTTTCTCAAGGAACTGCGGCTTTTAGTTCTGCGCTGACGGTTTTCACGATGGCGATTTTTACTTGTAGTATTTATTATAAACGGAAGCAAGGAAACGTAGGATTAGCACTAAAAATTGCTATAACGAGTATTCCAACTACTTTTCTTGGTGCAATCGTGAACCAAATGCTGCCAGAAGCGGTTTATCGTTTTATGTATGGTGCCTTAATCGTGATTTTATTACTTCTGATGGTTTGGAAAAAGAAACGCAATAATGAAAAACCTCATTTTTTAAGCAAATATCGGATAATGCCTTATTTATTTGGGGTAATTATTGGGTTTTTAGCTGGTTTATTTGGAATCGGTGGCGGGCCAATCGTTATACCAATTTTATTACTTATTTTTATGCTAAATCAAAAGACTGCCTCTGCGACTTCAAGTTATGTGACGCTACTTACTTCTCTTGCAAGTATCGGCTCCTACGCGATTGTTGGTGGAAGTGACTTTTCGATTGGTATTTATATGATACCTGGGGCAATTTTAGGCGCGCTTATTGGAACAAGGTTAAATAAACTTTTGGATGAAAAATGGATTGCTATTCTGTTTAATATTTTGCTAATAGCCCTTTTTGTTTTAAATTTAATTAGAATTTAACGAATTACAAGCTATGAAAATTAGCTTGTTTTTTGTTGTGACGCTATTTTATGTTAAGCTTAGAAGGAGTAGGAGGGGTTATGATGAAAAGGAACTGGCAAGACTTTGTTGCATTTTTACTAACAATCCTAACTGTAACTTGGATAATTTTAACTTGGGGATTACATATTTCAGATATTGTACCGGGAGGAGAAAAAGGCATCTTTTATCAATTAATTCCACTTTTTTTAGGAGTTATTTCGACAATCAGTGTTTTTTTCGTGAAAGAAAAATTGGTGAAATGGATTTTGCTTGGTTTTAATATTTTATTACTCATTTTAATTTATTTTGTATACCATATTGGGGAAATAGGGATATTGTAAGCGGGGGTTGATAGGATGGATGAGCCAACGGAAGCGGTAATCTATCAAATTTTATCTAAAACAGAAGAAAAAAACGCGACGATGGATCACTTAGTTTTTGAAATGATGCAATTTCCGGGAGCTGCCGCATTTACGAAAAATGAATTACTTCTTGGCGTCTACTGGTTAGAAACATTTAATTATATTTTTCGGAGCACAGAAGATCATACGACAAGATATTTTCGAACAACAAAAGGCCACGAAAAATTAGCAGAATTAGAACTTAAAAAAAGAAAGGCTTGAATTCCTAAAAAATAGGTATTCAAGCCTTTCTTTATATATATTTTGCCATAGTGATGTCGGTATTTTTGAAACCAACTTTATCGTACAATTTAATGGCGGTTTGGTTATGGGCGAAAACGTGGAGTTCGATTTTAGTGATGCCCATTTCTTTTGCAAGAACATCTAGCGCTTCAAGTGTTTTTGTACCAAAACCTTTACCTCGAAATGTTTCGAAAATCACAAAATCATAAATGAAAGCATGTTTTTCATCGACATGGAACCATAAATAACCGATTTTTTGGTCAGTGAAAATGCTATAGAGGTGCTCATTTGGTGTAGTAATTCCGTCAAAAAGTAATTTGTTGAAAGAAGCTTTTGAATTGGTTAAGGCTTCCTCTTTGGACCATGTGCCGGCTGCTATTTTTTCTGCGGCATAGTCTGGAATTGCGGTAGTTAAAAAATCTTCTAAATCAGAAGTAGTCATTTTTTGTAAATGTAAGATAGGGTTTCCTCCTTTTATTTATGCTCGGTGAAAACTTGCATATTGGATGAATTTACGTGACATTTTAATATGGCCCGCTTCATTCGGATGAATGCCATCAGCGCAAAGTAAATCCTCATAGTGGAATTCGGCAAGAAAACTATCACGAATATCAATAAGATGGCTACCTGTTTCGGCTGCAATTCGTGAAATAGCATTGCTGTATCTTTCCTGCCAGCGATAAATCATCTCGACATCGCCACCCAAAAAGTGGAGAATATTTTCTTTGCTTAGGCCACTACGCGTAATGAAATCGAAATAACGTTTAGCATGAAGGGGAGGCAGGGTCATTAAAATTGGTTTAATATCTAATTTTTTAAGGCGTGCAATCATTTCAAGTAGTTGCGTTTCAAAAATGTCTAAAGGCGTGCTTGGAATGTGTTCTTTATCTGGATTTTCAGACACTTCTGCCCAATTGAAATCACAGTCATTTCCGCCAAATTCGATGATGGCAATGTCATTTGTTGCGTCTTTTTCCAAGTCTTTTGTTAGAATTTCGTGGCCTTTTGTTATCGTCCGACCCATTGTGGAATGATTTTGAAAAGTCAGGCCAAGTTTTTCAGATGCTCGTTTAATGCAGTTGTTTTTAAGCAAAGTATAGCGGTTTTTTTCTGGATTGAAAAGAACGCCTTTCATAATACTATCGCCCCAAACACCAACTGACTGAATGGTTTTCTTCATAATCATCACTCCTTTCATTTATCATACCATAAAAAAAGCAAAAGACGCGCTTTGTATCTCTAAAAAACGCGTCTTTTACTTTTTAATTTGTAGCTTTGTATAAATAGATTTTCCAGTAAGATGCTTTGTTATTAAATGCTTTTTCGAAGGTTAGTCCAATCTCAGAAGCGTTGTCGATTGGAACGGCAGACAAGATATATTCGCCGCCAACAGCTTTAAATGCATCTATATTAAAGTCTAGTTTTTTAATATGTTTTTTCGAATCTTTGCCGAAATCGTAGTTTTTCCCTAACTCGGCAGAAAATAAATAACAACGATTTCCCCAGTTATCATAATAATCTTCTAGAACGGGGCTTTTGTCTAGTTCGCCAGCGATGATTTTTCGAAAGGCTCTTTTATAAGCAAGTGGGTAAGAATTAACGTAGCCATCCACAGTGTAAAAGCCATTTTCTTGGGAAACAGACGGATGCAGGCCAATGCTACCAACGCGGTAACTTGATTGCGGTTTACCAATGTAATTTTTTATTTCTGTAAATTGCTCCGTCGCATAAAATTGATTGATGCTAGGTGAGCCATTTCCAGTCCGGTAGTAAATCTCAGAATTATTCGCGAAAACGACGACAAGTTGCAACACAATTGCTAAATAAGCTAATTTTCGCCACCAATTTCCTTTTTTGATTAAATAAACGATTGCGATTGCGAATAAACCATAAAATAAAAACGGTTGTAAAAAGTGAAAACGTGAAAAATTAAAAGTCCGCATAATTTCTACATTTTCTTTGATCCAGTTCCAGCCACGATACCACCAAAAACCGTACCAAAATGATAAAAATAAATTAAACCCAAATAGCCATAAAAACAGTTTTTCTTTGACCCATTCTCGTTTAATAATGATTAATACAAGAACGAGAAGCAATATCGGCAAAATAACAAATCCAGCTAGAGCCTGATCGTGTGTGTGTCCTACAATGAAATTTTTAATACTAAGTCGAATGGAACTTAAAAGTGATAAATCTGGCAAACTAAATTCGCTTCTTGAATCTGGTTTTGGGTGTAGGAACATCGCATAAATAAAACGATAATTTACTAGCGCATATAATAAGCCCATGTACACCATACTGAGTAAAAAGCGAATATTGACTTGTTTTTTCTTAATAACATCATATAACCAGATACAGCCAACCATTACTAAAAAGAAACAAAATCCTAATATTAAACTAGAATAAAATGGGAGCAGTGTCAGTATAACTACATTCCAGATTCGCCGCTTGTTATTTCTAATGTTTAAAAACGCCCACAAAGCAAGTGGCATCCCTAGCGTACTGAGCATACCTGATGGCCAAAAAGGCGTCAGTGCAAAAGCTAAAGAAACAAAATAAAGCGGTACGAGATATTTTTTATCTTTAATGAGATAATCCCTTGCCCATAAAAACAATCCTAAAAATGCAAATACACGTGTAATCAACTGGCTCACCGCAAACGCAATAGGTGTACTGAAAATCATATAAAGCCAATCAATTCCAACAAATTCTGAATCAAATGAATCTCTTGGGACACTATCATCCATTATCTGATCAATATTTGCTGTTCCAACTTTTGCTGTATAATCCCCGCTATCCAAAACCATTTTGTACCACGTCACATTGGAATCTAAATTATCATGTATCCTCACGTGACTATTCCCGCCAAGAATAAACAATGGAGCGACATAAATTACCAATAAGAGTACTGCAATAATTAGCCACTTATGCTTTTTCCACATAGTTCTCCTCCTTCATTATCTCTAATATATATGTACCCGAGAAAACTATTTTCAATTATACCAAAGGAAATCAGGTTTTGTTCATCAAAAAGGGTATATTTTTATCACTTTTTTATACATAATCACACTTTAAATATGGCGGAAACGTCACAATTCTCTCTGCTATATAGGAAGTTTTGTATGATTGGCTTGTTCCAGAAAGCCATTCTGGCTAGTATGATACGTTTAAGAAAACTATTCAAGTAGAACGCATAGGTCTATTTTGAGTAATTTTAATAATGAGTAGTAAAAGGAGAATTATCATGCTAAAACACAACTGGCAAAAAGTGTTCGTTGTAATGGTTGCGGTTGCGCTTGTTTTTCAACTGGTTCCATGGTCTAATATCTTCGCCGGAGCAGAAGAAAATCAAACAAAAACAACCCAACAAGTAACTCAACCAGATAATCAAAAAGTAGCGGATGAAAACAAAACAACCGTAATACCTGACAATAAAGAGACAACTAAAAATCTAGTTAATGGAAAGCAATTACTAAAAGGTTCCGTTGATTGGAATTTTACAAATAAAGTAACAGACGCAAACGGGAATACGAAAGAAACTTATGCACCAGGAGACTCACTCAAGTTTTCATTAAGTTTGGCAATCCCATCCTATTCAGAAGCAGTCTTGGACGAAACTTATACATTTTGGATACAAAAAGACTTCTTCCAAGGAGACAAAGTGACATTTGTTAATCCAGCAATTGATGGGTTAACGCCGAGACAAAATGTTTTTACAGATGATTCCATGAAAAACTCGATTGGCACAAAAACAATTAATGGTGTCCAGTATATTGGTTACACACTTAAATTTAATCAGAGCCCGGAAGCATTGGCAAAATATGAAGATGAGCCGCTTACTAACGCTAAATTTGATATGTTTGCAACCATAAATACGACTACTACAACAAAAGAAGATTATCAAGCCATTGTAATTGAAGATGATAAAAATGTAGATATTAGCAAAATTGAGGTGCCCGTAACACCTCCAACTCCAGATACAGATAATGGCGTACTCACCGCCTCTAAAGCAATCGATTCTGCTTGGCGGTTAGATAAAGACACTGGAAAATATGTTAAAGTCGCTACATCGTCCACAAATTATACACCTGAAAAAGATGATCTAGTTTTCTATTATGTTTATGCCACAAACAATTCAGGGGAAAATGCCGTTTTAGAAAAAATGGTAGATGAATTACCAGCTGGTTTTTCAATTATTACGGAAGGTTCACCAGAATGGCAGGCTTTATCAACTGCATCTGGCTCTTCGCTTCAACGCGGTTGGGTTGCTTCAGCAGACCAAACAAACCTTGCCCCTGGCGCAACTAGATACGAATTACCATTTTCCCCAGCTCAGACTATCTCCAAAAATGGTGGCGGTATTTATAGAACAATTGCAGCAAAAGTAACAGATCCAACGAAAGATTTGACTAACGTTACTAAAAGCCCGACTAAAGGCGGCGAAGGTAAATCTGGTTCTGTAACGCCAAGTGGGAAAGATGTTTATGACATGGCAATTACGACAAAAATTAGCTCCACTTACGATAAAAACAATAAATATATTGGTGCTGTTAGTAGCACAACTACGCCCGTTTCTATATCAGAAGGAAGCACAGTTGGCGTAACATATACCGCGATTAACCAAGGGAATTATACAAAAGATGTTGTCGTTTATGCCTATGTACCAGCAGGTTATGAACTAAATAATGATACATCTGATTTCAAAAATACGAATGATAAATGGAAATACGAAACAACCGTGCCTAGTGGTGGCGGTGTGTGGAGTGATATCAAAGTTTACTCCATTACACTTTCTGGAGGCATGGCATCAGGTGCAACTGCAACTGCTACGATGTATATGAAAGCTATCGGTATGCCGGATGATGGGACTTATAGCGCAGTAGACTTTTACATGGCTGGAGAAATCGGTTCATTTTCTAACTTTAATGGTGATTCTACTTTAGACGGAGCAATTACCGATGTAGATTCGACGCCAGATATGAATCCAGGAAATGATCTGATTAGCAATGTTGATGGTTCTACTGTAAAACCTATTGATGGCTTCCAAAAAGAAAAACCACATGTTGTAAAAGAAAATGCTAAATCAACAGCTACTTTACAAGATGAAGATGACTTCGATTTTGATTATGTCACATTCATTAAAACACCAGAAGTAATTCCAACAGAAGAAAAAGTGTTTGAAAAAACACGATTATCGGCAGCTGATGCAGAAAAAACAGCGCGCAATATGATAGGTAGCGACATCATGGGTTCTGCCTTGAAAGACTATACGCCTCTTGCAGACGATGGTAGAATTACTTCACCAAAAACATATATGGTCTATGAAATGAACATTAACCCATCTGGAGTAGAAGACACACTAAATTCTTCGTTCACAGATACACTTCCAAAAGGGTTGAAAATGCTTGAATATGATATTGCTGGTTTAAATTCTAGCAATAAACACATTTATGGTTTTACAACGAACAAATTTGAAGGTACACCGAAATTCACAAATGCAGACGGGCAAGACGTTATTGTTTATCAAAAAGGCTTATATTCTGAAAAACAAGTTTGTATCGCAAACTCCACTTTAAATGATGTTGGAGTAAGGTATTTTGGAAATAACGCGGGTAAAATGGGTGTAACTGGTTCCGTAACAAAAGATGCACGTACACTAACCCTTAATTTTGGACAGCCGGCAGCAGACCCGATGTATAGTGAAACAAAAGCAGCTTACAAAGTGTACATGATTGTAGTTATTGACCCAGACGAAATTGACTACAGCAGCATCATGCAAAATAAAGCAACATACACTTACAACGATAAAGTTATTACTTCTTATGAAAATAGCGAAATGTACTGGGATGCTGGTGGCGGTACGGCCTATGCGAAAAAATATGTTTTAGACAATAAAACAAATGCATATATAAGTGGAAGCCAATATAATGTGGCTACTCCTGATGCAGACGGTAATTTATCAGTTGGCTATAAAATTCGAGTAAGAAGTGCGTATGAATTCGATAAATCATCTATAAATATTGGAGACGTTATTGCTGCAGATAATTTTAAATCTATCTCTAATGTGGAAGTAAATGGTTATGAGGCAAGTCCAAGCACGGGCTTCCAAATTGACGGGGAACTTGAAAATCCTGTACCACTTGCTACGGGTAAGTATGCGGTAGAAGCAAAAGCAACTGCAAACACATTAGCTATCACAAATCCGGCTGATATTCCGCAAATGCAACTATATAACGTTCTTTTCAAAGTGAATTATCAAAAAGTGAAATATGGCGCGAAACTAGTTAACCAAGCAGCTGGATCAGAAGTTGCTACGGTTGTCCCGCTAAACTTAAACCTTTTGAAACAAGACGATATAAGCAAAACAGCATTGACAGGCTATGAATTCAAAGCTTATTATGCAGATGAAAATGGAAAAGCAGATTTAACGAAACCGGTCAAAGATACAAATAGTAATGAAATTGTTATGACAGACTCATCTGGCGCAGCAAATTTCATCCCGACAGGTTATAAAACAACTTCTAAAAATCAAGACTGGAATGTAGTTCTTGTTGAAACAAAGACACCAACTGGTTATGAATCAAATGAAAATAAAGAGTATCCAGTTACAGTGAAGAGCGATGCGAATGGTAATTTATCCATTCCAACTAGCACAGAAACAGGCCTTGAAATCACCAATGATGATCACGGGGCAACAACAGCGACTATTGACAACCATGCAGACGTGAAAATGATTGATGTGAATGGCGCGAAAACTTGGACTGGTGACAAAGAAGCAGATCGTCCAGATTCCATCGAAGTACAACTTTTACAAGACGGTGTAGCATACAATAGCCCAATTACTGTAACAAAAGCAGACGACTGGAAATACGAATTCAAAAATGTTCCAGAAACAAATGCAGATGGAACTAAATACACGTATACAGTTTTAGAAAATACAGTAGCTAACTACACAAGTGCTGTCACAGGTCTTGATATTAACAACACATTAATCAAACCAGATGTAAAAATGATTAATCTTGACGGTCAAAAAACGTGGAAAAATGATACAGAAAACGATCGTCCCGCATCCATCGAAATTCAATTACAACAAAATGGGCAAGATTACGGTTTCCCAGTAACAGTTACAAAAGATAACGATTGGAAATACGAATTTAAAAACCTACCAGAAACAACCAATGATGGAGCGGCTTACAACTACACGATTGTCGAAAAAGCAGTTCCAGGCTATGAAACCAAAGTCGACGGAATGAACGTCATCAACACGAAAATAGATGCACCAAAAACCACTGTCTCTGGTAAAAAAACATGGAAAAACGACACAGCCAAAGACCGTCCAGACTATATCGAAGTACAACTTTTACAAAATGGACAAACTTATGGTGATCCAGTCAAAGTAACGAAAGAGAGCGATTGGAAATATAGCTTCAAAGATTTACCTAAAGGCGATGCTAACAACAACGATTATCGTTACTCTGTTGCTGAAATAGCAGTTCCAGGCTACAAAACAACCACAGATGGAATGAACTTAACCAATACAAAAGTAACCGATGAGAAAAATGTAACTACAGCGAGCGGTACAAAAACTTGGGTGGGAGACAATGAAAAAACACGTCCAGACTCCATCGAAGTACAACTTTTACAAAACGGTAAAGCTTACGGAACACCAATCAAAGTAACAGCAAAATCGAATTGGAAATACAACTTTACCAACCTTCCAGAGAAAGACAAAACAGGTGAAAAATACAGCTATACCGTATCTGAAAAACAAGTATCTGGCTATAGTGTAAAAGTAAAAGGCATGGACTTAACGAATACAAAAGTAACAAAAACGACACCAAAAGTTACACATTCTACCAATAAACCAAGTAAAACGAAAAAATTACCTGGAACTGGTGATACGAATGGTATGTTGCTATTTGCTGGTGGATTAGTACTATTATTCTTAGGACTACACCTTAGAAGAAAAAGTACCAAATAAAGAAAACAGCCGATGCGAGTAAGCTTGGGTCGGCTGTTCTTTTGAATAAAGTAAAATCGGGTATACAAATAAAAATGAAATAAGGGGGCTTCATGATGAAAGAAGAGCTACTGCAAGCAATCGAAGTCGGCGAGCCAGTTTTACTTGTAACGGCAATCGGGTATATTGTAGGAATTGTGGAAACAAAAGGAGAGCTCATTCGCTTAAACGATGTGTATATCAATTGTGTTTCAGCCAGTAGAGTAAACCGTTTCAGCCGAGGCTTAGCTGTGAATGTCAATCAAGTCATCGGTATGCAACTATTAAGTAAGTCGGAGAAAGATGAAATGATTGGCGGCTGGAAGGCATATGTGGCGCCTACAGCTGGTTAAGCTATGCTATAATATAAACAGCACATACGGAGGTCTGAACGAATGATATTATTAGTTGTTGATACACAAAAATTAATTATGACAAATAATCTTTACAATTTCGATTCACTGGTATCCAATATAGAACGATTAATCACCAACGCTCGGAAAAATAAAATAGAAATAATTTATGTGCGACATGACGACGGCCCTGATACAGAACTTACAAATGGAAAAGAAGGCTTCGATATTTACGAAAAATTCCAACCAACTAAAGACGAAAGAATCTTTGATAAAACCGTAAATAGCGCTTTTAAAGGAACAGGTTTACTTGCTTATCTCAAAGAAAAAGGAACGAAGAAAATTGTAGTAGCAGGATTACAAACCGATTTTTGCATTGACGCCACGGTGAAATGTGGTTTTGAACATGGCTTCCAGATGATTGTTCCCGCCCACGCCAATTCGACGGAAGATAACCATTTTATGTCTGGTGAGAACAGTTATAAGTACTATAATGAATGGATGTGGCCTGAGCGTTACGCGACCTGCATATCTATAGAAGAAACGATTAATGAAATGGAAAATAACTAAGAGAGTCTAAGCATTACGCTTAGGCTCTTCCTACTTTTTTGATTTAATGGTAGAGTAAAAGGAGTGAATTTTTGCAGGAGGAAATGATGATTAACTTAATTTTTGATATCGACGACACAGTTTATGACCAACTGAAACCCTTTGAAAATGCATTTAAAGCTACTTTTGGCAAAGCGGACCACCTGAAAATCGAAAATTTATATATTAAAAGTCGATTTTATAGTGATGAAGTGTATCGCAAGGTTGTCGGAGGAGAAATGCCTAAAGCAGAAATGCACGTTTACCGGATTACGCAGGCATTAAACGATTTTGATTACCAAATTACGAAAAAAGAAGCAGAAGCATTTCAACATACTTATGAACAAAACCAACGCAAAATTGAACTTTCACCGGGAATTAAAGAAATCCTCACCTGGGCTAAAAAGAAAAATATAACGATGGGAATCATTACGAACGGATCAAAAGAGCATCAACAACATAAAATAAATGATTTACAAATAAACGAATGGATTCCAGCTGAGCATACTTTTATTTCTGGTGGAGTAGGTATCGAAAAACCAGACAAAAAAATATTTGAGCTAGTAGAGGAACAAATCGGTATTAAGAGCGCGGAAACCTATTATATTGGCGATTCTTTCGAAAATGATGTGATTGGTTCAAAAAGTGCCGGCTGGAAATCAATTTGGCTAAACAGACGACAACATATACAACCTAACAATGCCACTTACCAGCCAGATTATTGTATTAAAAATGAACAAGAACTAGCTGCTTTGTTGCAAGATTTATTATAAATACTAAAATCTTTTCCTTTATTAGGAGAAGGTTTTTTTGTTGTAAATTGACAAATTTGTTTAATAAGGATATTATAGAGTCGTTAAGTCTTTAATTAAGAAGGTGAAAGTATGAAATTTTCAAAAGCAACCAATTATGCGCTACATACGATGGTTTATTTAGCAAATTTGTCTCCGGAAAAATCTGTAGGAGTGAAAGAACTTGCTACCAAGCAAAATGTTTCGCCAACGTATCTTTCTAAAGTGTTAACAATGCTTGTAAAAGCTGGTTTCGTTGAGTCAGTAACAGGTGTAAACGGCGGTTATAAATTAGCCGAACCTGCAAGCAGTATTAGTTTTTTAGATGTTATTCAAGCCATTGAAGGAAAAGGTGCTTTTTTTCACTGTGATCCTAAAAATCATAGCGAAAGTCAGCCGCACTGCTTAATCGGCGAAGTAATGAATAAGGCAGAGCAACAAATGGAAGACTATTTAAGCAAGCAAACTGTAGGTAGTATTGTCGTAGAAATTGAAAAACATCAACATTAAAGGAGTGCTGAAAATGAATCATCATCACCACAATCACCACGGGGAAGCTGGTTTTAAGAGGAAAGTAGATTATTTGGATCGACCTGAACGGAGCGAAGTTTTAGCACCAGAGGAATTTTTACAGAGGATCCCAATGGAAAAAACAGCGAGCATTTTAGATTTAGGAGCGGGAACAGGATTTTTAACGATTCCGGCAGCGAAAAAGGTTGAAAATACCGTTTTTGCATTAGATTTAGATACGAAAATGTTGGAATTAATTGAGACGAAAGCGAAAACAGCTGAATTAGCCAATGTAAAAACATTAGAAGCGAGCATGGATGATATTCCGCTTGAAACTAGTTCGGTGGATGTTGTGCTGGCATCGCTCGTGTTACATGAAGCAGATTCTCTCGCGGATGTTTTGCGTGAAGTGAGTAGAGTTGTGAAAACTGGCGGCTACTTTGCTAGTTTGGAGTTTGATACGAAAGGAACGGATTTGAAAGGTCCCCCAATGGAAATTCAAATTTCAGCTGAGAAATTGAAGGAAGAGCTTGCGGGATTTGGATTTGAAGTAGTGCAGAACTGGGAGCTTGATGAGGGAATGTATGTGAGTATTGCGGAGAAAAAAGAATAATAAAAAGTTCACGCCTGAAATAGCAATATAAGCTATTTTTAAGCGTGAACCTTTTTATATTTACGGAGAAACGGGGATTCGAACCCCGGCGCGGCATACACCGCCTAACAGATTTCGAGTCTGTCCCCTTCAGCCGGACTTGGGTATTTCTCCACTGTGACATAGAATGCCGACAAGAAGTATTGTATAATAATATTAACAAAAATACCAGTGTTTTTTATAAAAGGAGCGTGCTAAATGGAAAGAAAATTGGTTCAAGAAATAAATTTACTAGAAAATAAAAAATTGGTTATGAATTTGAATATTGTTGCGATTGTTATTGTGCTTGTATTAACTGTTTTAGGTCTTGCTTTTTCAGGTGGTTTTGCAATTACGAATGGTTTTATGGGGATTATTTGGATGTTTGGTGGCTATGCAGTAGCAATTGTTATTCATGAAGCCGTACACGGGATTTTCTTCAAAGCTTTTCGCCCAGAATCAAAAGTGAAATTTGGTTTTAAAAATGGGATGGCTTATGCTGGAAGCCCCGGAGCATTTTATTCGAGAGCGAAATTCTTTATTATTTCGATTGCACCATTTATCGTTCTTACGGGATTGTTCATTTTTCTGCGTTTTCTCGGTGTGAATGAAGCAGTTCTATATTTAATTTTTGCCTTACATACATCAGGTTGTGTCGGTGATTTTTATTACTGCATTCTTTTGATTAATCAGCCAGCTGGGATCGTTGTGGAGGATACGGATAAGGGAATTAGTTTTTATTCAGAAGGTTAAGCTTGGTAACGATTTCAACAAAGTGTTAAAATAAGGATATACTTTTAGAAAGAGGTGCTTGATTTTGAAACGAATAACAATTGGTAATAGCGATTTAACCGCTTCAGAAATTTCGCTAGGATGTATGAGAATGGCAGATCTTAGTAAAGAAGAGGCGAACAAAGTAATTAACACAGCACTTGAAAACGGTATTGATTTTTTTGATCATGCTGATATTTATGGCGGCGGTAAATCAGAGGAAGTCTTTGCTGATGCAATTGATATGAATGCAACTGTTCGTGAAAAAATGATTCTTCAATCAAAATGCGGAATTCGTCAAGGATTCTTTGATTTTTCAAAAGAGCACATTATTTCTTCTGTGGAAGGTAGCTTGAAACGCCTGAAAACAGATTATTTAGATACACTATTACTTCATCGTCCGGATACACTTTTTGAACCAGAAGAGGTAGCAGCGGCGTTCACTGAGCTTGAAAAAAGCGGGAAAGTTCGTCATTTCGGCGTAAGTAATCAAAACCCAGGTCAAATCGAATTACTAAAAAAATACGTGGACCAAGAATTAATTGCCAATCAACTGCAATTTAGTATTATGCATACTGGTATGATTGATACTGGTTTTAACGTAAATATGACGATTGATCCTTCTCTTGATCGCGATGGCGGGATTTTGGAATATAGTCGCTTACATAATATGACTATCCAAGCTTGGTCTCCGTTCCAATATGGTTTCTTTGAAGGAGTTTTCTTAGATAACGATAAATTCCCTGAATTAAACAAAACAATCGATAAAATTGCTGCATACAAAGGCGTGACTAATTCGGCAATTGCGGTTGCGTGGATACAGCGTCACCCAGCAAGCTTCCAAACAGTGGTTGGTACAATGAACCCAGGAAGAATCGCTGATATTGCAAAAGCTTCTGACGTAACACTTAGTCGCGAAGAATGGTATGAAATTTACAGTGCGGCTGGAAACCAATTACCTTAATGTAAACAGACACTTGGGCTTTTTGCTCAAGTGTTTTTTTATGTGTAATAATGATAGTGAAATTCATTCTCAATTAGAAATAAATTTTATCAATTAGTTTGATATGATTTTTAAAAAGTGCTATAATAACAAGTGAGTTAAGGACGTTTCCTTTAAAAATTAATTATAATAATTATTGTTTAGTCTGTTTTTCGCAGTTGCGAAAGCAGATTTTTGTGTTTTTTAGGGTAATGGGAATCATTATCATTTGGAGAGGATGAGCATTATGAAAGAATGGATGGAGCGGAATTGGCAATTTGTAACGACTGGTATTAGTGGGGTTTTAATTGTTGTCGGTAGTCTAATCGGGAATGATGTCGGTGATTTTTGGACAGCGGTGATTTTCTTGAGTGCCTTTGTTATTGGCGGATTTGAACAAGCTAAGGAAGGGATAGCGGCGACGATTAAAACGAAAAAACTTAATGTAGAGCTTTTAATGATATTAGCGGCTACAGGGGCTTCAATTATTGGTTATTGGTTTGAAGGCGCCATACTTATTTTTATTTTCTCAGTTAGTGGGGCATTAGAAACGTATACGACGAATAAAAGTAAGCGCGAAATCACGAAATTAATGGCTTTTCAACCGGAACGAGCTTTTCGTTTTCTTCCAAATGGTGATGTTGAAGAAGTAGCTGCAAAAGATTTGCAATTAGATGATAAAGTACTCGTTCGACCTGGAGAAAGTGTTCCAATTGATGGTGTGATTGTTCGTGGTTCAACAACTTTGAATGAAGCAGCAATCAATGGTGAATCGGTTCCAGTTGAGAAAACTGTTGGTGCTGAAGTGTTTGGTGGGACAGTTAATGTCAGCAGTGCTATCACCATTAAAGTAACGCAAACTTTTGATAATACGATTTTTAGCAAGATTATTCGCTTAGTAGAAACCGCCCAGAGTGAACCTTCAAAAACCGCTCGTTTTATTGAGCGATTTGAGGATGCGTATGTTAAAGCAGTATTATTATTTGTTTTAGTGATGATGTTTTTACCGCATTTTGCACTCGGTTGGTCTTGGAATGAAACTTTTTATCGCGCGATGGTTTTACTTACTGTAGCTTCTCCATGTGCGCTAGTTGCTTCGGTGACTCCAGCGACTTTAGCAGCTATTTCTAATGGAGCACGTCACGGGATTTTATTCAAAGGCGGCGTACACTTGGAAAATTTGCGCGGTGTAAAAGCAATTGCATTTGATAAAACGGGAACTTTGACAAACGGAACACCTGAACTAACAGACCAAATATTTAAAGAACACATCGATAAACAGCAAGTAATAAATGTGGCGGCAGCAATGGAGCGGCAGTCTTTGCACCCATTAGCCGCAGCAATCACCAAAGCATTAGATATCGAAGTAACGGATAAATTAACAGAAATAGAAGTAACGGATGTGCCAGGTTGGGGAGTGCAAACTAGCTACAAAGGCGAAACTTGGCAAGTCGGTAAAGCCGGTTATGTTGGGGCGGAAAATGCTGCCAAGTTTTCAAATGGCGCGTTTGAAAGGCTTGCTAGCGAAGGGAAAACGATTGTATATGTCGCTAAAGAAGGCGAAATCGTTGCGATGTTTGCGCTCAAAGACACTTGCCGACCTGAGGCGATTCGGACCATTCAAGCTCTAAAAGCAAAAGGTATTAAAACAATTATGGTAACAGGAGATAATGCACAAACTGGCGCTGCAATCCAAGCTGAACTTGGTATGGATAGGGTTGTTTCTGGATGTTTGCCTGAGAAAAAAGTAGATGTTTTAAAAGAACTATCGCTGACTTATGGAAGCGTGGCAATGGTTGGTGACGGGATCAATGATGCTCCAGCACTTGCCCATGCGGCTGTTGGCATTGCGATGGGCGAGGGAACGGATATTGCAATGGAAACAGCAGATGTTGTTTTAATGAAAAATGACTTAGAGAAAATCCCGTATGCCTACACGCTATCCGAACGACTTCACTGGATTAGTTGGCAAAATATTTGTTTTGCAATTGCCGTGATTCTGCTCTTAATAACAGCGAACGTTTTTCAAGTAATCAATTTACCGTTCGGGGTTGTGGGACATGAAGGAAGCACGATTTTAGTAATTTTAAATGGACTTAGACTACTTAAGTCCAACCGGAAATAGTGATTCATTTGACTGCTCGTCTTTCTCTAGTCTAAGATAGATGAGCAGTTTCTTTTTAGGAAAAAAGGGGTATTGCATGATAGATTGGAGATGAGTGCATGAGAAAGATTAACTGGACACAATGGATAGCGCTGTTTGTTTTTGCATCAATGGGAATTTCAGTCGTTTTTACTATCTATGAAATTTTTAACGCACCAATAAAGCAACCAGCAACTGGACCGCATGTGACATTACGAGGGGATTATATCTTTTTATTATTTGAAATTTTACTAGGAATTTTTATTTTGTTATTGCCTTCCATTATTGCACGACGCTTCAAATTTGAAATACCTGGACTGGTTTATATTTTATTTATTGTTTTTTTGTACGGCTCGATTTATCTTGGAACCGTTCAAAAATTCTATTCAACCGTGCCACACTGGGATAAAATTTTACATACTTTTAGTGGGGCGATGCTCGGAGCAATTGGCTTTTCGTTCGTTAGCTTGTTAAACGCAAATGATAAAGTAGTCATGAAACTGAAGCCTGGTTTTATCGCTGTCTTTGCATTTTGTTTTGCTGTAACGATGGGCGCTTTCTGGGAAGTGTATGAATATACTTTTGACGGGATTATGAACTTAAATATGCAACGCTACAACCTATCAAATGGTACACCACTAACTGGACGAGCAGCTCTGGAAGATACGATGACAGACATAATTGTTGATATTATTGGCGCCTTATTCATCGTCATTGTAGGCTATTTCGCACTGAAAAAAGGTCGGCCTTGGATGGAACGCTTTGAATTCAAACGAAAAAACTGGAAAAAAGAACCAAAGACTAAGTAAAATCAAAAAAGCATTTGAGCCTACTCAGATGCTTTTTTAGTTGCACAAAAACGCCGACAACTTTGGGGCCATGAAATGATTGACTGCATCTTAGAACTTTTCTACACTTAAATTGAGAAGAAAACTTTTAAAGGAGTGAGGAAATGTTTTTAGATACGGGTAATTTAGAGGAAATAAAGAAAGCGCTTCAATTTCCGTTTTTTGAGGGTGTAACTACGAACCCAACCATTTTACTGAAAGAAAATCAGCCCAGAAAAACCCATATTGCTCACATTCCAGCAAAATTAGTATTTGTCCAAGCAGCGGGATTAACAGAAGAAGAAATTTGGGAAGACGTGCTGAGAATTCAAGAAATTAAGCCAGCTGAAGGGACTGTTATTGGCTTGAAAATCCCTGCCCATGAAGCTGGGATAAAAGTTATTGCTACAGTTCGCGCTAAGTTTCCAGATGCGATTATTTTAGCAACGGCAATTTTTTCATCCGAGCAAGGTTATATTGCGGCTCTTTCTGGGGCAGACTATTTAGCGCCGTATTACAATCGCATGGAAGTAAGTGGTTTAGATGCAGCGAAAACGATAGAAGAATTGCGCTATGTTCTAGATTTACAAGGTCTTGAAGAAGTGAAAATCATGGGGGCGAGTTTTAAAAACAGCCGCCAAATTATGCAAGCATTAGCGAGTGGGGCGGACACGGTAACGATTGGTTATGATTTATTCTTACAAATGATGAATAAACCGCTCGCACTCGAAAGCATTGAAAAGTTTAACGAACATAATGCAGCTTTACCTAAATGAAAAAAAGTAAGTATCCATGATATTGGATACTTACTTTTTTTATTTGTCTTCGTCGCGTAATGGTAGATTATTTACGTAGCTATCAGAATACTGTAAGAGTTTGCGACTTGTTTCGAATCGCTTCTTCACCTCATCTGATAGTTCTTTATTTGTTCCGTTATAGTTCGTTGCTGCTCCAGTTTCAAAGCTTTCGTCTGGCTGATACATGTAAGAATCAGTGAAATAGCTTCCTTCAGGCATAGTGTATCGTTCAGGAACATAATTGTTTGTTGAATTGAGAATATCAGTACCAAACATTATTTGATTGCCTGTATTAATACCTAATAAATTCATCACAGTTGGCATAATATCAATCTCACCGCCAACATTTTTGATTTCACCAGGGTTTTTCATTCCTGGATAATGTAGGAAGAACGGGATACGGTAATCGTCTGCTGGATCTGCTTTAAGCTCGGTAGAACGATTGACGTATTTTTTCTGTTCTTCTGGAAGTTGATCTGTTTTGATAATATGGTGGTCTCCGTAGAAAACGACTACTGAATCCTCCCAAATGCCACTATCTTTTAATTTTTGAATGAAAGCGCCGAGTTGTTTATCCGCGTAATGAACTGCTTCAAAATAATTGCCAAGTTCTGTATCTTTTAAATCACTCGGTAAGTTGATTTCTTGCTTTTCTTCAGGGATGTTAAATGGCATATGACTACTTACACTAATTAATTGCGCATAAAATTTTTGATTGTTTTTATATTGTTTTTCTAAGATAGGGAACGCTTTGTTGTATAATACTTCATCACTTGGAGAGAAGCCAATTACGTCTTCATCGCCAAAGAATTTACGATCATAAAATTTATCAAAACCAACTGCCGGATAAAACTCATCTCGATTATAAAAACTAGCGTCATTTGTATGGAAAGTGGACGTTGTATAATCATTTTTACCAAGTAGTCGAGGCATAGATGGAATGACCCGGTCGCCGTAAGTTTGGGTATTTGTATAGTATCCGCTCGGGAAAGTGGATGTATAAACAGACCATTCTGCGTCGGCTGTATTTGATTTAGAAACTGTTTGGAAAAACTTATTGGAATACATTGTTTCGTTTTGTAAACTATCTAGCGTTGGAGTGATTGACTGTCCATCAATTTTAATATTTGTTAAGTTCCGCTGAAACGATTCTAATTGCACGATAATCAGGTTTTTCCCTTTCGCAGCACCAAAGTAATCAGGTTTTTCTTTTAAATCCACGCCTTTAATATCACGAACGTTTTTGGCGGTAATGTCTGCGGCTTTAACATGATCAGTTCCAGCAAGAGCAGTACTAATATTAAATGTAAAAATTCCCATCCGCTTTGCTCGTTTCGAATCGCTAATGATATTTTGTTGCATCATAAAATAAGTAAATCCGCTAAGCACAAGTAAAGTACTTAAAAACGATACGCCATAAATACGTTTAGTTAGGCGGAATGATGGAAAAACATGGCCTTTTTTTATGCTGAAGTAGAGGATAAATGGAAGTAAAATAATATCCATGATGTAAAGCCAATCAGTTCCACTAAGTAAACTAGTAGCGCTTGTTTTTACGACACCGACTTCTCCGATAAGTGAGAAACTATGATACGTAGGAACTTCATTATAGAAGCGGGCATAAAGTACGCAAACTAACATAAGAATGCCGATAAATAAAGACATTCCAGCATACCAATAAACGTGAGAACGAACCGGAGCAAATAAATGAATTAGCCCAAGTAATAATACGATAAACAGCAGGTCCATTCCTAGCGCCAAGAAATTGGGATCTTTAAAAATCTGGAAATAGGCAAAAGTGAACTTACTAATAATTAATAAAAAATAAAATAAAATCAATTGAATTCCTCTTTCTAGCATGCTTTGTGCCGAATACGCACAAATCCATTCTCTCTAATTTTAGCCTAATCATGCTTACAGTGCAAATCATGAAAGATGATTCAGATATATTTGGGTAATAGGTGCTATTTTAGGAAGTTATAATTAGTTTTGTATTTTTTTTCACAATTCTATTGACCTTTAAAGCGCAAAAGTATACTATTTTAGAAGATCGTAAAAAGGTAGGCGACAAAATGAATTCATTATTTAGAAGAAAACCGTTAGAAGATTTAATGCATAATAAAAGCGGAAGTACACATTTAAAACAAACACTCGGACCGCTTGATTTAACCTTACTAGGGGTTGGAGCGATTGTTGGAACCGGGATTTTTATTTTACCTGGTACTGTAGCTGCGAAAAATGCTGGACCGGCGATTATATTTTCTTTCGTCATTGCCGCGATTGTTTGTGCGATTGCTGCGATGTGTTATTCAGAGTTTGCATCTAGTGTTCCGGTAGCAGGGAGCGCCTATACATACGGCTATGTCGTCTTTGGCGAGTTAATCGGTTGGTTGCTAGGCTGGGCACTTATTTTAGAATACGGGCTTGCTGTGGCATCTGTTGCAAGTGGCTGGTCTTCTTATTTAAATGCTTTACTTTCAGGTTTTCATATTTCCATTCCTGAAGCAGTATCTGGGCCTTTTAATCCAGAAGTAGGTACATTTATTAATTTACCTGCAATTATTATCGTTCTCGTGATTGCTTTCTTATTAACACTTGGAATAAAAGAATCAACGCGTGTGAATACGATTATGGTAGCTATCAAGGTAGGCGTTATTTTACTTTTCTTAGTAGTTGGCGTGTTTTATGTGAAACCTGACAATTGGCAACCATTTATGCCGTTTGGGATTAGTGGCGTAATGAACGGTGCTGCGCTTGTATTCTTTGCTTATTTAGGCTTTGACGCAGTTTCCTCGGCCGCAGAAGAAGTGAAAAACCCGCAACGAACTATGCCGATTGGAATAATAGGGTCGTTACTTATTTGTACTATTTTATATGTAGCGGTTTCTGCTGTCTTAACAGGAATGGTACCATACACGGATTTAAATGTTACTGATCCAGTGGCTTATGCTTTGCAAGTGATTAATCAAGATTGGGTGGCTGGTATCGTATCACTCGGAGCTGTAGTTGGTATGATTACTGTTATTTTAGTAATGAGCTACGGGGCTACAAGATTGATTTTTGCGATGGGGCGTGATGGTTTATTACCAAAAGTACTGGCAGAAATTAATCAAAAATATCAAACACCAGTCAAAAACACCTGGATTTTTGCATTTATTGTGGCGATTATTAGTGGACTTGTACCCCTTGATAGATTGGCTGAATTAGTCAATATTGGAACACTCCTAGCATTTATGATGGTGTCCATTGGGATTATCTTCTTACGTAAAAATAAATCTATTCAACAATCAGGCTTCAAAGTGCCATTTTATCCTGTGTTGCCGATAATTTCGTTTTTATTATGCGCATTTCTCATAAGTCGCTTATCTGTTCACACCTGGATTCTTTGCGGGATTTGGTTTGTAATCGGATTAATTGTGTACTTTGCATATGGTAGGAAACATAGTGAGTTACTTAAAAAATAATTAACTTACTTTTTGTAAGTCGTTTTATTGGTATTTGGACGCTCCTTGTGTTGTAATGAATGTATTACAATAAAAGGAGCGTTTTTTACATGGTGGAAATTAGTGAAAAATTACGATTAGGCGAAGTTGTCTTAAATGTAGGTCATTTAAAAGAGATGGCAGGTTTTTATCAAGAAGTAATTGGTTTAACTTTATTAGAAGAAAATGATCGGATTGTAAAGCTTGGAGTGCCAGGTTCGGATGAGGCGTTGCTTGTTCTTAAAAAAATAGATAATGCAGTTGTTCCAGAAGTGCCGCGGGTTGGATTGTTTCATACAGCATTTTTATTACCAAGTCGAGAAAGTTTAGCAGATGTACTCGTGCATTTAGCTCAGTCCGGTTATCCGATTGACGGAGCGGGAGACCATGCTTATAGTGAGGCGCTTTACTTACATGATATTGAAGGGAACGGCATTGAAATCTACGCAGATCGGCCGAAAAATAGTTGGATGCGTGATAGCGCTGGAAACTTACCAATGGTGACAGAGCAAGTCGATGTGGATGATTTATTAAAAATCGCAACTGGAGAACCTTTCACTGGAATGCCAAGTGGGACAATTATCGGGCATGTACATTTACAGGTAGCTGATGCAGACAAGGCAGAGCAATTTTATAAAGAAGCGCTTGGTATGAATTTAACGACAGCAATACCATCAGCAAGATTTTTTGCAGCAGGCGATTATCACCATCATATTGGATCAAATATGTGGGCTGGACGCAATTTGGAAAATCGTCGTGAGAATGAAGTCGGGCTAGCTTGGTTTACAATTATCACACCAGACAAAGAAGCGATAACAACGAATCTAGAGCAGCAAGGTTATGAAGTAAAACGATTTGACGAAACGATTTCAGTTACCGATTCAAATGGAATTATGATACACTTTAAATAAAAAAAGAACTGTTTAAGCGAAAAATGAGCTTAAACAGTTTTTTGATGCGATAATAAGGGAAAGGTAGATTAGATTAATTATTTTAATGTTTACGTTGCATTGTTTTCTTGAAAAGCCAGTTGCTTGATTGGAAAAGCGTTAAAGCAATTAAAACGACGCCAATTCCAAGATTTAAATACGAAAGGGCTACGGCTGCGTTATCTGGAAATGAATTTTGCACAGTGATGAAAATAATAAAGAAACCGCTGTTTGCACAAAACGCAATCCAAAACCAAGATAAACCACTAAGTTTACCAACTACAAAAGAAAGTCCTGAGATTATTGCTGCTAAAACAATTCCTGTAAGTATCATTGACATAAATTCCATTTTCATCGCTCCTTTGTCATAAATGAATTATTATTAATAATAATGTAACATAAATGAAATATTTTGTAAAGAAGTTAGAAGAAAGGAGATACACAGATGATTGAATTTTTTAAAACAACAAATGAAAAAATGGAGCAATTATCCGAGTTAGAAGATGGTTGCTGGGTGAAAGTAACCGCTCCGACAGAAGATGAAATTGAGCAATTAAGTAAAGAAATGGATGTGCCAAAACCTTATATCTTAGATGCACTCGATTCAGAGGAGCGCTCGAGAATAGAATTAAAACGAGCAGAACAAGATGTAAGACACTCCTTAGTGATTGTCGACTATCCTTATGAATCGGAGGATGAACTTGGTTACACGATGTACGAAACACTGCCAATAGGTATCGTATTAACGAGAAAGTATCTAGTCACTATCTCTTTACGCGACTTACTAATATTAGAAGATGTTCGTACGATGAAACTAGAAACATACGATACGACGAATCATAAACAATTTTTGTTAAAATTATTGTATGCTGTATCTTATTATTACCTCAAATACTTAAATCAAATCATCAAACAAACAAATAATTTAGAAATACAGATTAAACAGTCGATGAAAAATGAACAACTGTATGCGTTTATGGCGGTTCAGAAAAGTTTAGTATTTTTTGCAACTGCACTTCAATCGAACAAAGCAATACTCGATAAAATGGAAGATGTGGAACATTTTATGCAACAGGAAGATAACCATGACCTGCTTAGAGATGTTATTATTGAAAATAAACAAGCAATAGCAATGACAGATACATACACGCAAATTATTAGTGGCATGTCAGATGTGTTTTCTTCTGTCATTTCGAATAATTTGAATATCGTGATGAAGTTTTTAACATCTTTTACCATTATTTTATCTTTACCAACTATTGTGGCGAGTGTTTACGGGATGAATATTAAGTTGCCATTTATGCACAATGAGCACGCGTTTGCATTAATTCTTTTATTTACGCTATTAATTACAACGGGGGTAACAGTGATTTTTTGGCGTAGAAAATACTTTTAATATATAGAAAACGAGGGATGAGCATGGAAAAACAAACATACGAAAAATTAGCATACTATACAATCAAAGAAAAAATTCTCAGCGGAAAGCTTCATGTTGGTCAACATATTTCAGAAGCGGGTATTGCAAAAGAATTATCTATTAGTCGAACTCCTGTCAGAAAAGCAATTGCGGTTTTAGTATCCGAAGAATTAATCGAATACGAACTGAACCGGGGGGCTATTGTTATCGAAAGTAGCATGAGCGCTGGACGTTTTATCGAACTCCTTGAAATGGCAGAAATTCTCGTCGTGCAAACAATTGAAAAATGTAAAAGTAAAAATTTAACTTATAAACCAGAACAAGGCAATGAATTACTAAAAGAGATGAGAATCATTCAAAAAGAAGAAAATGTCGATGCTTATCTATCTTTGCTGAGTAAATGGCTGTTACAATTTGTCGCGCAACTAGCTAACAGTTATGCAGAAGATATTGTAAGGAAAATGAAGCGTGATTTCTTTAATAAAGCACAAAAAGATATTAAAATAATACCAGTGCTTTTGGAAGAAGAAACGATGGATACATTAGAACAACTAACTTTTTATATGGTAGAAAAGAAATATGACTTAGCAAAAGAGGTAATGCAAAAATTAGTGAATTTGTATATTATCCGTACATTTAGATAGTATTTCTAAAATGATTTGCTTAAATACAGGAGGTGCTTTTGATGCGGAAAGTATACGAAATATTTGTTTTAGACTGGCGCCGTCTCTTTAAAGCGCCTTTAGCTTTATTATTAGTTATTGCATTAATTATTTTGCCATCATTATATGCATGGTTTAATATTGAGGCACTTTGGGATCCTTATTCCAATACATCAGGAATCAAAGTAGCTGTTTCAATTGATGATGAAGGCGCAGAAGTAGACGTACCGGGAAAAAAGCCTCAACAAGTGAACGTTGGGGATCAGCTTAAGAAAACCCTTGAGAAAAATAAAAAACTTGGTTGGACTTTTGTTAGTGAAGAAGAAGCGAAAAAAGGCGTAAAAAGCGGAAAATATTATGCTTCGATTCATATTCCGAAAAATTTCTCAGAGGATATGGTTTCGGTTGTAAGTGATAACGTCAAAAAACCAACAATTGATTACTCGGTTAATGAAAAAATCAATGCTATCGCGCCAAAAATGACAGAAAGCGGAGCAACAACTATTGTAAATCAAATTAGTTCCGAGTTTGTGGGCACGGTGAGTAAGGCTGTTTTAGAAGAGTTTAATAAAGCAGGAATTGATCTTGAAAACGAGTTACCGACAATTAGACGTTTAAAAACCAAAGTATTCCAAGTACAAGATGCTTTACCAGAACTTAAAAAAATGGGTGCTGAGGCCGTCAAAATTGAAGCCAAATTACCTGAACTAAAAACGAAAGCAAATCAGGTTGTCGAACTAAATGAAAAAATCCCAGAACTAAATAAAGCGACAGAAAACGTTTTATTAGTAGAAGAACAGCTACCAAAAATCGATCAACTTGGTCAAGATATTCTTGTGCTCCAAAAGAAAATCCCAGAAATCAAACAAATCGCGCAGTCAGTAAAAGAAGTAGATGAAAACTTCGGAACGATCAAAAAAACAGTCAATGACGCGGTGAATGAATCTGGTAAGGCGCTTGATGTGATTGATACAGCGACAGCAGCGATTCCAACAGTTGAAAAAATCGCCCAAAATGGTAGTGGATATGTCGATAAAGTATCCGATTTTGCAGACGAAATTAATAAGTCATTTGATACGTTAGCACCTGCTATTAAACAAAACTTAACGCTAATGAAGCAAATGGCAGATAATATTTACCAAGTAACTGAAGCAATCAAAAATGGTTCTATCAACTCTGAACAGGCGATTTCCGAACTGAAGAAAATGGAAAACGATATTGATTCCTTACAACAAATGATTACAAAACAAACTGCAACTTTGGAAAGCTTAAATGAAACTTTACCGAATAAGCCGTTTACCGATTTAATTGCAAACTTAAAAACGATTAATAGCCAACTAGGCGCACAAAAGCAAACAATCACAAAAGTACGCACAGCACTAGAAAATGGTGAACAACCAGCTGAGGAACTTTTAAATCAATTGAATGAACAAGCCAAAAATGTTAGCGCAAAATTAGACCAAATTTTAGCAAACTATGATTCGGAAATTGTTCCAGCAATCAAAACCGGCTTAAATCAAATTCAAGGAGACTTAAAAGACAGCCAAAAATTACTACAAAACTTGCAAGCAAAAATCCCAGAAATCACTCAAGTATTGAAAGATTCCAGAGAAACACTGCAAACTGGGCAAACGTATTTAAAAGAATTTCAAGAGCGACTGCCAGAAATCCAGAAAACTTTGGATGAAGCAACTAAGGTTATCAATACGAAACTAGATACAATTATCGCAGGTATTAACGAAGCAGCTGATTTTTATCAAAATGATTATCCAAACGTAAAAGCTAATATCAAAAAAGCAGCCAACTTCATTCGCGATGATTTACCAGGACTCGAAAAAGAAATAAATCAAGCATCCAATCTGATCCAAGAAAAAATGCCAGAGTTCGAAAAAGCCGTTAAAATCGCAGCAAATCTTTCCAGAGAAGAACTGCCAGAATTTGAAAAAGCAATTAATAATGCCGCCAATAAAATTACCGATTTCGATAAAAATTACGATTTGCAAAGTATTATTAAAATGCTAAGAAATGATGCCGATAAAGATAGTTCCTTTATTGCGAACCCGGTTAATTTAAAAGAAACAAGTTACTACCCGATTCCAAACTACGGCTCGGCAAGCTCGCCATTTTATACAGCACTTTGTTTATGGGTTGGGGCGCTCTTGCTTATCTCATTACTACGTGTTGATGTAGAGGTGCCAGCGGGGATTTTCAGCCATTACCATCGTTATTTTGGCCGATTATTAACGTTCTTATCCATCGGGTTAATGCAAGCACTTATTGTTACGCTCGGGAATATATTCTTGCTCGGTGTTTCCATCGCTGAACCCTTACTCCACGTGCTCTTTAGCATGTTTATCAGCGTGGTCTTTATGACGATTGTCTACACACTCGTTTCTTTATTTAATAACGTCGGAAAAGGTATTGCGATCATCTTGTTAGTACTACAAATTTCAGGAGCGGGCGGGAACTTCCCAATTCAAGTCTCACCACCATTTTTCCAAGCGATTTATCCGTTCTTGCCGTTCACTTATGCCGTTAGTTTAATCCGAGAAAGTGTAGGCGGACTCTATATGCCAACTGTTTGGATTGACATGAGTGTTCTTGCTGGATTTGCCATTTTGTTCATTGCATTAGGTTTGTTACTCAAAAAACCGCTCGACAAAGTAGTACCAAAACTATCCGAAAAAGCAAAACGAAGCAAGCTTATTCACTAAAAATATTTCTATGATATAATTACTAGCGAATAGGGGGGCAGACTTGATGGTAAATAAATATAAAACGTTGGATAAAATGGTCTATAATTTACTTCTTGAAAAGATTAAAAAAGGCGATTTAGTCCGTAATGAGCATCTCGCTGAAGAAAAACTTGCCGCTGAATTCGGAGTTAGCCGGTCCCCACTTCGAAAAGCGATTGCTACTCTTACAGCTCAAGGCATTGTGAGCTATCACGAAAATAGTGGAGCAGTTTTAAACGATGTGCTCATTGGTTCAGACCGATACGTGCAATTAATGGATACCATCGATATTTTAGTTGATGCAGCAATAGCAAAAGTAGGGCACTTCAGTTTAGTAATGGATATAGAAAAACTACACGAACGTTTACAAGAGATGGAACGATTTTCTTATTTAACGGATGTTGAAAGTTATTTTGATGCACATCATCGTTTCATTCTTTGCTTAATTAGTTTTGCTGAAAATCCATATCAAGTGAAGATTGCAAAAGATATTTTCTTTCAAATGGTTCATTTTTCGGATGGTATTAATATTTTTAAATCAGTCGAAATTAGAGAATGGACCAATAAAAAAAGCAGCCAAATATATGAGCTACTCGCACAAGATAAAACCGAAATGGCAAGGAAGACAATTAAATCAATGTTTGCTGAACTTACAATTCAAGCGTATCGTTAAAAGAGCTGTCACAAAAGTGACAGCTCTTTTTGATATAAATTAAACCCATTCTTCTCACCAGAAAACATAAATCCATAACGCAGATACATTTGATTAAGGGCTTCGTTTGTTTTGATGCAGTCTAACCGAACAAACGGAACAGACATGTTAAGTGCCAATTGTTCAGCAAAACTAATCATTTGTTTACTTAAAGAAATGCCACTAAAATCCCTTGATACCATTATTCGGTGTAAGTAATAAGCTGATTGTTCATGCCTATCACCCCATAAATCTGTATCCCAGTCACTCGGCGTTTTCCTAATAATCATTACTCCAGCTAGTTTTCCATCAGCCGCTTCAAAAAGTGCAACTTCGCTAAGCTCAATCCGTTGTTCAATATTATGAACATCAAATCCATGTAAAATATCACTCCACTGGGTCGAACCCGATTCTTTTAACCAGCGCGCAGTATTTACCATTAACTCATTTATTGCTGAACGATCATTTGGCAAAGCAAAGCGGACTAGAAATTCCAGTCCGCCAGCTGTTATTTTATTTTGGTTCATTATTGTCTTTTGGAGCCTCAGGAGCTTCTGGAGTCTCAGGAGTTTCTGGTACTTCTTTCGTTTCAGGAGCTTCTGGAACTTCTGGTGTTTCGGGTTCTATCGTTGTTTCAGGAGTTACTGGAGCTTCTGGTTCTACTTTTGTTTCAGGTGCTTTCGGAACTTCTGGTGTTTCAGGTTCTACCTTTGTTTCAGGTCCAAATCCCTCTGGATGAGTATCTTCTACAAAAGGATCAGTTTCTCTTGTACCAAATGGATCAATTTCTTCTTCTACAATAACTGTTTCTTCGGTGTAAGTTCCTTCGCTTGCTGCATATAAATCATCATAGAATACAGCGATAGAAGTGATTAGATACGGATAAACATAAAGTGAAATACCAAGTGTAAGTAACCAAGAAGCTAGTATTAATACCAGTCCACCAAATGTAGCTCCAGCAGCAAGTGCTGTAATTACTTCAGCAGGATCAGCAGTATAAGAAGTAGTAGCCATACCACCAGCAACGATTACAGTACCTGCAATTGCTACGGCTAAAGGAATTAAATACCAAAGTAAGAATGTAAGGGAAAGACCAAATAGTCTACCTTTATGCCCGTTCATCATATGGCGGCTTTCTGTAATAGCATCAAGTGCTGAAATATTAGGATTATCGCGTAAAATAAAGAATGTTTGTGAATAGGAATATGTTTTAATAATTCCTGGTACGATTAGTAATAAGCTCCATAAGAATGTGAAAATAGAAATGAGCAAGTAAGCTAAAAACGTACGTCCAAATTGTTTAAAACCACTAAACATATAAGCAACATCTGGTTGTTCACGGCGGCTAATTGCTAAGTATACCCAAGCAACCCCCGTATAAAGTGGTCCAGTTAATAGAAATAGGGCAATCCAGCCAACAACAGGAATCCAACCAAGTACCCCTCCGCCAACGGTTTCAATTAACCATGCAAGAACAAATATCCCAATGGCAATACCCCAGTTGCCACGTAGCGACTCTTTAGCTGTCTGTTTTACTTGTGAAATAGTCATCATAATGAAAACTCCTTTTTAATTTATTTTTAAGTATAATAGCAAAAATACCTACTTTTAAAATAGCATACTTTTAGGCACTAATACAGCAATATGGAGCGGGATAAAAAAATGTTTAAAATAGGATTAATTTTCTAGCAATAGGGGAAAAGTAACGTTATATGATATGAATAATTTGGAGGTGGCGCATATGGCCCATGAGAGTTTAAGAGAATTAGAAGATCGATTAATTGAATTGCGACAACAATATCAAGAAGCGTTAAGCGAAACACGGGAGTTTGAAGACCCGCAACTTCAAAATGGACCAATTAATGCTGCTGAAGTAAGATTAAGTGCATTACGTCACGAAATCGCTGAAGTAGAGAAGAAAATTAAAAAAGTAGAAGGCAATACCAAATAAGGAAAAGACGTCCTTTTGCTAATGTCATGTTAGCGAAAGGGCGTTTCTTTTACGTAGGTTTGGAGGTATAACAATGAAGCCAATTTTTGCTGTAGGAGATGTGCACGGGGAAATTACGCTTTTAGATGAGTTGTTAGAAAACTGGAATAAAGAGCAAGAACGGCTTTTGTTTGTAGGTGATTTAATTGATCGCGGTGAAAATCCAGCGGCGGTACTTAGGCGTGTGAAAGAGCTCGCGGACGAAACCGAAGTGATCGTCTTAAAAGGCAATCATGAGCAAATGCTGCTCGATTTTTTAGATAACCCTTCTGAAAAAATGCATTATTATTTGAGTCAAGGTGGGATGGAAACAATCCAATCTCTAATCGCTGACTCATTAGATAAAAAAATGACGCCAGAAGGATTGGCTAAACGTGTACAGGAAGAAGCTTCTGAACTCATTGATTTCATTCGCCATTTGCCACTTTATTATGAAGAAGGTAAATATGTATTTGTCCATGCGGGAGTAGATTTTTCTAAACCAAACTGGCATGATACGGAAGAACGTGATTTTTTCTGGATTCGCGAACCATTTTTATTCGGGAAAAATAAAACCGGGAAAGTCTTTATTTTTGGACATACTCCGGTGCAAAATTTACATAGCGATGGAAGTGCAAGAATATGGGTCTCTGAAGATAGAACCCGGCTTGATATTGATGGTGGCGCCGTTTTTGGCGGCGAACTTCACGGAGTCGTCGTTGAAGAAAATGTAATTACAAAAAGTTTTTCCGTAAAAAAATAAGCATCGAATGGGCTGTTTTTAAGAGCTCATTTGATGCTTTTTTATTTAATAATACGGCGCCATAAATAAGTAAACGAGTACGCCAGTTAAGCTGACATATAGCCAAATTGGCATAGTCCAACGAACGATTTTTTTGTGTTTCTCAATTTGCATTGTCCAGCCCCACACAAGTGCAAATAGCGCTAGTGGAACAACGATTGCTGCTAAGAAACTATGTGTAATTAAAATGAAAAAGTAGATTGGTCGGATAATCCCAGTTCCGCCAAACGTAGAAGTTTCTGCTGAGAGATAATGGAACGTTAAGTAAGTTACTAAGAAGAATAAAGTTGATGTAAATGCTGCTAAAATGAAGCCACGATGCATTTTAATGTTTTTCTTTTTTATAATCGCCCAAAGTGCAATAACTAAAAATACAAAGGTAAAACTATTAAAGATGGCGTTCATTCGCGGGAAGATAGTAATGTCGAAATGTACTGCTCCTTGATACCCAATCGGTGAGAAGAAGAGTAGTAAAATCACTACAACCGCAACAAATGAAATAATCATTATCGGCCAAAAATAGTTTTTGTCTGATGTCGGTTTTGTAAGTTTTTCTTTATTGTGTTCCATGAAAAAAATAGCCCCCTAAATATAAAAAATTGCTGTACTTCTTTCATTATACATGACGAACATATCGGATGCGAAAGATTGAACTTTTGAGTTATAATGGGTTAGGAAAGGGTGTTTCTAATGTCGATTATTGCGCGAGAACTAACAAAAGCGGAAGAAGCAGAAATTATCCGTTTAAAAGAAGAGGGCGAAGTGATGCTCGAAACTGACGGAACTCCAGAAGAGCGAATCGAAAAAATTGCCAAATATTTAAAAGATACCTCACCGGACTTCGATTTGGCGGAGGAACTTGGTTATATTTTAGGGTCTCTGTATGGAGAGGCTGTCCGTGAAAAGTATCAGTGGAGATGGCTGTTTATTTCTGAAAATGATGTAGAAGGATATGCAATTACATCAAAAGAACATGGTTATACATTAATGGCGCATGATTATTTTATGCAAGTAATTGTTCGAAATAAACCGGATAATAGTAAAAAGTTATTTGAATTAATGCCTGATATGACAGGGAATAAGGACGGATTCCGAGTTATTGGATGATGGGAAAAGTACGTTATTAAAATAGAAATAGATTATTAGAGAGAAAACATTCACGTGTTTTCTCTTTTTTTATCGTTTATTTTTTATTTTCTTTCAAAATTAAATAATAGTCACATTTTAGACATAATAACGAGGTGATTGTTCACTGTTTAGACACAATCGCCGGGAAACAAGTGATACTAATGGACTTCTGAGAAAAATCGCCATGTATAATGTAATTTAGATGGTTTATTTTATGATTCTGCAACTAAAAAAACTGACATCTAAAGAAGAAAGGAACGGATATATGATAAACAAACAACATTTTTATAAAGTAATTCAGGCTTTTATTGGGGTTCTTTTAATAGGGAGTGTTTTTATATGGCTTGGGTCAAATAATGATGTAAATGCTGAAGAACAGAGCATTACCGAACCTACACCAATAAACGAAATTTTTCCCGATGCTAAATTAGCAGAAGTAATGAGAAACTATCTTAGCAAGACGAATGTCACTGATACTGTTACGCAAGAAGAACTGAATAACATAACTATTGTAGGTGCAACTTCAACTGGGATTGAGTCGCTTGAGGGAATACAATATCTGCCAAATGTGACGACTTTTAACTTTAACGGAGAAAAAATACAGGATATTAGCTTTTTATCAAATTCTACAAAGTTAGAGAATCTGGACCTGTCAGGGAATCCAATAAAAGATTTTAGTCCGATTGCAAACCTAACAAAATTGCACACTCTTAATTTAATGAATTGTGAGATAAGCGACATTAGTTTTATCACAAATTTAACCGAGTTGAAAAGCCTTTATCTTAGTAACAATCGCATAACTAACATAAGCCCATTAGCTAATTTAACTAAATTAGACTATTTAATTATTGAAAATAACCAAATTACTGATTTAACTCCGCTTAAAAATATGAAAAACCTCAATAATTTAGTTATAAGTGGAAATCAGATAAATGACATCACAACAATTGCTGAATTAACGAGTTTGCAGAATTTATCTATTAGTGACAATCAAATTGTGGATATTAGCCCATTAGCTAATTTAAACAACCTAAATTCTTTAGCTATCCATAAGAATAATATTGTTGATACAAGTCCATTGGCTAATTTGACGCAATTAAAGTTTATAAACATACGAGATAATCAGATAGATGATATTACCGGATTAACTAATCTAACTAATTTAACCAATCTACATTTAGGTGGAAATGAAATATCAGATCTAACGCCACTTGCGAATTTGACTAATTTAAACCTTTTGGATTTAACTAATAACCAAATAAGTGAGGTTATACCTTTAGCTAATTTAACGAATCTATCCAATCTTTGGTTAAATGGAAACAATATAATCGATATTAGTCCATTGAAAGATTTAAAGGGTTTAAAAAATTTAAGTTTGTCTGATCAGCGAATACAGAAAAATCCTGAGTTGTTTAAAACCAATTTTACCTTAACTAACAATATAAAAGATTTAGACGGCGGATTAGTTGAGATAACGGATATTAGTCATAATGGGACCTACGATAACCCGATTGTTACTTGGGAGTTGCCTAGATATGTAAATGAAATTAGTTATAAATATACACAACATGTGCAGATTGGTAATTCTAAGACGGATTACGATGTGACGGTTACACAGCCACTTATATTACCATCGCATACTGTGAACTTTATAGTAGACGATGTTTTAAAAACAAGTTTAGAAGTAAAGGAAGAAGCGTTGATTACACAACCAGCCGCACCGAAAAAAGCAGGATACACATTTACTGGATGGTATGACGCGAAAACAGGCGGAAACAAATGGGATTTTGAAACAGCTGAAATGCCGAGAAATGATATGACTTTATATGCGCAGTTTAGCGAAAATGAAGTTATCCCAGTTGATGAAGACGTTGATCTTATTGTTGAAGAAAGCGGACCAGTGCAAGAAAGTAATGATGACGTACCACCAGTTACTGAACCGACAAAAAATATCGTAATGCTTCCGAAAACAGGAGACAGTAACAACATGTTATTTGTTGGATTAGGTTTGTTATTGTTCGGAACAGGGGTTGTTATTAGTAAAAAACTCCGCTAAAACAAGGAACAATTATTTAAAGAGAAAGCTTTATTGCTTTCTCTTTTTTGTTCACTTTGAATGGTTAGCGATAATAGATATTAGCAAAATATTATGCTACAGTGAAAGAATTAATAGGCTAGTTTTAGTGAGAGGTGATAACGGTTGAATATAAATAAGCAAAAAGTGCAGGTTTTAAATAATTTAGTTGAGCTTTATGGTTATCAAGATTGGTGGGAAGATGACAATCGTCTTGCTGACTGGCTTTCGATGATATTAATTCAGCGTACGACAGAGAAAAATGCCAACCAAGCTTTAGCCAATCTCGCACCTTATTTAGATTTAGATAGTTTAACCAAGATGGATACGGTGCAACTTGAAGAGTTAATCTATCCAGCAGGTTTTTATAAGCAAAAAAGTCTTTACATTAAAGCACTTATTGAGTGGTTCGTTGGTCACGGTGCTAGTTTGGATAAATTTAAGTCTTATTCAACAGAAGATTTGCGCAAAGAACTACTAGGTATTAAAGGCGTCGGGGAAGAAACGGCCGATGCAATGTTGCTATATATTTTTGAACGTAATGTTTTTATTGCTGATTTATATGCCAGACGACTATTTACTAGATTGGGCTTTGGTGAATATAAAACGTACGAGCAAATGCGTGAAGAATTTATGCCGATAACCGAAAATATTCCACATAAACTATGTAAAGAATGGCACTCAGTCATTGATGTTCACGGGAAGCATTTTGGGAAAGACAAAAGTATGAATGAATCGTGGTTGCTAGAAAGCTAGCTCTTAACAATATCTATACCTTTTAACCTGATAAACTGATCTAATAAAATTTCATATAAATAAGCAATTTCTTCAAAACGAAGGTCATTCATAATTTGAATGGCTTTTTTTGCTTGATTGTAACCTTCTTGGATATGATTGTTTTGCATTTTGATTAAGCCTTTTAAAAAATGGGAGATATTGCGGTAAAAGGCGCTTTCGTTATAAATGCATAAAGAGTCTAGCAGGATAATGAGTTTATTAGCAGAGGATAGTTGACCGCGCGAAATAAACATTTCAATCGTATTAATTAAAAGTGTACATAAAACACGTCTGGCCCGGTCGTAGTTTTTATAAGGATGAATCGCCTTAATGACCTGATTTAAAAATTGAATTTGTAAATCTTCTTCAAAAAAATAGATGGAGTTAGCGCAAATCTTGAGTTCTTCAAGTGTCCACGTATCAATCGAAAACAAATACTTTTGAATAGTGCATTTATCTTTAGATGTAATAACATCTACTGTAAATTCATGATATTTAAAAAGATGTTTGACTAATTTAATTTGCGAACGAACAAATGCTTTCCATACCTCAACTAATTCGCCATTATGTTTAGAAAGCTCGCTATATAATAGTTCCAAACTCGCAAGGTCGTATATATTTCCTCGCTCTTGATTCATGCATAAATAATTATTCTCAGCTGATACCGACAATTCTCTGTGGATATAAAAGAACTCATCCAAGTCCATATTCATCCGTTTTAAAATTTTTTCAAATAATGTTAGTGTGATGTCGTGCTTTCCTTTTTCAAATTCGATAGCGAAGGATTTGGAAATGATATTATCGTATAAATCTTTTTGATGTATTCCTTTTGAAGTGCGAATATCTCTCACTGTTTTTCCATACCCGACCATTCAAGTTACTCCTTCTGTTTAAAAATTTAGATGAGGGCTGCATCTAAGAGGTGTGCCAAGGAGTTTAACAGCCATTTTACTTTTAAATCGTAGCATAGAAAATTGGGCGGAAGAAGTCCTATTTTTAGGACTTTATGAAAAAATGTTAGTAAAACTTGATATATTAGAAATGAAAAAAACAGATCTATTTGCATCTTTTTTTATGATATTTAACAAGAGAAAGAAGGAAGTTTTATGGCTAAAGCAAAATATGACGAGAATTTTAAAAAAAGTTTGGTTGCTTTATATCGCAGAGGGAAAACGAAGCATAGTATCTGTCAGGAATTTAGTGTCCCTAATTCAACTTTTGGAAAATGGGTAAAAAAATTTAATAATGATGATAATATTGAATCGAACGAAATCTTAAATATCTTGCAAGCGCAGGAACTTAAAAAACAACGAGTACTACTTGAGGAAGAGTTATCTATTTTGACAGAAGCGATTGCGGTTTTTGAAAATCCGCCTAGTAACGATTGAATTTTGTGTTGAGATGAAAGTGGTTATACCGAAATCAAGAAAAGCAGTTATTCTCTTAATTTTAAATAGAGGATAGCTGTTTTTTTTATTTTTAAATAGAAAATGTTGTCTTTGGGATACTTTTTGTTGATTTTTAGTCACATTTCAGATGGAATTGCTTATATTAATGGACTGAAACGGACCTCATTGTAGGTATAATTGTTCTTAGTTAGATACAAGGATACGCAAGAAAACGGGGGAAATTGAGGCAGATAAACCATACTACAAAGTAGGAGATGTATTTGAAGAAAATTTTACATATTGTTATCGCGCTTAGTGTAATTTGTTCGATAATTTTAGTGCCGGTGGATTGGCCCGCAAAAGCAGACGGTAATAATAAGAGAGATGATCTCATTAAATCTGTCGGTTTTTATAAATCAGATGGTCAAAACGTAATGGCGAAGGAAAACTATAATGAAAAGCTCAATTATTTTTTAGAGGTAGCTTTTGGAGGGAATTCTTTCCAAAAAGGGGACTACTTTAATATTACTTTATCATCTGATACTTTACTCTATACAGAGAAAGCCTATGATTTGAAAGTGGATGTTGACCCAACAGCGGTAACTAACGAACAAGTAGTTGGTAAGGTTACTGTAGAAAAAATTAATGGCTCGCCCACATTGCACTTTGTTTTTACAGAAGATTCAGAGTCCTTTTTTATGAAAAACTTTGATGCGAATTTTAAAATACAGGTGATGCCGGCTCATGGCGATAAAAACGTTATTAACCTTTCTTACAGTGGAGCTGCGAAAAATTTTAAAAATATTGGGACGAGCAGTGTAGAATTGAACGTAAATATGGCAAGTGACTGGCCACCAGTTGGAATAAAAGATTTTACTAAAAAAAGCGGTGATTTATACCATGCGATTTTAGTATATGAAAAGCCTAGTAGCAAAGTGAATTACGAAACAGAAATTTTAGTATCGTATCCGCTTTTTGAAAAACGCATTCCGCTTGGAAATGTGCAAAATATTAAAATTGAAGTTTGGGACGAAGCGAAGGAGATTTATAGAATTGGTGTTGCAGGGGTGGATTACGGAACGATTACATACGATGTTGGAACTCCATTTGTAGGCGGTCCTATTTTCCAAATGAATTGTACTATTCCGTTCAAAGGTATTTCTACTAAAACTCGTGTTAGTTTCGATATTGATACGAATGTGGACGGGAAACCTGGAACAACAGATCCATACTTGGTTAGTCTTTCTTCTGTATCATCGGCTACAAAGTCATTAGAATTCTATCCAGTGAATAATGCTGATACGAAAATGACAGCTGCTTTTTTTGGGAAAGTAACGACGCGTTTTGAGGATGAGTTAGGCAATCCGGTTACTTTTAATGATTATAGTACGGTAACAACACCGGGAAAAGTCAATCAAGATGGTAAATTTGAAATAGCGGAACCTTTTTTACATAATTCCGTGCAAAACGTGGATAAACATGCCTATGATTCCCTTTTGAATACTAATAAATATAAATTATTAGAGATAACTTCTCCTAATAAACTATCTGAAACAGCGGATAATTTAAGTATTCAAATAAAGCAAGGCTACCAAAATGATGTTTTATACAAAATAAAAGCACTCCAAAAACCTGTCATTAGCGCACTTCCTGAAATCGAATATAGTAAAACAGTAAACCGGACAATGGAAGAGTTTTTGGAAGATGTGGAAGCAAAAACAGATATTCCAGCTGATATAAAATGTGATTTAACGAATGTGAAATGGGGTGTTCCGGGCGACTATCCAGTTCTTATTACCGCGGTAAATGAGGATAATCAAGCAGCAGACCCAGTTCCTGTAACGATTAAGATTTCCAAAAATCCCGCACCGGTTATAACGGTAGACCCAGAAATAATCTATGATAAAACAGTGACGAAAGATGAGAGCACATTACTAAATGAAGTAAATGCGCGAACAAATGATGGTTCGACGATTACTTCTAATATAAACGACAAAGTAAAATGGGGCGTGCCAGGCGATTATGAAGTTACGTTGAATGCGGTAAATGAAGACGGCGTAGCAGCGGAAGCGAAAACATTTATCGTTCGTATTTTAAAAAGTCCAGCGCCAATAATCACTGTGGATCCCGAAATAACGTACCCGAAAACAGTAACTAAAACGGAAGCTGAACTCCTTCAAGCAGTAAATGCGCAAACAAATGATGGTTCACCGCTTGTTTCTGATATGAATGATAAAGTAAAATGGGGTGTGCCAGGCGATTATGAAGTTACGTTGAACGCGGTAAATGAAGACGGCGTGGCAGCGGAAGCGAAAACATTTATCGTCCGTATTTTAAAAAGTCCAGCGCCAATAATCACTGTGGATCCAGAAGTAACCTATGATTCCACGATAATAAAAAATGAAACAGAGCTATTAAAAGATGTCCGCGCAGAGACTAATGATAACTCAGCTATTACTTCCGATGCTCCAGATAAAGTGAAATGGCAAACGCCGGGAAGCTATACTGTGACACTGAATGCGGTAAATGAAGATGGAGTCCCAGCTGATCCAGTAACGTTTATCGTGCATATTGTAGAAGCGAAAAAAGCGCCAATTGTTATAGAAGAAAATCCAGCTGAGACGCCTACTAAGCCTAGTAAGCAAAAACCCAAAGAGAAAATTGTTATCAAGAAAACAACGAAACTCCCGAGGACAGGGGATACACAATCGAAAGCTATCTTAGGTGGGGTTCTTTGTTTGGGAGCATGGTTCTTAGTTAGAAAGAAATAGCAAGAACAAAAAAACTTAAGTGAATCCACTTAAGTTTTTTTGAGTTATTTATTAAACTTCATCATATGCTTCTAAGGCAACAGGTAGGGCGCTTATAACAGTATTTCCTACAGCCGGTAAACCAACGAGAATGGCGCTAATAATCTCCTCACGCGTCGCACCGTTTGTCTTTGCCATTGTTACATGGAAAGGTAGTCCGCTTTCTAGGCGGGTGGCGGCCATAACGGCAATATAAGCTAGTTCTTCTGTTTTTTTATCGAGTTTACTTACGATATCTAGTTTATGTACGGTTTCCATCCAGGCAGAGTGTACTTCGGGAGCTTCTTTTGCAAATACCTCAAATGATTTACTTACTTTCATCGAACTCATCTCCTAACTTTTATTATAATAAAAAACCGCCCAGTGTTTGGGCGGTTTTCGTATTATCTATTTTCGGCTTTATTATAAGCACCATGCCAAACAGGACCGATGAATTCGTTTAGGGCAAATCCACCTTTGATAGCTGCTGTGACAAAGTCTTTTGCTTTTGCGACAGCTTCTTCAACCGTTAAACCTTTTGCAAGTCCGGCTGTGATTGCTGCTGCGAAAGTACAACCCGCGCCGTGATTGTGGCTTGGAGAGATTTTTTCTACTTCATAAACAGTAAATTCTTTACCATCGTATAGTAAATCAATTGCTTTATCGCTTTCTAGGGCTTTTCCGCCTTTGATAACTACGTATTTAGCACCTAATTCGATGATTTTTTTCGCTGCTTTTTTCATATCATCTAATGTAGTTAATTTGCCAAGACCGGATAATTGGCCTGCTTCGAATAGGTTTGGTGTTGTGATTGTTGCTTTTGGAAGCAGTAGGTCGCGGATAGCTTCGGCGTTTTCTGGTTGGATTAATTCGTCTTCGCCTTTACAAACCATAACTGGGTCGATTACGACATTTTTTAAATCATATTTATCGATGGCTTCACGAGTTGCTTTAATGATGTCGATTGAACCAAGCATTCCTGTTTTCATTGCGTCAACAGGGCCGCCAGAAAGGATTGTTTTTAGTTGTTCACGAACAAGTTGCGCATCAATTGGAGTAACGCCGTGCGCCCAGTTGTTGTCTGGATCCATTGTAACAATAGTTGTGATTGCGCTAAAACCATAAGTGCCGTATTCTTCAAACGTTTTTAAGTCTGCTTGTAAGCCAGCTCCACCACTTGAATCAGATCCTGCAATAGTTAATGTTTTTTTGATTGTCATTAGTGTTTCCTCCTAAAAATAAACTTTAGTCATTTGTTTCTAACATTTTATAAATGGCTGCTGCAACGCCGTGTTCATCATTGGAAAGTGTTACATGTTCTGCTAATTCTTTGACTTCTTCTTCGCCGTTACCCATGGCTACACTATAACCAGCCATTTTTAACATCGAAATATCATTCATATTATCTCCAATTGCAAAAGTTTCATCAAGTGTAACGCCTAATTTTTCTACATAATATTGTAAAGAAATACCTTTTTGTGCTTCGCGGTGCGTGATTTCAATATTATCGGAAAAAGAAGATGTTACAGATAGTTCGGATTCTTTTTCTAATTTTTGTTTCGCTTTTGCAAGAATGTCTTTATCAGAAGAGAAGGAAATAAATTTAAGAATCGTTAAATCTTTATTGCCTAAAATACGTTCTACATCAGGAATTTCGTGAACGTCTTTTGATTCAAAGCGTTCTTCTACTTTATCCATAATAGTTTCTGCTGGAACGTCTGGGTGGATACGTTTGTGCATTTCAATCATAAATTCTTTGCCACGAGCTTTGTCTGTTGTGATAGGGCCCATGTCAGTGAAGAATTCTGTATACATTCCAAGTTCTGTCAAGGTATTATAAGTGTTGCGCGCTAAGTTTCTATCAATCGGATGTTGCAAAATTATTTTGCCGTGTTCATCGCGAATTTCCGCACCGTTCATACAAATAGCTGGTGCATATAAATTAGCTTTATTAATTAACCCCATTGCATCGTCATACATACGCCCAGTACAAAGAACGAAATGAATTCCTTTGGCGCGGGCTTTTTCGATTGCCTCGACGTTTTCTTGTGCAATCTCGATATCAGAGTTAAGTAATGTGCCATCCATGTCTGAAGCAATAACTTTAATCATAATATTAAATTCCTCCCCAATTTTACCTACCTCACTAGAATATCATTTTTTTAAGAAAAATGCACAAAAGGTAGCTGCGCGTAGTTTTTTGGGAGATGCGATTACTTTACTATATTTCTGTCTTTCATTTGGTTATAATGGATAAGAATAAAACGTGGATTGGATGTGTCAGGATGAAGACAGAACTAGAAAAGATGATTGCAGGAGAAATGTATAATCCTAGCGACAGAGAACTTGTACACGGAAGAAGTCGTGCGCGTAAGTTCTGCAGAGAGATTAACGATACAATGGATTCTGAGTCTCGTAAAAGCGTGCTTAAGCGTCTATTCGGCGGAACAAAAGAAAATGTTTACGTCGAACCAGATTTTCGCGTAGATTATGGTTCTAATATTTATGTTGGCGAAAATTTCTACGCTAATTTTGATTGTGTGATTTTAGACGTTTGTGAAGTACATATTGGTGATAATTGTATGATGGCGCCAGGTGTTCATATTTATACGGCAACGCATCCCCTTGATCCAGTAGAACGTAATAGTGGGCTAGAGCTTGGTAAACCAGTTGAAATTGGCGATAATGTTTGGATTGGCGGTCGGGCAATTATTAATCCGGGCGTGAAACTTGGAAATAATGTCGTGGTTGCTTCAGGCGCAGTTGTAACGAAAAGCTTCCCCGATAATGTCGTCGTTGCCGGTAACCCAGCGCGCGTTATTAAAACAATTGAGGTTGAGGAAAAATGATTATTGCAGATTCAAAGATTTTTGAACAAATGGAAAGTGAATTAGCGAAAGCAAAAGCAGCAACAACAAAAGCAAGTCAAGATAAGCATTTGCATGGCTTGATGCTTCTTGTTCAACTTGCAAAAACGGGCGAGGAAAGAAGCGAAGAAGTGACGAATGTCTCAATTCCAACTTCTGAACCAGCTCAAATCACAAGTATGGATGGGAAGAAAATAGAGTTAGAAGACGGCGCGAATGGAGACTCGTTGCTTGATTTTTAGGGGGTAACTATGAAGAAAACAATTATTACTGGAGCCATTTTTGCAGGGTTAGCAGTTTTACTTGGAGCTTTTGGGGCGCATGCTTTAAAAGACGTACTTGGAAGTTATGCGAGTACTTGGGAAACCGGCGTTCAGTATCAAATGTTTCACGCAGTTGGCATTTTAATCGTTGGAATATTAATGGAAAAACAAGCTAGCCGGCTTTACGCTTGGGCAGCAATTTTATTTTCAATCGGAATTGTCTTTTTCTCGGGTAGTTTATATGTGTTAAGTATTTCCAAAGTATCCATTTTAGGTGCGATTACGCCTATCGGTGGCGTTTGCTTTGTCGTCGGTTGGTTCTTGCTAATTTTAGGGGTATCAAGAAGAACGATGAGCAGATATTAATTAAAAAATGATCGTCTTTTCGCACTATTTTACGTGGAAGACGATTGTTTTTTCTTATTAGCGAATAAGTGCTAAAATAAAGGAATCATAATTTATAAGGAGACAGCAATTACATGACTTATGCACTTGAAATAAAAGGGTTAAGAAAAATTTATTCCACTGGAGTCGAAGCGTTACGCGGTGTTGATTTAACGGTAGAAGAAGGGGACTTTTATGCACTGCTTGGTCCTAATGGTGCTGGGAAATCCACGACTATCGGCATTATCACCTCACTTGTCAATAAAACATCAGGTGAAGTGAGCGTTTTTGGCTATGATTTAGATAAAGATATTGTTCGGGCAAAACAACAAATCGGGCTTGTGCCGCAAGAATTCAACTTCAATCCATTCGAAACGGTTCAGCAAATCGTTGTTAACCAAGCTGGATACTATGGTGTTTCTCGTAAGGAAGCCATTAAACGTAGTGAGAAATATTTAAAGCAATCGAATTTGTGGGAGAAACGGAATGAACGTGCGCGGATGCTTTCAGGTGGGATGAAACGTCGCTTGATGATTGCGCGTGCTCTCATGCATGAACCGAAGTTGCTCATTTTAGATGAACCAACTGCTGGTGTGGATATTGAGCTTAGACGTGAGATGTGGACGTTTTTAAGAGAGTTGAATGAAAGTGGTACGACGATTATTTTGACGACGCATTATTTAGAAGAAGCAGAGATGCTTTGTCGTAATATCGGTATTATTCAATCTGGGGAGTTGATTGAAAATACCAGCATGAAATCACTACTTTCTAAATTACAGTTTGAAACGTTTATTTTTGATTTAGAACCGTATGAGGGAACTTTCGAAATTACGGGCTATAATCATGTTTTTGAAGATAAACAAACGTTATCTGTTGAGGTCGAACGAAATCAAGGGGTCAATCATATCTTTGAACAATTAAGCGAACACGGCATTAAAGTGCTTTCAATGCGTAATAAATCGAATCGCCTGGAAGAACTATTTTTGAAAATTACAGAAGAAAAACATCAAGTGGGGGAGAAACATGTTTAATCTATATTTTACAGCGTTAAAAAGTTTAGCGGCGAAAGAAACCAACCGCTATATGCGAATTTGGGTGCAGACACTCGTGCCGCCAGTTATCACGACTTCGCTTTATTTTATTATTTTCGGAAAAATGATTGGTAGCCGCATTGGGGATATGAATGGCTTTTCCTATATGGAGTATATCGTTCCTGGGCTGATTATGATGTCTGTTATTACGAGTTCTTACGCCAACGTATCGTCTTCCTTTTTCTCGCAGAAGTTTCAGAAAAATATTGAAGAAATTCTTGTTGCGCCAGTGCCAACACATATCATTATTTGGGGCTTTTTGATTGGCGGGATTGGTAGAAGTGTTCTAGTGGGAGCACTTGTTACGCTTATTTCGATGGTGTTTGTGCCGATTCACATTCATTCTTGGACGATTGGTATTATTACCTTTTTAATGACAGCAATTTTATTTTCACTTGCGGGACTTATTAATGGGATTTTCGCTAGATCATTTGACGATGTATCCATTGTTCCAACTTTTGTATTACAACCGTTAACGTATCTAGGTGGCGTATTTTACGCGATTTCGATGTTACCGCCAATCTGGCAAGCAATTTCTAAAGTGAACCCGATTGTCTATATGATTTCCGGATTCCGCTACGGTTTCCTAGGAGTTACAGATGTACCAGTAGTAATTTCTTTATCCATTCTTGTTGTATTTAGTGTCGTTCTGTACTCGATTTGTTGGTATTTAATCAATAAAGGACGAGGACTCAGAAGTTAATAGAAATTGTTTAAAGAGAGAGCGGGTTTCCGTTCTCTTTTTTTTCATGTTTACTACAATTCTTTTTCAATTTGATGTTAAACGTTTTAGCGTAAAACAGGAGGGAAAACATAAAGTAATGGGGGGAATGAAAATGGGAAATAAAAAAGTGAAGCGAAAACTTAGCGCTAATATTTGGTGGATACTTATATTGGCCATTTTAATAATTTTCGTAGCCTATCTAGTAATGGGTTACGTTGCAAAAATATAGGAGGTTTTATGATGAATAAAGAAAATCCATTAAACAAATACCATACGGGAAAATTTGAAAAACAACGGCAAGATTATCCAGGTCTTCAAAGTAAAATGACACCTGTGCCAGATACGGGCGAATCAAGTTATCAAGGTGCGAACAAATTAACCGGAAAAAAAGCCTTTGTAACAGGGGGCGACTCGGGAATTGGTCGAGCTGCGGTTATTGCCTACGCTAGAGAAGGTGCTGATGTCGCGATAAATTATCATCCGGATGAAGAAGTAGATGCACAGGAAGTTAAAGCGATTGTTGAGGAAGCTGGACAGAAATGCGTCTTACTACCAGGTGATTTACGAAAAGAAGGTTTAGCGAAAGAGTTAGTGAAAAAAGCATATAACGAGTTAGGTGGACTAGATATTCTAGTGCTAAATGCTGGACTACAGCAATATCAATTAGATATTCAAAAACTTCCAGCTGAACAATTACGTGACACATTTGAAGTGAATGTTTTCTCTGTTGTGTTCGCAATTCAAGAAGCACTTAATTACTTAAAAGCAGGAGCAAGTATCATTTTAACGTCCTCCATTCAAGGCGTTAAACCAAGCGCTCATCTCGTTGACTATGCAATGACAAAAAGTAGTTTGATTTCATTAACGAAAAGTTTAGCTGCTCAACTAGGTGAAAAAGGAATTCGTATTAATGCAATTGCACCAGGTCCAATTTGGACAGCGCTACAAATTTCTGGAGGGCAACCACAAGAAAGTATTCCAGAATTTGGTCAAAATCAGCCACTTGGACGAGCAGGTCAACCAGCGGAACTTGCGAGCGCTTATGTGCTGCTAGCATCAGATGAAGCAAGTTATACGACTGGGCAAGTATACGGAATTACTGGCGGTGCTCCTATTAATTAAAAGCGAGGTGAGAGGTCGTGCCGTGGACAAAAAATGATTATCCTGATTCGTGGAAAAATCTAAGAAAGACCGAACGCGAAAAAGCAATTGAAATCGGCAACGCGCTATTAAAAGATGGCTACTCAGAAAGCCGCGCCATCCCAATTGCCACTTCAAAAGCAGAAGAATGGTATAAAAATCATAAGGAATCGTAATGTTAAACTAAAAAAACACTTGAAACGCTAGGCTTTAAGTCTACTGTTTCAAGTGTTTTAATTTTGATAAAAGAAGTGTACTATTTAAATTAAGAGAGATGATGACAACGAGGAGGAACTTTTATGAATAAAAGAAGATGGATTTTCAGCACTGTGGTTGCAGCTTTCCTATTGATTATCGGAGGATATTTAATTTATCAACAGATGAAACCAAAACCGTTCACCGAAGTAGTGGCAGAAGCTAAAATCGACGGTTATGAGAGTGGGGATGAACTAGAAAACGCTAGTAATGTCATCGTAACAGGTCAACTAGAAAAGCGCGGAGATTCAATAATAGAGCGAGCTTCAGATGATGCTGTGATAGGTGTATCTAGAATGTCCACTTTTAAAATAGCTCAAGTTTTAAAAAATGAAACGAATGACAATTTAGCAAAAGAAATGATAATCCCTGTTTATGAAAATGAAGGTTACGATGCCAAAACGAATACGACATACCATATCGCTGGCTATACAAAAATGGAAAAAGAAGAAAAATACCTGTTGTTGTTGCAAAAAGATTCAGAAGATGACTATTATGTCCCGACAGCAGTTGTTTTCGGAAAAATAAATCTTGATCCTAATAAAAGAAATAAATTATTTCCTAAAAACAGCGACACAGAAGCAGCGGTCAATCAAGTACAAGCCGAAGTTTTAAAAAATCTTGAAAATGAAATCGAGCGAGAAGACAAATAATTTTGTTCTGTTGCATTTTAGTTAAATTCGTCATCTAATTTTAATACAAAAAAAGGGTTTGGATTGGGTGAGATGGGTATTATATAACCATAAGCAATGACAATGCCATTACTTTTTCTCCCTTTTTTGTAGTGGATTGTCTTTACTTACCTTAAACTCCCTTTTATACTTTTAGCGGTTGTTAGCAGCCACTAGGAGTATTTTTTTTGGAAATATATTTGCTATGTTGAGGGGCAGAAAAGTGTAGTAGATAAAATCTTCTCAGAATTGAGTGGAATAAAGAACTAAAAGTACATTGAACACGAATAGAAAAACGGAATATTAATCTAAATACTATTTACCAAGAATACATGGGACACTTAAGCTTTAAGAATTGCTAACAAATTAATAAGAACTAGTAATAAAAACACCTCGGACAAGGGAAAGTTCGAGGTGTTTTTGCATTTACTAATATTTGTAAATGCCACTGGGAATTCAAGTAAACAAAACATATGGGTGTTTGGGAAATCACCACTTCAAAAATATATCATTGCTTGAATCTAATAGGCTGCAATGTAGTATAAATCACACACTAAAAGAACCTTAACGGAATCAATAATAAATACGTTTTATTCCAAAATGTACTAGACATAAAATGTATTTCTGTATTTCTTGCAGTGTATCATTTATAACACTAAATAATAACCAATCATAAATACCATGTTACTATGCGTTTGTGCATAATTCATTACAAAATAAGTAGGTTCTATTCTACAAGTAAAAGCAAAATAAACTAGAGAGCGAAGGGAAAAGATGAAGAAATGGTTGTTTGTTTTTTTATGTGTTTGTTTTCTTAGCCAATGTTTAAGCAGAACAGTATTTGCGGAAGAGTCTGATCAAAAGATTGCCTATTTATACCAAAAAGGGATAGCAGAGGGAAAGATAGCGAGTAAACTATATCCTTATGATGCGTTTAAAGAAAATTATGAAACAAACCAGGTTACCTATTCAGCACTGAAAGATGAATTTAATACAAGTGATTCTTATGACGAATGGTTTTCTGAAAGTTATAATTATGGTGCTTTTCCTGATGGAGAGGGGCATGCGAATTCTGAGTTGAAAATAGAACAACGAAGTACTACTTCTAACGGAAACAGGTTGAAAGCAGCAATCCAAAAAGGAGACATACTAATAGTTGGTGGTGGAGCCGGGCATGCAGCAATTGCAACAACTGATAATTATATTTTAGAAATGTCTGGGAGCCAAAATTTTGCAAGTTGGTTCATAGGTGGGATTTCAAATAATAACCACCAATTCACTAAACAAAACTGGATTTTTGGTACATCCAATGAACAAGGTGCTTCATCTGCTCCACACATTGCGAAATGGATTCAATTATGGCGAATGCCAAACCAAGCGATGGCTAAGCAGTGTGCAGACTATGCAGACGCCAAATTTTGGAGTAGTACACATAGTTATACTAAAAATCGCCATATTACTTATAGGCTTACTTCTGGAACACTCACAACGGATCCTAATTACTGCTCGAAAATGGTATTCCAATCCTTTTACTTTGGAAGCGGATCTGCAAATGTAATACAAGGATTTTCTGCGGCTTTAACAAGTATTCTTCCAAACGCTTTACCTAATCTATTTACGAATAATTTTAAACCTTATAAAGTTGGAACCTATTAAATATCATAGGTAAATAATTGGAAAGAGTGATAAAAATGAACAAAAATATAGGAAGAACTACAGAGTTTTGTTTAGGCTTATGTGGGGGGATATTTGGAATTTTAGCGGCAACTACTATGTTGGGATTTACGATACCAGATATAGGTGATATAGATTTTAGTTATTGGTTGTTATCCATTTTATTAACGAGCATATTTTCCATTTCTGGAGTAGTAGGTTCTTTGTTTGTTCGTAAGCACCATCTACTTGGAGGTGTTTTAATGCTCGGTGCTGCAATCGGTGGAGTACTGTCACAAAATATGTTTTTTATTATGTATTTAGCTTTTCCACTCCTCTTGATTGGTGGATTAGTAGCACTTATTCGAGGGGGAGAGTTTTTAAAACTATTTAGTATGTGGTGGTTTTATATCGTTTTAGCATTATCTATCTTTGTTCCACTTTTACTTTTCCGGGGATATTACTGAGAAGTGGAGGAAAGAAAATATGAATAAAAGATATTATACTGCTCTAATGGTTTTATCGTGTTTTAATATTCTCTGGTTGTTGTCATTTATTTTCGCTACAGGTAGGGGGATTGGCATTAAACTAGATGATAATCAATTACCGGGCTATATAATTATTGGTTTATGTTTGTGTATACTTACTTATGCGTATTTTGTAAATCGCATACAGCTTCGTAAAATAATGATTGCTAGTTTAGCCTTATTAGACGCTTTGTTTATGTTTCTAGCATGGGAGAACCAAAACATAATTAATTTTAATGAGGGAATGTTTGTATTTATTATTCCTATCTATTTTTTGTTATTTATATGTATTTTTTGCATAATTGATTTTTATTTAAGTTTAAAGAGGTGATTTAAGTTTGAGTAATTTTAACATACTGGGAACATTGATGTTAATAGCTGTTTTAACTTTTTAGTCCTTTTTCCACTCAATAAAAGAATATATGTTTAAAAAAATGTACTATTAGATGAAGGCTATTTTTAGTTGTGGAACATGCGATGTTACAGAGGTTAGAGGTACACAGTTGAGGAAATAAATGGGTTTATTATAGCAAGTGAATACTTAAAATATTTTGAAATAAAACAAGTGCTTTTGTTAGTGAGCCTTTTTTATGCAAAAGAAGAAAAGAAAACAACTTAGTAAAAGATAGTAATAAAAACACCTCGGACAAGGGAAAGTTCGAGGTGTTCGGCATTTACTGATATTTATAAATGCCACTGGGGATTTTCTAAGTGAACAAAGATATGGATATTTGGGAAAGCATCCACTTTCAGAATTTATCACAGATAGAGGCGTTTAAATTGTAATGTAGTATAAATCATACAATGAAAGACGTTCTTATAAAAACGGCATTCATTTATACATACCACTAATTACTTTGAAAGATTAAATTGTATCTATTTTTTAATTAATTTTTAGGAACTACGAGAAGCTTTATAATTTAAAAGCGTTTTATTCGTGGATTTTTAAGAAATGGATTTTTGGCCATTAGTGAGTTTTAAGACCTGTGTCATTAGTCCTAATTTTGTTTGTGAGTTGAAATGTGTCTATTTTATGAATCTTTTAATTTTAACCTTGTGCAAAATACAAGTGGCGTATATCCTTAGTGCTATAACTAAATTTAATTACACAGGGGGAAATATGGGGTTTTTAGAAGCTTATAAGTCATTTTGGAAGAATTATGTGAATTTTAGTGGTCGTGCACCAGGTTCTGCATATTGGTATGTAGTGGTTTGGAACCTGATGATTATTGTACCTCTTCGTGTTATGGCAGCTATTTTTGGCGCTTCATCAATGATAGATGGGGTTGGCTTTGCTGGAATCGTAGTTATGTTCTTTCTTGTTGGTCTACGGTGGTTGTACTGGTTGGCTACTATAGTCCCACTAACGAGCCTTATTGTAAGACGACTACATGACACTGGGAAAAGTGGCTATCTTGCTTTCCTTGCTTTAATTCCAGTCGTTGGATCCATTATTATTATAATATTTATGTGTTTTGAAAGTGATGGACCAAACCAATATGGAGATGTCTATCATAAATCAGAGGTTTAAAAGAAAAACGAGCTAAAACTAACACTTAACTTTTTTATAGATTTATATGTGGATTTTATGAATATTTATATGAAAAGTTTATTTAAGTAAGTGCGGACGTATATTCTTAGAAGAACAGTAAATTTTTATACATAGGAGGAAATATGGGATTTTTAGAAGCTTATAAATCATTTTGGAAAAATTACGTTAACTTTAGTGGGCGAGCTCCGCGGTCAGCGTATTGGTATGTGGTAGTTTGGAATGTTATTATTTTTGCAGTATTATACTTTTTAGCTTTTGTTTTTGGCATTTCTATATTTATGGAAAGTGCTCTTGGGGGAACGGGTATTGCGAGTAGTGGTGGGGCGCTCTTTATGATGGTTCTTATATTGCTATATTTACTAGCAGTATTACTTCCTACAATTAGCCTGATGGTTCGGCGTTTACATGATTCAGGGAAAAGTGGTTTATACTTATTGCTTGATTTAATTCCGTTTGTTGGTAGCATTATTATGCTTGTCTTTATGTGTCTTGAAAGTGATGGACCAAACCAATACGGTGATTTAGATAGTGAATTTGATATTTAAATATTAAAAACGAGCTAGAAATTAATTCTAGCTCGTTTTTTTAATGGATTCCTTCGCTTACAAGGAACCAATTCACTTGATTTGTATTGATAAAGTAAGTTAAGTCATATTTCGTTAACTCGATACATTTTTCGTTAAAAAGGTTTTTTAGGTCTGCTTTGGATAATTCGTGGATGCTGATGTTATTAATTTTTGCGTCGTCATCTAGACGAATTGATTCACCATTTACTGTATAAATCTCGATATACATCGTAACACCCCTTTCATAACTTACATTTGCTTATAATTTTCTTTGAAAACACCTAGTTGGTTAAGTGTTACAACGAGTTGCTGACTGAAAAGTGGCAGCGCTTGGATCTGGTCTAAGTCGCTTGCATAAGCAAAATCAGCTACTTGTAGTACTAGTGTATGGAACGAGTCTGTCATTGTTTCATTTTGTTGTTTTAAGTAGGAGTTTTCTTGTTCCAACTCTTGATATTTTGTTTGAAGATCTTGATATTTTTTGTCGAGTTCTTCTTTTTGTACTGCAAGGGAAGAGAGTGAGTAGATGCTTTTAAGTAAGTCATATACGTTATTTTCTTCACCTTGATTTTCGCTTAAAAGTTGAACATTGCTTTTGACGCCGGAAAGTAGATCGACTAGATTTTTTTCGCGTGATTTGTCGTAGCTGATTTGTTCTTTGATGGAGGTTGGCGCTTTAAATTCAGCTGGAACAACTTTTCCGAAAATGTTGGTTTTTTCTTTTTTAGTATTCTTTTGTGTTTTTCTTTTTCTCCCTGGCTTGTTTTTCGGAATATCTTCTACTTGGATAAGCTCTTTTTTTAGTTTGTAATAGGTGTTTTGTAGTTGGCTTGGTGTCTTTGGAAAAATCCGCAAGTCGTTTAGGCTAAGCATTTCAGAAATATCAAGGACCTTCATATCTTCTAAAATAGCAATTTGGTAACATGCAGAAAGTAGTTCTAATTCGATTTTTAACCAACTAATATTGGAATGCATATATTTTTCGATTCCACCGTGTTCTTCAACGGCTTGATAAAATTCAGTGAGTAATTGGTAGATTTCTTCGGCAGTTTGTTCGTTAATGCCAGCTTCTGAAGCCATTTTTTTAATTTCAGTAGCAGATGAATTCCCCGGCTCATCTACTTGTTTTTTGATTTCTTGAAGTAATTTTCTTATTTCTGATTTAGGCATACAATCACATACCTCTCTATCCTATAGTATTATTGATTTTCTGTTTATTTTTATAATAACAATATATGTTAGTTGTGTAAAGGGAACGCGAGTAGGTCAAAAGGATTGGGTATGAAGAACCTTTTTTTAAGTTAAATAGAAAAATATAAATCGAATAATGAGAAGTTTTCCTTTGATACAGCTGTTACGCTGGCTGTTTTTTTATTTTTACACACAATTTCATTTTTAAAAAAAAGTATAGATTTTTTCTGGATTTGGTGTAAAATTTTATATTGCAGTTACAAAAAACACTTTATTGATATATATTTTGAAAAAATGATTTATTTTTGTAATCTGATGAAGGGAGTGAAAGGTGAATTTACCTTACTTGAATGGAATATTTTTTATCACTTTTAAAAATTATTGTACTTTTAGCAGTACTTGCTGGAATTTCTTATTTTTTAGTTAAGAAAAATAAGCAAGCGAATCGCACGAGAAAAAGCGAAAATGACCTAATAAAGTTGAAAGACACTCTCTTAATCTCTCATCAGTTACGTGCAGTTCTTCTGGAGGCAGACGGGGAAAAGGTGCTGGCTATTATTTCTAACAATGATATTCGAACGGTGTCATTAAAAGGAAATAATATCCAAAATGAGGCACTTTTCCGAGAATTACTTTTGAAAGAGGAGACTAAGGAAAATGCGTAAAATAGCTTCTAGACGAGTATTTCAAGTATCTTTTGTTGTTATTTTTGCAATTTCATTGGTTTTCTTTTGGCCCGGCGTGAATGTTCATGCGGAGAGTTGGCTTGATTCTCTTGGTGTAAATGGGACAGACGGGGTTAATTCTAGTGTTGCCCTCTTTGTTTTAGTCACGGTTCTTTCGTTGTCTGCATCGATTGTATTAATGTTCACACACTTTACTTACTGTATTATTGTCCTCGGCTTAACCAGGCAAGGACTTGGTGCAACTAACTTACCGCCCAATCAAGTGCTTGTAGGGCTGGCGTTATTTTTATCTTTGTTTATGATGCAACCTTTAATTACAGCTTGGTATGACGATGTATATAAGCCTTCGCAAAAAGAAGAGTGGAGTGCGTCAAAAGTTTGGGACGAAACACAACCACTTCTAACAAAATATGTTGCAGAAAATACATATAAGCATGATATTAACATGATGTTGAAAGCAGAAGGAGAAGACCCGGTTACAAAAAAAGAAGATGCACCTCTTATGGCCTTAATGCCTGCTTTTATTTTGACACAGATTACCCAAGGATTTTTAACTGGGATGTTTATATACTTGGCGTTTATTTTTATAGATTTAATTGTTAGTACGCTACTTATGTATCTTGGGATGATGATGGTGCCGCCGATGACCATTAGCTTACCATTTAAGATTCTTGTTTTTATTTTCATTGGCGGATATGGATTGATTACCAACATGATTTTTCAAACAATTCACTTTTAAGGGAGTAGCAAAATGAATTTAACGCCGATTACGCAAATTTTTCAAGATTTTTTCTATAGTGGGCTGGCGCTTATTTTGCCGGTGTCGCTCATTTGTATCGTGGTCGTGATTGTGGTAGCGATTTTGATGGCGATGATGCAAATTCAAGACCAATCGCTGACGTTTTTACCGAAGATTATTGCTTTTGTAGTGGCGCTCTTTATTCTTGGACCGTGGATGTTTGAACACATGACGGATTTATTTGTAGGAATCTTTTCCAAATTACCCCTGATGATTAGGGTGTAAACATGGAGTTTGAATTTTTCCTTGCTGTAGTGATTGTTTTCAGCCGAGTTGCCAGTTTTTTATTTTTCTTTCCGCTTTTAAAAGGACGTAACATTCCGAACAGTGTCAAAGTTGTTTTTGGGATGGCGATCTCTATTCCAGTTGCGACAGGGGTCGATGTTTCTGGTATTACGACATTACCTGATTTGCTACTCCGGGTAACGTCTGAAGTGGTATTTGGATTAGCGCTGGCGAAATTGGTGGAAATCATTGCGGTAATTCCAAAAATGGCTGGTTTTATGATTGATTATGATTTAGGATTTTCGCAAGTAAACTTGATTGATCCGTCTTACGGGACGCAAAACTCGATTACAGCTGCGATTTTAGATACTTTCTTTGTCGTGATATTCTTGTCACTTCAAGGTATGGATTACTTAATTTATTACTTAATGAAATCGTTTGAATTTACGGCTTCGGTTTCGATTTTATTTGAAAAAGGGTTTATTGATTTGCTGCTCGGGACGCTTGGTTTTGCGCTCGCATCAGCGGTTTCGATTGCACTTCCGATTATGGGTAGTATTTTTATCGTTAATATCATTCTTGCTTTTATCTCTAAGAGCGCTCCGCAAATCAATATTTTTATGAATGCGTTTATTATAAAAATTACGTTTGGGATTTTCATCCTTGCGTGCGCAGTTCCTATCTTGAGTACAGTTTTTAAAAATTTGACAGATGAGATGATTCAACAATATGTGTCGTTTTTTGATTATTTACTGAAAAAATAGGGAGGAGAAAAAAGCTTGGCGAAGGATAATAAGACGGAAAAAGCAACGCCGCGCCGCATTAAGAAAGCTCGAAACGAAGGTAATGTGGCGAAAAGTAAAGAACTTAATAATGCTTTTTCACTGCTGATTGTAGCTGGGCTTCTTTATTTTTTTGGAGAAATGTTTATTAAAAACACGATCCAAGCATTTGTTGCTCTTTTAAAACAGCCGCCGAAGCTTGCTAGCATGGAAAGTTATAGTTTGTTTTATTTAATGGAATTTGGCAAAGTGCTAATGCCTGTCATGGTGATGGTAGTTATTTTCGGTTTAATGAACTACGGGGTGCAGGTCGGGATCTTGTTTTCCGCAAAGGCTGTGAAACCTCAGTTCAAACGACTGAATCCGGCGAACTATTTTAAGCGTGTGTTTAGTGTCAAGGGGATTGTCGAAGTTGTTAAAGCATTACTTCTAATCACATTACTTTCTTATGTGGCTTACATTGGCTTTCGGGATCACTTAGATACACTCATTAGTTACACTGGACAAAATTGGCTCTACTCACTCAGTCAAATTTTCGCTTTATTTAAAAATGAATTTCTAGCTTTATTCCTAGTAATCGCGGTAATTGGGCTGCTCGACTTCTTTTACCAACGCTACGATTATAAAAAAGGTTTGCGGATGTCAAAGCAAGAAATTAAAGATGAAATGAAGGATTCGGAAGGGCGCCCGGAAGTGAAGCAACGCCAACGAAGCATTGCACGGGGACTTCTCCAAGGTTCGATTACGAAAAAAATGGCGGACGCAACTTTTGTCGTTAATAATCCGACGCATATCTCGGTCGTGATGCGTTATGACAAAACAAAAGACCATGCGCCCAAATTGCTCGTTAAAGGGGAAGATGAGCTGGCACTGTTTATAAGACAGGTGGCGGATACGGACGGGGTACCGATGATTACAAATAGACAACTGGCGCGAAGTATTTACTATACGACGAATCCAGATGAATACATACAAGAAGATTTATATAAAGATGTTATTGAAGTGATGAAAGAATTGATGGACGCAGACAAAATCAAGTTCTAACAACATATGAGCGACCTTTCTAAACTTAGAAAAGGCAGGTTTCAAAATGGGGAATTTAGGTGCTATAAAAAAATATTTTGCTATCTTGATTGCGGTCTCGTTTGTTATTGCACTTATTGTGCCATTACCTCCATTTGTGTTGGATTTAGTGCTTGTGACGATCTTGGCGTTCTCAGTGTTAGTTTACATGCGTGCCACATCAATTAAAGATTGGAATGAATTGAAGTCATTTCCGTCTTTACTACTTTTGATGGGGATATTTCGTGTTTCGATTAATATTTCTACGACGAGGGCGATTTTAACTACAGGAGATCCGGGACAAGTAATTAAACAGTTCGGGAACTTTGTTATTGGCAGTAATTTTGTTGTTGGGATTGTAATTTTTATTATTCTAATCGTCTTTCAGTTTATTGTGGCAAATGGTTCATCCCGGACAGCTGAAGTTGCTGCCAGATTTACGCTTGATGCTTTACCTGGTAAACAAATGGCGATTGATGCGGATCTGAATCAACGTTTGATTACAGAGCCGGAAGCGAAAGAAAAACGCGCTTACTTGAATATGGAAACCGAATTTTACGGGGCAATGGACGGAGCTGGGAAATTTGTAAAAGGGGACGTTCTTTTTACCGTTTTGCTAGCTGTTGTTAATATCGTTTTTGGTTTAATTGTCGGAATGGTTCAAGGCGGACTGTCATTCGGAGAGGCTGCGGTTAAATATACGGAGTTAACTATCGGGGACGGTATCGTGAGCCAAATCGGTTCACTACTAATGGCAATGTCAGCCGGGGTCATTGTTACTCGAGTGTTTGATGGTTCGGATGATAACGTTGCGGTCGGGATTTTTAAAGAATTAATGCAAAACTCGGTGGTTGTTTATACGCTTGCTGCAATGTTTATCTTAATGGGCGTATTTAGCCCACTCCCTGCGATTCCTTTTGTCGGAATTGGGATTGTGCTTGGTATTATCGGTTACCGTACGCAATTTAATTTAAAGAAAAAAGAACAGTTGGAACTGGAAAAAGAAATGGAGCTTATCCAGTCGGAAACAAGCTCTGCTGAAGCGGAACACAACCAAGCATTTGGGGCAGCACGCGAGAAATTCCCAGTGGTGGTCGAACTTGGCTTAAATATTGCGGCACTCGTGAAACAAAAAATGAATGGTGAAACGGCGAAAGATAAAGTCGTCTTGATGCGAAAATCGATTTTACAAGATTTAGGCATTGGCGTTCCTGGGATTAATTTTAAAGATAATACAAGTTTTCAGCCGCGCGGGAAATACGAAATTAAAGTAAAAGGTGTTGCGGTTGCGAGCGGGGTTTTAAAAGCAGGACATTTATTAGCGTTAAAAACACCAGGCGTGATGATGGACCTTGACGCTGAGCCGACGAAGGATCCGATTTTCGGGGAAGATGGTTATTGGATTTTGCCGGGAGAATTGGAAGATGCGCAAATGAAAAACTATCAGGTGCTTGAGCCGCTGAGTATTTTAATTACCCACCTGGATGTCGTTTTACGGAAAAACTTACATGAACTACTGATGCGCCAACAAATTAAAGATTTAATTGACGGGCTTGCTGATGAAAACCAAATTTTAATTGATGAAATTAAGAAAAAAGAAATTGATTATTCGTTGATTCAAGGGGTACTTAGACAACTTTTGAAAGAAGGTATTTCAGTTCGTGATTTACCAACGATTGTCGAAGGAATTATTGACGGACAAACAATTTATCCGAATGATCTAGACGGAATTACAGCTTTTGTCAGAGAGCGGATTTCAAAAGTCATTTGTGAGCAAGCGAAAAACCAAGATGGCAAAATTTACGCGCTACTTTTACAAGATTCGATTGAAATGGATACGGAAATTGTTAACACGCCGTATTATGGCTACGCGCTGAACTGGGCGCTCGATAAAGAACTGCCAATCATCCAAAAAGTAAGAGATACCGTAAATAAAGCGCAACTTACTGGACGCGAACCAGTCATTTTAACAAGGCGGAAAGATTTTCGTTTTGGCTTTGTACGAGTTCTAGAAAGGTATCAATTGGATGTACCGGTGCTCTCTATTAGTGAACTGTCACCGGAAACGGAAGTGGAGCAAATTGCGTTGATTGAACCAACTTGATGAGGGAGGTAATCCGTAGAAATGGGAAAACATTTAGTGGAAAAGATGGAAATTTTTAAGGCGAATTCCAAGCGAGAAATACATAAAAAAATTCGCTTAGTAACGAACGAGCCATATAAAATTACGGATGAACGTGTCACAAAGCTTGGGATTTTTAAGAAACAGTATGAAGTGACGGCGGTCATTATGAGTGAAGTAGCGATAGCAGATGGTCGAATGGACTTCCAAGAAACCTTTCAAAAATCAGTTGTGAAAACGAGACCAAAAACGGACGATTTATTAAAAAAGGAAAAACTACTAGAAATGCTTGCCGCGGGGGCGGAACTTGCACAGTCAACGCCACTCCTTGAAGAACGTAAAACACAAGAAGAAGAGCTTACAACTATGCGCCTTGAACTGGCGGCATTAAACCGCGAGCTTGCTGTAAAAATGCGTGAGGAGCGCGAGCAAAATAGTGATTTCGTGAAATTTTTGAAGAGCCGCGGAATAAGCGATACGTATGTGGCAGACTTTATGCAGGCGGGACGAAAACAGTTTAAACAAGTGGAAACAGCTCATTTAGACGATATTACCGATTGGTTTGTCCCGTATTTATCAGGAAAATTAGCGGTGGAAGATTCATTTGACTTAAGCAACCACCGAATTATTTCTTTAATTGGGCAAACCGGTGTTGGGAAAACGACGACACTTGTAAAACTGGGCTGGCAACTTTTGAAGCAAAATCGCACAGTTGGTTTTATTACAACAGATACTTTCCGCTCGGGTGCGGTAGAGCAGTTCCAAGGTTACGCGGATAAACTTGACGTCGAACTCATCGTTGCGACAAGCCCTGCTGAACTGGAAGAAGCCGTGCAGTACATGACGTATGTTAGCGGTGTGGATCATATTTTGATTGATACGGTTGGTAGGAACTATTTGGCGGAGGAATCGGTAAGTGAAATCGCTGCATATACGAATGTCGTTCATCCGGATCTAACTTGTTTTACATTTTCTTCTGGTATGAAAAGTGCTGATGTGATGACGATTTTACCAAAACTAGCAGAAATTCCAATCGATGGTTTTATTATTACAAAAATGGATGAAACGACCCGAATTGGTGATTTATACACGGTAATGCAAGAAACGAATTTGCCGGTGCTCTATATGACTGACGGGCAAAATATAACCGAAAATATTTTCAGACCAAAAAGTCGTTGGTTGGCAGAACGATTTGTTGGGACGGATAGGAGGCAGGTACTGGAATGAAAGGATTATACATTGGAGCAGCTGGGATGATGAACTATATGCAACATATTCAGGTTCATTCTAATAACGTGGCAAATGCGCAGACGCCAGGTTTTAAATTTGATCAGCTCACAAGTGAAGTTATTTCTAGGAATAAGGTGAACTATCAGAACAGTCCTGTCGCTAGGCAAGTTGGAACGATTGATTACGGCGTTCGACCAGCGGCGACACATATTAATTTAACGGCTGGATCAAGTTATATTACGAACCGCGACCGAGATTTCTTTATGCAAGACACAAATCCAGAACAAGGTAGTAATTTTTTCATTACTGCCAAAAATGGTGAGATTTCTCTTTCAAGAGGCGGACAGTTCCATACTGATCAATTTGGTTTTTTGCGGACGGCAGATGGCGCCAATATACTCAGCTCAACCGGAGAAGCGATTCAAGTTGGCCAAAAAACAGCTATCCGAGCCGAAGCAAACGGTGATTTATATAATGCAGAAACTAATCAATACTTGGGACGTCTTGGAACAAAATTTGTTTCAGCAGATCAAGTGGACAGCTTAGTGAAAGACGGAGAAGGAAGGCTTCACGTCAATGGAATAAACACCATGAATCTACCAGCTGGACAAGGGAATATTCAAAACGGTGTACTGGAAACGTCCAATGTCGATTTAGGCGTGGAAATGGTACAACTGATGGATAACCAGCGCATGGTACAAGCTTCAAAAAATGTCGTGAATATGTTTGACAAAGTATACGACAAAGAAGCAACCGGATTAATTCGTCAGTAACGACCTAGCTAAGGGGAGGGGAAAAAGAATGATTCCAGATTTGGAGAAGGATTATCTTTACTTTACTCGTGTCGTCAAAAGGGACTTAGGTTTAGATTTAACGCTTTATAAAGAAACACAAATGAAACGGCGGATTTTATCTTTTATCGTGAAGAAAAAATATATTACATTTGGAGAATTTTTCAAACATCTTAAAAAAGATGCATTGCTTTTAGATGAGTTCATTAGTTTGATTACAATCAACGTTTCTGCTTTTTTTCGGAACCGCAATCGTTGGGATGTGCTAGAAAAACAAGTGATTCCAAGACTGCTTGAAGATAGTCGCGGGAAGCTTCGCGTGTGGAGTGCGGCTTGTTCATCAGGGGAAGAGCCGTATTCGCTAGCAATTATGATGGAACGTTCGGTGGGCACGCGGCACTATGATATTTTGGCAACGGATCTCGAACCAGCTATTTTAAAACGAGCAGTCATCGGAGAATATCAAAGCCGCCAAATGGAAGAATTAAACGAACAAGAACGACGTAGCGCATTCATTGAAAAAGGGGATACATATCAGATTTTACCTGAATATCGTAAAGCTATTCGTTTTCGACGTCACGATTTGCTGACGGATTACTACGAAAAAGGCTTTGACTTAATTGTCTGTCGCAATGTGCTGATTTATTTCACGGCAGAAGGAAAACATCAAGCATACCAGAAATTTGCAGATTCACTAAGACGTGGCGGTGTTCTTTTCATCGGAGGTTCAGAGCAGATTTTGAACCCGGCTGACTACGGGCTTGCCACATTAAATAATTTTTTCTACATAAAAACCTAGCAAAAACGAAATGGAGTTGGTTAGATGGGACGAATGGAAAACATTAAAAATTTAGCGTTTTTTGAGGACAAACCAGGACTCGCAGAACAAATTTTAATGCTTGAAAAGAAAGAGCAACTTTTTTTACCAAATGAATTTGAAATTAGACAAACAGTTGGCTATGAAATCGGGGATAAAGAAGTCATTCTAGGCCGACTCGAGTCGTTTTATTTTCTCGCTTTAAAAGGTGTTAAAGAAGAAAATTACCGCTCGCAAGCATTTGCCAGTGAAGCGGATGCCAAAGCGTTTTTCGTTCATTTACCAGAAATGGAAAACGAGTTAATTGCTTTTTGGTTAAATGAAGTGGAATTAGTTCGCTGAAAAAAGTAGGTGGGAGATGAAGTAACGTGGAAATAACAACGATTATAGGACTTGTGTTGGCAGTGATAGTCATTGCGGGTTCGTTTATGATTCAAAATATATCACTGGCGATGTTATTTAGCGCAGAAGCATTAATTGTTATCATTCTTGGGACAATTACGGCTGTTATGATGGCGCACCCATGGAGTGATGTAAAAGTAGTACCGAAACTGTTTAAAATTCTTTTCACTAAAGAAAAGATGCCAGACAAAGTAGAGATACTTGTGCAGTACAAAGAATATGCCGATGAAATTAGGCGTAGCGGCGTACTTGCGCTAGAAGACTCAGTAGATGAAATTGAAGATCCATTTATGAAACGAGGCATGCGTCTAGTAGTAGATGGACAATCTTCCCCAGAATTTTTACGGGATGTTTTGGAAGAAGAAGTGGCTAGTATGGAAGAACGCCATGCTGCTTATGCCAAGATTTTTGCATCGGCTGGAGCATATGCCCCGACGCTCGGTGTACTTGGAGCAGCAATGGGACTCATTCATGCGATGGGAGAAATGTCGAATCCAGATAAGCTTAGCGAAGCAATAGCCGCGGCGTTTGTTTGTACGATTTTCGGTATTTTCACCGGTTACGTGCTTTGGACACCATTTGCCAATAAATTAAAAGTAAAATCACAAAAAGAAGTGCATTTGCGATATATGATGATTGAGGGAGTCGTTGCGCTTCAAGAAAGAAATGCACCACGTGTTGTGGAAGAACGTTTATTATCTTTTTTAAGTCCAAAAGAGAAAGATGTGCTGCGAAATGGAAAAGGGAAGAAAACGAGAGAAGTGGAGGAAATTGAGCGTGGCCAAGCGTCGCAAGAAACCGCAGGAGGAACACGTTGATGAAACGTGGTTAATTCCATATAGTGATTTGCTGACACTTTTACTTGCGCTATTCATCGTTCTGTTTGCCTCCAGTTCCGTTGATGCTAAGAAATTCGAACAAATGGGAAATGCATTTAAGAAAATTGTTGAGGAAGGCGCGGCAGGCAATCAAGCATATGTATCCAAAGAAAAAGGACCAGATGATCCAAATGTGAATGCAGTCTTGAAGGCGATGGAAGAGCAGGATAAAAAGAAAGAAGCAAACGAACAAGAGAAAGCCAAAAAAGCAGCAGCTGCCTTACTTAAAAAGCAAAACGAAGAAAAGATTGAAGCATTTAAAAAACAAATCGATAGCTATATAGCAGCAGAGCATTTGGGAGCAAAAATTACGACGAAATACTCAGACGAAGGGCTTTTAATCACCATTCGCGATGATATTTTATTCCAATCTGGTAGCGCAGAATTATCTGCAGACAAACGCGAGATAGCCAAAGAAATCGGCGAACTATTTGCGCAAGGTAAAGGAACGATGGAAGGTATTGTTTCCGGGCATACCGATAATGTGCCAATAAGTACATCGATTTATTCCTCCAACTGGGAACTAAGCGTCGCGCGTGCTGTTAATTTCATGGAAGCAATTATTCAAGAAAACAGCGAAGTCAACCCAGGTGAGTTTAGTGCTCGTGGTTACGGAGAATTCAGACCCGTCGCCAAAAATGACATTGCAACAAATCGCGAAAAAAATCGGCGTGTAGAAATCATGGTGCGCCCAATTAATCGCGATACACTTGATGAAGATAAGTAGGTGAGTTGATTGCAACTTTTTTTAAGCGGTTCCCATACATTAACAGATTATGACAAACAAGAAATACAAGCATACCTAGAAAAATTTGCACCAGTGAACCATATTCACTTGCTTTGTTATAAATCAATTGAAAATGAAGTTTTACAATATTTTCTAAAAAAAGAGCATTTGGCTCCGCGGTTGTCAATTTATACATTTGCACCAAAAGAATGTTTACCAGAGCCATTTTTATCCGCGATAGACTACTTGGAGCGCCTAGGCAGTAGCTATCAATCATTTGGTTATTTTGATACGGTAATTACCAAGCCGACTTATGAGAAATTCTTAGCACAAATTATTAATAAAATGGATTTGGTTTGTTGTTTTTATAACGGGGATAAGCCGACTGATGTGATACCAGTCGATGTAGCAAAATCGTTCGATGTGCAAAGTATGATTTATGATTTACCTAAAGCGAAAAAACATCTACTACACCGAGCGAGCAGCGATAAAATAAAATTAGTGAATTAATTGATAGAAAGAGGGAAGATTCATGCGGCCGTTAATTTCGATTTGTATGATAGTCAAAAATGAAGCACATATTTTAAGACAAAGTTTAGCGTCTTTTAGAAAATTTACAGAAGAAATCATTATTGTAGATACAGGTTCCACTGACGACACCAAGGAAATCGCAAAAGAATTCACTGATTTTGTCTATGACTTTGAATGGACAGGCAACTTTTCTGATGCAAGAAACTTTGCAGCTAAACATGCAACGGGAAAATGGATTTTAGCCATTGATGCAGACGAATGTTTAGAAGAAGAAAGTTATCGCAAATTAGAAAAACAATTAAAATCACCAATCGAACCAATTCAAATGGCACAAATTATTAGTTTTACAGGGGAAAAAGGGCGAGTAACAACAACGAACCAAATGGCGCGGGTTTATAAAAATGATGGGACGATTTGTTTCCGCGGCGTCATTCACGAACAACTAGAGGCAGTCGATAAACATGCGATTGAAGCAGGTCTTGCCGAAGTAAAAATTTATCATTATGGTTATATGTCTGAAATTGTTGAAAAACAAGACAAATCAGACCGTAATTTGCGCTTATTAGAAAAAGAAGTTAAAAATAATAAAAACAGCGGCTTTGTTCACTTTAATATTGGGCAGGAAATGAATCGGCTTGGAAATAAAAAAGAAGCTTTGAAAGAATTTTCGGAGGCCTTCCGTTTACGTGATAATAACCATTATATTTGGGCAAAACTAAGCGCCTATCACATTTCCGAACTACTTGAACAAGAAAAACGCTACGATGAAAGTTTGGCAATTATTGAAGAAGCGAAAGTCATTTGGCCGAACGTACCAGAATTTCCACTGAAAAAAGCAAATATCTTATACGTTAATCACCAACTCGAGGATGCGAAAGAAATTTATAAAAGTTTGCTAGAAAATACTGCGATCGACTATCAACCAATTGTTTTATACGAAGCAACGAACTTTATGCCGCACAAAATGCTTGGAACGATTTACTTAGAAGAAAAAGATTACACACGAGCAATGACTCATTTTTCCAAAGCATATGCAGAAAATAGTTCTGATTACGGCGTGATGTTCCAAATGATCATGTTACTTAGCAAATTCCATCAACCAAAAGAAATTTTCGCATTTATGGAACGTCATAACTTTATTTCTAGTACGGAAACAGGATTGCGGTTACTTTCGATGACAACACAACAAGGATACGCAGAGTTATCTGAACTCATCGTTCAGTCGCTAACGGATGTTTACCCGCCAGTCGCAGAAGCTACCGAAGTGAAAATCGCGACCATTCGTAACGTCTTCCCAGTAATTAGCGAATCGGCCATTTTATTCGGGATTAAAGAAGAATTAATTGACGCGGCTGACTTATGCTTGTGGCACTATGAAAATCCGCAATTACCAATCGAACGCGTCATGAAAAATAGTGATGTTGGAGAAATTTATGATTTTATCTTTGAAAACGGTCCGAAAATCAGCAAAAAACGTTATTTATTTGTATTAGAACGAGCGATTGCGCTTGGAAAAGGCGAGTTTGCTGATTACTTGCTTGCACTTCGAAATGTCTACCATGATAGCATTAATAGCCACATTGCTGACTTGTTCTTCCAATATGATTTTGCCGATATTGCGCTTGATTTTTACAATATCGTCGACGCAGATGAAGTGACTAAACAAGGCTATATTAACCTAATCAATTATTTAGTAGATGCCGATGTACTGGATGAGGCGCTTGCGATTGCAGAACGAGGTATCGATAATTTTAGTACCGATTTCCGTTTCTACCTTTGGGCAATCAAAATTGATACCGAAAACCGCGCGAATCGTATTAGCGAAGCAATGGACGAATTCCCAAATAACCGCTATTTAGCAAAATTGTTAGATGAAGTTACGATGCTACAAGATACAGTTACAAACAATCGATAGGAGGCCAGTAATATGACAGAAGAAAAAGGAATTTTACTACAAAGTGGAACAAATGAATTAGAAATTGTTACTTTTACAGTTGGCGAAAATTTATTTTGTATTAACGTTTTAAAAGTGAAAGAGATTATTCATCCGCTAGAAGTGACGCCCGTACCAGATTCGAATCCGGCAATTGAAGGCGTTTCCCAAGTTCGCGGCGAAATCATGCCAGTTGTCAATCTTGCGCGTGTGATGAAATTACCAGAAATCGAACCAGAAAATACGAAATTCATTATCACAGAACTAAACCAAATGAAAATCGTTTTCCGTGTCGACGAGGTGCACCGTATTCAGCGCATTTCTTGGGAACAAATTGAAGAACCAGAGAAACTATCGATTGGCTTAGAAGAATTAGCTGTTGGAATCGTGAAGCTAGATGGTAATTTAGTACTCTTACTTGATTATGAAAAAATCATTTATGAAATTAGCGGAAATGCTGATTTTGCCGTTACTGGTGAAGATCGTATTACTCGAAAAGTAAACCGCGAAGAGAAGACTATTTTCATTGCCGAGGATTCGCAAATGCTACGTCAATTACTGGAAGATACACTTCATGAAGCTGGCTATACCAATCTGCAGTTCTTTGCTAATGGTCGTGAAGCACAAGAACATATTTTCAAATTACTCAAAGAACAAAAAGAGCAAACGTTTGAAAATGTTAACTTATTAATTACAGACATCGAAATGCCACAAATGGACGGACACCATTTAACAAAAGTAATTAAAGAAGATGAAATTGGTCGTGAATTGCCAGTTGTTATTTTCTCTTCCCTAATTACAGAAGACCTGGAACATAAAGGTGCTGGGGTAGGTGCGGACGCGCAAGTAAGTAAACCAAATATTCATCAACTGATTAATATTTTGGATGAGCTCGTTTTATAAAAAGAAGTGTTTGGACAATTTTTCTGTTCAAACACTTCTTTATTTTATTTAAAAAAATAATTTATAAAAACAGAAAAACGTTGATATTAAGCCGAATTTCCATTTTTATATAAATAAAAACAACTTATTTTTACATTTTTAACAAAAAACATTTGATTTTTTAAAAAAATGAAGATATAATAAAGCATATAGAGAAGAGAAGTCTTTTCTAAACCGAATGTAGGAGGGAAACACAAATGAAAGTAAATACTAATATCATTAGCTTGAAAACACAAGAATATCTTCGTAAAAACAACGAAGGCATGACTCAAGCGCAAGAACGTTTAGCATCTGGTAAACGTATTAACAGTTCTCTTGATGACGCTGCTGGTCTTGCAGTTGTTACTCGTATGAACGTTAAATCTACAGGCTTAGATGCAGCAAGCAAAAACTCATCCATGGGTATTGACTTGTTACAAACAGCGGATTCAGCTCTTAGCTCCATGAGTTCAATCTTGCAACGTATGCGTCAATTAGCAGTACAATCTTCTAACGGTTCATTCAGTGACGAAGATCGTAAACAATATACTGCTGAATTCGGTAGCTTGATCAAAGAACTTGATCACGTTGCAGACACTACTAACTACAACAACATCAAATTACTAGATCAAACTGCTACAAATGCTGCTACTCAAGTAAGCATCCAAGCGTCTGATAAAGCTAATGACTTAATCAATATCGATCTTTTCAATGCGAAAGGTCTTTCTGCTGGAACAATCACTTTAGGTAGTGGTTCTACAGTTGCTGGTTATAGTGCATTATCTGTTGCTGATGCTGATTCTTCTCAAGAAGCAACTGAAGCTATTGATGAATTAATCAATAACATCTCTAACGGTCGTGCGCTTCTAGGTGCTGGTATGAGTCGCCTTAGCTACAATGTATCTAACGTGAACAACCAATCCATCGCAACTAAAGCATCTGCTTCCTCTATTGAAGATGCAGATATGGCTGCTGAAATGTCCGAAATGACTAAATACAAAATTCTTACACAAACATCTATCAGCATGCTTTCTCAAGCAAATCAAACACCGCAAATGTTAACTCAATTAATTAACAGCTAATAACATATCAAATTCATTTATCGAACATTGTTTACCCTTAGCCTCTCGTCACCCCGGACGAGAGGCTTTTCTTTTGTTTTATAAAAATATTTTCGGATTGAAATTATGGCCCAGAGCCAATGTTAAGCTAGTTAACTATTTTTTGAATAATTTTATTATAAAAAACGGATATTTTTTAAGAAAAAGGTAGAAATTGTCTTATTTTTATTATAAAATGATATTATGCGATTTTTTTAAAAAATATTTATAGGTATAGGAATGGGAGTTGTATTTTATGTTGAAGTTGTTGATTGTCGACGATGCAATGTTCATGCGTACGATGATTAAGAATATCGTGAAAGATAGCGATTTTGAAGTAGTTGCAGAAGCGGAAAATGGACTGGAAGCAGTGAAAAAGTACGATGAAGTAAAACCGGATATTGTAACACTTGATATTACAATGCCAGAAATGGACGGCTTAGAAGCACTTGCACAAATTATGGCAAAAGATCCATCAGCAAAAGTTATTATGTGCTCAGCGATGGGCCAACAAGGCATGGTTGTTGATGCCATTAAAAAAGGTGCCAAAGACTTTATCGTAAAACCTTTCCAAGCGGACCGGGTTTTAGAGGCGTTAGAAAAAGCAGCTAAGTAGAGAAATGGAGGTGGATAGCATGACTACAAATATGTTAGACCTGTTTATAGAAGAAGCTTCAGAACATTTACAGGCGCTAAATGATAATCTGTTACAGCTTGAGAAAGACCCGACGAACGGTCAGTTAGTAAGTGAAATTTTCCGTTCAGCACATACATTTAAAGGGATGTCCGCAACGATGGGCTTCCAACAGGTAGCTGATTTAACGCATGCAATGGAAAATGTACTAGATGAGGTACGCAATAATCGATTGGCTGTAACAGAACATTTGGTAGACATTATTTTTACATGTACATCTCATTTGGAAACAATGGTTTCAGATATTCAGCACGGCGGGCAAGGTGCCGCGGATATTTCGAAAACCGTGGCTGACTTAGAGGCGCTTTTACATCCTGAACAAGAAACAGATACAGCAGTTGAGAAAACGTACCGTATTGCCATTCAAATTGAAGAAGCAGCTATTTTGAAAGCAGTGCGGGCGGTAATGTGTTTAGAGCGACTTGCAGAAATGGGGATTATTTCAGAAACAACGCCAGATAGAGAAGCGATTGAGCTAGAAGAATTTGAGCATTCGTTTGAAGTAGTCCTAGAGTCGGCGCAAACAAAAGAAGAAATCGAAGCGGTTATTCTAGATATATCTGAAATCGAAAAAGTGACAGTAACAGAAGAAGTGGAAGAAGTTCAGATTATTGAACCAATCAAAAAAGCCGCAAAACAAACAACCAAACGATTAGAAAATAAAACCATTCGTGTACAACTTGAAAAAATCGAAAAGCTAATGAACGTTTTTGAAGAAAGCGTCATTGAACGGGCGAGAATTGATGAAATCGCAGAAAAAACGAATAACAAAGAATTGATGGAACACTTAGGACGATTCAGTTCCATCTCCAAAGAAATTCAAAACGGCTTACTAAATATGCGTATGGTGCCAGTGGACAGTGTGTTCAATCGCTTTCCAAAAATGGTGCGCACACTAGCCAAAGAATTAGGTAAGAAAATCGACTTAGTGATTGAAGGCGCGGATACAGAAGTCGACAAAATCGTCATTGATGAAATTGGCGACCCACTTGTTCACTTAATTCGTAATTCAGTAGACCACGGAGCTGAAACAGTCGAAGTAAGACGTAAAAATGGAAAAAATGAAACCGCCACAATTAATCTAAAAGCTTTCCATAGTGGGAACAATGTCGTTATTGAGATTGCTGATGACGGTGCGGGAATCAATAAACGCAAAGTGTTAGAAAAAGCAATTGCGAAAAATGTCGTTACAAGAGCAGAATCAACGAAAATGACGGACTCGGAAATTTTTGATTTATTATTTGATTCCGGTTTCAGTACCGCGGATCAAGTATCCGATCTTTCTGGCCGAGGCGTGGGACTAGATGTTGTCCGTAATACGATTCTCAAAATCGGCGGAAAAATCAGCGTAGAATCAAGTGAAAATGCTGGTTCGACGTTCCGAATTGAGATTCCGCTGACATTATCAATCATCCAATCGATGCTCGTTGCAACCTCCGAACGTCGCTATGCTGTACCACTGGCAAATGTGGCAGAAGCTATCACGATTAATCCCGCGGACATTCAACACGTTCACGGCAAAGACTTAATCAACTACCGCGAAACAATTATTGAAGTACTCGATTTAGGCGAATGCTTCCATGAAACACCTTTAACAGATACGGATGAATTACTATTACTCGTCGTGAAAAATGCCAAGCGAACTTTTGGACTTATTATTAAAGATATTATCGGTCAACGGGAAATCGTTTTAAAAACACTTGGCGGCTTTTTCAGCGAAAGTCAAATTGCCTTTTCTGGGGCAACGATTTTAGGTGATGGCCGTGTCGTATTAATTTTAAATTTAGAAACATTTTAAGGAGGGACCATGATGGAACAAGTATTTCAAGTAGAACTTCCTGAATGGGAACCGAAAGAACCGAGCCAAGAAGGACGCGAAAAAGGCTCAATCCGCCAAGTAGACAATATTGGCGTTAACTTAATCGTCCGCCTTGGAAAAAAAGAAATGCCAGTAGGGGACATTGCCGAGTTAAGTATTGGCGATGTCCTCGAAGTGGAAAAGAAACCTGGCCACAAAGTCGAAATTTTCCTCGATGAAAAGAAAGTCGGCATCGGTGAAGCTATTTTGATGGACGAGAACTTCGGAATCGTTATTTCAGAAATCGACTAAAGAAAGAGGGCAAGTGATTTGAAGCAAGAGGCTTACAACGCAGTGAAGATGAAAGTGGACCAAGAGAAAACGGCCATTTTAAAAGAATTGCAATTATTACTATCCAAACGGGAAAAAGTTACAGAAAAATTAGCACACGAAAAAGAAGTCTATTACTCCAGAACGAAAAAAGAAAGACTCCAAGTGGCGGTATTAGCCGGAAGCATGCAACTTGATGCCTTTTCCCCGAGCCGCATTCAACAAATGGAGCGAGAAATTCACCAAATTAGCCAGTACATTAAAAGCAATGAACAAATCTTAGAAAAACTCGAGGAAAAAGGGAAACAGGCGAAAAAAATGTACGATGACACAAGAAAAAAATGGCAACAGCTTGAAAATAAAAAAGAAGAACAACTATTACGCGATTTGAAAATGGTGCTATTAAAGTAAAAGGGAGGAAAACTCATGCTAATCCCAGATAATTTGCTACAACCACTTGTCGGAAAAAAAGAAATCGAACCAAAAGAAATGTTAGCAGAAGAATTAGTAGAATTACCTTTTATTTCACTTTTAATGGAAAATAGCCCTGCGCCGCTCTTAAAGGGAGAAGCGGGAAATGAAGAGCTAGCCACCATTCCATTAAAGGAAATCGCACCACCACTCGTTTCAGCAAAATTACTTGAAGGTGAGCCGGAGACCAAACTACCGGATGCGCCACTTGAGCTGAAAGAAGTTAAAGACACACTTGCGGCAATCGCCAAACAAGCAATTGAACAACCAAAAATAGAAAACGCCCCGCAAGCCGTGCAAACTCCAGTAACAAATACACCGAATGAACCCACAAAAAATGCTACCAGAGAACAACAACCGCCACCAGAACTTATCATGCCCACAAAAGAATCACCTAAACTAGCAGAAAACGTGGCCAAAAACCAACCAGTCCTAGCCAAATTACCTCAAGAAAAAGAAGTCGTGCAACTTTTTAAAGCGAGCATTAAAGAACCGGTAACAGCAAAAGAAGAAGTCGCTGTCAAAAAGCCAGCTGAATCAAGTAATATTTGGCACGATACGGCAAAACAACTCACACCAGCTGCAAAAGTCGAAGTACCAGTAACGCTGAAACAACTCGATAAAACCATCACCGACCAAATCGAACAGTTGCAAAAATTTCAAGTAAAGCAAAATAAAGCCTTTTTCGCGATTCAACCAGAGTCACTCGGAAAAGTCGAAGTTTTACTTAAAAAAATGCCCGATAAAATATTTGTACATATCGAATATCAGGAGCAAACAGCGAAACAAAAACTCGAACAGATGGCGCAAGATTTGCATAATCGCTTCCGAGATCGCGGTGTAGAAGTTGCCGTAACAATGACCGAAAAACAAGCGCCAAAAGAAAATGGTCAAGGGTCAGATGGACGACACCAAGGCGAATCTAAAAAAGAGAAAGAACGCGAAAATCCACATCAGGAAAGAGCTAAACAAGAAGCATTTGATTTAGAGGAGGAGACGTAATTTGGACGGAATTAGTAGTTTATCAGGGGCGAGTCAGGATACAAACAATGCAGTAACATCTAGCGTATCAAAAACCCTTGGCAAAGATGACTTCATGAAACTATTTTTAACAAGTTTACAATACCAAGACCCATCGAGCCCGCTTGATACGAATGAAATGATGTCACAAATGGCGCAACTTTCCTTAATGGAACAAGTTGCCAATATGACCACTGCCGTAGATAAGCTATCTGAACAAGCACAAAACTCCGCCTTACAATCCGCGGTTAATTTCATCGGTAAAGATATAAAAGGAGTTTCACTAAACGGCGAAGTAATTAGCGGCCAAGTCGAAAGCGTTCAACAAACGACAAACGGCGTCATGCTGAAAATAAAAGACCAAGATAGCCTCGTGCCAATGACTTATGTAACAGAAATTAATTAAAAATTTGGGAGTGTGAATTATGAATCAAACTATGTATACAGCTATTTCTGGGATGAATGCGTTCCAACAAGCATTATCAGTGACATCAAATAATATTGCCAATGCGAACACGACAGGGTATAAAAAACAAAGCGTCGTTTTCAATGATTTACTTTACCAAAACACAATGGGATCTGTTGCAGGCGGACTTTATGCTGGAACAAACCCAATGAGCTTCGGTTCCGGTTCGAAAATTGGGGCAATTTTAACCGATTATACAGCAGGTTCTCCGACATCAACTGGCAGAAACAAAGATGCAGCACTGCAAGGCCGCGGCTTTTTCATTGCTGGCGATAACGCTGGTGGGAATATCGTTTACACACGAGACGGTAGCTTTGCAGTATCTGACAATAACTATTTAACAACGCAACAAGGAAAATACGTTATGGGATATGCAACAGATAAAAATGGCAACGTTTTAAACGGAAACTTGCAACCAATTCAAATCCCATTAAATAGCGCAATTCCAGGCGAAGCAACAAAAAATGGTAGCTTAAGCGGTAACATTCCACTTGATTGGGGCGAAAAAGATACGATTTCTTCCGAGCTTTCTGTATACGATAATGCTGGTGGAAAACATAAACTTCAAGTCAATATGAAAGCTGCGACACCAGATGCGAGTGGCAATGTTTCCTATGAATATGAAATTCAAATGGACGGAAAAGCCTTAACTCCTCCAGTAACAGGAACACTTAATTACAACGCGCAAGGCGAACTTACAAACCCTGATGCACTTAAAAACATTCAAATCAATTCCACTGTTAACGGCAAACAAGTCAATATGGGCTTAAACCTAAGTGGCTTAACAAACTACGGTACCAACCAAGTATTCTCACCAACTTCTGACGGAAAAGGCGCTGCAACTGTAAAAGACTACGCAGTTACCGATTCTGGTTATATTGCAGTGAGTTACTCAGACGGTACAGTTATCCCAGTTGCCCAACTTGCGGTTGCTACTTTCTCCAATGAAGACGGCTTAGTCAAAATGGGGAATGGCGAATATGTTCCAGGATTATCTTCTGGAGATGCAGTTTACGGCGTTGCTGGCCAAAACGGAGCTGGCGGAATTAGCGGCTCTTCATTAGAAGGCTCAAACGTAGACTTATCCCGCGAATTCGTTAACTTAATGACATACCAAAGTGGTTTCCAAGGCAATACAAAAGTTATCCGTGTTGCAGATGACGTGATGAAACAAATTGTGAACTTGATTCAGTAGGGAGTTTAGCTAAATGAAAATTAATCATACTATTCCACTCAGAATCGACTTCGAGTTAGGACGCACGAAACAGCCAGTCGGTAGTTTGTTAGATGTAAAAAAAGGGACCGTTTTTCGGTTAGAAGATTCAACAGCCAATGTGGTTAAAATTACAATTTCAGGCAAATGTATCGGTTACGGCGAGATTTTGACAAAAGATGGCAAGATGTTTGTCAAAATAACGAAATTAGGAGAGGGAAGTTCTTCATGAGAGCTAGGGAGTGACAAAAAATGAGCGATAAATTAAGTCAAGAACAAATTGACGCCCTGCTTTCCCAAATGAGTGAAGGTAAGGTAGTCGATGAAAGTACGGAAATTGGCGACTTTGGGCGCTTTCATCCCTATGACTTTCATAAACCAGAGAAATTTGGTGCTGAACACCTCGAAAGCTTAAAGACGATTGCATCAGCATTTACGAAAAAAAGTATGGAGTTTGTTTCCCAGCGTATCCGGATTCCAATTCATACCGAAGCAACCCTTGCAGATCAAGTTTCCTTTGCGAGCGGTTATATCGAAACAATGCCGAACGATAGTTACATTTTCTGCATTATTGACCTTGGGAATCCGGAGCTCGGCCAAATTATTATCGAACTCGATTTAGCCTATATCATTTATATCCATGAATGCTTATCTGGCGGAAATCCAAAACGAAAATTAAGCGAGCGCAGACCATTATCTGTTTTTGAAGAGCTGACGTTGAAATCTATTTTAGAAAAATTCTGCGAAGCACTCAAAGACAGTTTTAAATCAGTGCATCCAATCTCACCAGAAATCGTTAATATCGAAACCAATCCAGCGCTTCTACGTGTCACATCACCAAACGATATGATGGCGCTTGTGAGTGTCGATATTAAATCAGAATTCTGGATTAGTACAATGCGGATTGGCGTGCCATTTTTCTCGGTGGAAGAGATTATGAATAAGCTGGAAAATGTCGTTGAGTATACGTTTGATAAAAGACGGAACTTTGATGCGGAAGTGGAGCAAGAATTGCATCAAGTTGAGAAAGAAGCGCGTATTCGGGTGGGGGAAATTAAAACAACATGGAAAGAGCTTAATATGCTAGAAGTTGGCGACGTGCTTCTGACAGAAACTCATATACGTGACACACTTAAAGGTTACGTCACCGAAAAATGGAAATTTGAATGCTATATGGGAAAAAGTGGTAACCAAAAAGCCGTTAAATTTATGCGTCATACAGGGCGAACAGAGCAGGAGAGGTAGAAGTGGAGCAATTACTAGAGAAAAATATCACGCAAATGGAACTAGATGTGATAGGAGAAATCGCCAATATTTCGTTTGGCTCAGCTTCTACGGTCTTATCTGATTTACTACACCAACAAGTCACTATTTCTACACCAAAAGTAGAGATTGTTGATTTATATAATACGAAAGACATTGATATTCCACATGTCGTGTTAGAAGTGAATTTTCACAAAGGAATCGAAATGCGGAATTTATTTGTTCTGCAATCAGAAGTGGCTGCGGCTATCGCGGACTTAATGATGATGGGCGACGGGAATATCGATCCAAACGAAGAGCTTTCAGAACTTCATCTCAGCGCCGTACAAGAAGCGATGAACCAAATGATGGGACATTCCGCAACAGCAATGAGCAATATGTTTGGCGAAATGATTGATATTACGACACCAGACATTAAAGTAATCGCGTTAAAAGAACAATTAGAAGACACAAACGACCAAACAATGATAAAAGTCGGCTTTGACTTAATTATCGGCGACTTAATCACATCGAATTTAATGCAACTTATTCCCGTTGATAAAGGTCGTGAACTTGCGAAAAGATTGCTTGGCGACGCAATCCCTGAGCCAGAGCCTGTAAAAGAAGAAATTAGCTTAACTGCCGAAGAATTAGATGTCTTTTTAGAAGTTTGTAATATCGGCATTGGCTCTGCTTCAACTGTTCTATCGAAATTACTTAATCGCAAAGTTTCGCTACAAATCCCAACAGCTCGCGTGATTGATAGTAAAGAATTCGAGTTTAATGAACGACCTTGCTTAGTAACCAGTGTGGAATTTGTCGAAGGACTGCGTTCAAGTAACACCTTTATCATTAGCAAAAATGCCGCGTTAATCATGGCAGACTTGATGATGATGGGGGACGGAATCGTTCAAGAAGATGCGGAATTAACAGAACTTGAAGTCAGTGCAGTGCAAGAATTAATGAACCAAATGATGGGCTTCTCAGCGACAGCGATGTCAGAAATGCTCGGAACAAAGATTGATATTAGCCCGCCAACGATGGAATTCTGCAATTTTGGTGATACGATGATTCAAAAAAATATTGCAGAAGGAAAAACCGTTGAAGTTATCTTCCCACTTGAAGTAGAAGGCTTATTAAAAACGCCAATGTATCAAATTTTTAATCCGGCAGCAGCAAAAGAAATGGCACAATTAATGCTCGGGATTCAAGCAAAAGAAGTCGCGGAAAAAGAAGCAACACCAGTAGAAATAAAGGAGCATGAAACGAAAGAGCCAGCGCAACCAGTAGTTATGGAAGAAAAAGAAACACTATCCGAAATGGAACAAATTTTGGAAGATATTCCTGTAACGCTTGAAGTGGTGTTCGGTACAGCTAAAGTAAAACTAGAAAAATTTATCTCATGGTGTGAAAAAGATGTGATTATCCTGAAAGAAAGCATGAATGAACCACTTGTCTTAGCGCTAAATGGCGTAACGATTGGCAAAGGAATTTTAGTTCGCGTGGATGATCATTTTGGTATACAAATGACTGAGTTAGTAAGGTGAAAAATGTGCGAAAACTTGGACTGATGACAATTTTATTTTGGATGTTTATTTCTGTTCAAGTATTCGCGGCAGAACCGGAACTTCCGATGATTTCACTTGAAAAGGAACAGCAGATTTTTACGTCAGGTGAAGTGATTTCATTTCATATCGAAAATGCGGAAAAGATGAAAATCGTTTTAGTGAATGAACAAGGTCAAAAAAGACTCCTAGATGGCGAAACATATACGGTGACGGACTTTGATTTAGAGGGAAGCTACCGCGCAGAATTTTACGCAAACGACAACCCTGAAGCGATTGTTACTATAGATGATTTATTCCAAGTGCAACAGCTGAAGGAAGTTGAAAAAGATGAAACGGCACCTAGTTTAACAGATATTACCTTCGCGCATGACGAAGATGTTTTACATACAAGCGCCCTTCATGTGGCAGCAGATTTAGCCGATGCAGAAACAGGTGTAAAACAAGCGATATTGATAATTCATAGTGATTCGAACGACGCAGAAGCTGAATTAATACAAAATAACTGGACTGGGAAATTTGAAGGCGAAGTACCGTTAGAAAAATTTCAACCAGGAGAAAAACTCACTTTTCAGTTGAAATTAGTTGATTTTGCGGAGAATGAAATCACGATTGACTTAGAAAAAACGATTCAGATGTATCAGCCGAATGAGCCACATCTAAGTTATAACGCTGTTGACATCACCAACGACGAGAAAAAAATCGTCCAAGTTGGCAATCAAATCAAATTAACGCTCGATAAATATACAACTGAATTTCCAGAAGCTGAAACGGAAAGTGGTATTAACATTCCGCTAAAATGGCAAAAAAACGCCAACGAATGGATTGGAATTCTCACTTTAACAAAAGAATTATCCGGCGAAATTATCCATTTTCAAGGAATGAACATAGCAATGCTCGTTCGCTCCACAAGTGAGCCATTTGCGGAGATTAACTTAATCAATAATACGGTTTTAACTGGGCTAATTAATCCGGATTTTGCTTTAATCACAGCATTATCCGTCGAAGTAAATGGGCAAACATTCCGCACCGTTAGAACGGATAATAGCTTCAAAAGTGCGGAAATCTCAACAACCGGAAAAATCATATTACACTGGATCGACTGGGACGGCCGGGCTTATTCTAAACAATTGAGTCAAGAAATCAAGCCAGTGATTCCTGTACCAGATAAAGAAATAATTGCACCACCACCAGTTATACCAAATGAAAAAGAGCCAATACTTGCAAAACCTGCCCCTAAACCATCTACTGAATCCAGCGAAAAACCTCCAAAGAAGCAGGCTAAGAAGGAAACCTCAACTAAAAACAAGTCAAGCAGTATCCCGTTTTGGATTCCGGCACTCATGATTATAGGCGTTATTATTTTTTCAGGTAATAGAGCAATGAAATAAAAGCAGAAGTGAGGTGGACGGAATGAAAATAGATGGCATTCAAGAATCCGCAGAAAATCGTAATCAGCTAGAACGGGAATTAATTAAACAAAATCCATTATTAAAAGAAGGCAGTGCAAAGGCACAAATGAATACAGAAGTCGCGGTACCAAAAACGCCACCAGTATCATTTTCCTTTAAAGAACTAAGCAGTTTGCAATTAAACGGCACCACAACCGCAAATCTAGAATTATATATGAAATTAATGATGAATAACGCCAAAAAAGCGAATGACTTAATTTTTTACGTCATGCGCGCAGGTATAAAAAATCCAACTGACTCGGCAAAATGGCAAACGGTCAGAAGCGAAATCAGCAGCCAATTAAGCACCATCTTAATGAAACAACATAATTTTGAAGCATATTTTTCTGAAAATCCAGCCAACCAAAAGTTGTTTTTAGCCAATCAAAAAATTATGAACGAAATTTCCTTTTTGCTAAAAATGTTACCAACTTTAACATTTGAAACAACTGGAAAATATGATTTTCTCCGTATGATGCAAATCGCCTCTGGAAATATGGAAACTGGTATCCAAATGATGCGAGAGTTTCAAGGTCATCTGGAACATGCGACAAGACTTGAACCAGTAGTTGACGCTAAGCAAGAAACAAACTGGATGATTAAAGTATTACGTGAGTTTGGCAATATGTTCCATTCCCGCCACTTACTACCATATGAATTACAAGCTGAAAACATCAACATCTGGAAACTAGGTAGCGAATACTTAAAACTAATGAACCAACTTTTACCACAAATTGGCGCATTTCCAAATGGCAATATTAAAATTTTTCACCAACAAGCGACAAAACCATTAACGGAGCTTTTCCAAGAACTACAAAGATTAGCTGATGGACAAATGACTCAAGGCGGGATTGCTGTTATTCTCGACCGAATGCAAGGTCAGCTTTCAAGACTCGCGCAGCTTTTTCAAAAAATGGAAATCGAAGCGGGCTTTACAGATTCTGAGCGAATTTTAGGAAGTGTAGACGCAGAATTCGCTAGTGATATGACAAAGATGATGCTACTCGCACAACAAGAAATGTCGTTTTTAGATTTATTAGTAAAAGATTTTCGAAGCGTCTCCAAACAACCAATATTTTTCATGATAGTTGCTATATTTATTATTTTATTATTAATTATTTTATTTTAAAAAAGATATTTTTTCAAAAAATATATACTTTTTCAGGTTGTTTCAGTATAATTAAATAGAAAAATAAGGTTTAGAAAGCGAAAATGAGTTTTTCGGGGGAAAAAGGATGAATAATGTTTCAATTAGCCAGATTTCGCAGTCCAAACAGACGAACTTAGTTAGGGGAATGCAAGAATTAAATCAAACACAACAGCTCTATTTTGAGCAAATGAAGGCAAATGGCAAAAAACAAACTCCTTCCCTGACTGAAATCAATGAACTAATTACCGAAGTGACAGATAAAAAATCACTTGTTGAAATGGATATGACTGTAGATAACGTTTTGAGCTACAAAAAAGCAGTCCAAAGCTTTTTGAATTTTTATGTTAATAATGTGATGGATTATGACAATATCGAAAGCCGACATCCAAAATACGGGTTTTCGCAAAAAATGACGATTTTAAAACAAGTAGAAAAACAAACCAATGAACTAGATGATGTAATGAATTTAATTGATACAAAAACTGGACATTTAGATATGCTAAATCGAATTGGTGAGATTACTGGCATGATTCTCGATGTCGTATTGTAGGTGATGGGAATGCAAAACGAATTAATTAATCAATTAGAAATCTTAATCGAAAAAAATGTAAAAGCGGCCGATGAAGCGAATGTATTAGGTAAATTACTACAAGAAGAAAATTGGATTGAAGCAGAAGAGCGCCAACTAGGGCTTCAGCGCGAACTTGCCGGTTTACAAAACGAATATCACGTTTTAAAAACAATTATTGGCGAAGATAATACACTTAGAAGCTTGCAAAAAACATGGACACCTGCTGAAAATGCATTTATTGATGAACGTAAAAAAATGCTGCTTGAAAAAGAAAGCCTTTTACGAGTAACTGTTTCTGAAAATCAAATTAGAACAGAAATGCAATTAGCTTTTTCGGAACATATGGTAGATGTTATTACGGGGCATCACGCGGAAACTCAAGCAGAAAATAATATGATGATTAACGAAACTTTTTAAGTAAACGGAGGGATTTTTTGTGCGTTTAAGTGATTTTAATACGTCATTATCGGGCATGTCAGCGGCGCAAATCGCTAATATGGTCGCTCAGCAAAATATTAGTAATATGAATACGCCGGGTTATATTAGACAAGCTGTGGATCAGACGGCAGTTTACGGTGACGGAGGTCTTCTCGGCGGGAAACAAACAGGCTACGGGGTCAAAGTAACAGATATTAAACGACTGACAAACGCAGCTCTTACGACACAATATAATAATCAAATCGCCAAACAATCCGCTTCGTTATATCAAAGTGGGGCGCTCGGTCAAGCGCTTAATTTATTTGGTACTCCCGGGAAAAATACGCCAAGTGATAATTTAGATAACTTTTTCACCGCTTGGGCTGCGTTAGCAAAAAATCCCGATCAAGCAACGAATACAACGGCACTTTTATCCAGTATGTCGATTTTTACGGACCAGTTAAATCAACTTCATTCTGGCTTAAAAGAATTAGAAACAACCATTGCAGCAGATACAGATGCCGCGATTCAAGACTTAAATTCATTAATTAAAAAACTAGGCAGTATCAATAAAGCAATCGGAAATGCAGGCTCCAATCCACCGAACGATTTACTGAATCAGCGCGATCAACTACTTAGTACGATGTCGGGCTATGCTGGTATTTCTGTTAGCGCCCACCCAAATAACCCAGATGTATACGATGTGACAATTGGCGGACGTCTTGTCGTACAAGGTGATGAAACAACTGAAATTACCTCGACACGGACAGCGACAGGCTTCGAATTCTCCGTGGACGGTCAAAAACTCAATATGCCAGAAGGTTCCATCATCGCTTCTGTACGCGTTAACCAAAATGAAATTAAATCCTACCAAGAAAAAATCGAAACTTTTTCAAATGGCCTAGCAAAAGCATTAGATGATATTCAAGTCAAAAACGTCAACAAAACAATGGACGACTTGCAAAAAATCAATGATGCCCTTCAAGCTAATCCGAATGACGAAAAATTACTCAGCAACCGCGAAGAACTTTTACGTCAATTAGAAAAATTCCCTGGTGTGACGCGTTCTGGTGATACGCTAACCATTGGCGGAGTTGACCACGCGATTGACACACTTGGTACAAGTACATATGTAACTGATGTGAACGATTTTTCGATTCCAATTTTCACCCAAAGCTCTGGTAAATGGATCCTGAATCCCGCAATCACTAGCAATGCTGAAAACAAGCCATTCTTAGGTGTTATCGCGGCAGATATTGCATCTTTAAAAACGGATAAAAATATTCAAGGAACAACTTTTCCAAGCTTCATGGATGGAATCATTACAGAAGTTGCAACAGATGCGAGTAAAAGTAGTGCAACTTCCACGGCAGACACGCAAGCTTTAAATTCCCTTTCTGAATCAAAATCATCTCTTGAAGGAGTTAATATTGACGAGGAAATGACAAATATCATGCAATACCAAAGTTATTATGTGGCCAATACGAAAGCCATGAACACAGTGAACGATATGATGAAAGCTCTCTTAGCCATGTTATAAGGAGGAAAATAATGCGAATTTCAACGAATCAACAAGCAAATTCAATAATTAACCAGCTGAATAATGTCTCAGGAAACCTTGCAAAATACCAATTACAAGTATCTTCCGGGAAAAAGTATGAATCGATGAGCGAAAATCCTGGTGCTACAGCACAAATTTTATCCTATAATCACGTGCTTAGTCAGCTTAATCGTGAAAAAACGGACGTAACTGAAGCGAAATCATTATTAAATACCGCAGAAACCTCTCTTTCATCCATGTCCACATCGATGAACCGGGTAAATGCTCTAGTCTTACAAGCAATTAACGGTACGAGCGATAAAGACAATATGTCGCAATCAGCCGAAGAAATCAAAGGTTTACTTGATGTTCTTATTTCTGTTGCTAACTCAGAAGACGATGGCAGATATGTTTTCAGTGGTTCTAGTACAAGCGTTGAGCCATTTACAACGGATAAAACAACCGGAGAAATCATCTATAACGGAACGACAGAAAATAAAAAATTCCGCGTAACGGACACATTAGAAGTAGAAGTTTTCCATGATGGCAGCGCGATGACGGATGTTTTTAACAACATTCAAAAAATCGTTGACGCAATGAAAAGTGGCGATAAAGATGCTTTGTCTGCCTTGCAAGAAACAAATAGCAAAAATATCGAAATTATTACCAATTCGATGACAAATATCGGCGGACAAAAAAACGGCGTGACAGCCTATGACAATGTACTTTCTAGCAAAATTGTTGATTTCTCCGAACGAAAATCCAATGTCGAAGAAGTCAATATGCCAGAAGCTGTAAGTAATTTAAACAAAACGTCTATCGCTTACCAAGCCGCACTGCAATCCAGTGTGATGGTACAAAAATTAAGCATTCTAAATTATATGTGAGGTGAAACCAAGTGGGAAGTTCGATTGCAAGTAGTTTAATGGATCCGACGCAATATTATTCGCAATTTATTAGTCTCCAAAAAGCCAGTTTAGAAAAAGCAAAAACACCATATCAAAACCAAATTTCTAGCTACCAATCACGGATTGATCTTTATGCTAGTTTAAAAAATGCTTTGTCTGACTCGCTGAAAACGATGAGTTCTTTCACGACTTATGAAAGTAAAACCAAACTAGCGACTTCATCCAACGAAACAAGTTTTACCGTTTCATCAACGAGCAGCTCCGTCAACGGCAGCTATTCCATCGAAGTACAAAACTTGGCGACCGCAGACACTTACAACAAAGCAGTACCTGATATTGAAGCAAAAATTGGTGTAAGTGGGACAATTAAAATCAACGGTAAAGAAATTAAAGTCGATGCAGATAGCTCGATGAAAAATGTGATGAACTCGATTAATAGCGCTGGTGCGAAAGTAAACATCTACACATTAGGCGAAAATATGGTCGTTACAGCTTCAACTACTGGTGTCGAAAACAGCATTAAATTTGAAGGCGATTCCGCAGTTTTAGAAGCACTTGGTTTAGTACAAAATTCACCAGACCATTTAGCGGCAGAAGATGCCAAACTGAGAATCAATGGAGCAACTGTCACAAGTGCAACAAACAAAGTAACCAACTACATTCCAGGCGTGACAATCAACCTCAAAAAAGAAACAACTGGCGCTGAAAAATTAACGATTCAAGATCAAAGCGATGAAAAAGCAGCCAGCATGATTACAAGTTTTGTAAATACATACAATGCGCTAACAAGCACAATGAAAACATACACGGGAAAAGGAACCATTTTACAAGCATCTGCTGCTGACCTCGAAGCAAATCGTGCGCTAAACAATGTATTTCAACATAAAAAAGACGGAAATACATTATTTGACTTTGGCATAAGCGTCGATAAAGAAGGCGTTTTAAAAGTAGATGAAACAGCGATGAAAAAAATGGTAGCTGAAGATCCAACCGCCGTCGAAAGATTTTTCTTTGGTATTGGTGGAATTGGCGATGAACTTTATCAATCTTTGAATAAAACATTTGGCTCGACAGGCTTTATCAGTGATGAAACGACCTCGATGACGAATGAAATCAATAAATTAAATCTCAAGCTAACCGACATTACTAGCCGAAATGACACCTTACTAACGAATATTACCGACCAGTACAACAAATGGCTCGAAATGATGCAAGCCATGCAAAGTGATGCAATGACTCTCGACGCTCTAATCGACGGCATGAACAGTTCTAATAAATAAAAATGGTAGGTGAAAAAAATGCAAGCTTGGAAACGATATACCCAAAATGAACTAAATACGAGCAATCCCATTAAAAACACCATTTACATATACGAACGTTGTATTATTGAATTTAAAAAGTTGGACAAAGCACTCGAACAACTGCATTTTTCCGAAGCGGACCTTATTCTCGATAAAATGGAAAAGATCTTTGAAGAACTAAAATTACAATTAAATCCCGAAGCCGGACAAGAACTTTACGATAATATTTTCGGCTTATACGAATGGATTTCAGAACAAATTCGTCAAATGCAACTACTAAAACAACCCGTTAATATCGATACAATTATTCACGTCATCACGCAGCTTAAAGAAGGCTACGAGGGAGTGATGAAACATGAATCAAGCAAAGACACATTTGGCTGAGTTAAAAGCACTGTTTCACTCGACGGGACAATTAAACGTTAACCTCGAAGAATATCAAGCGAAACTAAATGAACTACTAAAAAGCACCGAACATCTACCAAAAGACACAAAAGAAGCCATTTTAAAAGAAACAAGAGAAGTTATAAATAAAGGTATTCTTTTCACCCAAAAACAATTAGAATCCACTGAAAATGCCTTTTCTGAAAATAAAAGTCGCAATGCCGCCAACTTGAACTATGCGAAATTTTTCTAAAAGAAAGAAGGAAATCACAAGTGGAAAATTATACCACGCATATTGGCAACTACTTGAACTATCTTCAAACGGCCAACCAAGTAGTTTCAAATAATATCGCCAACGCCAATACGCCAAATTTTAAAGCAAGTGAAGCGAGTTTTGAAGAATCATTCGGCGCGAGCTTGCGAGCATCCGGTTCGAACAATATCGA